>NZ_CP136995.1:1805867-2407823 GCF_033110285.1 Ottowia sp. SB7-C50
CTAGCTGGTCCCGAGGATGGTGGCGAGACCCTGAACCGCATGCTCGAACTCGCCCGACAGGCGACGGTGCACACCACCTCTGCCAGCGCCTACATGCGTCTGCGGAACATCGGTCGGCTCCGCAAGGACTACGGCTTGCACGATGTGCGTGACACGGGCATTCCCGGAATTCACGACCTCATGCGGAAGATTGCCAAACAGACTGGCATTGATCAGCGCAGCCTCACCGCCATGCAGAGATTGCGAAAGCTCGTTGAGGAAATCAAGTTTTTTTTTCAATCCGCCGCAAGACAAAACACCCCAGTCGCTAATGAAGTCACGGCGCTGATTGATGACGAGTTGCGCCGCTTCCAGACCGCGCTGGAGCGGGAGCAGTCGAATGCCCAAGCACAACTCCAAGCCTACCGCGATGGCTTTGTGCGGCAACTGTTGCCCATGCTTGACACCAGCATCCACGGCGTCAAGCAGGCTTGTCGAAGATGGGCGGGCATCCCATGGCAAACGCTGCGTGCGGTCGTTCATCGCGACGGCCTCTACAAAAGCCCAAGCAGCGGCCGCTCATACGACCTCAATGCCGACCTGACCGAGCCATTGCTCAATCAATTGCCGTTGACGTGGGAACGGTATTTCACCGACGACATTGGTCGTGTGACATCCCGGTACGCACAAGAGGTCGTCCGCTTGGGCCGCGAGTGCGCAGACCGTGTTGAACTGGTGATCAAGCTGAAGCTTGGCCGCAACGGTGCTGGTTCGACCAAGCAACTGGCCTGGTTTACCGAAAAGATGCAGCTTCTCGCTGGCCAAGCCCAATCCGACCTGAAAGCCGTGGTCATGGGGCGAAGAAGCGAGCTGGCGGCCAAAATGCCCAACTTGGCTGGAGGCTACATGGCGCCAGCGTACGAGTCGGCCAAGCATGAAAGCGGGAGAGGCATGAAGGTGCGCATGCTCGACACACTGTCCAGAACGGCGGTCTCCGCAGCGCCTCCCATATTCGAATCCATCCAGGCCGACATTCTTGAAGGCACAGAAGAGCTGGACGTCCAGCTTGTCGGCTTGCTGTCGTCGCTAGCGACGGCTGCCGGGCAGCAGATCGAGGTGGTCAAGCACAACGCAGGCGTGGATGTGGACGAAGCCTCCATCCCGGCCGAGTTCCGAGCGCTGATCGAGTCTGCTCCGGCCATGCCCTGAGCTCTCACAAACTGTCTCGGCGCCCCGCGGCATCGGCACTCCAGCAAACCGCAGCCGTAGCGCTCAACAAAAATACCCATGGCAACGCAAACCAAAAAGCTCATCGAAGTCGCCCTCCCACTGGCTGCTATTAATGCGGCCGCGGCGCGCGAAAAATCCATCCGCCATGGCCACCCCAGCACGCTGCACCTGTGGTGGGCCCGTCGGCCGTTGGCGGCAGCGCGTGCGGTCATCTTTGCGCAGATGGTCGATGATCCCAGCGCCTGGCCTGATCTGTTTCCGACGGAAGACGCGCAAGAGGCTGAGCGCCAACGCCTGTTTCGCATCATCGAAGAACTGGTCAAGTGGGAGAACACCACCAACGAAACCGTGCTGGACGCCGCCCGCGCCGAGATTCGCCAGAGCTGGCAACGCACCTGCCAGGCCAATGCCGATCATCCACGCGCAGCAGAACTGTTCGACCCCGAGCGCCTGCCCGCCAATGGTGGCGATGTGCCCGACGATCTGGATGCGCGATTGGTTGTGTTGGCACCAGACTGCCCGCATACAAAGGATGGCGGCAGCCCGGCAGAGGCTGCAGCAAAGGCCATTTTGGAGACCCGCGGCAACGCGCCGAGGCTGTATCGGAACACGTTGGCTTTTCTTGCGCCTGACCGAACACGGTTGCAAGACTTGGACGAAGCCGCTCGACGCTTTCTTGCCTGGAACTCGATTCTTGCGGATGATGAAACACTTGGATTGACCGCGCATCAGAAGCGCCAGGTTGAACAACAGATAGCCTCGGCTGATGCGGCTGCCGCTGCGCGTTTGCCAGAGACTTATCACTGGTTGCTGGTGCCCTCTCAAGGGCAACCTACGGAACCCATGCGATGGGAGGCTTTGCGACTGACGGGTAACGACGCTCTGGCGGTACGAGCCGCGAAGAAGCTGCGCTCGGATGGTTCGTATCTGGTCAGTTACTCGCCGACCTTGCTGAAGATGGAACTGGATCGGGTTCCGCTATGGCGCGGTAACCATGTGTCGGTCAAGCAGTTGGTCGAAGACTATGCGCGCTATTTGTACCTGCCTCGATTGAAGGATCCAGCATCGCTATTGCATGCGATGTCTGAAGGCGTCGGCCTTCTGACTTGGGCGCAGGAAGGCTTTGGATACGCGGATGATTTCGATCCGGCCGCGGGTCGTTATAAGGGGCTGCGTGGTGGGACGTCCGTCACGTTGGGCGACCCTTACAGTGCGGCTCTGCTCGTCAAGTCAGACATTGCTGCGATGCAACTCGATGCGGAACGCGCGGTTCTTGTTCCTGTGGGCACTGGAGTGCCGGCGTCCCCTGGGGAGACCGGGTCGAGCGGCGGGGCCGCCCGTTCACCGTCTACGCCTGTTGCGCCGCAGGAAGTTATGCCCACGCGTTTCCACGCGACGGCAACTCTGGATGCGACCCGCATAGGAAGAGACGCTGGACGGATCGCAGAGGAGATCGTGGCGCATCTGTCCAGCCTCATTGGTGCTGAGGTGACGGTGACACTGGACATTGCAGCGTTGGTCCCTGACGGCGTGCCTGGCAACGTCGTGCGTGTAGTCCGAGAGAATTGCGCCGCGCTACGCATCATTCCTGATTTCGAGGATCGGTGATGGCAGACGGGCAGTGGCTGCCCAACCTGAACCGGCGAGTTAGCGCCCTTCAGGCCTGTGCCTGAAGGGCAGCGAGTTGACTTCCGAGGAGACACCACGCAGCCTGTTGAGGTCCCTCGTACCGGGCTTGCTGGTAGATCCGACGAAGCTTTGACTGCTCAGAGTGATTGAGGCAACGTTCCACGATCTCAGGCGCCACGCCGCCCTCTGCCATGAGTGTTGCGCCGGTGCGCCGGAGATCATGCGGGCGCCAAGGACCCCCTGGCAAGATCAGCGCGTCCGTCCGATTTGAACGTCCGGCCATGCGTGGTTGGGTGCGCTGGCGGTCTGCCACCTGCTTAGTGACCGTCTTGACACATACTGGTCCTTGCGTCCGAGAGGCGGGAAAACACCAAGGCGTGCTGCCAGTCAGTCGGTACAACCGCAAAAATTGTTCCTTGGCGAAGTCGCTCAACATCACCCTATGCGGCTTTCCGTTCTTGGTTTCGGGAATGGTCCACACGCCGTTTTTTAGGTCGACATGCTCCCACCGAGCTGTCAGGATCTCTCCGATACGAGTGATCGTTGAGAGTTGAATGAGCAGGGCGCATATGGACGGTTCCGCCATGCCCGCCTGGGGCAATTTTTGGAAAAGCGCAATCAGCTCTGGTTCGCTCAGAACTCGATCGCGCTCAATGTCAGGCCCGATCCGCGACTTCTTGATTCGCGCGGTTGGGTCGATCTCTACGATGTCACGGTCCAGAGCGAAACTGAACATCTGTCGCAAGTCCGACAGGACGCGCTTTGTCATGCGAACAACGTCGCGTTCCATCATCGTGTCGACGATCAGTTGGATGTTGGCCTTGGTGACGTCAGCGGCCGCCACTTCGCCAATGATGGGGAAGACGTCGCGCTCGAACCCACGCTTGATTTCTGCACCGCCATCAGCGCGAGATTTGAGCTCGCGCGTCTGCCACAGGTCGAACAAACCCCGCACCGTGACTCGCGCCTGCTGCGTCGCCAACTCGCTCAGGCGATCTCGTTGCGTTTGGATCGCTTCGATCTGGTCGGCTTGGACCTTGAGCCGTTCGACCGCCTTTATCTCTAGTGGATCTTCGCCGGCTTGCCGGCTGACCGCTAGGCGATGGCGTTGCTCGCGGAGCGCCTTTAGGCTGGCCGAACCGCCGGCCCGCCAAGAGCCTAGGCGCGCTTCGCGGACTCGCCCTTCGACCTTGTACCGCCAGACCACGTAAACGCTCACCGTACCGTCTCGGCCGGAACGAACGGTGCCGTACATTGAATCTCCGAGACTCAGTCGTCTTCCGTCATCTGCGGCAGTCAATGCTTCGAGCTGCTTGACCGTTACGATTGCCATCCTGCACCCCTGATTTTTGCCCACACTTTTGCCCACACCGCAGGCGCGGCTGGCGACAGACTTTAGTGCATCATGGCGAACAGGTCAAATCAATGAGCTGCATGTAACGCGTTGATTTATAAGGGATAAGTTAGAATTCGCGAGCAAGGATGGATCGTGGCAAATCATCTCTAATTTGCATGGGGTGCAAGGGGTAGCGAGTTCGAATCCCGCCACGCCGACCATCTACACAAGGGGCTACAGCTATTAAAGTTGTAGCCCCTTTTTTTGCGTCCGCGGCGGTCGTGATGGCCACGCCGCAGTTCGTTGGCAGAATATCGAGCCATGCGAGATTCATCCCTGTCCGCCGCGCCCGCCGATGCCTGGAACGTGGGCGACGTGGCGCTGTCCAGCCGCTTTTTGCTGGGTACGGCCGGTTATCCGTCGCCCCAGGTGCTGGGCGATGCGATCCAGGCGTCGGCCACGCAGATCGTCACCGTGGGCCTCAAGCGGCAACTGGCCGCGGCGGGCGACAACGGGTTCATCGAGATCATCCGTGGTGCCATGAAGACGCAGGGCGCGCGCCTGCTGCCCAACACCGCCGGCTGCCGCACGGCGCGCGAGGCGATTCAGCTGGCGCACATGTCGCGCGAGCTGTACGACACGCCCTGGGTCAAGCTGGAGGTGGTGGGCGACGAATACACGCTGCAGCCCGACCCGATTGAGCTGATCGAGGCCGCGCGGCAACTGGCGCGCGACGGGTTCACCGTGTTTCCGTACTGCACCGACGACCTGGTGACCTGCAAGCGCCTGCTCGACGCCGGCTGCCCGCTGCTGATGCCGTGGGGCGCGCCCATCGGGTCGGGACAGGGGCTGATCAACCCGTTTGCGCTGCGCACGCTGCGCGAACGCCTGCCGGACGTGGTGCTGATCGTCGACGCCGGCATTGGCGCGCCCAGCCACGCGGCGCAGGCGCTCGAAATGGGCTACGACGCCGTGCTGCTGAACAGCGCGGTCAGCCAGTCGCCGGACCCGGTGCGTATGGCGGGCGCGTTCCGGCAGGCCATTGAAGCCGGGCGCGCCGCTTACCGGGCCGGCGTGATGACGCGGCAGGATTTTGCGGTGGCGACGACGCCGGTCACCGGCAACCCGTTCCTGATCGGTGGCTGAAGGCGCTCTCGCATGAATTTCCCATGGGCCCCTGCACCCGGCCACGCCAGGCCCATCGTCTGGAGCATCGCCGGCAACGACAGCGCGGGCGGGGCGGGCCTGTCGGCCGACCAGCGCGCCGCGCAGGCGTTTGGCGTGCATCTGTGCCCCGTGGTGGCGGCGGTCACGGCGCAAAGCTCGACCGGCGTGACGCGCATTGACGCGGTATCGAGCAAGACGCTCGACGCGCAACTGCACGCGCTGGCCGCCGACATGCCGCCCGCCGTCATCAAGACCGGGCTTCTGGCCAGCGCCGCCCACGTGCTGACCGTCGCGCGCTGCGTGGAAAAGCTGCGCCAACGCGCGCCGGTGGCGCTGGTCGTGGACCCGGTGCTTCGGTCCAGCACCGGCGCATCGTTTGCGGCCGACGATGTGCTGGACGCCTATGTTCGCGAACTGCTGCCCCGGGCGACCCTGACTACGCCCAACGAGGCCGAGGCGCGGCGGCTGGTCGCGGCGCTTGACCCTTCTGTGGGCGCAACCACGGCCCCGGCACTTGCGCGGCGCCTGCGGGCGACGGGCGTGCAGGCGCTCGCCGTGACCGGCGGCGACAGCACGGGGCAGGGCGCGCACGCGATGGACTGGCTGGATACGCAGCACGCGAGCGGCTGGCTGTCGTTGCCGCGCATCGACACGCGCCACACGCACGGCACCGGGTGCACCTTTGCCACCAGCGCGGCGGCGGCATTGGCGCTGGGCTTTGTACCGGCCGACGCGCTGGTGCTGGCCAAGATGGCGACGGCGCAGGCGTTGCGCCACGGTTATGCGGCCGGGCAGGGCGCGGGGCCGGTGGCGTCCGTGGGCGGTTTTGCAACCGATTCATCGCTCATGCCCATGCTGACGTGGGGCGCTCGCTTCGAAATCGATAGCGACTCGCCGACGCACCCGGGGCGGGCTGCTGCCGACATCGGCCTGTACGCCATTGTCGACAGCGTCGAGCGCGTGGCCCAGGTCGTGGCGGCCGGCGTGCGAACCGTGCAATTGCGCATCAAGACACCGGACGCGCCCGACGTGGCCTGGCATGCCGCGCTGCGCGAATCGATGGTGCAGTCGCTGGCCGCGTGCGCCGCCGCCGGCGCCACGCTGGTGGTCAACGACCACTGGCAGCTGGCCGCCGAACTGGCGCCAACCCACCCCGGCACGCTGGCCGTGCACCTGGGGCAGGAAGACCTGCTGGCGCTGGGCGATGCGGGCCGGGCCGCGCTGGCGGCCACGCGCCTGCCGCTGGGCATCAGCAGTCACAGCCTGTGGGAACTGGCGCGCGCCTGCGCCTTGAAGCCGTGGTACGTCGCCTGCGGCCCTGTGTGGCCCACGCTGACCAAGGCCATGCCCTGGGTGCCGCAAGGGCTGGACAACCTGGCCTGGTGGGTGCACATGGCCGGCGTGCCGGTGGTGGCCATCGGCGGCATCCTGGACCTGGACCAGGCCACGCAGGCCGCCCGCAGCGGCGCCAGCGGCGTGTGCGTGGTGCGCGGCCTGGGCGACCTGCCGACGCGCACGGTGCCGGCGTGGCAGGCGGCGATCCAGGCCGGTCGCGCTGCCGCGCCGCTGCCCGTGCCGGCGTTTCCGCACCCGTCGCTCAACGCCTGAAGGCGGCCGCGTGCCGGGGGTGGCGGGCTGGTCAACAATAGGGTGGGGCGCAACGCTGTGCCCGTGCGGTGGCCGGCCGCTGCGGGCGCCACAGATGCTTCATATTTGATAGCTATACATCCTTATTACATCAGCGCAAAAGGCGTGAATCGACATGCAAACGTTTGATCTGACCCAGGAATATGTGCGCGTGCTGACCATCGCCACCAGCGACTCGGGCGGTGGCGCCGGCGTGCAGGCCGACCTGAAGACCTTTGCCGCGCTGGGCTGCTACGGCATGAGCGCCGTGGCCGGCCTGACGGCGCAGAACACGCAGGCCGTCAGCGGCATCCACATCGCGCCGCCGGAATTTCTGGCCGCACAGATCGACGCCGTGGCGCAGGACATCGGCGCGCACGCGGTCAAGATCGGCATGCTGTTCTCGGCCGACGTGATGCGCGTGGTGGCGGCCGCCATCGACCGCCATGCGCTGCCGCACGTGGTGGTCGACCCGGTGATGGTGTCGGCCACCGGCGCCGCGCTGATCGAGCCCGACGGCGTGCAGACGCTCGTGGCCGAGCTGTTTCCGCGTGCTGCGCTGGTCACGCCCAATCTGCATGAGGCCGAATTGCTGCTGGGCCACCCGGTCGGTAGCGCCGCCGACATGGCCGCCGCCGCGCAGGCGCTGCTACAGATGGGCGCGCGCGCCGTGTTGCTGAAGGGCGGCCACCTGCCGGGCGACACCGTGTTCGACGTGCTGCTGGAGCGCGGCGCCGAGCCGCAGGTGATGCAGGCCGAGCGCGTGGCCACGCAGAACGTGCACGGCGCCGGCTGCACGCTGTCGTCGGCACTGGCAGCGTTTCTGGCGCAGGGCCTGCCGCTGCGGCTGGCGGCCGAGGCGGCGCACAGCTTTGTGCTGGACGCGCTGAAGGAAGGCGCCATGGTGCGCACCGGCCACGGGGTGGGCCCGCTCAACCACGGCTTTTCGCCGCGCGCCATGGTGCTGCGCGACCTGCCGCGCGCCGCGCCGCCGCAGGCGGGCTGACGCAGCGGCCGCGCGCCATTCACCGCTTGACCGATGCTGTGCTTCGTCAACCCCGAGCAGGCGCAGCACGCGCCGCGCTTTGAAATCTTTCGCGGCGAGCGCGTGCCCTGCCACGAAGGGCCGCCGCGCGCCGCCTTCGTCGAGCAGGCGCTGCGCGAACAGGGCCACGTGCTGCGCACGCCCGACGTCGACAGCACGCCCTGGCTGACGCAGGTGCATGCGCCGCGCTATCTCGACTTTCTGCGCGGCGCGTGGCACGACTGGCTGGCGCTGGACGCAGCCAACGCCGACCGCCAGCCGTTTCCGTCCGTCTGGCCGGTGCGCACGCTGCGCAGCGACGTCGAGCCGCGCAACTTCATCGCCCGCCTCGGGCTGTATTCGATGGACAACGGCTCGCCGCTCAGCGCCGGCACCTGGGCGGCGGCCAAGGCAGCGGCCGACTGCGCCGCCAGCGCGGCCCGGGCACTGGGTGGCGGCGCGCGTGCGGCCTTCAGCGCCAGCCGCCCGCCCGGCCACCACGCGGGCCGCGACTTCATGGGCGGCTACTGCTTTATCAACCACGCCGCCGTGGCCGCGCAGGCCCTGCGCGACGGCGGCGCGGCGCGCGTGGCGGTGCTGGACGTGGATTACCACCACGGCAACGGCACGCAAAGCATCTTCTACGACCGCGCCGACGTGCTGTTCTGCAGCATCCATGGTGACCCGCGCACCGAATACCCGTTCTACCTGGGCCACGCCGATGAAACCGGCGTGGGCGAGGGCGCCGGCTACACCCTGAACCTGCCGCTGCCCGCCGGCAGCAGCGCAGGCACCTGGTTCGACGCGCTGCATACCGCCTGCGCGCGCATCGAGCGCTACGGCGCCGATGCCCTGGTGGTATCGCTGGGCCTGGACACGTTCGTGGGCGATCCCATCAGCCAGTTTCAGCTTCTCAAGGCAGACTTCGTGCGCCTGGGCGAGCGGCTGAAGCGCCTGGGCCGGCCCACCGCCTTCGTGCTGGAAGGCGGTTACGCGGCGGCCGAACTGGGCCACAACGCAGCCGCCGTGTTGCAAGGATTTGAGGCATGAGCGTGGAACACGTCGACACCGTCGTCATCGGCGCGGGCGTGGTCGGCCTGGCGGTGGCGCGCGCGCTGGCGCAGTCGGGGCGCGAGGTGATGGTGCTGGAAGCGGCCGAGGCCTTTGGCACCGCCACCAGCGCGCGCAACAGCGAGGTCATTCACGCCGGCATCTACTACCCGCCCGGGTCGCTGAAGGCGCGGCTGTGCGTGCAGGGCCGCGACATGCTGTATGCGTACTGCGCGGCGCGCGGCGTGGCGCACCGCCGCTGCGGCAAGCTCATCGTGGCGTGCAACGACGTCCAGGTAGCTGAACTGCGTGCCATCGAGGCGCGGGCGCGCGCCAATGGCGTGAGCGACCTGTGCTGGCTGGGCCGCGCCGAAGCGCTGGCGCTGGAGCCGCAACTGGACTGCCAGGCCGCGCTGCTGTCGCCCTCCACCGGCATCATCGACAGCCATGGCCTGATGCTGTCGCTGCTGGCCGACCTGGAACATGCGGGCGGCCTGCTGGCCGTGCATTCCAAGGTCAATTGGCTTGTAGCGCTGTCTGATCAAGGGCAACCAGCTATCAAATTGGGAGTGATTACGGCCGATGGCGATGAACTGGAATTGCAGGCGCGCCAGGTCGTCAACGCCGCCGGCCTGGGCGCCATCGCACTGGCACACCGCACGCAGGGCCTGGCGCCACAGCACCGCCCGCCGCTGCCCACGCGCTGGGCCAAGGGCAACTACTTCACGCTCAGCGGCCGCGCGCCGTTCAGCCACCTGATCTACCCGGTGGTCGAGCGCGATTCGCCCAGCCTGGGCGTGCACCTCACGCTCGATCTGGGCGGCCAGGCCAAGTTCGGCCCCGACGTGCAATGGCAGGACTCGCCGGACGACTACCGCGTCGACGCATCGCGCGCCGACGCCTTCTACGACGAAGTGCGCCGCTACTGGCCCGGCCTGCCCGACGCCGCGCTGCAACCCGCCTACGCCGGCATCCGGCCCAAGCTGACCGGCCCCGGCGAGCCGGCGGCCGACTTCGTCATCCAGGGGCCGCGCGAGCACGGCGTGGCGGGCCTGGTCAACCTGTTCGGGATCGAATCGCCGGGGCTGACGAGTTGTCTGGCCATTGCCGACGAGGTGGCGGGGCGCTGGGTTGTTCCGTGAGAAAACCGCCACGATGATCCGCGGCGGGCGCGCGGCAAGCGAAAATACTCGCCGATGGCTGCGCTGGTGACGAGAGCACGACGCCACGGCTGATAACGGTTGGAGGGGTTGACGATGGCGATCTTGGGTTGGGTGCTGCTGGCGGTGCTGCTGGTGCTGTGCGTGTATGCCGTGATGCTGTACAACGGGCTGGTCACGCTCAAGCACAACGTGGCCAAGGCGTGGGCCAACATCGACGTGGTGCTCAAGCAGCGCCATGACGAATTGCCCAAGCTGGTCGAAACCTGCAAGCAGTTCAAGCAGTTCGAGCAGCAGACGCTGCAGCGCGTGATCGAGGCACGTTCGCGCGTGCACCAGGCGCGCGAGCGGCACGATGTGGCCGCCTTGGGCGAGGCCGAGGGCGCGCTGCGCACGGGCCTGGGCCGCCTGTTTGCCGTGGCCGAGGCCTACCCCGAACTCAAGAGCAACCAGAACTTCATGCAGCTGCAGCAGCGCATCAGCTCGCTCGAGGGGTTGATCGCCGACCGGCGCGAGTTCTACAACGAATCCGTCAATCTGAACAACGTGCGCATCGAGCAGTTTCCCGACGCGCTGCTGGCGCGCCTGTTCCAATTCAAGCCACAGCCGCTGCTGGAGTTCAGCGCGACCGAGACGGCTGACGTCGACATGAAGCAATTGTTCGGCTGAAAGCGCTGCCGCAGGCCTGGGGTCGAGCATAGTGTCGTGGACCGGCGTCTCCCCATCCGGCGCGCGGTGGCGCTCGTGGCCGGAGCTGGCGGGCCTGTCGAGCGCGAGCGTGCTGTGCTTCGCACTTGGGTCGCTGGTGTACCAGGGCTACGCACCGATGCGGGTGCCGGCATTTGCCTTGCTGCTGGTGGTCAGCTTCGTGGCCTGGGTGCTGGGCTATCGCAGGCAGCGCGAGCTGGCCAGTGTCCCTGTCTCGCGGGTCGAGACCGCGGCGCAGGGCTATGTCAGGCTCAGTGGCCAGGCGCGCTGCATCGAAGACTGGCCGCTTCTGGTGGCGCCTGCGTCGCTGCGCCAGTGCCTGTGGTACCGCTGGCAGACTTTTTCCAAGGACAGCGACGGCCATTGGGTCAGGGACGATGAGGACGAAAGCCATCGGTCGTTCTGGCTCGACGATGGCAGCGGCTCATGCTTCATCGACCCGGACGTCCTGACCATCCTGCCCAGCGAGGCCCACAAGCGCACGCACCGCGAAGCCAGGCGCATGCAGCACGAATGGGTAATCATGCCCGGCGAGCCGATACAGGCGGTGGGCAACCTGCGCACCCGTCATGCCAGCGCCGAACTGGACATGGCGGGCGACGTCCGCGATCTTCTGGCCGATTGGAAGAAAGACCGCAAGAGCCTGCTGGAGCGATTTGACCTGGATCGCGACGGCGAAATCGATCTGCGTGAGTGGGATCTGGCGCGGGGCGCCGCCCGGCGCGAGGTGGAGCACGCGCACAACCAGGTGCGCGCGCAGGCCGCGTACACACACTATCTCGAGGCGGCGCAGGGACGGCCCAGCCTGGCATCGGCGGTCGCGCTGGACAAACTGGGGCGCAACTACCGCTGGCAGGCGTGGTTTCACCTGGCCACGTTCTTCGCCTCGCTGGTCATCCTGATCTGGGCGCTGCGCCCGTCCTAGGCGAGGGCGGCGGCTGAACTCTATCGGGCTGCGCGGGCCGGCGTGGCCGTGGCCAGCGCCTGGGCCGCTTCACGCACCAGCCCCGGTCCCTGGTAGATGAGCCCGGTGTAGATCTGCACCACGTCTGCACCGGCTTCAACCTTGGCCACGGCATCCGCGCCGCTCAGGATGCCGCCCACGCCGATGATCGGGAAGCCCTTGCCCAGCGCGGCGCGCAGCTGGCGCACCACGCGGTTGCTGGCTTCGCGCACGGGCGCGCCCGACAGGCCGCCGGCCTCTTCGGCGTGCCGCAGGCCGGCGACGGCTTCTCGCGACAGGGTGGTGTTGGTGGCGATCACGCCGTCGATGCCGTGGCGGCGCAGGGCGTCGGCAATGGCCAGCACCTGGTCGCCGTCCAGGTCGGGCGCGATCTTGAGGAACAGCGGCACCTGCTTGCCATGCTCGGCGGCCAGTTCGCGCTGGCGCGACTTCAGGGCCGACAGCAGGGCGTCCAGCGCGGCGTCGCTTTGCAGGTCGCGCAGGTTCTTGGTGTTGGGGCTGCTGATGTTGACCGTGACGTAGTCGGCGTAGGGGTAGACGCCGGCCAGGCCCAGCAGATAGTCGTCGGTGGCGCGCTCGATCGGCGTGGCTGCGTTCTTGCCGATGTTCAGGCCAAGAATCATGCGCTCGCCCTTGTCAGTCAAGCGCTGGTCGCTATGAAAACGGGAGCTTCGGACATTGCGCACGAACACGTCCAGCCCCTCGTTGTTGAAGCCCAGGCGGTTGATGAGGGCCTGCCGCTCGGGCAGCCTGAACATGCGCGGCTTGGGGTTGCCGGACTGCGCCAGCGGCGTCACCGTGCCGACTTCGACAAAACCGAAACCCATGGCGCCAAAGGCGTCAATGGCGCGGGCGTTCTTGTCCAGGCCCGCCGCCAGCCCCACGCGGTTGGGAAAGGTGAGGCCCGCCAGCGTCACCGGGTCGTGCACGGGCGGCGCGGCCCACGCGCACTGCAGCGGCGTGCCCTGGCCGCGCGCCAGCATGTCGATGGTGAGTTCGTGCACCGTTTCAGGATCCATGCCGAACAGCACGGGGCGCGCCAGACCGTAGGGGAGCAGGGCCATTGGATAATTCTTCTCAAATCGTTTTTTGCAATCAAGGAATTGTCTCAAATGACCCAGGCCGACATGACGCAGGACCAACTCAAGGCCATGGTGGGCCAGGCCGCGCTGGATTACGTGGTGCCCGGCGAGATCGTGGGCGTGGGCACCGGATCGACGGTCAACAAGTTCATCGACGAACTGGGGCTGATCAAGGACCGCATCGCCGGCGCGGTGTCGTCGTCGGTGGCGTCCACGCAGCGGCTGCAGGCGCTGGGCATTCCGGTGTTTGACTGCAACGACGTGGGCGAGCTCGCGGTCTACATCGACGGTGCGGACGAGATCGACCACCGCGGCCACATGGTCAAGGGCGGCGGTGCTGCGCTGACGCGCGAGAAGATCGTCGCCGCGCAGGCCCGGCGCTTTGTCTGCATTGCCGACGAATCCAAGCTGGTCGAGCGGCTGGGGCGCTTTCCGCTGCCGGTGGAGGTGATCCCCATGGCCGCGCAGCGCATCGCGCGCCAGTTTGCCGCCATGCAGGGCCAGGCCACGCTGCGCCTGAAGGACGGCGCGCCGCTGGTCACCGACAACGGGCAGCACATCCTGGACGTGCGCGGGCTGCTGATCGCCGATCCGCTGGCGTTCGAAAGCGAAGTCAACCAATGGCCCGGCGTGGTGACGGTGGGGGGTGTTTGCCCACCAGCGCGCGCAGGTCTGCCTGCTGGGCACGCCCTCGGGTGTGCGGACGCTGCGCTTTGACTGAGCGCGGTCCGACGTCGCCGTCGCGCGCGCGCCTGTACCTGCTGGCGGCCGCGCTGCGCGGCATGGTGATGCTGGCCGCGCTGGGCGGGCTGGTGCTGGGCTGGCGCTATGCCAGCGGCCCGTCCGATGTCGACGGCCCGCCCAGCGTGCGCGTGCTCAAACTGCTGCCCGGCACCTTCATGTGGACTGACGCGCCGCGCGACGCGCGTTACCTGCCCGAAGGCCTGCGGCCCGCCGACGCCGCCCGGCTGAAACTGCTGCTGCTGCGCGACGAGGCCGGCACCGTGCGCGGCTTCTGGCTGCCGCAGCAGGACGGCCGGGCCGACATACCCGTGTCACCGTCGCCGGCCAGCCCCGGCATCCCGTGCGAAGACCTGGCCCCTGACTTCCGCACCGGCGACATCGCCTGCCGCCAGACCACCGCCGGCATGGCCTTCGGGCAGCGCCACCGCTGGTCGCTGGAAGGCCGCGCCCTCACGCCCGGCACGCCGGACCTGTATCCGGCCGCGGGGCGCGAGGTGGATGGCGACTGGGTGCTGCAGGCGGTGCGCTGACGGTAGCTATCCCGCGTTCAGTGCCACGCACATGGCTAGGCACGCCAACAAAAAACCCCGTAACTCATTGAATGACGGGGCTTTTGTCAGACCGTTCTGGACGTCGGCGGAACGTCAAAAACCGAATTCTGGCGGAGCAGGCGGGATTCGAACCCGCGGAGGGCTGTTAACCCTCACACGCTTTCCAGGCGTGCGACTTAAACCACTCATCCACCGCTCCGTGGAACCACGCATTGTAGCAGCGGCACCCGCGCACTGGCTTGCATCAGCTTGACACGATCTTCGAGTGCCGTTTCGCGCTCCTGCGCTTAACCAGAGGGCGCCCGCAGCTATCATAAAGATAGCATCTGGCGGACGGTGCACCACCGCACCGATCAAGCGCGATCGGTAGGCGAGGGGTTGGCCTGCCCAGCCTGCACCATCTTCATGGCCGAGGTGATCAGCGCCGACACTTCAGTCATGTTGCTGGGCACGACCAGCGTGGTCTTGGCCTGGGCGGCGAGCTGGCTGTAGGCTTCGACGGCTTTTTCGGCCACCTTCAGTTGCACCGCCTGTTCGCCGCCCGGCTGGCGGATGGCGGCGCCGACGCGCGCCACGGCCACGGCGGTGGCGGTGGCGACTTCGGTGATGGCGGCGGCCTGGCCTTGCGCGGTGTTGATGGCGGCCTGTTTTTCGCCCTCCGACTTGGCGATGGCGGCCTGCTTCTGGCCTTCGGCCAGGTTGATTTCTTCCTGGCGGCGGCCTTCCGACGTGGCGATGACGGCGCGCTTTTCCCGCTCGGCGGTGATCTGCGCCTGCATCGAGCGCAGGATTTCGGCCGGCGGCGTCAGGTCCTTGATCTCGTAGCGCAGCACCTTCACGCCCCAGTTCAGCGCCGCTTCGTCGATCGCTTCGACCACCTTGGCGTTGATGATGTCGCGCTCCTCAAAGGTCTTGTCCAGCTCCAGCTTGCCGATCACGCTGCGCAGCGTGGTCTGCGCCAGCTGGGTGATGGCCATGATGTAGTTGCTGGAGCCATAGCTGGCGCGCATCGGGTCGGTGACCTGGAAGTACAGCACGCCGTCCACCTGCAGCTGGGTGTTGTCGCGCGTGATGCAGACCTGGCTGGGCACGTCCATCGGGATTTCCTTCAGGCTGTGCTTGTAAGCCACGCGGTCGATGAAGGGCACCAGAAAGTTGAGGCCGGGCGACAGCGTGGTGTGGTACTTGCCCAGGCGCTCGACCACCCACGCGTTCTGCTGTGGCACCACCTTGACCGAGCGGGTGATGAAGATGACGGCGACGATGAGAAGAATCAGGGCGATTTCCAAGGCGGTTCCTTTCGAGTGGCGCGCGGTGAAAAAAGACGGCGAAGCGCTGCGGCGCGGCTATGCCGGGTCGACCAGCAGGCGGCTGCCCACCAGTTCGGCCACGCGGTGCGGGCCAGGGCGGGGTGCGGTGCCGGGGCGGTGCATGACGGTCCACGCTGCACCGCGATAGCGGATCTGCGCGGTGCCGTCGGCGTTCCAGCCATCCACCTGCACGATTTCGCCCACGTCCAGGTTGACGCTGCGCTCGGCGCGCGGCGACGGATCGCCCGGCCGGCGGCGGCGCACCACGTAGCAGGCGACGACCGCCAGCCCACCCACCAGCGCGGCCACCACCATCTGCGTGGTCAAGGGGGCGCCCGCATGGGCGGCCAGCGCGCCGGCCACGCCGCCGATGGAGAGCATCAGCAGGTAAAAGGTGCCGCTCACCAGTTCCAGCGCCACCAATGCGCCGGTGATGATCCACCACCACGTCGAATAGGCCATGCAGCGCCTCCTGTGTCTGCCGATTGTCGTTGTGTATGACTCCTGAAACCGATTGTGGTTCATTCCGGCGTCAAAGCTGGCCGCGCGCGTCAATTCCGTACACTTGCAAGCTGTGGGCCGTCTTTCGGCCGGAGCATTGCTGAATGAAATTTCGTTTTCCCATCGTCATCATCGACGAAGACTACCGCGCCGAAAACACCTCGGGCTTTGGCATCCGCGCGCTGGCGGCCGCCATCGAGGCCGAGGGCTTCGAAGTGGTGGGCGCCACCAGTTATGGCGATTTGAGCCAGTTCGCGCAGCAGCAAAGCCGCGCCAGCGCGTTCATCCTGTCGATCGACGACGAGGAACTGGGCGGCGACCCCGAAACCGACACCGCCGTACAGAACCTGCGCAACTTCATCCAGGAAGTGCGGCGCAAGAACGAGGACGTGCCGATCTACCTGCACGGCGAGACCAAGACCAGCCAGCACCTGCCCAACGACATCCTGCGCGAGCTGCACGGCTTCATCCACATGTTCGAGGACACGCCGGAGTTCGTGGCCAAGCACATCATCCGCGAGGCCAAGGCGTATCTGGAAGGCATCCAGCCGCCGTTCTTCAAGGCGCTGCTGGACTATGCCGAGGACGGCTCGTTCTCGTGGCATTGCCCGGGGCATTCGGGCGGCGTGGCGTTTCTCAAATCGCCCATTGGCCAGATGTACCACCAGTTCTATGGCGAGAACATGCTGCGCGCCGACGTGTGCAACGCGGTGGAAGAACTGGGTCAGCTGCTGGACCACAACGGCGCCATTGGCGAATCCGAGCGCAACGCCGCGCGCATCTTCAACGCCGACCACGCGTTCTTCGTCACCAACGGCACGTCCACGTCCAACAAGATGGTGTGGCACCACACCGTCGCGCCGGGCGACGTGGTGGTGGTCGACCGCAATTGCCACAAGAGCAACCTGCACGCCATCATCATGACGGGCGCGATTCCGGTCTTTCTGAAGCCGACGCGCAACCACTTCGGCATCATCGGGCCGATTCCCAAAAGCGAGTTCGAGCCCGAGACGATCAAGGCCAAGATCCGCGCCAACCCGCTGCTCAAGCACGTTGACGCCGACAAGGTGAAGCCGCGCATCCTGACGCTGACGCAAAGCACCTACGACGGCGTGCTCTACGACACCGAGGGCATCAAGACCATGCTCGACGGCTACGTCGACAACCTGCACTTCGACGAAGCGTGGTTGCCGCACGCGGCCTTCCACCCGTTCTACGGCACCTATCACGCCATGGGCAAGAAGCGCCCGCGCCCCAAGCAGAGCGTGGTGTATTCCACGCAGTCCATCCACAAGCTGCTGGCCGGCATCAGCCAGGCCAGCCATGTGCTGGTGCAGGATTCGCAGAACGTCAAGCTGGACCGCTACCTGTTCAACGAGGCGTACCTGATGCACACCTCGACCAGCCCGCAGTACAGCATCATCGCCAGCTGCGACGTGGCCGCCGCCATGATGGAGCCGCCCGGCGGCACCGCGATGGTGGAAGAGAGCATCTCCGAAGCCCTGGACTTCCGCCGCGCCATGCGCAAGGTCGAAGAGGACTTCGGCAAGGACGACTGGTGGTTCACCGTCTGGGGGCCGGAGAAGATCGCCACCGAAGGCATTGGCCGCTCGGACGACTGGATCATCAAGAACGGCACGGCCAAGAAGAGCTGGCACGGCTTCGGCAAGCTGGCGCCGGGCTTCAACATGCTGGACCCGATCAAGGCCACCATCGTCACGCCGGGCCTCAACCTGGACGGCAAGTTCGACAAGACGGGCATTCCGGCCAGCATCGTCACCAAGTTCCTGGCCGAGCACGGGGTGGTGGTGGAGAAGACGGGCCTGTACAGCTTCTTCATCATGTTCACCATCGGCATCACCAAGGGCCGCTGGAACACGCTGCTGACGGCGCTGCAGCAGTTCAAGGACGACTACGACCGCAACCAGCCCATGTGGCGCATCATGCCGGAGTTTGCCCGCGCGCACCGGCAGTACGAACGCATGGGCCTGCGCGACCTGTGCCAGCACGTGCACGAGATGTACGCCAAGTACGACATCGCGCGCCTGACCACCGACATGTACCTGAGCGAGCTGACCCCGGCGATGAACCCGGCCGACGCCTACGCCTGCATCGCGCGCCGCCAGGTGGAGCGCGTGGAGATCGATAACCTGGAAGGCCGTGTCACCGTCGGCCTGGTCACGCCATACCCGCCCGGTATTCCGCTTCTGATCCCGGGTGAGGTGTTCAACAAGAAGATCGTCGACTACCTGAAGTTCTCGCGCGACTTCGCCAAGCTGTGCCCGGGCTTCGAAACCGACATCCACGGCCTGGTCGAAGTGGAGGACGAGCACGGCCAGATGCGCTACTACGCCGACTGCGTAGCCACCAGCGCCAGCCCCAGGCTGCTGGCCCCGGTCACCGACATCAACGACATGATCGACACCGCCACCGATTCGCCCTACGCCAGCAATTTCTGACGCTGCGCGTGGGCTATCATTTCGGCATTGAAAAGGAGAAACGATGTTTCCTGAATACCGCGACCTGATCACCCGCCTGAAGACAGAAGGCACCAACCACCGCTTTCTGCACCTGTTCGAAAAGCACAACCAGCTCGACCACAAGATTTCGTCGCTGGAATCGCACGATGCGGGTGGCATTCACACCGAGATCGAGACGCTGAAGAAGGAAAAGCTGCACATCAAGGACGAGCTGTATTCGCTGCTGCGCAGCGAAGCCGCGGCGTCCAAATAAGGCGCTCCAGCCGGCGTTCCGCCGCCGATGGGTGTGCGGCGCCTGCACATAAGACGACCCGCTTCGGCGGGTTTTTTGTTACCTTTTGCAGCCTGAGCCCGCGAAGGACAAGGCTCTGACGCTATGAATTCAGGACGGCGTGACGGGCACGGACCGATCAGCGCACGTCGCGAAAGCGTGGCTCGTCGCTGCGCACGCGCACGAAACTGGCGAAGCGCGGCAGGCCGCTGCCGGCGTGCAGTCCGCGATACCGGTAGGTCACCCAACTGCCCAGGGGCGGCGGCTGCTCGCGCTGGGCGTCGGTCAGGCCGGTGCCCAGGCGAAAGCGCTGGCCTTGCGGCGTTTCGACCAGCAGGGCGCCCAGCCGGCCCGCGTGACGGCCCGTTCCCGGCAGGTGGCCGACGACGCGGGCTTCGGCGTCGTCGTGCAGCTTCAGCTTGAGCAGATCGTCGCCGCGCCCGGCGCGGTACAGCGACGCGCCGCGGTGCAGCATCAGGCCTTCGCCGCCGCCGCGCACCACGTCGCGCAGCCACGCCTGCAGTTCGGCATCGTCGGCCACCTTGCGCTGTGGCACGGCCACCACCCACGGTTGGCCGATGGCGGCCACCGTGCTGCGCAGCGCGGCCAGCCGTTCGTCGAAGTGGCCGGGGTGCGCGGGCAGGTCGAACACCATGAAGCGCATGCGCCGCCACGCGTCGTCGCCGGCCTGCGCGCGCCCGATCGTGGATTGCGCGTGCTCGAATGCGCCGCGCCCGGCCCACAACTCGCCGTCCATCGGGGTGGCGGGCCAGCCGTGGGTGAACCAGTCGGGCGCGTTGACGCGTTCGCCGCCGCGTGTGGTGAGCTGACGGCCGTCCCACACGCCACGCACGCCGTCGTATTTTTCGCTGACCCAGTAATCACCCAGGTCGATGCCGGGGCGATAGCGGCCCGCCAGCAGCAGCGCAGGTGCATCGCGCTGCGCCCAGGCGCCGCCGCCATGCGCGGTCGCCAGCAGCGCCGTCAAGACGGACAAGGCACGCCGACGATTGATCACTATTAATTCGGTAGCTGCAGTTGCTTGCCTGACAAGGGCGCTGGCCTGATTTGATCGAAAAACCGGGTCAGCCCACCATGTCAGCGCTCAAGCCTGCCGTCTGGCTGAAACCGCCATCGACGTAGGTGATCTCGGCCGTCACGCCGGCGGCCAGGTCGCTCAGCAAGAAGGCCGCGACGTTGCCCACGTCGTCGATGGTGACGTTGCGGCGCAGCGGCGATGCGCTGGCCACGTAGCCGAGCAGCTTGCCGAAATCCTTGATGCCGCTGGCGGCCAGCGTCTTGATCGGGCCGGCCGAAATGCCGTTGACACGAACACCGCGGCCGCCCAGCGCCTCGGCCATGAAACGCACGCTGGCTTCCAGGCTGGCCTTGGCCAGGCCCATGGTGTTGTAGTTGGGGATCGCCCGCAGCGCGCCCAGGTACGACAGGGTGAGCAGCGCCGACTTGTCGCTCAGGTAGGGCAGGGCGGCCTTGGCCATGCCGGGGAAGCTGTAGGCGCTGATGTCGTGCGCGATACGATAGTTCTCGCGGCTCAGGCCGTCGAAGAAATTGCCGGCGATGGCCTCGCGCGGCGCAAAGCCGATGGCGTGCACGAAGCCGTCGAACGTCGGCCAGGTCTTTGAGAGGTCGGTGAACATGCGCTCGATCTGCTCGTCGCTGCCGACGTCGCAGTCGAAGACCAGCTTCGAATCAAACTCGGCCGCGAACTCGGTGATGCGATCCTTGAAGCGCTCGCCCACGTAGCTGAAAGCCAGCTCGGCGCCCTGGTGGCGGCAGGCGCGCGCGATGCCATAGGCGATGGACCGGTTCGACAACACGCCGGTGATCAACAGTTTTTTGCCCGCCAGAAAGCCGCTGGGGTTGCTCATGTGCTTCATGCTCCTTCTCAAGAAATACCGTCAGAATTGTCGCATGCGTGTTTTGCTTGCTTTCCTGCTCGCGGCCTGTGCGCCCGCCACCTGGGCCGCCCACGGCTACGCCCTGTGGGGCGACATGAAGTACCCGCCGGGTTTCAGCCATTTCGACTACGTCAACCCCAGCGCGCCCAAGGGCGGCGAGATTCGCCTGGTCAGCAACCTGCGCCTGTCCACCTTCGACAAATACAACCCCTTCACCATCCGCGGCGGCGCGCCGGCGTACCTGAGCCAGCTGATGTTCGACAGCCTGCTGGCCGGCGCGCTGGACGAGGAGGGCGCCGGCTACGGGCTGCTGGCCGAAGACGTGGCGGTGGCGCCCGATGGCCTGTCGGCCACCTTCAAGCTGCGCCCGAACGCGCGCTTTCACAACGGCGACCCGGTTCTGGCGCAGGACGTCAAGCACAGCTTCGACACGCTCGTGGGCAAGCACACCTCGCCCGCCTACAAGACGCTGCTGATCGACGTGGCCGGCGTCGATGTGGTCGATGACCGTACCGTGCGCTACCGCTTCAAGCGCGCCAACCGCGAACTGCCGCTGACGGTGGGCGGCCTGCCCGTGTTCAGCCGCAAGTGGGGGCAGGGCAAGCCTTTCAACGAGGTGGTGATGGAGCCGCCGATTGGCAGCGGCCCCTACAAGATCGGCCCGGTGAAGTTCGGCAAGGACATCACCTACGTGCGCGACCCAGACTATTGGGCCAAGGATCTGAACGTGCGCCGCGGCACGGCCAACTTCGACCGCATCTACGTCAAGATCTACAAGGACAACACCGCCCGGCTGGAGGCGCTGAAGGCCGGCGAGTTCGACCTGATGGCCTTTTATTCCGCCGGCGACTGGGCGCGGCGTGTCAACGGCAAGCGCTTCGACTCGGGCGAACTCGTCAAGGGCGAGTTTCAGCACAAGCTGCCCACCGGCTTTCAAAGCTACGTGCTCAACACGCGCCGGCCGCTGCTGCAAGACGTGCGCGTGCGCCAGGCGCTGGGGCTGGCGATGGACTACGAGTGGATGAACCGCCAGATGTTCTACAACTCGTACCAGCGCGTGCGCGGCCTGTTCGGCAACACCTCGTGCGCCGCCACCGGCACGCCATCGCCGGAAGAACTGGCGCTGCTCACGCCCTGGCGCGGCAAGATCCCCGACGCCACCTTCGGCCCCGCGCACGAGCCGCCGCGCACCGACCGCCCGCAAGACCCCGTCGCCGGCGGCCTGCGCGAGAACCTGCGCCGCGCGCAGAAGCTGCTGGCCGACGCGGGCTGGACGGTACAAAACGGCACGCTGCGCAACGCGCAAGGCCAGCCCTTCGTTCTGGAATACCTCGACAGCAACGAAGGCGGCGCCCGCACCGTCACGCCATGGATGCGCAACTTGGAAAAGCTGGGCATCACGCTGCGTTTCCGCCCCGTGGACTTCGCCCTCTACCAGCAGCGCCTGCAGAAGTTCGACTTCGACATCACCACCATCGCCTACGCCGGCACCGCCAACCCCGGCCAGGAATACGCCGACCTGTTCGGCAGCCAGGCGGCCGATACCGAAGATTCAGGCAACCTGGCCGGCGTCAAAAGCCCGGCCGTCGACGCCATTCTCGACCGCATGGTCGCCGCCAAAACCAAAGACGACTACCTGGCCGCCTGCCACGCGCTGGAGCGCGTCATCACCCACAGCCACGTCTTCATTCCCCAGTGGTACAGCGGCACGCATCGCATGGCCTACAACGCGCATCGACTGCAAAAGCCCGAAGTCACGCCGCCGTACTTTCGGGGGGAGGCTTGGGCGATTGATGCGTGGTGGGCAAGGCCAAGCAGCGCAAAGTGACGCGCCATTGCGCACAACGGTTCATGCGCATATCATGCGCATATGACCGCTTCTCTCCCGCTTCAACCCCGCAAACGCCCTGTCAACCTCACACTGAGCGAAGACTTGGTGCAAGAAGCCAAGGCCTTGAGCGGCAATCTGTCGGCAACCGTCGAAGCCATGCTGACGGAGTACGTTGCGCGGGCGCGTGGTGAGCGAGCGCAACGGCAGCGCGAAGCAGACGCCGCGTGCCGCGAGTGGAACGCCGTGCTCGACGCCATGGGCGGCTCGTTTGCCGACGACCATTCGACGCTCTGACGGCTGCCGTGGCTCAGTTCGACGTACACGTCAACCGGGGCACGCGGCGCGCCGACGTTCCTTACTTCGTGCTGGTTCAGTCGGCTTTGTTCGACAGTTATCGTCGCCGCGTCGTCGTTCCGCTGGTGCGCGCAGGTGTGTTGGCCACCGGCATCCAAAGCGCGGGCTCGCGCATGCACCCGTCTTTTGACGTGGACGGACAGCGCGTGGTGCTTCAGCCTCTCGACATGGTGTCGGTGGATGTGGCGGTGCTGGGACAGCCGGTGGCATCGCTGGCCGCGCAGGGCCAGATCATCACCGACGCGCTGGATGAACTGTTCACGCGCTCGTGGGGTTAGTGTCGTGTCACCGATCATCTGTCGGTCTGCACTTGCCCTCGACTCGCATCGCGGCGTTGCAGTCCTTGCCCATACTCTCGGTATGGGCTGCGGCCTGCGCCTTGCGCTGCGAGCCGATGGCGGCGCGCCGCCTGCGACATCTGATCGGTGACACGACACTATCCCGCCATGTTCGCCTACATCCTCAAACGCCTCCTGCTGATGATTCCCACGCTGCTGGGCGTATTGCTGCTGACCTTCGCGGTGATCCAGTTCGTGCCGGGCGGGCCGGTCGAGCAATACCTGGCCGAAGCCAAGGCCGGCGCGGGCGGCGGTGCGGCCGAAGGCGGCGGCATGGCGTACCGGGGCGCGCAGGGGGTGGATGCCAAGCGGCTGGAAGAGATCAAGAAGCTCTACGGCTTCGACAAGCCGCCGCACGAGCGCTTCATGCAGATGCTGGGGCAGTTTGCGCGGTTTGACCTGGGGCGCAGTTTTTTCCAGAACAAGGACGTGTGGACGCTGGTGAAAGAGAAGCTGCCCGTGTCGATCAGCCTGGGGCTGTGGACGTTTTTCATCAGCTACCTCATCAGCGTGCCGCTGGGCGTGGCCAAGGCCGTGCGGGCGGGCTCGCGCTTTGACCTGGTGACGACGCTGCTGGTGCTGGTGGGCTACGCGATTCCGGGCTTTGTGCTGGGCGTGGCGCTGCTGGTGATTTTTGGCGGGCAGTTGCAGTGGTTTCCGCTGCGCGGGCTGACGTCGGCCAACTGGGATGAGTTGAGCTGGGGCGCGAAGATCGTGGATTACCTGTGGCACATCACGCTGCCGGTGACGGCGATGGTGCTGGGCAGCTTTGCGGTGACGGCCATGCTGACCAAGAACGCCTTTCTGGAAGAAATCCGTAAGCAGTACGTGCTGACGGCGCGCGCCAAGGGGTTGACCGAGCGGCAGGTGCTGTGGAAGCACGTGTTCCGCAATGCGCTGATTCCCATCGTGACGGGCTTTCCGGCGGCCTTCATCGGCGCTTTTTTTACCGGCGCGCTGCTGATCGAGACGCTGTTCTCGCTCGACGGGCTGGGGCTGCTGAGCTACGAAAGCGTGATCCGGCGCGACTACCCGGTGGTGCTGGGCACGCTGTACCTGTTCACGCTGATCGGGCTCATCACCAAGCTGATCAGCGACTTGACCTATGTGTGGGTGGACCCGCGGGTGAAGTTCGACTGAGCGCGGTTTGACATAAAAATTGGCCTCCAGCGCTTATCAGACAAGCGCATTTCGCTATTTAAATGATAGCTGTTTCCGGCCTGCGACACCCGCTCGTCGATTGGCGCGAATGACGACGCAGGTCAGGATTTGGCAAGAGTGCCCGCCCTAAACTTTGTTGCATCAGCGGCGCGTGGCTGCCAGCTTCAGCGGACGCTGCCATAGGGGTGAATTCATGGCTTTCCAGGCGCAATACCAGGCCCGGCGCTGCACGGCGGCAGACGCGTTGCAGCATGTCAAGGACGGCGACACCATTGTGGTGCCCACCGGCGTGGCCGAGCCGCCCGCGCTGCTGACGGCGCTGTCGGAGCAGCGCACGCGCTTCCATGATGTGACGGTGTCGCAGATTCTGCCGGTGCGCAAGTTCGGCTATTTCGATCCGGCCACGGTGCAGCATGTGCGGCACACGGCGTACTTTCTGGGCGGCGCCTCGCGCCCCGGCGCGCAGGAGGGTTGGATTGATTACCGGCCCGGCTATTTCTCCGAGATGCCGATGCTGTTCGACCGTGGCCTGATGCCGGCGGAAGTCGTCTTTGCCCTAGCCTCGCCCATGGACGCGCACGGCTATTTCGCCATCAGCCTGGGGCCGGACTACACCATGGCCGCCATCAAAAAAGCGCGCGCCGTGGTGCTGGAGGTGAACCCGCACGTACCCTTTGCCTACGGTCAGTGCCACATCCACGTGTCGCAGGTGGCGGCGCTGGTGGAAGACGAAACACCCATCACCGAGGTGGGCCTGCCCAAGATCGGCCCGGTGCAGCAAGCCATCGGCAAATACGTGGCCGACATGATCGAGGATGGCGACACGCTGCAAATCGGCTTTGGCGCTATCCCCGACGCCGTGGTGATGCAGCTGACCGACAAGCGCGACCTGGGCGTGCACACCGAGATGATTGGCGACGGCATCATGACGCTGGTGGAGGCGGGCGTGGTCACCAACCGGCGCAAGAACTACCTGCCCGGCAAGATGGTGGCCACCTTTGGCCTGGGCTCGCGCAAGCTGTACGACTTCATGGACCACAACCCGGCGCTGGAGATGCACCCGGTCGACTTCACCAACGACCCTTACCTGGCCAGCCAGAACGACCACCTGATCGCCATCAACGCCAGCATGCAGATCGATTTGTTCGGGCAATGCGGGTCGGAGACGCAGGGCTTCAAGCCGTATTCGGGCACCGGCGGGCAGGCCGACTTCGTGCGTGCTGCCAACCGCAGCAAGGGCGGCAAGGCGATCATCGTGCTGCCATCCACCGCCAAGGACGACACTATCTCGCGCATCGCCCCGGTGCTCAGCCCCGGCACGCACGTCAGCGCCGGCAAGAACGACACCAACTACGTGGTCACCGAATACGGCGTGGCGCAACTGCGCGGCAAGACGGCCAAGGAGCGGGCCCGGGCGCTGATCGGCATCGCGCACCCCAAGTTTCGGGATGAGTTGACCGAGGCGGCCAGGAAGATGAAGTTGCTGTAGCACAGACGGGCGCGCCTGGCGCCCATGCCTGATCTTGTCTAAAATAAACTTCGATTTGGACAAGTCAAGGAGCGCGCCATGCACTGGAACATTGGCAACGCCAAGCAGCAGTTCTCCGAAGTGCTGCGCCTGACGGCCGAGGAGCCGCAGGCCATCTACAAGCGCGACAAGCCGGTTGCGGTGGTGATTTCAGCCGAGGATTTCGAGGAGTTCCGGCGCTGGAAGGAGCAGCGCCAGCGGCCGACGCTGGCGCAGCAGTTTGCGGAAATCCGCGCCGCGCTGGTGGCCGAAGGGTCCGACGGCATCGAGATTCCGCCGCGGCATGACCGCTTCAACCCATTGGTGGATGACCCGCACTACTGGGACGACGAGGAATAAAGCGTCAGGCTGCCTCATGTACTTGATCGACACCAATGTCGTCAGCGAGTTGATGCGGTGCGATCCGCATCCTGCCGTGTCCGCGTGGGTGAACGCGCTGCCCGAGCCGTCGGCTCCGTTTGCCCTGTCTGTCGTGACGGTGCACGAGATTCTCTACGGCCTGACGCGCCGCCCCAAACCCACGGCCTTGAGTCGTTTCAACAGCATGGCGGCGACCAATGTGGTGCTGGACGTGACGGAAGCCATCGCGCGCCGCGCGGGTGAAATTCGCGGATTCCTGGCCGCACGTGGCCAGGTTCGCACGCAAGCCGACATGCTCATTGCCGCCACCGCGCAGGCGCATGCGCTGACGCTTGTCACGCGCAACGTTCGCGACTTTGACGGCTGCGGCATCGCCGTGCTGAATCCTTTTGAACGCTGAGCTTGACCGACACCGCCATCCCGCCCAGCCTGTCGCCCAGCCGCCGCGCGTGGCTGCGCTTCAAGCGCAATCGACTGGGTTTCTGGAGCCTGGTGGTCTTCGTCACGCTGGTTGCCTTAAGCCTGCTGGCCGAGGTCATCTCCAATGACAAGCCACTGGTGGTGCGCTACGACGGGCAGTTCTACTTTCCGCTGGTCAAGACCTATCCTGAAAAAACCTTTGGCGGCGATTTCGAGACCGAAACCGACTATCTCGACCCCTTCATCCGTGATCGGTTCGCAAAAAACGGCAATTGGGCCATTTATCCGCCCAACCCGTACGGCAGCAAAACCATCAACTACTTCGCCAAGCAGCCCAACCCCAGCGGCCCGAGTCGCGACAACTGGCTGGGCACGGATGACCGGGGGCGTGACCTGCTGGCGCAGCTGATCTACGGCTTTCGCGTCAGCGTGCTGTTTGCGCTGGCGCTGACCTTTGTCGGCACGCTGCTGGGCGTGGCGGCGGGGGCCGTTCAAGGTTTTTTTGGCGGCAAGACCGACCTGGCGTTTCAGCGCTTCATCGAGGTGTGGGGGTCGATGCCTGAGCTGTATTTGCTCATCATCTTCAGCGCCATCCTCTCGCCCAGCCTGGGGCTGTTGCTGGTGCTGCTGAGTTTGTTCGGCTGGATGGGGCTGTCGGACTACGTGCGCGCCGAATTCCTGCGCAATCGCCAGCTGGATTACGTGAAGGCCGCGCGCGCCTTGGGCGTGCCCAACCGGCAAATCATCTGGCGCCACATCCTGCCCAACAGCATGACGCCAGTGGTCACCTTTCTGCCCTTTCGCATGAGCGCGGCCGTGCTGGCGCTGACCTCGCTCGACTTCCTGGGCCTGGGCGTGCCGCCGGGCACGCCGAGCCTGGGCGAGCTGCTGAGCCAGGGCAAGAACAACATCGACGCCTGGTGGATCTCTCTGTCCACCTTTGGCGTGCTGGTACTGACGCTGCTGCTGCTCACCTTCATGGGCGATGCGCTGCGCGATGCGCTCGACCCGCGCAAGGCCGACGCATGAGTTACAAATCAAATCGGCCTCCAGCGCTTGTATGTCAAGCGCGAGCAGCTATGATTTTGATAGGGCTCAGCGCATGACCGCGCCGCTGCTCCAGGTCGAGAATTTGAGCGTCGCCTTCGGCCCCAAGACGGTGGTCGATAGCGTGCGCTTCGACATCGCCCCGGGCGAGAAGCTGGCGCTGGTGGGCGAATCCGGCTCTGGCAAGACAGTGACGGCACTGGCGCTGCTGCGCCTGCTGCAAGGCGCGCGGGTGAGCGGGCAAGCGCTGTTCAACGACGGGCAGCAAACCCGCGACCTGCTGGCCTTGCCCGAGCGCGAACTGCGCGGCCTGCGCGGTGACGACATCGCCATGATCTTTCAGGAGCCGATGACCGCGCTGAACCCGCTGATGCCGGTGGGCGAGCAGATTGCCGAAGTTTTAAGGCTGAAAAGGGCGATCACTCCCGCCCAGAGCGCGCAAGCAGCTATTGAATTGTTAGCAAAAACCGGCATCCCCGAGGCCGCCCGCCGCGCCGGCGCCTTCCCGCACCAACTGAGCGGCGGCCAGCGCCAGCGCGCCATGATCGCCATGGCGCTGGCCTGCGCGCCCAAGCTGCTGCTGGCCGACGAGCCCACCACGGCGCTCGACGTCAGCCTGCGTGGCCAGATCCTCGACCTGTTGGGTGACTTGCAACGCGCCAACGGCATGGCCGTGCTGCTGATCACGCACGACCTGAACCTGGTGCGCCGCTTTGCCGACCGCGTGGCCGTGATGCAGCATGGGCGAATGGTGGAGCAGGGCGCCACGGCCGACATCTTCGACGCGCCGCGCCATGCCTACACCCAGGCGCTGATGGCCAGCAAGCCCGAGCGTGACGTGGTGGAAGCACCGCCCGCGCCCGGCGCCACGCCGGCACTGGCGGCGCAGGGCCTGCGCGTGGCGTACCCGACGCCGCTGCCCGGCATCCGCGGCTGGTTCCACAAGGGCGAATTCGTGGCGCTGCAGGGCGCCGACCTGGCGATCGCGCCGGGCCGCACGCTGGGCGTGATTGGCGAATCCGGCTCGGGCAAATCCACGCTGGCGCAGGCCGCGCTGGGCCTGTTGCCGCGCCCGCTGGTGCGTGGCAATGTTGAATTGGTCGGGCGCCGCTGGCAAGGCAAGGCCGCCGCCGACAAGCCGCTGCGGCGCGCGGTGCAGGTGGTGTTTCAGGACCCGTTGTCGTCGCTGTCGCCCCGCATGACGGTCGAAGAGATCGTGGGCGAAGGGCTGCAGGTGCACGCACCCGACGTGGCGCCCGCGCAGCGCGCGGCGCGGGTACGCACGGCGCTGGCCGACGTCGGGCTGACCGAGGCGCAGTTTCCCAACCTGCTGGCGCGCTACCCGCATGAATTTTCGGGCGGGCAGCGCCAGCGCATCGCCCTGGCGCGGGCGCTCATCGTCGAACCTCAACTGCTGGTGCTGGACGAGCCGACCAGCGCGCTCGACGTCACCATCCAGAAGCAGGTGCTGGCGCTGCTGCAGAAGTTCCAGCGGGAACGCGGGCTCAGCTACCTGCTCATCACGCACGACGTGGACGTGGTGCGCGCCATGGCGCACGACGTCATCGTCCTGAAGGACGGCGCCGTCGTCGAAGCCGGCTCCACCGCGCAGGTGCTGGGCGCGCCCGGCCACGCCTACACGCAGAAGCTGGTGGCTGCGGCCGGACCTGGTCGCTGACGCCGCGCCCTGCGAAAGGGCGCAGTCATCCCGCGCCAGCCTGTGCCAGCGCGATGCCGGCCCCTGCGCAGGTCAGCACCACGATCCAGGGCGGCACTTTCCAGCGCATCAGGGCCAGCAGCGCCACCGCCGCCAGCACCACGTCGGCCACACTGCGCAGGCCGTGCGTGGCCACCGGGTCGATCAGCGCCGCCAGCAGCAAGCCCACTACCGCCGCGTTCACAGCTGAAAGGGCCGCTCGCGCTTCAGGCACGGATTTCAGCCGCTCCCAAAAGGGTAGCGCCCCGACCACCAGAAAAAACGCCGGCAGAAAGATGGCACCCAGTGCCAGCCCGCCGCCCCACCAGCCGGTGGGCGCACCGCTGCGCGCCGCACCCAGAAAGGCGGCAAACGTGAACAGCGGCCCCGGCACGGCCTGCGCGGCGCCGTAGCCGGCCAGAAAGACGTTCTCGCTGACCCAGCCCGTCGGCACCACCTCGGCCTGCAGCAAGGGCAACACCACATGGCCGCCGCCGAACACCAGCGCGCCAGCGCGGTAGAAGGCATCGACCAGCGCCAATGCGGGTGGCGTGCTGGTGCCCCCCCAGCTGCACCGCCAGCGGCAGACCGATCAGCAGCAGCGCGAACACGATGAGCCAGGGCGCGCCGCGTCGCTTCGAGGTTGTGGGTGCAGCGTGCCGCGCGTGGGGGGGCCGACGCCACCGGGGCGCGCACCACGCCGGCCGCGCCCAAGGCCGCCGCAGCCGCCATCAGCGCCAACTGGGTCCAGGCCGTCGGCCAGGCCAACGCCAGCGCCGCCACGGCCAGCGCCAGCAGCCGCCGGCGAAGGTCCGGGCACAACTGCCGCGCCATGCCCCACACGGCTTGCGCCACCACGGCCACCGCCACCACTTTCAGCCCGTGCAGCGCACCCTGGGCCAGCGGGTGGTCCATGCGCCCGTGCGACAACCCAAGCGCCAGCGCGATCAGGGCGGCCGCCGAGGGCAGCGTAAAACCCGCCCAGGCGGCCAGCGCGCCCGCCACGCCCGCACGCTGCAGGCCCAGCGCCATGCCGACCTGGCTGCTGGCCGGGCCGGGCAGGAACTGGCACAGCGCCACCAGTTCGGCGTAAGCCGCCTCGCTGAGCCACGCGCGCCGCACCACGAACTCGTCGCGAAAATACCCGATGTGGGCCACCGGGCCGCCAAACGACGTCAGCCCCAGGCGCAGAAAGACCAGGAAGATGTGCCCCACGCTGTCGCGCGAAGCTTCAGGGGGCAGGGCGGTGGGCGGCGTCATGGCGGCCGCCAGCATAGCCGGCGCGGGTGACGCAGCGCTGGCCACCCTGTGCGGGTAAGCGAGCGCCTCGGCTGGCACGCAGCGTGCTTGGCCGGCTTGTCAAGCGCGGGGTTTTGGTGCTAAAATTCGCCTGATTTGACGACCACTTGGGCGGCCTAGCACCCGCCCATTTTTTTTGCCCGTCGTTTTGATGGGCCCGGATGCAACCTTCTAAAAAGGCCACGTGGCACTGCAGCAGACCATTGACGATACCGTGCGTGGGCTCGGTTTTGAATTGATCGAGGTGGAACGTTCCGCCGGGGGCTTGCTGCGCGTCACCATCGACCACCCTTGGACGCCCGGCGCGCCCGAGCAGCTGATCACCGTCGAGGATTGCGAGCGCGTCACGCGCCAGTTGCAGTATGTATTGGAAGTCGACAACGTCGATTACAAGCGGCTCGAAGTCTCGTCGCCCGGCATTGATCGCCCGCTGCGCCACGTGCAGGACTTCGAGCGTTTCGAGGGCGAACTGGTCGACCTGACGCTGAAGGCGCCCATTGGCGACGCGGCGGCAGGCCAGGTGCATGCCAACCGCAAGAAGTTTCGCGGTGCGCTGCAGCGCGGCGAAGGCAGCAGCTGGCAGATTGTGTGGCGCGACGAGCCGGCCACCAAGCCGGGCCAGCGCGTCAGCGCCAAGCGGCCGCCGGCGCCCGAGCAGGCGCTGACCTTCGAACTGGATGAATTGCAGTCGGCGCGGCTGGCGCCGGTGGTGGATTTCAAGGGACGCAAGTCGCCCGCAGGCAACACCGAAAACCTGGAATAACGCAGATCGAAAGCGCCCGGGGCGCTTTCATTTAGAGAGCAATTGGAGCTGGTGGAATCATGAATCGCGAACTGTTGATGCTGGTCGAGGCGATCTCGCGCGAAAAGAACGTCGAACGCGACGTGGTGTTCGGCGCCGTCGAGGCTGCCCTGGCGCAGGCCGCCAAGAAGCAGTACGAGGGCGACGTCGACATCCGCGTGGCGATTGACCGCGACACCGGCGTGTACGAAACCTTCCGCCGTTGGCACGTGGTGCCCGACGAGGCCGGCCTGCAACTGCCCGACCAGGAAATCCTGCTGTTCGAGGCCAAGGAGCAGATCGCCGACATCGAGGTGGACGAATACATCGAAGAGGCCGTCGAATCGGTGCCCATCGGCCGCATCGGCGCCATGGCGGCCAAGCAGGTCATCCTGCAGAAAATCCGAGACGCCGAGCGCGAGATGCTGCTGAGCGACTTCATGAGCCGGGGCGAGAAGATCTTCACCGGCACCGTCAAGCGCATGGACAAGGGCGACATCCTGGTCGAGTCCGGCCGGGTGGAAGGCCGCCTGCGCCGCAGCGAAATGATCCCGAAGGAAAACCTGCGCAACGGCGACCGTGTGCGGGCCATGATCATGGAGGTCGACCTGACCCTGCGCGGCGCGCCCATCCTGCTGTCGCGCTCCGCCCCCGAGTTCATGATCGAGCTGTTCCGCCAGGAAGTGCCCGAGATCGAACAGGGCCTGCTCGAGATCAAGAGCTGCGCGCGCGACCCCGGCAGCCGCGCCAAGATCGCCGTGCTGAGCCACGACAAGCGGGTCGACCCCATCGGCACCTGCGTCGGCGTGCGTGGCACGCGCGTCAACGCCGTCACCAACGAGCTGGCGGGCGAGCGCGTCGACATCGTGCTGTGGTCCGACGACCCGGCGCAGTTCGTCATCGGCGCGCTGGCACCCGCCAACGTGTCGTCCATCGTGGTCGATGAAGAAAAGCACGCCATGGACGTGGTGGTGGACGAGGAAAACCTGGCCATCGCCATTGGCCGCGGCGGGCAGAACGTGCGCCTGGCGTCCGAACTGACGGGCTGGAAGATCAACATCATGGACGCCAACGAGTCGGCGCAGAAGCAGGCCGAGGAAACCGGTTCGCTGCGCCAGCTGTTCATGGAAAAGCTCGACGTCGACCAGGAAATCGCCGACATCCTGATCGAGGAAGGCTTCACCAGCCTCGAAGAAGTGGCCTACGTGCCGATCCAGGAAATGCTGGACATCGAGAGCTTCGACGAAGAAACCGTCGAGGAGCTGCGCGCCCGCGCCAAGGACGCGCTGCTGACGCAGGAAATCGCGCGCGAGGAAAGCGTCGATTCCGTGTCGCAGGACCTGCGTGACCTGGAAGGCCTGACGCCCGACCTGATTGGCCGACTGGCCGAAGCCGGCGTGCAGACGCGCGACGACCTGGCCGACCTGGCCATTGACGAATTGACCGAGATTACAGGGCAGTCTGAAGAGGACGCCCGCGCCCTGATCCTGAAGGCCCGCGAACACTGGTTCGCCGACCAAGAGTAATGGGCATGGAGACCGACACAGCATATGACGAACACCACCGTTGCCGATTTCGCGAACGAACTCAAACGCCCGACTGACGCCTTGATGGAGCAGTTGCAGGCCGCCGGCGTGGTCAAGCAATCGGCGTCCGACCCGTTGACCGACAGCGACAAGCAGAAGCTGCTCAATTACCTGCAGACCAGCCACGGCACCGACACCGCGCCGCGCCGCAAGATCACGCTGACCAAGAAGACCACCAGCGAGATCAAGCAGGCCGACGCCACGGGCAAGGCGCGCACGATCCAGGTCGAGGTACGCAAGAAGCGCACCTTCATCAAGCGCGACGACGAGCCGGCGCCCGCGCCGGTCGAGGCGCCAGCGCCCGCTGCCGCGGCCCCCGCGCCTGCAGCGGCACCCGTGGTGCCCACCATCGACGCCGCCGAACTGGCCCGCCGCGAGGAAGAAGCGCGCCGCCAGGCCGAGTTGCTGCGCCGTCAGGAAGAAGACGCCCAGCGCCGCCGCGAACGCGAAGAGCAAGAGCGTGCGGCCAGCACGCGCGACACGGCACCCGCCCCAGCCGCTGCCGAAGCGGCAGCGCCCGCGCCGGTCGCTGAACCCGTGGCCGCGCCCGAAGCGCCGGCTCCGGTTGCGGAGCCTGTTGAAGCGGCAGCCCCCGTGGCGACGCCGGAACCCGCCGCCGCGCCTGCGCCTGCCGCGCCCAGCGCGGACGACGAGGCGGCGCGCGCCCGCGAGCAGGAAGCCAGCCGCCGCAAGGCGCTGGCCGAGGCCGAGGCCATTCGCGCCATGATGAGCGCCCCGCGCAAGGTGCTGGTGGCCAAGAAGCCCGAAGAGAAAAAGGCCGACCCGGCCAAGGGCACGCTGCACAAGCCGGCTGGCGGCGCAGCGGCCAAGACCGGCGCGCCCAGCGGTGGCCAGAAGGAAGTCAAGTCGGCCAAGCTGTCGTCCAGCTGGGCGGGCGATCCGGCCAAGAAGAAGGGCATCCCTACCCGTGGCGACAGCTCGGGCGGCGTGGGCCGCAACAACTGGCGCGGAGGCCCGCGCGGCCGCCGTGGCGAGCGTGATCGCGACGACCACGCCCAGGCCGCAGCGCCCACCGAGCAGCGCGTGCTGGAAGTGCACGTGCCCGAAACCATCACCGTGGCCGAGCTGGCGCACAAGATGGCGATCAAGGCGTCCGAAGTCATCAAGGCGCTGATGAAGATGGGCCAGATGGTCACCATCAACCAGCCGCTGGACCAGGACACGGCCATGATCGTGGTCGAGGAAATGGGCCACACCGCCGTGGTGGCGGCGCTGGACGACCCCGAAGCCTTCACCGACGACGAAGTGCAGGCCGCCGCGGCCGAAGCGCTGCCGCGCCCGCCGGTCGTCACCGTCATGGGCCACGTCGACCACGGCAAGACCTCGCTGCTGGACTACATCCGCCGCGCCAAGGTGGCGGCGGGCGAGGCCGGCGGCATCACGCAGCACATCGGCGCCTACCACGTCAGTACGCCGCGGGGCGTGGTGTCGTTCCTCGACACGCCCGGCCACGAGGCCTTCACCGCCATGCGTGCCCGCGGTGCGCAGGCTACCGACATCGTCATCCTGGTGGTGGCGGCCGACGACGGCGTCATGCCGCAGACGCGCGAAGCCATCAAGCACGCCAAGGCGGCGCAGGTGCCCATCGTGGTGGCCATCACCAAGTCCGACAAGCCCGAAGCCAACCCCGACAAGGTCAAGGGCGAGCTGGTCGGCGAAGAAGTCGTGCCCGAGGAATTCGGCGGCGATTCGCCGTTCATCTCCGTGTCGAGCAAGACCGGCCAGGGCATCGACGACCTGCTGGAGCAGGTGCTGCTGCAGGCCGAGGTGCTCGAGCTCAAGGCGCCGGTCGAAGCCGCCGCCAAGGGCCTGGTCATCGAAGCCAGCCTGGACAAGGGCCGCGGTCCGGTCGCCACCGTGCTGGTGCAATCCGGCACGCTGAAGGTGGGCGACGTGGTGCTGGCCGGCCAGACCAGCGGCCGCGTGCGCGCCATGCTGGACGAAAACGGCAAGCCGACCAAGTCGGCCGGCCCGTCGATCCCGGTCGAAATCCAGGGCCTGACCGAAGTGCCCCAGGCGGGCGACGACTTCATGGTGATGGCCGACGAGCGACGTGCGCGCGAAATCGCCACCTACCGCGCCGGCAAGTTCCGCAACACCAAGCTGGCCAAGCAGCAGGCCGCCAAGCTGGAAAACATGTTCGCCGACATGACGGCGGGCGAGGTCAAGACCCTGCCCATCATCATCAAGGCCGACGTGCAGGGCTCGCAGGAAGCGCTGTCGCAGTCGCTGCTCAAGCTGTCGACCGACGAAGTCAAGGTGCAGCTGGTGTACACCGGCGTCGGCGGCATCAGCGAATCCGACATCAACCTGGCGATTGCGTCCAAGGCCATCGTCATCGGCTTCAACGTGCGTGCCGACGTCGGCGCGCGCAAGCTGGCCGAAGGCAACGACATCGACATCCGCTACTACAGCATCATCTACGACGCCGTGGACGAGCTGAAGACGGCCATGTCCGGCATGCTGGCGCCCGAGCAGAAGGAAGAAGTCATCGGCACCGCCGAAATCCGCACCGTGTTCGTGGCCTCCAAGATCGGCACCGTCGCCGGCTCGTACATCACCAGCGGCGTGGTGCGGCGCGATGCGCATTTCCGCCTGCTGCGCGACAACGTGGTCATCTACACCGGCGAGATCGATTCGGTCAAGCGGCTCAAGGACGACGTGCGCGAAGTCAAGGAAGGCTTCGAGTGCGGTATCAAGCTCAAGAACTACAACGACATCAAAGAGGGCGATCAGCTCGAGTTCTTCGAGATCAAGCAGATCGCGCGGACGCTGTAAGCGGAGAAGGTCATGCAGTTCATCGGAAGGCTATGGCGCCAGAACAAGGGGTTCATGCTCTTTATCGGCCTGATGCTCATATTCCGTTCGGCGGTAGCTGACTGGAACTATGTGCCTTCGTCCTCAATGAACCCCACGCTCCTGGCCGGGGATCGGGTGTTGATCGACAAGCGTGCGTACAGTCTGCGCGTTCCGTTCACGCGGTTGGAGTTGGCACGTTGGGATTCGCCGCATCGCGGCGACGTGATCACGTTCGACTCGCCTGCTGACGATCTCAATCTCATCAAGCGTGTCGTTGCGGTTGCGGGTGACGAAGTATCGATGTGGGACAACCAGTTGATCATTAATGGTCGTCCCGTGTCGCGTCATCTGGCGCAGCAGGAGCGCTGGCTGCCAACCGAAGCCGGTTGGATCAAGGCGCAGATCTGGCGCGAGGAGTTGACGGAGCAAAGCATTTCAGTCGCTACGTTGCTCGAACACAATCGCTTCAAGAGCTTCGCTCCCGTTCGCGTGCCTGAGGGTCATGTGATGGTGTTAGGTGACAGTCGTGACAATAGCCGCGATTCCCGGTTCCTCGGCTTCATTGACGTAGGCCGCGTGACAGGACGCGCAGTTCGGGTGGCCATGTCGCACGATCTGGGCCGCGCCTATCTGCCGCGCATGGATCGCTGGTGGTTGCCGCTGCACCTCTGAAGGGGCGTCGATGCCACACAAGAAGTCATCCACCCCCAATCGCGGCTTTCGCGTCGCCGACCAGATCCAGCGCGATCTGGCGGAGCTGATCGCGCGCGAATTGAAGGACCCGCGCGTCGGCATGGTCACGATCAACGCGGTCGAGGTCACGCCCGACTATGCGCACGCCAAGGTGTTCTTCAGCCTGCTCACTGGCGATCCGGTCGAAACGGAAGAAGCGCTGAACCACGCCGCGGGCCACCTGCGCAACGGGCTGTTCAAGCGCCTGCACATCCACACCGTGCCCACGCTGCACTTCATCTTCGACCGCACCACCGAGCGCGCGGCCGACATGAACGCGCTCATCGCCAAGGCGGTGGCATCGCGTTCGAAGGAAGACGACACGCCATGACCGCCACCCCTCGTGCACGGGTGCAGCGGCGCCCAGTGCATGGGGTGTTGCTGCTCGACAAACCGCTGGGCCTGTCCAGCAACCAGGCGTTGCAAAAGGCCAAGTGGCTGCTGCGCGCCGAAAAGGCCGGCCACACCGGCACGCTTGACCCGCTGGCGACCGGCGTGCTGCCGCTGTGCTTTGGCGCGGCCACCAAGTTCAGCGGCCTGCACCTGGACGCCGACAAGACCTACGAAACCACGGTGCGGCTGGGTGTGACCACCAGCACCGCCGATGCCGAAGGCGAGGTACTGCGCCACCTACCGGTGGATTGCAGCGTCGGCCAGGTCGTCGAAGTGCTGGACTGTTTTACCGGGCCGATCAGCCAGGTGCCGCCCATGCACAGTGCGCTCAAGAAGGACGGCAAGGCGCTGTACGAATATGCGCGCGCTGGCGAGACGGTCGAGCGCGCGCCGCGCGACGTGGTGATCCATGAACTCGACCTGCTCGACATGGATCTGACCGGCGAGACGCCCCACCTGAGCCTGCGCGTGCGCTGCAGCAAGGGCACGTACATCCGCACCCTGGGCGAAGACATCGGCCAGGCCCTGGGTTGCGGCGGTCACCTGTCGCAATTGCGCCGCACCGTGACCGGGCCGTTCACCGTTGCGCGGTGCATCACCCTCGAACAACTCGAAGCCATGGCCGAACCCGAACGCCTGGCCGCGCTGCGCCCGCCTGAAGCATTGCTGCCCGACCACGCCACCGTCACGCTGGCGGGCGACGAGGCAGGGCGCTTTCTGTCCGGCATGCGCCGTCGCGGCGCGTGGCCGGATGCGGAGCAGGTGGCTGTCTTCGGCGCCGCGCCGCGTGCGCTGCTCGGCACCGCCCACGTGAAGGCGGGCGAACTCATTCCGGGCCGCTTGCTGAGCCCGATCGAAATCCAGCAAACCCTGATGCAGACAGCGCCTGACGCTGCAAGAACCGAAGCAATCGCATGAGCAACAAACAGATTCGCAACATCGCCATCATCGCCCACGTCGACCACGGCAAGACCACCATGGTCGACCAGCTGCTGCGCCAGTCCGGCACCTTTGCCGACCACGAAAAGGTGGTCGATACCGTGATGGACAACAACGCCATCGAGCGCGAGCGCGGCATCACCATTCTGGCCAAGAACTGCGCCGTGTCGTGGCAGGGCACGCACATCAACATCGTCGACACCCCGGGCCACGCCGACTTCGGCGGTGAGGTGGAGCGCGCGCTGTCCATGGTCGACGGCGTCGTGCTGCTGATCGACGCGCAGGAAGGCCCCATGCCGCAGACGCGCTTTGTCACCAAGAAGGCGCTGGCACTGGGCCTGCGCCCCATCGTGGTGGTCAACAAGGTCGACAAACCCGGCGCCAACTGCGACAAGGTCATCAACGCCGCGTTCGACCTGTTCGACAAGCTGGGCGCCACGGACGAGCAGCTGGACTTCCCGGTGGTCTACGCCTCGGGCATCAACGGCTGGTCCAGCCTGAAGGAGGGCGCTGCGGGCGAGCAGTGGGGCCCCGACATGTCGGCGCTGTTCGACACCATCCTCAAGCACGTGCCCCCGCACGAGGGCGACCCGGCTGCGCCCCTGCAGTTGCAGATTTCGGCGCTGGACTATTCCACCTTCGTCGGCCGCATCGGCGTCGGCCGCATCAATGCCGGCACGCTGAAGCCCGCGCAGGAAGTGCTGGTGATGGAAGGCGCCGATGGCAAGCAGTTCAAGGGCCGCATCAACCAGGTGCTGACCTTCGAGGGCCTGGACCGCGTCCAGGTCAAGGAAGCGTTCCCCGGCGACATCGTGCTGATCAACGGCATCGAGGACGTGGGCATCGGCGTCACGCTGACCGACCCGCTGGATCCGCAGCCGCTGCCCATGCTGAAGGTCGACGAGCCGACGCTGACGATGAACTTCTGCGTCAACACCAGCCCGCTGGCCGGGCGCGAAGGCAAGTTCGTCACCAGCCGCCAGATCTGGGACCGCCTGCAGAAAGAGCTGCAGAGCAACGTGGCCCTCAAAGTGAAGGAAACCGACGAGGAGGGCGTGTTCGAAGTCTCTGGCCGCGGCGAACTGCACCTGACCATCCTGCTGGAAAACATGCGCCGCGAAGGCTACGAGCTGGCCGTGAGCAAGCCGCGCGTCGTCTTTCACGGCGACGGCGACGAGCGCACCGAGCCGATCGAGCTGGTCACTGTGGACATCGAGGAGCAGCACCAGGGCGGCGTGATGCAGGCGCTGGGCGAGCGCAAGGGCGAACTGGTCAACATGGAACCCGACGGCCGCGGCCGCGCGCGGCTCGAATACCGCATTCCGGCGCGCGGGCTGATCGGCTTTTCCAACGAATTCCTGAACCTGACGCGCGGCAGCGGCCTCATCAGCAACATCTTCGACCGCTATGAGCCGTACAAGGGCGACATCGGCGGGCGCAAGAATGGCGTGCTGATCAGCATGGACGACGGCGAGATCTTCACCTACGCCCTGGGCAAGCTGGACGACCGCGGCCGCATGTTCGTGAAAGCGGGCGACCCGGTGTACGAAGGCATGATCGTCGGCGTGCACAGCCGCGACAACGACCTGGTGGTCAACGCCACGCGCACCAAGCAGCTGACCAACTTCCGCGTCAGCGGCAAGGAAGACGCCATCAAGATCACGCCACCCATCGCGCTGACGCTGGAATACGGCGTCGAATTCATCGAGGACGATGAACTGGTCGAGATCACGCCCAAGAGCGTGCGCCTGCGCAAGCGCCACCTGAAGGAACACGAGCGCAAGCGCGCCAGCCGCGAAGGCGCCTGAGCGTTGCGGCACGACCCCGCTATCGCCCCATGAACCGCCCCGCATGGAGCCACACCCGCGCGGTGTGGACGATGGTGCTGGTCACGCTGCTGTGGTCCACGGCGGGCGTGGTGTCGCGCCAGCTGACGGCGGCGCAGGGCTTTGAGGTCACTTTCTGGCGCAGTTTTTTCACGGCGCTGTCGCTGCTGGTCATCCTGCCGCTCTGGCAGGGCGCGGGCGTGTGGGCGGGCATGCCGTGGCGGCGCGGCGCGTTCTGGCTGTCGGGCGCGTGCTGGGCGACGATGTTCACCGCCTTCATGGTCGCGCTGACGCTGACCAGCGTGGCGCACGTGCTGGTCACGCTGGCGCTGGGGCCGCTGCTGACCGCGCTGCTGGCGCGCGTGGTGACCGGCCACCGGCTGCCGGGCCGCACCTGGGCGGCCATCGCCGTGGCCGGCGTGGGCATGGCGTGGATGTTCGGCGGGCAGATGGGCGGCGCTGCGGGGGGCTGGCTGGGCTCGGTGGTGGCGCTGGGGGTGCCCATGGCGGCGGCCATCAACTGGTCGGTCACGCAGCGCAGTCAGGCGCACGGCGAGCCGATTGACCTGGTGCCAGCCGTGCTGCTGGGCGCCGTGATCTCCAGCGCCGTCACGCTGCCGCTGGCCTGGCCGTTTGCGGCCACGGCGCGTGACCTGGGCTGGCTGGGCTTTCTGGGGCTGACGCAGCTGGCCATTCCGTGCGTGCTGGCGGTGCTGTGCGCCCGCGTGCTGGCCGCTGCCGAGGTGTCGCTGCTGGCCTTGCTGGAAGTGGTGTTCGGCATCGCCCTGGCCTGGGCGCTGGCGGGCGAGACCCCGCAACGTGAAGTGTTGGCGGGCGGCTCGCTCGTCATCGGCGCGCTGGTGGTGAACGAATGGCTGGGCTGGCGCGCCGCGCAGCGGGCCGCCAGCCGCCCGGCCGACAGCGACGTGGCGCCGCTCGGCCCCGCCTGACGCCATGGCGCCCGCCGCGCTGGCGGCTTGTGCATCAAATAAACGCCCACCGCCCGCAGGATATGCGTATTAAGCTATCATTTTTATATTGTTGACTCTTGCGCGCGGCGGCGCCACAGCCCATGACCCTGACCTCGACGCCCGATGCGGCCCCCCCTTGTCATCACCGAACGCGCCGCCTATGGCGTGGGCCTCATCACCCTGAACCGCCCACAGGCGCTGAATGCGCTGTCGCTGCCCATGGTGCGCACGCTGACCGACACACTGCGCAGCTGGCAGCGCGACCCCGGCATCAAGGCCGTGGCCATTCGCGGCATGGGCAAGTCGCCCGATGGCTTTGCGCCGTTCGGCGCCTTCTGTGCGGGCGGCGACATCCGGTTCTTCCACCAGGCCGCGCTGGCGGGCGACGCCGCGCTGGGCGATTTCTTCACCGAGGAATACGCGCTCAACCACCTGATCTTCACCTACGGCAAGCCTTACATCGCATTCATGGACGGCATCGTCATGGGTGGTGGCATGGGCCTGTCGCAAGGCGCCAGCCTGCGCGTGGTGACCGAGCACACCCGCATGGCCATGCCCGAAACGCGCATCGGCCTTTTCCCCGACGTCGGCGGCGGGCACTTCCTGGGCCGCTTGCCCGGCCATCTGGGCGAATACATCGCGCTGACGGGCCACGTGCTGAAGGGCGACGCCGCCGTGGCCGCCAGGCTGGCCGATGGCAGCGTGGCCTCTGCCGAGCTGCCCGCCATCTGGCAGCACCTCGCTGAAACCGACTGGCCCGATGGCGCGGCCGCGCAGCGCTGGGTGGCCGCGCAGTTTGCGCCGCCCACGGCCGACCGGCTGCCGCACCAGGGCGAGATCGACCACTTCTTCGGCCAGCCCGACGTGCCCGCCATCGTGGGCGCGCTGGAGGCCGCCGATTCGGCCTGGGCGCGCGACACCGCGGCCGAGCTGCGCACGCGTTCGCCGCTGATGCTGCACGTGACGCTGGAGCAGATTCGGCGCGCGCGCGGCATGGCGCTGGCCGACGAACTGCGCATGGAGCGCGACCTGGTGCACCACTGCTTCCACCTGCGCGAGGGGCAGGGCAGCGAAACGGTGGAAGGCATCCGCGCGCTGGCCGTGGACAAGGACCATGCGCCGCGCTGGAACCCCCAGCGCATCGAGGACATTCGCCCCGACATGGTGGCGCCGTTCTTCTTCAGCCCGTGGGAGCCGGTGGCGCATCCATTGGCATCGCTGGGCGGTTGAATTTGCATCCGATTGGCGTCTTGCGCACGCCAGTGGCGCGTTTATAGCTATTTAAAAGATAGCGATCGACTGTAAAACTGGATGGGTGATGGCATCACGCACGCAGCCATTGCACCCCGATACCGCCCATGAAAAAAGCCGTGGGTCACCCCACGGCTTGGGACTGAAGCGCGCGACCGGTAGATGCCCGTCGCGGCCCGTGCGTCAGCGGCGCGCGATGCGCCAGTTGCCGCCCACGCCGTCGCCCAGCTTGTCGCCGACCTTGGCGTCTTTCACAAAGTAGTACAGCGGCATGCCCTTGTACGCCCACTGCTTGCTGCCGTCGGCGCGCGTGATGATGGTGTAGTCGCCCAGCGGCACGGCCGAGGCGGTCACGCCCAGCGGCGGCCAGTTGGCGGCGCAGGCGTCGACGCAGGCCGACTTGCCGCTGCCCGCCACGTCGCGGCTGAACACGTACAGCGTGCGGCCATCCGGGCCGACCAGCGTGCCGTCCACGGCCTGCGTGGGCGTGCTGGGCCGCGCATTGGCGGGCACGTTGCCGGCGGTGGGTTGGGTGGTGCCGCAGGCAGCCAGCAGGGCAGCGGTGGCGAGGGCGGCGGTCAATGCCTTGATGTTCATGCGAAGCACTCCTGTCGTCAGTGTGGATAACCCAAAGAGTGTAGCCCCCGCGCATGCCGCCGGCCTGTGGGACAAGCGGCCGCGTCAGCGGTGGCGCTCTTTCATGGCGCGCTCCACCTCGCGCTTGCCTTCGCGCTCCTTGATGGTGTCGCGCTTGTCGTGCGTGGCCTTGCCCTTGGCCAGGGCGATCTCGCACTTTACGCGGCAGTTCTTCCAGTGCAGGTTGATGGGCACCAGCGTGTAGCCTTTTTGCTCGACCTTGCCGATCAGCCGGCGAATCTCGTCGGCCTTCATCAGCAGCTTCTTGGTGCGCACCGCGTCGGGCCGCACGTGGGTGCTGGCGGTGCCCAGCGGGTTGATCTGGCAGCCGATGACGAACAGCTCGCCATTGCGGATGACCACGTAGCCGTCGGTCAGCTGCGCCTTGCCGGCGCGCAGGGCCTTGACTTCCCAGCCTTCCAGCACCATGCCGGCTTCGAAGCGCTCTTCGAAGAAATAGTTGAACGCGGCTTTCTTGTTCTCGGCGATGACCGGGTTGGGTGACTTGGGTTTCTTGGTGGCCATCTGTGAAATATGGAGCGCTGCTCGCACTTTGCAAGCGGCTCGGGCGGCAGGCGCCGCGGGCGGGCGCCTAAAATCGGCGTGCAGCGTGCATTCTATGAAATCTGTCCACAAGTCCGTCCTGATCTGGTACACCGCCCAGGAGATGTTCGACCTGGTGATCGATGTCGAGCGCTACCCCGAATTCCTGCCCTGGTGCAACCACGGCAAGGTGCTGGAGCGCCATGAAGCCGGCCTGACGGCCGAGGTCGGCATCGACTTCAAGGGCGTGCGCCAGGTGTTCGTCACACGCAACGAACACGTGCCCGGTCGCGAGGTGAAGCTGCACCTGGTCAAGGGGCCGTTCTCGAAGCTGGAAGGCACGTGGCAGTTCACGCCGGTGCGCGAGAACGAGCGCGCCTGCCGCGTCGATCTGCGGCTGGACTACGGCTTTTCCAACCGCCTGCTGGCCACGCTGGTGGGGCCGGTGTTCGACAAGATCGCCAACAGCCTGGTCGACGCTTTCGTGCAGCGCGCCGAACAGGTGTACGGAAGCGCGGCGGCGTGAGCGCGCCCCTGCAGGTCGTCGTGGCGTACTCGCCCGCGCCGCGCGAAGTGCATGAAATGACCCTGACGCTGCCCGCCGGCAGCACCGTGCGCGACGCGCTGCAGGCCAGCGGGTGGATCGAGCAGTTTGCCGACCTGCCCGTCGAGCCTGGCAGCGTCGGCGTGTGGGGCCGCAAGGCGCCCCCCGGCCAATTGCTGCGCGACCGCGACCGGGTGGAAATCTGGCGGCCGCTGCGGGTCGACCCCAAGCTGGCGCGGCGCGAGCGATTCGGTCAGCAGGGCGCGCGCACGGCGGGGCTGTTTGCCAAGCGCCGGCCGGGGGCGAAGCCGGGGTATTGAAGACGCCAGCGGCCGCTGCGTGAAGCGCGCGTGGCCAATGGTTGACTGTGGGGTGGCCGGCCCCCAGCGCGCGGCCAGCGACGAAGCCCGTCCGGCCTCAGCCGCAGTCCGACGCGATGATGGCGTTGGCGCGTTTCAGTTCTTCGGCGCGCTGCGCGTCGTCCAGAAACTCGCGCTCGCCCTGGCTGTTGATGCGGGCCATGCGCATGCCCGATTCGATGGTGGCCTTGGAACTGGTCGCACGCTTGCAGTTTTCGGCGCGCGCGGCAGCGATGCGGGCTTCTTCGGCTTTCTTTTTCTCGGCCTCGGCCTGTTCGGCCTTGCGTTTTTTCTCTTCGAGTGCCTTGTCGACACCGGCGGGCGCTGCGCCGCTGGCCGCTGCGGCCGGACGGGTGGCGGCAGTCGCCGCAGCGGCGGCGGCATCGGCGGGCGGCATGGCGGTGCGCCCGGCGGGCGCCTGGCCGGCGCGGGGCTGGGCCAGCAGGTTCTTGGCCGGCACGTCGGCGGGCGGCGGTCGGTCGCTGAACACGCGCCTGCCGTCCTTGTCGATCCATTGGTACTGGGCATGGGCCGCCATGGCGGCGGTCAGCGTCAAACCAAGAAGCAATGCGCGTGTGGGCTTCATCATGATCCGCAGAGTGTAGTAGGGGCAGGGCGGGCCAGCCTGACTTGAAACGCCGCGCGGCGCCGATTTGCCGACAGCCGGTGCGCCGGCCGCAACAGTGTCATGCCCCGCTGTTTACAATTCGTCTTTTGGAGCCTTCATCCATGCGCCTTCTCGGCAAAGCGCTCACCTTCGACGATGTTCTGTTGGTGCCCGCGTTCTCCCAGGTCCTGCCCAAGGACGTCAATCTCTCCACCCAGTTCACCCGCAACATCCGCCTGAACCTTCCCCTGGTTTCGGCCGCGATGGACACCGTGACCGAAGCGCGCCTGGCCATTGCGATCGCGCAAGAGGGCGGCATCGGCATCGTGCACAAGAACCTCACCGCGCAGGAGCAGGCCGCGCAGGTGGCCAAGGTCAAGCGCTATGAAAGCGGCGTGCTGCGCGACCCGGTGGTCATCACGCCCGAGCACACCGTGCTCGACGTGATGCGCCTGTCGGACGAGCTGGACATCAGCGGCTTTCCGGTGCTGGACGGCGGCAAGGTGGTCGGCATCGTCACCGGGCGCGACATGCGCTTTGAAACGCGCTACGACGTGAAGGTGCGCGAGATCATGACGCCGCGCAACAAGCTCATCACGGTGGATGAACACGCCAGCCCGGCCGAGGCCAAGGCACTGCTCAACAAGCACAAGCTCGAGCGCCTGCTCATCATCGACGACCAGGACCGCCTGAAGGGCCTGATCACGGTGAAGGACATCACGAAGCAGACCACTTTCCCCAACGCCGCGCGCGACGCCGACGGGCGCCTGCGCGTGGGCGCCGCCGTGGGCGTGGGCGAGGGCACCGAAGAGCGCGTCGAGGCGCTGGTCAAGGCCGGTGTGGATGCGCTGGTGGTGGACACCGCCCACGGCCACAGCCGCGGCGTGATCGAGCGCGTGCGCTGGGTCAAGCAGAACTACCCGCACGTCGATGTGATCGGCGGCAACATCGCCACCGGCGCGGCGGCCAAGGCGCTGGCTGAGGCGGGCGCCGACGGCGTCAAAGTCGGCATCGGCCCCGGCAGCATCTGCACCACCCGCATCGTCGCCGGCGTGGGCGTGCCGCAGATCACCGCTATTGATAATGTAGCTACCGCCCTTGCAGGGACGGGCGTGCCGCTGATCGCCGACGGCGGCGTGCGCTATTCGGGCGACATCGCCAAGGCCATCGCCGCCGGCGCCAGCAGCGTGATGATGGGCGGCATGTTCGCCGGCACCGAAGAAGCGCCGGGCGAGATCGTGCTGTTCCAGGGCCGCAGCTACAAGAGCTACCGCGGTATGGGCAGCATCGGCGCCATGCAACAAGGCAGCGCCGACCGCTACTTCCAGGAAAGCAGCACCGGCAACCCCAACGCCGACAAACTGGTCCCCGAAGGCATCGAAGGCCGCGTGCCGTACAAGGGCAGCGTGGTCAGCATTCTGTTCCAGCAGGCGGGTGGGTTGCGCGCCAGTATGGGGTACTGTGGGTGCGCGACGATTGAGGAGATGCGGTCAACCGCCGAGTTTGTGCAGATCACCGCCGCGGGGATTCGTGAATCGCACGTGCATGATGTGCAGATCACGAAGGAGGCGCCGAATTATCGGGCGGACTAGGAATATTACTGGAGGGCATGATGGGGGAAGTGGTACATAAAGGAATTGATGAGAAATTCTGCAGTGAATGCGGATCGATCATTAAGGCCAAAGCGGAAATTTGTCCCAAATGCGGCGTTCGGCAGATGCCAGCGCCTGCGGCATCAATCAACCTTGGCCCCACTGCCGTAAATGGTAAGAGCCGGATTGCAGCGGCGTTGCTTGCCTTGGTGTTGGGCGGCCTTGGTGTTCATAAATTTTATTTGGGCCAGACAGGTATGGGCATCTTGTATCTGGTGTTTTGTTGGACATTTATTCCCGCCTTGATTGCCTTTGTCGAATTCATTCTGCTGTTGACGATGAGCGACGAAAAGTTTAATCAGAAGTATGGAGGCGCTTGAGGTACGGTCGTTTAGCCAGTCAAAGTTCGTTGATGACGCCTAGCCGAAATATGCTAAAGTAAGGATTCCTTACTCATGGATCCTGCCATGCTTGCCAAAATGACCTCCAAGAACCAGATCACGCTGCCCAAGGCGGTGGTGGCGCAGCTACCGCCCTCGGAATACTTCGAGGTAGAAGCGATAGATGGTCGATTGATGCTGACCCCTGTACGCCTGCAGAAGGCCGATGCCGTGCGCGCCAAGTTGGCTGCATTGGGTATCGGCGAGGAGGACGTGCGAGACGCGGTGGCGTGGGCGCGCCGGGGTGACTGAATCGGCAGCGACATCCCGCCGATTGCGGGTGGTGCTGGATACGAATGTGGTGCTGTCGGCGCTGCTCTTCGGCTCGGGCCGCTTGAGTGCGCTGCGCGTCCACTGGCAATCAGCACGCGTGTTGCCGCTGGTCAGCAAAGCCACGGTGCAAGAGTTGCTGCGCGTGCTGGCTTATCCGAAATTTCGTCTGACCGCGGCTGAGCGCAACGAGTTGTTGGCCGACTACCTGCCGTATGCCGAAACAGTGACTGCGACCGACGCGTTGAGCGATTTGCCCGAGTGCCGCGATCCTAAAGACCAAATGTTCCTGCTGCTTGCTCAGCTCGGTCGCGCCGATGTGTTGGTCACGGGGGATGACGATCTGCTTCATCTGGCACACAACGCCGCGTTGCCCTTTGCCATCTGTACGCCAGCCACGCTGCTTGATCGGCTGGCTGTGCCCGACAATTGACGCATGAAACTCGCCGAAGCCCTGCTGATCCGCGCCGATCAGAAAAAGAAAATCCTCTCATTGCGCGAGCGCATTGCGCAGAACGCGCTGGCGCAGGAGGGTGATGCGCCGCGCGAAGACGTGGCGAAGCTGATCGCCGAATGCTTTGCCGTCATAGCCGAACAGCAGGCGCTGGTGCTGAGGATCGATGCCGCCAACGCCGCCGCCAAATTGCCCGACGGCCGCGCGCTGGCCGCCGTGCTGGGCCAGCGCGACGTGCTGATGCAGCAGCACAGTGTGCTGAAAAGCGCGGTGGACGCCACCCACAAGGAAGAAGACCGCTACAGCCCGCGCGAGATCAAGTGGGTACCGCAGATCGACGTGGCGGCGACGCAAAAGCACATGGAAGACTACTCGCGCAAGATTCGCGAGCTGAACGTGCAGATTCAAGAGACCAACTGGCGCGTTGAACTGTGAACTGGATACTATGATTTTGAGAGCTGCTCGCGCTTGCCCCTCAAGCGCTGGCGGCAAATTTGACTGATATTTTTCTGGAGCGTACCGGGCGAGCACAAGACCCCGGCTGGCCGCCAGGGGGTTGAAAACATACTGGGGGGCCGTGTCACGGCGCGAAGGGCAGCGCCACTCGATCACCCATCAGCCCGCCACCCCTGACCCCGCACACCGTACCCTGCACACATCACCACCATGTGCTGACGGTACGCTCCTCCTCCTTCATGCGGCGCTGTTGTTTTTAGCGCTCACGCCAACACGCCTGAGCCGCTCGCCATCGGATGGTTGCCGGCGTCAGCCAAACCGGGATCGGGCGCCTGCGGCCCTTGCGCAGCCGTCCGCAAATCGTCCAGCCACAGCGCCCACACGCGAGCGCGCTCCGGCTCGGGCAGGCGCAGCAGCGCGGCGGGGTGCCAGGTGACCAGAACCGGCCTGCCGCCCGGCCCGGGCCACCAGCGGCCGCGCGACTGAGCCAGGGTGACGCCGGGGCCGAGCAGGGCGCGCGCGGCGGTGGCGCCCAGAGCCAGCAAGGCGCCCGGTTGCACCAGATCGATCTCGCGCAGCAGCCAGGGCTGGCAGGCGGCGGCTTCGCGCTGGCCGGGGGTTTTGTGCAGGCGGCGCTTGCCGCGCAGCTCGTGCTTGAAGTGGCGCACGGCATTGGTCAGAAACAGCTCGCCACGGTTTAGCCCGGCGCGCTCCAGCGCCTGATCGAGCAACTGGCCGGCGGGGCCGACGAAGGGTTGGCCAGCCAGATCTTCGTGGTCGCCCGGCTGTTCGCCCACCAGCATGAGGCGCGCGCCCAGCGGCCCGCTGCCGTTGACGGCCTGCGTGGCACAGGCGCCGATGGGGCAGGCGGCGCAGCTCTGCACGGCGGCGTGCAGTGAAGCCAGCGTGGTATGGCGGGCGGCCAGCGCGGGCGTTTCTGCCGTGCTGGGGTTTAGTACAGCTGACCGGGCAGGCGTTGAGGTGCTCAAAGCCAAATCAGCCCCTGGCGCATGCCCATCAAGCGCGGGCAGCTCTTTATTTGATAGTAAAGGCACTGGCGATGCCCCGTCGTCGCCCGCGGCCAGCATGGCGGCGGTGCGGGCCATGGCGCCCGCAGCCAGTTCACCGATGGCGGCGGCTTCGGGCAGGTTGGCCCAGTATTTGCGCGGCATGTGTTGCCGCATCAGGGTCAGGTTGAGCCGCGCGGGGTTGAAGATGTGACGGTAGTAGGTGAGCCACAGCGCCTCTCCGTCGTCGGCCGCCGGAGCTTGGGCGCGCTCGGCGCCGGGGCCGAATTGCAGGCGCTGGCTGCTGGGCGACCAGCGCACGCTTTGGCGCGGCGTGAGGATGGCCCAGCGCATGCCGGCAAAGCGGCGCGCGAACCACGGCGCCACGGCTTCAAGCACGTCGTGCTCGGGCTCGAACCAGGCGACGTGCAGGGTGCCGGCCCCGTTGGGTGCATTGGTGCCTGGTGCCGCATCGTCGCGCACGGGGCGAAAGCGCACGAAGGCGCGCATCTTGTACGCATCGCGCTGCACGGCGCGGGCCATCTGGCGCAGGCGCAGCCATTCGGCGTCGAGTGGGTCGTGGCGCAGGCCCGGCTCGTGCACCAGGCGCCAGAGCAGGGCGTAGAGCGCGTCGAAGCGGCCCGGCGCGCTGTGCAGCACCACGCGGCGCGCGAGCGCGACGAAGGCGCTGGGCACGAGGGGGGGCCGCACCGGCGCGCGGCGGGGTGGCGCGGGGTGCGCGCGTGCTGGCCTCTGCGCGCGGCTGCAATCCCGCGTCAGCAAACAGATCTGCGGCAATGGGCGCTGACCTCCGGTGTGACGCGTCCGCATCGGCCCAGGCGCCGATGGCGTCGGCAGGGGGCACGCCGGCGGCCAGCAGGGCGCGGGCGCGTTGCCGAAAGCGCGTGAAGGCAGCGGTTGCCGCCACGACGTCGTCGCGCGCTGACGCCGCGCTGTCCACTTCGGGCGGCGATGGCGGCGCGCTGACAGGCTGGAAGCGACCCGGCATTGCTATCTAAAACAGAGCTGCTTGCGCAGTCTGAGCAAGCGCAAGAGCCGATTTTGACCTTGACGCCGCCGCTTCCACCAGCCGCTGCGCCGCGCCAGCGTCGGGCCGATGATCGACCAGCACCACGAACGGCAGCACGCGCCGCACCGGCACGCGCAGCGCCGTCAGGTCGGCCACGCGCAGGCGCCGCGCACGCCGCGCCATGAGCAGGCGGCTGACTGCGCGCACGCCCAGCCCTGGCACGCGCAGCAGTTGTTCGCGCGGGGCACGGTCCAGATCGACGGGGAACCGCTCAGGGTGCGCCACGGCCCACGCGGTTTTGGGATCGACCTCCAGCGCCAGCATGCCGCCCGCCGTGGGTGCGATCTCATCGGCGGCAAAGCCATAGAAGCGCATCAGCCAGTCAGCCTGGTACAGCCGGTGCTCGCGCAGCAGCGGCGGCGCCTGCGCGGGCAGGGTGGCCGAGGCGTGCGGGATGGGGCTGAAGGCGGAGTAGTACACCCGCTTCAAACGATAGGCGCCATACAGCTGCGCGCTGGTGGCGAGGATGGTGGCGTCGTTCGCGCCATCGGCGCCGACGATCATCTGCGTGCTTTGGCCGGCGGCGGCAAACGTGGGCGCGGCCGCGCGGCGCGGGCGGGCGCCGGGCAGCAGCCGGATGGGCTGAGCTTGCTGCTCGCGTTTTTGCGCCTTGGCGTCGTCAATCGACAGGCGCAGGCGCGCCATGCTGCGGCGGATGCTGGCCACGTCCTTCTCGGGCGCCAGCGCGGTCAGGCCGGCTTGCGTGGGCAGTTCGATGTTGACCGACAGCCGATCCGCCCAGCGGCCGGCCTGGGCCAGCAGGTCGGGCGAGGCATCGGGAATCGTCTTGAGGTGGATGTAGCCGCGAAAGTCGTGCACCTCGCGCAGCGTGCGCGCCACGCCCACCAGTTGCTCCATGGTGTAGTCGGGGCTCTGGATGATGCCGCTGGAGAGGAACAGCCCCTCGATGCAATTGCGGCGGTAGAAGTCAAGCGTGAGCGCCACCACTTCTTCCACCGTGAACCGCGCACGCTGCACGTCGCTGCTGCTGCGGTTGATGCAGTAGGCGCAGTCGTAAAGGCAGAAGTTGGTGAGCAGGATTTTCAGCAGCGAGATGCAACGCCCGTCGGGCGCAAAGCTGTGGCAGATGCCCGCGCCCTCGTTGCTGCCGAGGCCGCCCTTGCCGCCGCCCGCGCGCGACGAATCGCGCCGCGTGCCGCCGCTGGAGGCGCAACTGGCGTCGTACTTGGCCGCATCGGCCAAAATAGCAAGCTTGGCGTCGAGTTCCACTGTTTGAATATACAGTGTTTGAGCGCGCTTGTCCTTGGCTTTTGACATACCGGCCACCGCTTCATGCAACACCAGAAAATCCTCATCCTCGACTTTGGCTCCCAGGTCACGCAGCTCATTGCGCGCCGCGTGCGCGAGGCGCATGTATATTGCGAGGTGCACCCGTGCGACGTGACCGACGACTGGGTGCGCCAGTACGCGGCCGACGGCAGCCTGAAGGGCGTGATCCTCTCCGGCAGCCACGCCAGCGTGTACGAGGTGGATGACCGCGCGCCCGACGCCGTGTTCAGCCTGGGCGTGCCCGTGCTGGGCATCTGCTACGGCATGCAGACCATGGCGCAGCAGCTTGGCGGCAAGGTGGAAGGCGGGCACACGCGCGAATTTGGCTACGCCGAAGTCCGCGCGCGCGGCCACACGGCGCTGCTCAAGGGCATCGAGGACTTCCACACGCCCGAGGGCTACGGCATGCTCAAGGTGTGGATGAGCCACGGCGACAAGGTGACGGAGTTGCCGCCGGGCTTCAAGCTGATGGCGAGCACCGACTCGTGTCCCATCGCCGGCATGGCGGACGAGGAACGCCGGTTCTACGGCGTGCAGTTCCACCCCGAGGTCACGCACACGGTGCAAGGTAGGGCGCTGCTGGAGCGCTTTGTGCTGGAGATCTGCGGCGCGCGGCCGGACTGGGTGATGCGCGATCACATCGAGGAAGCGGTGCAGAAGATCCGCGAGCAGGTGGGCGACGAGGAAGTGATCCTGGGCCTGTCGGGCGGCGTGGATTCGTCCGTGGCCGCCGCGCTGATCCACCGCGCGATTGGCGACCAGCTCACCTGCGTGTTCGTCGACCACGGCCTGCTGCGCCTGAACGAAGGCGACATGGTGATGGACATGTTCGCCGGCAAGCTGCATGCGAAGGTGGTGCGGGTGGATGCGAGCGAGCTGTTCTTCAAGGATTTGGCCGGCGTGAGCGACCCGGAGCAGAAGCGCAAGATCATCGGGCGGCTGTTTGTCGATGTGTTCAAGGCCGAGGCCGGCAAGCTGACGGCGTCGGGCGCTTCTAAATCAGGAGCGAAGTGGCTGGCGCAAGGCACCATCTACCCGGACGTCATCGAATCGGGTGGTGCCAAGAGCAAGAAGGCGGTGGTCATCAAGAGCCACCACAACGTCGGCGGCCTGCCTGAGCAACTGGGCCTGAAGCTGCTGGAGCCGCTGCGCGACCTGTTCAAGGACGAGGTGCGCGAGCTGGGCGTGGCCCTCGGTCTACCGCACGACATGGTCTACCGCCACCCCTTCCCCGGCCCCGGCCTGGGCGTGCGCATTTTGGGCGAGGTGAAGAAGGAATACGCCGACCTGTTGCGCCACGCCGACGCCATCTTCATCGAAGAACTGCGCTCCACCATCGAGCCGCACAGCGGCAAGAGCTGGTACGACCTGACCAGCCAGGCCTTCACCGTCTTCCTGCCCGTCAAGAGCGTCGGCGTGATGGGCGACGGCCGCACCTACGACTACGTCGTCGCCCTGCGCGCCGTGCAGACCAGCGACTTCATGACCGCCGACTGGGCGGAATTGCCCTACGCCCTGCTAAAGCGCGTGTCCAGCCGCATCATCAACGAGGTGCGCGGCATCAACCGCGTGACCTACGACGTGTCATCCAAGCCGCCGGCGACCATTGAGTGGGAATAATATTTACTTGACGGAATATTCCTTTTGGGCTATATTCATGCATGGCTTGGGAAGTTGAGTTCACCGACGAGTTCGAGACGTGGTGGGCTTCGCTCAGTGAGGCTGAACAAGTGTCGGTGGCGGCATCGGTGGGTTTGCTGGAAGCCAGAGGGCCCAACCTGGGGCATCCGCACAGCAGTGCCATCAACGGCTCACGCCACGGGCATATGCGCGAATTGCGTACACAGCATGGTGGACGGCCATTGCGTACGCTGTATGCCTTTGACCCACGCCGCGTGGCGATCTTGCTGATCGGTGGTGACAAGACAGGCGATGACCGCTGGTATGAAGTGCATGTGCCCATGGCTGATCGGCTCTATGACCAGCATCTTGAGCAACTCAAGCGTGAAGGAGAACTGTGATGGCCAAGAAGTTTGCAGACCTGCGTGCCCAGATGACGCCTCAGGCGCGCGAGCAGGCTGACGAAAAAACCCAGACGATGCTGGCTGAAATGCCTCTGCATGAGCTTCGCCGCGCACGTGGGTTGTCGCAAAAGATGCTCGCCGAAGCCCTGCACGTGCAGCAGCCGTCGGTTGCCAAGCTGGAGCGGCGTACGGACATGTACATCTCGACATTGCGCAGTCACATCGAGGCCATGGGCGGTGAACTGGAAGTGATTGCCAAGTTTCCGGATGGCGTGGTGAAGATCAACAATTTCGCAGAATTGGCTTGAAAGCGACCAAACTCAATGGAAGTCAGGGTTTCTTAAAGCAACTCTCAAGCCCTTTCCGTCAAGCCGTCGAAGCGCGTCAGTCGAAGCTCACCGCATCTCCCGCCAGCAGCCGCTGCGGCACCTGCTGAAAGCGCCAGCCGCCGCCCGGCTCGGCGTCGAAAACCCACACGCGGTCGAAGCAGTCGTCCGCCCATTGGGGTGGCACCGTGGTTTTCGGGGCGATGGCAGCGGCCAGCGCGGGGATGCACTCGTGGTGCCACGAAATCAGCACCACGCCGTTCAGGCCCAGGCAGTGCTGTGCCACGGCGGCTTCCTGGCTCTTGGTGAAGCTTTCATCCACTTTCAAGCCCATCGCATCCGACAGTGGCACCAGCGTCTGGTGCGGGCGGCGGCTGGTGTTGCCGGCAAAGCTGGCCCCGATCAGGTGCGTGGGCACGGCGATGGCGGCGTGATCGGGCTGCATGAAGAAGCGGATAAGCGCGCCCGCGCGCTGCCAGCCGCGCACGATGAGCGAATGTTCGTCGGTCTCACCGCTCTGGCGCACGCCCTTGAAATGGCCGGGCACCGGCTTTTCGGCGTGGCGGATGACCATGATCTTGCGGGCCATGTGAATCCTTTCATGGGCGGCCGGGGTGTCGCCGGTGCAGCATCGCCGCCGTGTGCAGTGCGGTCGCCCGTCTTACACTGAATCGGTCCGGGCGCGTCTGGCGCCCGCGTGGAGGAGATCGACATCATGCCAACGAATCCCGCCGCCAAATCCAAGGTGGCGCTCGTGATCGGCGCCGGAGATTCGACCGGCGGCGCCATCGCCAAACGCTTTGCGCGCGAAGGCTATGTGGCTTGCGTCACGCGCCGTTCGGCCGACAAGTTGCAGCCGCTGGTCGATGAGATCACGGCCGCCGGCGGCCAGGCGCGCGGCTTTGCCAGCGACGCGCGCAAGGAGGAAGACGTGGTGGCGCTCATCGAGCAGATCGAGCGCGACATCGGCCCCATCGAGGTGCTGGTGTTCAACATTGGCGCTAACGTGCCGTGCAGCATCCTCGAAGAAACCGCGCGCAAGTACTTCAAGATCTGGGAGATGGCGTGCTTCAGCGGCTTTTTGAACGCGCGCGAAGTGGCCAAGCGTCAGGTGGCGCGCGGGCGCGGCACGATCCTGTTCACCGGCGCCACCGCCGGCACGCGCGGCGCGGCGGGCTTTGCGGCGTTTGCCGGCGCCAAGCACGCGCTGCGCGCGCTGGCGCAAAGCATGGCACGCGAACTGGGGCCGCGCGGCATTCATGTGGCGCACGTGGTGGTCGATGGCGCCATCGACACCGAATTCATCCGCACGCAGTTCCCCGAGCGCTATGCGCTGAAAGCGCAGGACGGCATCCTCAACCCCGACCACATTGCCGATAACTACTGGTACCTGCACCAGCAGCCGCGCGATGCGTGGACGTTTGAGCTGGATCTGCGGCCGTACATGGAAAAGTGGTGAAACACTATTGTTTTGATAGCTGCTTGCGCTTGTCCGTCGGGCGGTAGCGGTTGATTGGATGCACAAGAGCGGTCAGGAGGCAACATGAACAAGCAAGTGGATTTCTTCTTTGACGTCGGCAGTCCCGCGTCGTACCTGGCGTGGACGCAGATCGGCGCCATGGCGCGCGAAGCCGGCGCCACGGTGGTCTACAAGCCCATGCTGCTGGGCGGCGTTTTCCAGGCCACGGGCAATGCATCGCCCGCCACCGTGCCTGCCAAGGGCGCGTACACCTTCACCGACTTTGACCGCTTTGCCAAGCGCTACGGCGTGCCCATCCAGCGCAACCCGCATTTCCCCATCAACACGTTGACGCTGATGCGCGTCATCACCGGCATGCAGATGCGGCACGCGGAGCGCTTTGAAGCCTTCACGCAGGCCGTGTTCGAAGCGATCTGGGTCAAGGCGCTCAACCTCAACGATCCGGCGGTCGCGGCTGGCGCCCTGCAGGCGGCCGGCTTCCATGCCGCCGAGGTGCTGGCGCTGGCGGCCGACCCGGACGTCAAGGCGCGCCTGAAAACCGTCACCGACGAAGCCATCGCCCGCGGCGTGTTCGGCGCGCCGACGATGTTCGTGGGCGAGCAGATGTTCTGGGGACAGGACCGGCTGGATTGGGTCAGGGAGGCGCTGCTCAGCGTTTGAACCGGGCGTTGCAGGCGCCGAGCACACGCAGCTCAATGACCGTCGTGTGGCAATGACAACGGGCCTAAAGCGGTAGCAGCACCTCGTCGCCAAAATCCAGTGTCAGTTGCACCGGCACGCGACATAGCTTGAAATTCCGCCAAGGTCGCGGCACGATTGATCACGCAGCACACACGCGAGGCTGCGCTGCCGGCCAGCGAGGGTGACCGCTCGATTGACGCAACGGTATGCCCAAGACCGCGAAATCAACAGGTGCCGGGCCACGGCGAGCATGTCCTGGTTGAAGTGTTGAATCAGTCGAAGCCAGGCCGCCGCCGGGCTGATGGCGGCATCTGCCCCGGCCTGCTGTTCATTTTGAGCTTCAGCAGCAAGCAAGTGCGTCAACGGGTCGAAGCCATCATCGCTCACGAGCCGAGCAGCGATGGGGTTCCAACCGTCAACATCGTCGTGTCCGGACGGTGCGTGGTCAAGTCGGACACCGTTGCGTACTTTCTTATCCTGAAAATCGACCAGCCGCTTGTAGAGCCGCCGCAAGAGCCCATCGATGAAGTTCGGGGCGTCCAAGTCAACGCGTTCGGCACTTCTGCCGGCCAACTCCACCACGATTAAACGGGCTTCTCCGGCGACGTCATGCGGAGAAAATTCGCCCCTTGTGGCGCGTGAGATGCGAGAAAAATCGCGGCTGTGCTGCGCAAGAAATTGCTCCAGCAGCGTCCAGTCGATTGAGGTCATTGCCTGTCGTTCCTCGTCATTTGCTCCACTACGGCATCCCCCAGCGCCCGCACCGACAGCGGCGCCGAACCCTCCGCCTTGTTGTTGACCGTGATGTACGCCCGCTGCCCCGCGCCCGTGGTGGCGGCAATCACCCGGGCCAGCGTGTGGCGGGTGTCGAGGTCGGGGTCAACCAGCGCGTTGAATGGCTCGTACTGTGCCTTGGCGGCTTCGTAGCCATACGCGCCGTGGCGGCGGTGCAGGTTCCAGCGGCAGACCAGCGGGCCGGGCCACAGGGCGCGCAGCAGGGGCAGCTGGTCTTCGATGGGTGGCATCTTGGCGTGCAGGCCCAGGCAGTAGGTGACGGGGTTGCCGCTGGCCTGGCGCGCTGCGCGCACGGTGCGGGCCAGGTGCGGGGCGTGCGCAGGCGCCAGAAAGGCGGCGTCGCGCACTTCCATCGCGATCACGCCGTCGGGCGCGGTGGGTGCCAGGCGGGGCAGGGCGGACAGCAGGGCGCCGATGCGGTCGTTGAGCGCGGGCACATCGGCCAGCAGGGCACGGGGCAGGGGGCTGATCTGGAACACCAGCGCGCCGACCCGGTCGCCCAGGCCTTCGAGCGCGGGCGCAATGAATTCCTGCACCGCCAGGTCGGGGTTCAGGAAGGCGGGGTTGGGCGCCATGCCGCGCCCGTCTTCGGCGCGCACCAGCGCATCGCACACCAGCGCCGGCGCCTTGACGACGAAGCGGAAGTCCGGCGGCACCTGCGCCGCGTAGCGCGCGTACTGGCTGGCCGACAGCGGCCGGTAGAAGGCGCGGTCCAGGCTGACGGTGCCCAGCAGCGGGTGTTGGGCATAGGCGGCCAGGCCTTCCTTGGACAGCTTCGCCTCCGCATAGTCGCCGCCCCACACCAGGCCTGCCCAGCCAGGGAAATTCCATGACGATGTCCCCAGGTACAGCCCGGCGGGCAGGGCGCGGGCGAGCGTGCGCGTGGCGTCGTCCGCGTCGGCAGGTTGCACGTCGGCGGGGGCACGGCGCGTGCGGCGCGGTGGGGTGGGCAAGGCCTCGTCGCCATCCGGCACCCGCCATGCGTCTGTGAGGGGTGCAGCATCGTCCGCCCCCGGCAAGTCAGCCGCCGGCTCGTCGAACAAGCCGGTTTGCTCAGGCGGGGGCGGCGCGGCGGGCATGAGATCAGAACAAAAAAAGGCGCTGGCCGTTGACCTGTCTGCGCAGCCAGCTATCTGAAGCATAGCACCCCGCGCGCGTGGGCGGCGCGGCGGCGAATGCGCCAGAATCGCGTCACGGCTTGGCGCCGTTGCCCACCCCCATGTACCTGCCCCTGCATTTCAACCAGCGCGACCCTGCCGTGGCGGCGCGCCTGATGCGCGAACACCCGTTCGCCAGCCTGATCACCACGGACGACGACGGCCTGCCCTTTGTGACGCACCTGCCGCTGCATCTTTGGGAGCGCGGTGGCGAGGCGGGACAAGCGCCAGCGGGCGAATCGGCATCGGCATTCACGCTGCTGGGCCACGTCGCGCGGCCCAATCCGCAGTGGCGCCACCTGGCCGAGCGCCCGCGCGCCGTGGTCACCTTCATGGGGCCACACGCTTACATGTCGCCCTGCGTGTATCCCGATCTGGCGCGCGTGCCGACGTGGAACTACATCGCCGTTCATTGCACCGTGACCGCCCGCCTGCTGCCGCACGACGACGCCGAGGCAAAGGACCGGCTGCTGAAATGTCTGATTGGCGACCACGAACCCGCCTACGCCGAACAATGGCGGGCGATGGACGCCGAACTGGCGCACAAGCTGCTGCAGGGCATCGTCGGTTTCGAGCTGACGGTGACCGACTGGCAATGCAAGGCCAAGCTCAATCAGCACCGGCCCGAGGCGCGCGTGGCGCTGCACGCGGCCTATGCCAGCGGCACGCCGCACGAGCGTGCGCTGGCGGAGTGGATCGAGCGGCTGGGTTTTGCGGCGCCCGCACCAGCCTCCGGCTCTTGATGCCATGACGGCGGCACCCTGACCATGCGCCTGCTCGGACTTGTCGGCCTGCTTGCCGCCCTCGTCATCGTCGGCCTGCTGGCCAAGACATCGCTGCGTGGCACGCGCCCCGTGCTGCCGTCCGCCGCGGTCGTGGTGCCCGGCACCCCGCCGGCCGTGCCCGCCTCCAGCGTGCGCGCACAGGCGCAGCAGATGCAGCAACAGGTCCAGCAAGCGCTGGACGCCGCCATGCAGCAGTCCGCCCGCAGCGTGCCGGACGATGCGCGCTGAAGGCGAAAGCGGCAAAACGGGCCATCTTGAGAATGCACATCCACCATGACTGACGAGCGCACCCCCCCTCGACGACATCGCCGCCATGCGCCTAGCGCTGGCCGAAGCGCGCGCCGCCGCCGCCGCGGGCGAAGTGCCGGTGGGCGCCGTGGTCGTCAAGGACGGGCGCGTCATCGCCACCGGCCGCAACGCGCCCGTGGCGGGGCACGATCCGACCGCGCATGCCGAAATCGCGGCGCTGCGCGCAGCGGCGCAGGCGCTGGGCAATTACCGGCTGGACGGCTGCACGCTGTTCGTCACGCTGGAGCCCTGCGCCATGTGCGCCGGTGCCATGCTGCACGCGCGGCTCGATCGGGTGGTGTACGGCGCGGCCGATCCCAAGACAGGGGCGGCGGGCTCGGTCGTCAACCTGTTGGGCGAGCCGCGGCTGAACCACCGCACGGCGGTGCAGGGCGGCGTGCTGGCGGACGAATGCGCGGCGCTGCTGCACGACTTCTTCAGGCCGCGCCGCGTCAACCCCAGCCCATTGCGCGACGACGCGCTGCGCCCGCCGGACGCGGCCTTTGCCGACCTGCCCGGTTACCCGTGGGCGCCGCACTACGTCAGTGATTTGCCGGCGCTGAACGGCTTGCGCATGCACTATCTGGACGAGGGGCCGGCCGACGCGCGCCGCACGTGGCTGTGCCTGCACGGCAATCCGGCGTGGAGTTACCTGTACCGGCACATGATCCCGGTCTTTGTGGGCGCGGGCGACCGCGTGGTGGCGCCCGACCTGATCGGCTTTGGCAAAAGCGACAAACCCAAGAAAGCGGCGGCGCACACCTTTGCGTGGCATCGCCAGGTGCTGCTGGACCTGGTCGAGCGGCTGGACCTGCGCGACGTGGTGCTGGTGGTGCAGGACTGGGGTGGCCTGCTGGGGCTGACGCTGCCCATGGCCGCACCGCAGCGCTACCGCGGCCTGCTGGTGATGAACACCACGCTGGCCACGGGCGACGTGCCGTTGTCGGATGGTTTCATCGCGTGGCGCGACTGGTGCGCCAAGAACCCGGCGTTCGACGCGGGCCGCCTGTTCGCGCGCGGCAACCCGCAGCTGTCCAAGGCCGAATGCGCGGCCTACATGGCGCCGTTTCCGGACGCCGGCCACCGCGCCGCGACGCGCGCGTTTCCGGACATGGTGCCCGAATGCGCGGACGACGATGGCGCCGCCGTGTCGCGCGAAGCGCGCGAATTCTGGCGCCACGCCTGGCAAGGCCGCAGCCTCATGGCCGTGGGCGCGCAAGACCCGGTGCTGGGGCCGCCGGTGATGTCGGTTCTGCAGCGCGACATCCGTGGCTGCCCCGAACCGTGGCTGCTGCCGCAGGCGGGCCACTTCGTGCCCGAGCAGGGCCGCGTGATCGCCGAAAGGGCGGTCAGCCACTTCGCCCGCTGAAGGGGCGTGCGACGCGGTTGAATATAATTTTGATAGCTGCCTGCCCAGTCACAGAGCGGGCAGGGGCATCATTTTGTTGAAATTGGGTTGACCATGGCACATGTGTACGTCTATTCCCCCTCGGGCGCGGTGCGCGACCGCGCCGCCTTCCAGCGCGGGGTCCAGCGGCTGAAGGCGCTGGGGCACGATGTCGAGGTCGATCCGGTCGCGCTGACCAGCTGGCAGCGCTTTGCGGGCGACGACGCCACGCGTCTGGCCGCCATCGGCCGCGCGGCGGCCAGCGGCGCCGATGTGGCGCTGATCTCGCGCGGCGGCTACGGCTTGACGCGCTTGCTGCCCGACATCCCGTACCGTCAGATCGCCCGCGCCATCGACAAGGGCACGCGATTTGTCGGCTTCAGCGACTTCACCGTGCTGCAACTGGCGCTGCTGCAACAGGGCGGCGGCGTCACCTGGGCCGGCCCGGCGCTGTGCGAAGGCTTTGGCGCGGCCGATGCCGGCGACGCCGCCGAGGGGCATGGCGGTGCAGGGCAGGGCGACGGCCCCGACGAGATCATGCTGGCCTGCTTCGACGACATGGTGACCGGCGCGGGCGAAGGCACCGGCTGGCGTCTGCCCGCACGCGACCTGGCCGCGTTGGATCCGAAAGGCGGACTGCTGGCCCGCAACGCCCCGCTGTGGGGCGGCAACCTGGCCATGGTGCTGTCGCTGCTGGGCACACCGTGGTGGCCGCAGATCAAGGGCGGTGTGCTGTTTCTGGAGGACGTGAGCGAGCACCCGTACCGCGTCGAACGCATGCTGACCCAGTTGCTGCACGCCGGCGTGCTGGCGCGGCAGAAGGCCATTGTGCTGGGTCAGTTCACCGACTATCAGCTGAGCCCGCACGACCGCGGCTATTCGATGGCCAAGGTCGTCGATGGGCTGCGCGCACGGCTCAAGGTGCCGGTGCTGACGGGGCTGCCGTTTGGGCATGTGCCCACCAAGGTGCTGCTGCCCGTGGGCTTGAAGGTGGATCTGCTGGTCGAAAACCGGGATGCCCTGGTGCTGTGGGGGGCACCGTCACTGATCGACGGGTTTTGACCGGCGCGGCGCCGGGCAGGCGGTCAGAGCCGCAGCGAGGTCGACCGGCTGGCCATGCCCTTGGGCAGCATGCCGTCAAACAGCTCGGACAGCGCGGCCATGCGCTTGCGGGCCTTCTTTTCGCCGTGCAGGCCCGCCAGGGCGGCCATCAGATCGGCGCGGGCGTACCACAGGTCCAGCGCGTCGGCGCCCATGCGGATGCGCCGCGCCACGTGCGGATACTGACTGGCGCCGATGTCGCCCAGCAGGTCGAGCATGGCGAAGCGAATGTCTTCGACACGGGCGTGTTCCGACTTGTGACCTGACAGGCGTGCGTACCAGGCGCCCAGCCCATCCAGCTTGAACCATCGCGTCATCGGCTATCCACAACTTGCTTACGGACGATTACGAATGGTTTCGATGTTAGTCGGCCCACCGACCATTGGCCAGCCAGCGAGAGACAACAAGGCTTCATTCCGTGAAAAAACAACGACGTACGCAGCATTTCGAATGCAGTGTGACGGCGTCGGACTGTGGCGCGTCATGGGGTGACGACGGTGTTGAGGTGCGAAAAGTGGTCTTTTGCCTTAAGACGGCGAAACAGAGGGCGATGGCCCGAAGGGCGAGCGCCGGCACATCCATCGGCTCAACTCTGTCTGTGTATTAACATAAGACACATTGTATGAAGTCAAGCAACCGCCAAGTCAAAAGCCTTCAACCACCCATACCACCGCAAATGCATCAACAGACGCCAGCCGCCAATGGCCTCCGGCCCCCAACCCCCATCACCACTGCCCACGTGGCGCCTGACCGGGCTGGGGGCGCATGCGCAGGCCGGCTTCGATCAGTTCGACGGAATCCGGTCGTTCGGCACGTCGGGCAAAGTCCAGCGCGGTCATGCCTTGCTGGTTGCGCATGTTCAGGTCGGCGCCGGCTTCGATCAGCAGCTTGACGGCCTGCGGCGTGCCGTACGACGCGGCCATCATCAGCGGCGTGGTGCCGTTGGGCGATTCGGCGTCGATGAAGGCATGTTCGTCCAGCAACAGGCGCATCACGTCCAGCTGGCCACCGGTGGCCGCGTAATGCAGCGGCGTCCAGCCCGGCTTGTTGACGTCGGCGTCCTTGGCGATCAGTTGCCGGGCGATATCCAGTTGGCCTTTGAGCGCCGCCATCATCAGCGGGCTCTCGTCCGACGCGTTGCGGGTCTCAGCCTTGAAACGCGGTGACTCCATCAGTTGCCGGGCGACCTTCAGCGAACCTTCCTGAAGCGCCATGTACATGCCCGGCACGCCTTTTTCGTTCTTGCTGTTGGGGTCGACGCCGCTCGCCAGCAGGTTGCGCATGGCGATGTCGTTGTCCTGCTTGATGGCGCGAAAGAACGGCCCCGTGTCCTGGGCCCAGGCCAGCGGCAGCGTGGCGGCAAAGATCAGGGCGGCGGAAAGCTGGCGTAGTCTCATGACGAAACCCTCGAAAACAAACGGGTGAAATTGGCGCTGGTGATCTCGCCGATGCGCTCTGTGGTGGTGCCGCGCAATTCGGCCAGGCGCGCTGCCACGTGGGGCACGTAGGCCGGCGTGTTGGTCTTGCCGCGGTACGGCACGGGCGCCAGGTAGGGCGAATCGGTTTCGATCAGCAGCCGGTCATCGGGCACCAGCGCACCGACTTCGTGCAGTTCGCGCGCGTTCTTGAAGGTGACGATGCCGGACAGCGAAATGTAAAACCCCAGGTCCAGCGCGGCGCGTGCCACTTCGCGCGTTTCGGTGAAGCAGTGAAACACGCCGCCCGCACTGCCAGCGCCGCCGTCCTCGCCCTCCTCCTCCAGGATGGCCAGCGTATCCTGGGACGCCGCGCGGGTGTGGATGACCAGCGGCACCGCCGCCTGCCGCGCGGCGCGGATGTGCACCCGGAAGCGGTCGCGTTGCCACGCCATGTCGGCGATGTCGCGGCCGCCCTTGCGTTCTTCCATCTGGTAATAGTCCAGCCCGGTTTCGCCCACGGCCACCACCTTGGGCAGGCGCAGCGCGGCCAGCAGTTCGTCGACGTCGGGCTCGTGCACGTTTTCGCTGTCGGGGTGCACGCCGGCCGTGGCCCAGAAGTTGTCATATTGGGCGGCCAGGGCCTGCACGCGCGGAAATTCTTCCATCGTGGTGCTGATGCACAGCGCGCGCGTGACCCGCGCGGCAGCCATCTCGGCCCGCACGCGGGCCATGTCGCCCGCGAGTTCGGGAAAAGTCAGGTGGCAGTGGGAATCGGTGAACATGCCAGGGCCGGCAGAAAAAGAGGGGCACGGCACAGACAACCGGCATCTCTGCCGATGCTAGCAGAGCGGGTGCCCGCCCGCTGGCGCTCAGATGGTCTGCGTCGCGCGGTCGCTTCGCAGCGCCGAGCCCAGAATCTGCTCGATGCGCTGCTTCAGCTGTTCGGACTTTTCGTCCTTGGGAAAGCGGATGCCCACGCCCTGCGTGCGGTTGCCGGTCGACCGCGCCGGCGTGATCCACGCCACCTTGCCCGCCACCGGGTAGCGCTGCGGGTCGTCCGGCAGCGTGATCAGCACGTACATGTCGTCGCCCAGCTGGTAGTCGCGCGTCGTTGGGATGAACATGCCGCCCTCGGCAAACATGGGGATGTAGGCCGCGTACAGCGCCGCGCGTTCCTTGATCGCCAGCTGGATGACGCTGGGGCGCGGCGTGGCGGCGGAGCCGGTCAGGGGCGTGGGGCTGGTGGACATGGCGGGGCGCAAAGTCGATGCGAGGGGTTCAGCGGCGTGAGTTTAGGGCCTGGCGGGCGGCGCTGACCAGCGCTTCCGTCGCCAGGCCGTCGTTCAGCGGGTGGTCGGCCGTGCGCGCCGATTGGGCCAGTTGCTGCCACCAGCGCGCCAGCGCCGGCAGCGACAGCGGGCCTTGCGGCAGGTCGGCCGCGTCAAAAAAAGCGCGGCGCGGCCCCCACGCGCAGCGCCATCAGGTCGTGGCACAGCTTCTGCAGCCGCGCCACCGCTTCGGGCCGTGGCACGTCGGCCAGCGCCGTGACGTCGCCTTTGGCCAGCGCGCGCGGCAGCAAGGACCAGCGGCGCGCGCTGTCCTTGGCCTGGGCCAGGGCCAGCGCCTCGGCCGGCCGGCCGCCGGCGGCGCGCAGCAGGGCGGCGCCCTCCTCGCCCGCCACGCCTTGCGCGCCCAGCCAGGCCAGGGCTTCCGCCGTGTCGGGCCAGTCCAGCGTGTGCGTCTGGCAACGGCTTCGAATGGTGGGCAGCAGCTGGTGCTCGGCGTCGGTCGCCAGGGCAAAGCGCACGTCGCCGGGCGGCTCTTCCAGCGTCTTGAGCAACGCGTTGGCGGTCACCGCGTTCATGCGCTCGGCCGGATAGACCAGCACCACCTTGCCGCGCCCGCGGCCGCTGGTGCGCTGGGCAAATTCGATCACGTCGCGCATGGCATCGACGCGAATGTCCTTGCTGGGCTTGCGCTTCTTGTCGTCGATGTCGGCCTGCGCCTTTTCGGGCAGCGGCCAGCCCAGCGCGATCATGTCGGCTTCGGGCATCAGCACGGCCAGGTCGGCGTGCGTGTGCACGTCGATGCCGTGGCAGCTGGCGCACTGGCCGCAGGCGCCCTGCGGCGTGGGCTGGTCACACAGCCAGGCGCGGGCCAGGCCCAGCGCCAGCTCGAACTGGCCCAGCCCCGACGGCCCCTGCAGCAGCCAGGCGTGGCCACGGCGCGCCAGCAGGGCTTGCAGCTGGCGGGCGATCCACGGCGCCGTCACGACAGCCACCCCCTGCCCTGCACCGCTGCCCGCACGTCGGCACCCACGGCCTCGCGCGGCTGGTCGGCGTTGATGCGGGCAAAGCGCGCGGGCGACTCGGCGGCGCGGCGTGCGTAGCCGGCGCGCACGGCGTCAAAAAAGGCGGCCGGCTGCGCTTCGAACTTGTCGGGCACGCGCGCGCCGCTCAGCCGCCGTGCGGCGACGTCGGGCGGCAGGTCGAACCAGATCGTCAGGTCGGGCTGGACCAGCGGATTTTCAGTCAAATCGGGCGCCAGCCCTTTCTGGTTCTGCGCAAGATGCTCTAAAATAGATAGCGATTGCCAGTCGAAGCCGCGCCCGCCGCCCTGGTAGGCAAAGGTGGCATCGGTAAAACGGTCGCACAGCACCACGTCGCCGCGCGCCAGGGCGGGCGCGATGATCTGCGCCAGGTGGTCGCGTCGGGCAGCGAACATCAGCAGCGCCTCGGTCAGTGCGTCCATCGGCTCGTGCAGCACCAGCGCGCGGATTTTTTCGGCCAGCGGCGTGCCGCCCGGCTCGCGCGTTCGCACCACGGTGCGGTCGGCGCGCACAAAGGCGTCGGCCAGCGCGTCGATGTGGGTCGACTTGCCCGCACCGTCGATGCCCTCGAAGCTGATGAACAGGCCGGGTACGGTCATGCGGCCATGCCTGAGAAGAACGTGAACACCAGAAACGCCGCGCGCGCATCTGCGCCGCGGGCTGGCGTTGTCCCCCCTCGCGCAGCAGAGGGGGGAAGGCGCGTCAGCGACTCAGGGGGGTGTTTCACTGCCCTCCCCGCTGGTATTTGTTGACAGCGCGGTTGTGCTCGCCCAGCGATTCGCTGAAGTGGCTGCTGCCGTCGCCGCGCGCCACGAAGTACAGCGCCTTGGTCTGTGCCGGCTGCACCGCCGCCAGCAGCGAGGCCTTGCCCGGCATGGCGATGGGCGTGGGCGGCAGGCCGGCGCGGGTGTAGGTGTTCCAGGGCGTGTCGGCCTGCAGGTGGCTGCGGCGCAGGTTGCCGTCGAAGGCGTCGCCCAGGCCATAGATCACCGTCGGGTCGGTCTGCAGCCGCATGCCGATGCGCAGGCGGTTGACGAACACGCCGGCCACGTGGGTGCGGTCGCCGGCCTGCCCGGTTTCCTTTTCGACGATGCTGGCCAGGATCAGCGCTTCGTCGGCGCTTTTCAGCGGCAGGCCGGGCGCGCGCGCATCCCACGCGGCCTGCAGGCGTTTTTCCATCAGCTGCATCGACTGGCGCAGCACGTCCAGGTCGCTGGCGTTCTTGAAGTAGTGGTAGGTGTCGGGGAAGAAGCGCCCCTCGGCCGCCACACCGGGCTTGCCCAGTGCCTTCATGATGTCGGCCGGCGCCATGGCCTGCGTTTCGTGGCGCAGGTGCTCGGCCTTGGCCAGCGCTTCGCGGAACTGCTTGAAAGTCCAGCCTTCGACCAGCGTCACCGCCAGCGCGATGCGGTCGCCGCGCACCATTTTTGACAGCAGGTCGGCCGGCGTCATGCCCTGCGTCACGGCGTAATCGCCCGGCTTGATGGTCTGATCGCGCCCCGCCAGGCGGAAGTACCAGCCGAGCAGATCGGGCTGCGTGCGCACGCCGCCTTCGACCGCCTTGAGCGCGGCGGTGCGGGTCGACGCGCCCTGCGGCACGGTGATTTCCACCCGTTCGGCGGTCAGCGGCAGCGGCTGCGTGGTCCACCACCAGGCCCAGCCGCCGGCCGCCAGGGCCAGCGCCAGCAGCAAAGCCAGCAATTTGATAAGGGTTCGCACAGGGTACAAAGCGTCCAGAAATCGAGCCGGCCATGATAATTCAGCCATGTCCCATGCCGTACCCCCCGTTTCGACCGCCGCCGCCCTGAACGGCGTCGCCCCCGTGCCCCAGCTGGGCGTGATCCGCGCCCAGGGCGAAGACGCCGCCTCGTTCCTGCAAGGCCAGCTGACGCAGGACGTGGTGCTGATGAAACCCGGCGAGGCGCGCCTGGCCGCCTTCTGCAACGCCAAGGGCCGCATGCTGGCCAGCTTTCAGGTGCTGAAGGTGAACCGCGACGAACTGCTGCTGGTCACCAGCGCCGACCGGCTGGCCGCTACGCAAAAACGCCTGTCGATGTTTGTGCTGCGCGCCAAGTGCAAGTTGAGCGACGCCACGACCGAGGTGGCGCTGGCTGGCCTGCTCGGCGATGCTGCGGTTTCGATAGCTGCCGGCGCTTTGCCATCCAGCGCTGGCGGTCCATTTGACCATCCGTTCACCATCGCCCTGCCGCCCGCCGATGGCACGCCGCGCGCCCTGTGGCTGGCGCCCGCCGGCACGCCGCTGCCGCCCGGCGCCACGGCCTCCGAAGCCGACTGGCTGCTGGCCGAAGTGCGCGCCGGCGTGGCCCGCATCACGCAGCCGGTGGTCGAGGCCTTTGTGCTGCAGATGCTGAACTACGAAAGCGTGGACGGCGTGAACTTCAAGAAGGGCTGCTACCCCGGCCAGGAAGTGGTCGCGCGCAGCCAGTTTCGCGGCGCCATCAAGCGGCGCGCGTTCGTCGGCCAGGTGGCGGGCGAAGCGCTGGCGGGGCAAGAAGTGTTCGACGCCGCCACGCCCGATCAGCCCGTGGGCCTGATCGCGCAGGCCGCGACCGTGCCAGCAGGCACGGCGGTCATCGCTTCGCTGCAGTTGTCGGTGGTGGCGCCGACCGCCCGACTGGTGGTCGGTGCACCCGATGGGCCCGCGCTGGCCGACGTGCACGTGCCCTACCCGCTGCTGGCCGACGTGTAGCGCCCAAGAAAAAGCCACCCGTTGAGGGTGGCTGTGAAGAACCTTGGAAAAAAACGGCCGCGCGGGACGGCCGCGGCGATCAGAACTTGTGCATGATGCCGACGCCGTAGGTGTAGCTGTACGTGTAGCCGTAGCCGTTGTTGGTGCGGCGCACGTAGTCGGCGTAGATGGAGGTGCGCTTGGACAGGTTGTAGCCGCCGAACAGTTCGGTGGCGTTGACCTTGGCGGCGGTGTTGCGCGCGTATTGCAGGCCCGCGTAGAACGCGCCGAACGGTGCCATCACGCCGGTGTGCCAGCCCTTGCCGCGCGCCACGCTTTCGCTGACGACGTAACCGGCCTGCACCTTGGCCACGCCAAAGTCGTACGAGCCGGCCAGCGCCTGCGCCGTGCGGTTGGCCGCGGTGCGCTTGGTTTCAGCGACGTAGCCGACCGACATCGGGCCGTTTTCGTAATTGACGCGGAACTGCATGCTGGACTTGCCCACGCCGGCGGTGACGTTGTCAGCCGAGAACACGTACGCCACGCCAGCCTCGAGGCCGCCCATGTTGGGCGTGACGTACTGCAGCACGCTGTTGCGGCGCGAAGAGCCGTACCAGGTCACCGGGCTGACACCCGCGTTGTCCATGGCCGACGACTGCGAGATGCCGTTGAAGTCGTAGCGGGCGTGGCCCTGGGTGCCGAACGAAGATGTGCGGCCCAGGCGCGTCGAGCCGAAGTTGCCCGACAGACCCACCCACGCCTCGCGGCCCCAGAAAGTGCCGGCTACCGAGCCGTCGTCGCCGGTGATGCCACCGCTTTCAAAGTTGAAGTTGGCCTTCAGGCCGTTGCCCAGGTCTTCGGTGCCGCGCACGCCGATGCGCGTGGGCGTATGGAAGCTCTGGCTGGCCGTCGGGCTGCCCGGCTTGCCGTTGTCGAGGCCGAGGCCGTTCACGGACGACTTGCCCAGACCAAAGTCAACCACGCCATACATGGTGACCGACGATTGCGCCATGACGGCGCCAGACACCAGCAGCGCAGCACCGGCCAGAAGGGTTTTTTTTCATGGAAATGTCTCCGAAGTGTGTGTTGGACGCGTCGGTCCGGGCGATCACCGTCACAGATGCTTGCACCGAGCCTCCCCGAGAGCACGAATTGTCACAGCGCTGTAGGAAAACAGCGCTTCTTCTGCCGGCGCCGGTCTCAAATTGTTGCAAATTGTCGACATGGGGCGACGTCGCCGCACACCATGGCCGCGGCTCGGCCGGGTCACGGCCGAGGCCTCAGTCCAGCGTCCGCGCCATGCCGATGTGGGGGATGCCCACTTCGTCGTACGGCTCACCATACGGCGCGTAGCCCAGTCGCTGATAAAAGCCCTGGGCGCTGCGCTGGGCGCCCAGCACCACGCGCCGGTCGCCGCGGGCGCGGGCGGCCTGCTCCAGCGCCTGCACCACCTGCCGGCCCACGCCGGAGCCGCGCAGCGTGCGGTCAACCGCCATGCGGCCGATGCGCGCCGTGCCGCTGGTGGCGTCGCCTTCGCGCAGCAGGCGGCCGGTGGCCACCGGCATGCCGAGCAGGTTGGTGACGAGGGCGTGCACGGCGGTCTGGTCGGCTTCGTCCCATTCGTCTTCACGGGCGATGCCCTGCTCTTCGACAAACACCGCCGTGCGCACGGCCGACGCGCCGTCGCGCAGCGTGGCCCAGTCGCCGTTCTGCACGCGGGTGACGGGCTGGCCGGCCTCGAAGGCCTCGATCAGCGCGCGCAGCGGCGCCGGCACCGGGCGGCTGGTCTGCGTGGCCGGGTCGGCGTAGACGTAGACCAGTTCGCCCGCCGTCAGCAGCTGTTCGCCCCGGAAGATGGCGCCGACGAAGGTCATGGACGAGTTGCCGATGCGGTCGCAGCGCAGCGCCACGTCCAGCCGGTCGTCCATCAGCGCCGAGGCGTTGAACTCCACCGCCGTCTTGCGCAGGAAGACATCGCCCTGCAGCCGCTGCATGGCCGCCTCGTAGGGCATGGCCAGCGCGCGCCAGTAGTCGGCGACGGCGCAGTCGAAGTACATCAGGTAGTGCGGGTTGAAGACGATCTTTTGCATGTCCACCTCGGCCCAGCGCACGCGCAGGTGATGGTGGTGGCGGAAGTCGGTGGGTTTCATGGGGCGGCGTTGAAATCAAAAATGTCTGGTGTGAGTTGGATCTCGAGAAAGACCGAATACCTGACGCAGAGGACGCAAAGGATTCGCAGAGGACGCAAAAAAACAGCCAAAAAAATTTTAAGATTTCTTCTGCGTCCTCTGCGGAATCTCTGCGTCCTCTGCGTCCGGCTGTTTTTGTCTTTTAAGAAAATCGGGCGCTCGCGCTTGCTGGATAAGCGCACGCAGCTATCGTCATCATAGCAATCAGCCCGCCGGCGCCGGCAGCCCGAAGGCCTTGCGCAGCGCCGCCGCCGCGTCCTGGTGCAGCTGGCGCGCCTCGGCGATGGCGCGGCCCATGGTGATGAAGCCGTGGATGACGCCGCGGTAAATCTCCAGATCGACCGGCACGCCAGCGGCGCGCAGCTTGTCGGCGTATTGCACGCCCTCGTCCACCAGCGGATCGCACTCGGCCAGGCCCACCCAGGCGGGCGCGACGCCGTCGACGTCGGCGCTTTTCAGCGGCGCAAAGCGCCAGTCGCTGCGGTCCACCGCGTCGATGTAGTGGTGGAAGAACCAGTCGATCAGCACCTTGTCCAGCACCGGGCCGTGCTCGAACAGGGCGTGCGAATCGGTGTCCTGGTGGTCGGTGGTGCCGGGGTAGATGAGCAGTTGCAGCGCCAGCTTCAGCCCTTCGTCGCGCGCGTGCAGGGCGCTGACGGCGGCCAGCGTACCGCCGGCCGAGTCGCCGCCGACGGCGATGCGCGTGGTGTCCAGCCCCAGCGCGCGGCCGCCCTCGCCCGCCAGCCAGTGCAGCGCGTCCCAGGCGTCGTGCACGGCCGTGGGAAAGCGCCATTCCGGCGCCAGCCTGTAGTCCAGCGACAGCACGGCGGCGCCGCTCAGCTGGCTGATGGTGCGGCAGAAGATGTCGTGCGATTCGATGCTGCCAATGGTGAAGCCGCCGCCGTGCGTGTACAGCAGCACGGGCAGCCCGGCGTCGTGGCTGGGGGCGACCAGGCGCGCGGGCAGCCGGTGGCCGTCGCGCGCCGGAATGTGCAGGTCTTCGACGCGCGCCAGCGCCGGCTTGGGCACGTCCAGTACGCCGATGGACTTGGCGTGCAGGTCCTTGGCCTGCTGGGCCGACAGCGTGTGCAGGGGCGGGTGCGGCGCCTTGGCCATGCGCTCGACCAGCAGCCGCATGGCGGGCGTCAGGCGGGCGTGGATGTCGAAGGAATGTTTCATGAAAAACCGGCGCCAGCGCTTGTCTGTCAAGCGCTGGCAGCTATCAAAATGAGAGTTGGCTATGCAGCGGCGTCGGCCGACGCGTGCCAGCCACACCGCGCATGATGCCCGACGGCGCCGGCTGCCGTCAGCCCCGCACTATCGGCCGGCGAAGCGTCCGCGGCAGCCGCGGTCGACCCAGATCTGGCCGCGGCCGTCAAAGCCCCAGCTGCGGCCCTCGTGGCAGGCGTCGCTCGACATCTGCTCGGCCAGGTAGGGGCGGCCCCAGCGCGGGTCCCACGCGCAGGCGTTGTAGCGGCGTTCGACGCTTTCGCACACCACGCCACTGCCGCCTCCGCCGTAGCCATAGGCGCCGCCGGTCTGGGCGCCGCTCCAGCCCTGCGCGGGGGCAAACTCGCCGCGGCAGCCGTAGCGCACCCAGACGCGGCCGCGGTTGTCGCTGCCCCAGCTCTGGCCTTCGACGCACGCGGATTCGGACAGCTGGCGCACCAGCGTCAGGCGCGTGGCCACGTTGGCGCGGCATTCGCGCTGGCGGCCGTTGTCGCTTTCGCAGCGGATGGCGTTGCCGTCGCTGTAGCCATAGCCCGACGGCACGCCGGGGACGGCGCCCTGGCCCCAGCCCTGCGCGGGGGCAAAGTCGCCCCGGCAGCCGTAGCGCACCCAAACGCGGCCGCGGTTGTCGCTGCCCCAGCTCTGGCCCTCGACGCAGGGGGGATTCGGACAACTGGCGCACCAGCGTCAGGCGCGTGGCCACGTTGGCGCGGCACTCGCGCTGGCGGCCTTCGTCGCTCTCGCAGCGCACGGCGTAGCCGTCGGCCTGCCCATAGGCCGGTGGCATGCCGGGCTGGGCGCCGTAGGCGTCCACGAATTCGGCGCGGCAGCCTGCCATGACCCACACCGATCCCGCGCCGCGGCTGCCCCAGGTCTGGCCCTGCACGCAGGCGCTGGACGACAGCGTGCGGGCGATGGCCGGCGGGCCGCTGAACGGCGTGCGGCATTCGGCGAACGCGCCGTCGCGGCTTTCGCACACCACGGCCTGTCCGCCGTAGCCGGCGCCATAGCCCCCTGCCGGCGCGCCGTAGCCGCCCACGGGCGCCCCGCCGTACCCACCCACCGGCGCGCCGCCATACGCGGGGCCACCCCACGGCGCCTGACCCAGTGGCTGGCCGATGGGCCGGTCGTACTGGGCGTGCCCGGTCAGCGGCGCCAGGCCCACGGCGGCCAGCGCCAGCGCGGCGGCCACGGTGCGAAAACGATTCATCTTGTTCTCCTGCAAATGGGGTCGGGATGCAGCCTCAACGCGCCGCGCCACCGCCGCGTTGTCGGGCGGCGCCGACGGCGCACGCGCGCCCTGCCCCGTGGCCAGTGGCGTGGGGCGTCGTCAGCGGAAGTTCACCGTCACCGGCTGCAGCCCGGCCACGCCGTCGTAATGCACGGTCGCCGTCAGGCCTGGCTTGGGCGGCAGCAGGGCCGAGAACGAACCCAGGCTGATGACCTGCCCCGGCCGCATGGCCAGCCCCTGGGCTTTCAGCGCCTGGGCCAGCCAGACCACGGCGTTCAGCGGGTGGCCCAGCACGTCGCTGCCCTTGCCGCCGCCCAGCGCCGCGCCCTGCGCGTCGACCAGGCGCACATTCATGTCGCGCAACTGGTCGGACAGACGCGCCCGGCCCGCCGCGTCGGCCGGCACCGCCAGCGGCGCGCCGCGCACACCCAGCCGGGCGCCGACGTTGATGGCGCTGATGCCCGCGCCGTTGAGCTTGGGCGGGGTCTGCACCAGCAGGTCGGGCAGTTCGATGAACGGGATGATCTGGTCCACGCTGGCCAGCACCTCGGCGGGCGTCTTGGCGCTGTTGATGGCGGCGTCTTTCACGCGCACCAGCAGGTCGGCCTCGTACAGCGGACGCGAGCCGAAGCTGGCGTCCAGCGTGGCGCCGCTGTGGAGCAGCATGTTGGCGTACAGCGCGCCCCACACCGGCTGGTCGGTATTGAAGCGCTTTTGCACCGCCGGGTTGGTCAGCCCCGCCTTGTAGCCCACCAGCGGCCCAGCCTGCGCCGCCAGCCGCTGCTGCAGCTTGCCGCGCGTGCACACGGCGTCGGCCATGGTCAGCTCGGCCGGCAGGTCGGTGGCGGGACGGCGCCCGTTGTAGTCGGCCATCAGACGGTCGACGGCGCCATCGGCCAGGCAGCCCGGCGTGGGGGCGATGACCGGTGCGACGGTGGTGGCGCAGCCGGCCAGCAGGGCCACGGCGGCGCCCACGGCCAGGGTTTGTAGCGTGCGGGACTTCATGCGGCGATCTCCTCGGGGGTTTGATTGAATAATGAAGCCGCTGCATCGTACTTTGGAAAACATCGCATGGCCCTCATCCAATACCTGACGCAAATCGAATTCGACTACGGCGCGCTGGCGCAGATCCAGGCGCATTGCCAGCGCGCCGGCATCACGCGCGCGCTGGTCGTCACCGACAAGGGCGTGCGCGCCGCCGGCGTGCTGCAGCCGGTGCTGGACGCGCTGGGCGACGTGGCCGTGGCGGTGTTCGACGACGTGCCGTCCAACCCCACCGAAGCCGCCGTGCGCGGCGCGGCCGACGTGTACCGCACGCAGGACTGCGACGGCCTGGTCGCCGTCGGTGGCGGCAGCCCGATCGACTGCGCCAAGGGCGTGGCCATTGCCGCCACGCACCCCGGCCCGCTCAAGACCTACGCCACCATCGAAGGCGGCAGCCCGAAGATCACCGACGCCGCCGCGCCGCTGATCGCCGTGCCCACCACCGCCGGCACTGGCAGCGAGGTGGCGCGCGGCGCCATCGTCATCGTCGACGACGGGCGCAAGCTGGGTTTTCACAGCTGGAGCCTGATGCCCAAGGCCGCCATCTGCGACCCGGCGCTGACGCTGGGCCTGCCGCCGCCGCTGACCGCCGCCACCGGCATGGACGCCATCGCGCACTGCATGGAAGTGTTCATGGCGCCGGCCTTCAACCCGCCGGCCGACGGCATCGCGCTGGAAGGCCTGCGGCGCGGCTGGGCGCACATCGAGCGCGCCACGCGCGATGGCAGCGACCGCGAGGCGCGCCTGAACATGATGGCCGCCAGCGTCCACGGCGCCATGGGCTTTCAGAAAGGGCTGGGCTGCGTGCACAGCTTGAGCCACAGCCTGGGCGGCGCCAACCCGCGGCTGCACCACGGCACGCTGAACGCGGTGTTTCTGCCGGCCGTGGTCCGCTTCAACGCCGGGGCTGAGAGCATTCAAAAAGAAGAGCGCCTGGCCCGCATGGCGCAAGCGATGGGGCTTGAAAAAGGCGCTGACGTGGCTCAGGCCGTGCACGACATGACCGCGCGCCTGGGCCTGCCCACCGGCCTGCGCGCCATGGGCGTGACGGAAGACCTGTTCGACGCCGTGATCGAGCACGCCCTGCTCGACCACTGCCACAAGACCAACCCGCGCATCGCCAGCGCGGAGGACTATCGGCGCATGCTGGCCGCGTCGATGTAAGCCCGGCAACAAGGCCGGCGCCGCTCACAGCGGCAGCAGCCGTGCCGGGTCTGGGCGCGACAGCCAGGCTTCGAATTCATCCGCCAGTTGGTTCGCGGCTTGCACCGCGATGGTCCAGGCGCGCACGCGCTCGGGGTGCGACAGGTGCTGGAAGTCGGTGCGGTCGGGCAGTTTGGCGCCAGGCAAGGTCTTGACCCAGTCGGGGTTGGGCGCCAGCAGCAGCATGCCGTCGAGGAAGGGCGTGGCGCGGTGGCGGCGGCGCAGCGGCTTGTCAAGCCAGCCAGGCACCACGGCTTGCTGGAAGTGCGGGTACAGCACCAGCCCGGGCGACGATGGTGTCACCTCAGGTTCTGACGCTTTTTCGGCTCCGGCGCTGATCTGGTGCGCGTGTGCAGCTATCGAATGTGAAGCAAGATAGTCCAGGTGCAGGTGGTAGTCGGTGATGCCGCCGTCCCAGTAGGCGCCGCGCGGTGCGCCCGGAATGTCGTGCACCGCCTTCAGCATGAAGGGGATCGAGCCGCTGGCCTGCAGCGCCGGGTAGAAGTTGTCCGCTGTCAGCGTGGCCCGGTGCGTGCGGTAGTCGCGCGTGCCAAAGGGCAGCGGCGGCAGCGCGCCGTCGTGCGGGGCCGAGAACACCACGCGCTCCAGCCAGGCGCCCATGGCGGCGCGGCTGGCCAGGTTGGTCATGCCCGCGCCCAGGTAACCGGCGGCGGTGCGCCAGCGCCCTTCGCGGCCCAGCAGGTGGCGCCCGCGCGTGGTCATCACGTGCAGCCGGTAGCGCGGGTGCGACAGGATGTCCGGCACGTGGCCTTCGAACATGGCGCGCAGGTTGTCGGCAAAGGTGGCGCTGACCTGCTCGGGCGGCGGCAGCTTGCGCCCGGGCGGCGCCTTCATGTCGCCGTGGATGTAGCCGTGCTCCAGCGCCTCGAACCCGGCCACCGCATGCGGCATGCAGGCCGTGGCCATGCGCCAGGCGCCGATGCTGGCGCCCACCAGGTCCACCGGCTGCGCGCTTTGCGCCAGCCAGCGGCCGAAGATGAAGCGGTCCAGCGGCCCCAGCATCAAGCCCTTGGGCCCGCCGGCGGCGGCAGGAATCACGCCGATGTCCGACGGCGCCAGCCCGTGGCGCTCGATGTGGCGGCGCGCGGCCGGCCCGGCGTACAGCCGCAGTGCCTGCATGGGCGCCGTCAGAAGGTGATGACCTTGTCGGCGCGCAGCGTGGCGTCGGCCAGTTCGGCCAAGGTGCCGATGGTGACGCCGCCGACCAGCGGCAGGTTCAGCAAGCCGCGATTGCCGGCGCAGGTCTTGCACAGGCGCACGGGCACGCCGTGGCCGATGAGTTGCTCCAGCATCTTCTGCAGCGTGTTGCCCGAGGCGTCCTGCTGGTCGGGCAGTGCCAGCACCGTGGCGTCGGACATCAGGAACACGTCGAGCGCGGGCGCCTCGCCCTCGCGCCCCGCCAACGCCAGCGCCAGCGCCAGCCGCAGCGCGGACAGGCAACGCTCGCTGCCGTAGGGCGGTGCGTGGACGATGATGAGAATCTTCTGCATGGTGACAAGCCTTCCAATTGCCAGTCCGCCGATCGTAGCGCGCCACGTGCGATGCATCTGGTCACGGTTTGTCGCGCTTTGGGTCGGAACCCCCCGGGGCATGAGGGGTTCACACCTTCATCGCCGCGTCACGAAGCCGTGGCATACCCGGTGTGCCGCCCCACTTGGGGCACCGCCCAGGATCAAAGGAGACAGCCGTGCATTCCTTGTTTTCAAAACTCACCCTGCGCTGGGTCGAAGTGGTGACCGGCGCCGCGCACGTCGACACCGCCTTGCGCGCCGCCATGCGCCAAGCCGATGCCCCCGCACCCGCCCAGCGGCGCCCGAAGGCGCCGCGCGCCAGACCGGCCGCGCGCAGCCGCCCACCTGCACGCAGCGCCGTGGCGCGGCCGGCTGCCTGAACCTGTCTGCTACGAATAACGTAGCTTTCTGCGGCCGCTGGATCAGCGCCAGAGCGCTATTTGGCGCCCAATCCCTTGAGCTTTTCGAACGCCGACGCCATGGCGCTGGCAGGGGCGGGCTGGCCCGATCCCCGACCGCCCGGCGCACCTGAATAGCCGCCGCGCCCGCGACCCGCACCTTCAAAGCGGTTTTCGCGCGGCCGATCATCACCCGGTTGGCGCCGGGGCGCCTGCGCGTCCAGCTTCATCGTCAGGCTGATGCGCTTGCGCGGCACGTCGACCTCAAGTACCTTGACCTTCACGATCTGGCCGGTCTTGACGACTTCGCGCGCGTCGTTGACGAACTTGTTGGCCAGCTGGCTCACATGCACCAGCCCGTCCTGGTGCACGCCCAGATCGACGAAGGCGCCGAACTGCGCCACGTTGCTCACCGTGCCTTCCAGCACCATGCCTTCGCGCAGGTCGGCGATGTCTTCGACGCCGTCGTTGAAGCGCGCGACCTTGAAGTCGGGACGCGGGTCGCGGCCGGGCTTTTCCAGCTCGGCCAGGATGTCCTTCACCGTGATGGCGCCGAACTGCGGCGTGGCAAAGGCGTCGGGCTTGAGCGGTTTGAGCAGTTCGGCGCGGCCCATGATCTGGTCGATGGGCTTGGCCACCTTGACGATGATCTGCTCGACCACCGGATAGGTCTCGGGGTGCACGCCCGTCATGTCCAGCGGGTTGTCGCCGCCGCGGATCCGCAGGAAGCCCGCGCTCTGCTCAAACGTCTTGGGGCCGAGGCCGCTCACGTCCAGCAACTGCTGGCGACTCTTGAACGCGCCGTGCTGCTCGCGCCAGCGCACCACCGCCTTGGCGACGGTGCCCGACAGGCCCGAGACGCGGCTCAGCAGCGGCGCGCTGGCGGTGTTCAGGTCGACGCCGACGCCGTTCACGCAGTCCTCGACCACGGCATCCAGCGTGCGCGCCAGTTCGCTCTGGTTCACGTCGTGCTGGTACTGGCCGACGCCGATGGATTTGGGGTCGATCTTGACCAGTTCGGCCAGCGGGTCTTGCAGCCGCCGAGCGATGCTGGCGGCGCCGCGCAGGCTGACGTCGACATCGGGCAGCTCTTGCGAAGCGTATTCGCTGGCCGAATAGACCGAGGCACCGGCTTCGCTGATCACTACCTTTTCGATAGCTGGTCGCGCTTGTCCTGCATGCGCCGGGGCCGCTTTCTGCATCAACTTGATGAGATCGCCCGCCAGCTTGTCGGTTTCGCGGCTGGCGGTGCCGTTGCCGATGGCAATCAGTTGCACGCCGTGCTGGTCGACCAGCTTGGCCAGCGTGTGCAGGCTGCCATCCCAATCCTTGCGCGGCTCGTGCGGGTACACCGTGGCGGTGTCGACCAGCTTGCCGGTGGCGTCGCACACGGCCACTTTCACGCCGGTGCGGATGCCGGGGTCCAGCCCCATCACCACCTTCTGCCCGGCCGGCGCGGCCAGCAGCAGGTCGCGCAGGTTGTCGCCAAAGACCTTGATGGCGACTTTTTCGGCGTCTTCGCGCAGGCGGGCGAACAGGTCGCGCTCGGTGCTCAGGCTCAGCTTGACACGCCACGTCCACGCCACGCACTTGCGCAGCAGGTCGTCGGCCGGGCGGCCCTGGTGCGACCAGCCCAGGTGCAGGGCGATGCGGCCTTCGGCCAGGCTGGGGGTGGCGGCGGTTCTGGCAGCCGTAGGCGCTGGTTCCGCCTCGGGCACCACCAGCTTGGCATCCAGAATCTCCAGCTGCCGCCCGCGGAACACCGCCAGCGCGCGGTGGCTGGGCACGCGGCCGATGGGCTCGTCGTAGTCGTGGTAGTCGCGGAACTTGGCGACCTCGGGGTCGTTCTCGTTCTTGCCGGCGGCCAGTTTGCTTTGCAGCAGCCCTTCGGCCCACAGCCATTCGCGCAGCGACTGCACCAGCGCCGCGTCTTCAGCCCAGCGCTCGCTCAGGATGTCGCGCACGCCGTCCAGCACGGCGGGCACGGTGGTGAAGTCTTCGCCGCCCTCGCCTTTTTCGGCTTTGACGAACGGCTTGGCGGCCTCCTGCGGATCGAGCGTCGGGTCGGCAAACAACTGGTCGGCCAGCGGCTCGATGCCGAATTCGCGCGCGATCATGCCCTTGGTGCGGCGCTTGGGCTTGTAGGGCAGGTACAGGTCTTCCAGCTCCTGCTTCGTCGGCGCGGCGTCGATGGCGGCGCGCAGCTCGGGCGTCAGCTTGCCCTGCTCTTCGATGCTCTTCAACACCGCCGCGCGGCGGTCGCGCAGCTCGCGCAGGTAGGCCAGGCGCGCTTCCAGCTCGCGCATCTGCACGTCGTCGAGGCCGCCGGTGGCCTCCTTGCGGTAGCGGGCGATGAAGGGCACGGTGGCGCCGCCGTCGAGCAGGTCGACGGCCGACTGCACCTGGGCTTCGCGCACCTTCAGTTCGGCGGCGATCTGGGCTGTGATGGAAAGCATGGACTTTGCGGCGCCGTGCGGTGACCGGCGGCGCCCTTGAAAAAAGCGTCGGAGTTTGCCATACGGCGCGGGGGTCCGCCGGCGTCCACACACCCCTGCGTGACCGCGGCAAAAGCCGGGCGACGAGCCCGCCGCTTACCCCGTCACGCCACGCGCCGCAGCGCGCCGGTCAGGACTGCGCCGTGCGCAAGGCCTTGCGCAGCTCCACGCCAATCTCGGGCCGCTCGGCAAACGGGTCGGGCGGATTCTGGATGTTGACGATGGCGTCGGTGCGCGACTTGACGTTGCCGAGCGCCCGGGGGTGGCTGAACACGTAGAACTGGTCCTGCTCGATGGCGTCGAACACCTTGCGCGCGACGTCGGCGGCGGTCACCTTGCCGCTGCCGGTGGCCTTGTCCGTCATGGCCTGCTGGATGCGCTGGCTGGCCGTCAGTTCGGCCGCCGGCATGTCGGCCGGGCGGTTGCGCTCGCTGTTGTGGATGCCGGTGGCCACGAAGTACGGGCACAGCACGCTGGCGCTGATCTGGTCGGTGACGAGTTTCAGGTCCTGGTACAGCGATTCGGTCAGCGCCACCACGGCGTGCTTGCTGACGTTGTAGATGCCCATGTTGGGCGGCGTCAGCAGCCCGGCCATGCTGGCGGTGTTGACGATGTGGCCCTGGTACGCCGGGTCGAGGCGCGCGGCGTCCAGCATCATCGGCGTGAAGCTGCGCACGCCGTTGACGACGCCCCACAGGTTGACACCCAGCACCCATTCCCAGTCCTTGACGCTGTTTTCCCAGATCAGGCCGCCAGCGCCGACGCCCGCGTTGTTGAAGATGAAATGCGGCGCGCCGAAGGCGGCTTTCACCTCGTCGGCCAGCCGGTCCATGTCTTCGGGCTTGCTGACGTCCACGCGGCGCGCCAGCGTGCGTGCGCCGGCCGCGCGAATCTCGGCGTCGGCCGCGTCCAGCGCGTCCTGCTGGATGTCGACCAGCACCACGTTCATGCCGCGCTGCGCGGCAATGCGCGCGCACTCCAGCCCGAAGCCCGAGCCGGCGCCGGTCAGCACGGCGGTCTTGTCTTTGAAATTGTCGATCACTGGTACATCTCCTGAATGTGGATTCGTTGAAACAGCCGAACAGCCGGACGCAGAGGACGCAAAGGATTCGCAAAGGACGCAAAAGGAAAACCAAATTTTTGGCTGTTCTTTTGCGTCCTCTGCGTAACTTCTGCGTCCTCTGCGTCCGGCTGTCCTTTTTCTTAAACCGGCATCGCGCGCGCCACGATGGCGTCCACGTCGGTCCCCGCGCCCAGCGTGCCGAACACGTCGTGCCGCTGGGCGATGCGTGAATCGCAGAACGCGCCGAACACCGCCGACGGCGCCGTCTGCGCCAGCAGCGCCGCCTGCACGATCAGCGCCACATCGCGCGCCAGCGTGCGCGCCGTGGTCTCGCTGGCGTGGGCGTCGATCAGCGTGGGCAGGGCGTCGATGGCGCGGTCCAGGGCGGCGTGCTGGCCGCGCGCGGGCGCCAGCTCGTGCGCCAGCGCGCCAGCCACATCGCCTTTGCGCAGTGCGCGCAACAGGTCCAGCGCCATGATGTTGCCGGCGCCTTCCCAGATGCTGTTGACCGGCATCTCGCGGTAGATGCGCGCGGGAATGCCCTCGCCGCCTTCTTCCACGTAGCCGTTGCCGCCCAGGCATTCCATGGCTTCCTGCGCGAAGGCGCTGCCGCGCTTGCAGATCCAGAACTTGGCAATGGGCGTGAGCACGCGGGCCAGCAGGCGTTCGTGCTCGTCGCCCGCCCGATCAAATGCGCGCGCCAGCCGCATCGACAAAGCGGTGGCCGCTTCGCTTTCGAGAGCAAGGTCGGCCAGCACGTTCTTCATCAGCGGCTGCTCGACCAGGCGCTTGCCAAACGCCTGCCGCTGGCCAGTGTGGTGCAGCGCAATCGACAGCGCCTGCCGCATCAACCCGCTGGTGCCCAGGGCGCAGTCCAGCCGCGTCATGGTGCCCATCGACAGAATCTGCGGCACGCCACGGCCCGGTTCGCCCACCAGCCAGGCGACGGTGTTGTCAAACTCCACCTCGCTGCTGGCGTTGGCCTGGTTGCCCAGCTTGTCTTTCAGGCGCTGGATGCGCAGCGTGTTGCGCGTGCCATCCGGCAACACGCGCGGCAGAAAGAAGCACGACAGCCCGCCCTCGCCCAGCCCCTCCACATAGGCCAGCACCAGGAAGGCATCGCACATCGGTGCCGAGAAGAACCACTTGTGGCCGGTGAGCCGATAGCGCTCGCCCCATTCGTCGCGCCCGTCGTGTACCGCGCGCGTGGTGTTGGCGCGCACGTCGGAGCCGCCCTGCTTCTCCGTCATGCCCATGCCCATGGTCACGCCGGCCTTGTCGCGCCAGACTTTCAGCTGCGGGTCGTAAGCGCGGGCCTCCAGCCTGGGCGCCCAGTCGCAGTGAATGGCGGGGTTGTCACGCAGCGCGGGCGTGACCGCGTAGGTCATCGAGATCGGGCACAGAATCGACGGCTCGGCCTCGGTGAACAGCATGAAGCCCGCCGCGCGCTTGACGTGCGCGTGGCCGCTGGCCTGCTCGTCCGCCGCATACGGCGTGCCGTGCAGCCCCGCCTCTGCGGCGGCGGTCATCAGCGCGTGGTAGCTGGGGTGAAACTCCACCTCGTCGATGCGATGCCCAAAGCGGTCGTGGCTTCTGAGTTGCGGCGTGAACACATTGGCCAGCCGCGCGTGGCGCTGCGTCTCGGCGCTGCCGGCCAGCGCGCCCAGCGCCTGCAGCGGCGCCGTGTCCAGGCCCGGCGCGTTGAAGCGGATCGCGTCCTGCAGCGCGCGGTTGCCGCTGAACAGGTTCACGTCGGCCAGCGGCGCGGGCTGGTTGAAGACCTCGTGCGTGGCAGACATGGCGCCGCTCCTTCAGATCAGCTTGACCAGCTGCTTGCCGAAGTTCTTGCCCTTGAGCAGGCCCAGGAAGGCCTCGGGCGCGCTGTCGATGCCCTGCGCGATCGTTTCGCGCGGCTTGAGTTTGCCGGTGGCCACCAGCGTGCCCAGTTCCTTCAGCGCCTCGGGCCACACGTCCATGTGCTCACTGACGATGAAGCCCTGGATCAGCAGGCGGTTGACCAAAATGAGCGCCGGGTTCTGCATGGGCAGCGGCTGGCCATCGTAGCCGGCGATCATGCCGCACAGGGCAATGCGCGCGAAGGCGTTGGTGCGCAGCAGCACCGCGTCCAGGATGTAGCCGCCGACGTTCTCGAAATAGCCGTCGATGCCGTTCGGGCACGCGTCCTTGAGCGCCTTGCTCATGGTCTTGACATCAGGGTGCTGGCGGTAGTCGATGCATTCGTCGAAATGCAGTTCCTCGACGGCGTACTTGCACTTTTCGGGGCCGCCGGCAATGCCGACCACGCGGCAGCCACGCGCCTTGGCCAGCGCGGCAAAGGCGCTGCCCACGGCGCCGGTGGCGGCGCTCACGACCACCGTGGCGCCTTCCTTTGGCGCAATGATCTTCACCAGGCCGTACCACGCCGTCACACCCGGCATGCCAACGGCGCCCAGGTAGAACGACAGCGGCACGTGCGTGGTGTCGACCTTGCGCAGCATGCCCGGCGCGTTGCCGTCGACCACGCTGTATTCCTGCCAGCCGCCCATGCCGACCACCTTGTCGCCCGCAGCGAACTTGGGGTGCTTGCTGTCGACCACCTCGCCCACCGTGCCGCCGATCATCACTTCGCCCAGCGGCTGGCTGGCGGCGTAGCTCTTGCTGTCGTTCATGCGGCCGCGCATGTAGGGGTCAAGGCTGAGGTAATGGTGGCGCACCAGCACTTCGCCGTCTTTCAGCGACGGCGTGTCGGTGGTGACCAGCTTGAAGTTGCTGGCGGTGGCTTCACCCTGGGGGCGGTTGTCTAGCAGGATCTGGCGGTTTTGCGGCATGGGTAACTCCTTTGCTATGAATGTAAGAGCTGCCTGCCCACCTCTGGCAAGGGGTGGCAGCGGTTGAGGCACTGAAAATCAGTCGGTGGGCAGCGGGCCCGGGGTGTGGTCCGGCCGCTCGGCCGGCGCCACGTACTTGAAGGTACCGGTGGCCGTGGCGCACAACTGGCCTGCCGGGTCGTAAATGGCACCTTCGACAAACGCCATGGTGCGTGTGCGGTGCAGCAGCCTGCCCTTGCCCACCAGCGGCTCACCGTGTTTGGACGCGGGTGCGGGCCGCATGAAGCTGGTCTTCATCTCGATGGTGACGATGCCGCTGTGCACGTTGGCGCTGCGCGCCGCCGTGGCCATGATGACATCCAGAAACGTCATCACCGCGCCGCCATGCGACACGCCGAACGAGTTGCAATGCTCGGGGCGCGGCGCAAAGTGCAGCGTCGACTCACCGCCCTCAAAGCGCTCCAGCGTGAAGCCGAGGTGGTGAACGAAGGGGATGACGGCGCCGAAGTCGAGGCTCATGGTGTACCTTGCTCCCTCCCCCGCTGGGGGAGGGTTGGGGCGGGGGTCCACCACGACGCTAAAGCGGCGCTCGGCTCGCCCCCATCCCTGCCTTCCCCCAGCGGGGGAAGGAGTGAATCCAGTCCGCTGCGCATGGTCAGCCGCCGGTGATGACGCTCACGCCACCATCCACCGCCAGCCACTGCCCCGTGATGTGCTTGCCCGCGTCGCTGGCGTACAGCAGCGTGATGCCCTTCAGGTCCTCGTCGTCGCCCAGGCGCTTCAGCGGCGCATGCGCGGCCAGCTTTTCTTCGCCCAGCTTTTCCAGCGTGCCACGCGTCATCTTGCTGGGGAAGAAACCCGGGCAGATGGCGTTAACGGTGATGCCGTACCTGCCCCATTCGGTGGCCAGTGCGCGCGTGAAATTGACGACCGCGCCCTTGCTGGTGTTGTAGGCGATGGTCTGCATCTCGGGCGGGTTGCCGCCCAGCCCGGCGATGCTGGCGATGTTGATGATGCGCCCTTGCTTGCGGCCGATCATGCTCTTCTTGGCCACGCGCTGGCTCAGCAGAAAGTAGCCGCGCACGTTGAGGTTCATCACCTTATCCCAGGCATCCAGCGGGTGGTCCTCGGCCGGCGCGCCCCAGGCGGCGCCCGCGTTGTTGACCAGGATGTCGATGTCGCCCATGCGCTCCAACGTTTCGTCGGCCAGGCGGTGGATGTCGGCTTCGATGGCGCAGTCGGCGGCGATCCAGCGCGCGTCAATGCCGGCGGATTGCAGTTCGGCCACCGACTCTTCGAGATCGGCCGCCTTGCGCGAGCTGAGCATGATGCGCGCGCCCGCCTCGCCCAGCGCGTGCGCCATCTGCAGGCCCAGCCCGCGCGAGCCGCCGGTGACGAGGGCCGTCTTGCCCTTCAGGTCGAACAGTTGTTGGATGGTGCGGGTCATATTCTTCAGGGTTGTGGGTGTGCGATAACAAGATGCCACATCATCCCGTCATTCCCGCGAAGGCGGGAATGCAGGTTGGCCGCCCGGACGCGTTTTGCTCACACGCCCGTGGATTCCCGCCTTCGCGGGAATGACAGTCGATACGTCTGCTGCGCAGTCAAAACGCCTGCTCCGGCATGTCGGCGCAGGTCATGTCGCGCGATTCCACCACGCGCAGCCAGGCGTCGATCCTGGGCAGCTCGTAGTGATAAAAATAACGGGTCGCGCTTGCCACGCCTTGCGCAGCAGCTTCTGTTTTTGTAGCGTCGGCGACCAGCGCCAGCTCCAGCCAGGTCCAGGCGATCACCACATGGCCAAACGCCTGCATGTAAGGCACGGCGTTGGCCAAGGCTTCGGTCGGGTTGCCGGTGGCCCAGGCGGCCTTGGTGACGGCGCCGACGCGCGCCAGCGCCTTGGCCAGGGCATTGGCGTGTGGCGCCAGCGCGGGTTGCTGGATGGCGCGCTCGATGGTCGCGTTGATGCGCCCGGCCAGCAGCTTCAGGCCGCGGCCGTTTTCCATCAGCACCTTGCGGCCCAGCAAATCCATGGCCTGGATGCCGTGCGTGCCTTCGTGGATCATGTTCAAGCGGTTGTCGCGCCAATATTGCTCCACGGGGAAGTCGCGCGTGTAGCCGTAGCCGCCGTGGATCTGGATGGCCAGGCTATTGGCTTCCAGGCAGTTCTCGCTCGGCCAGCTCTTGGCAATCGGCGTCAGCACTTCAAGCAGCAGGCGCGCCTCATCCGCCTGCTGCGCATCGCCGGTGTGCTGCTCGTCGACCAGCTTTGCGCAGTACAGCAGCAGCGCCAGCGCGCCTTCGCAATACGCCTTTTGCGCCAGCAGCATGCGCTTGATGTCGGCGTGCTCGATCAGGCGCACGGGTGGCTGCGCGGCGTCTTTGCCCGCCGCGCCCACGGGCCTGCCCTGCGTGCGTGTCCGGGCGTATTCAAGCGACGCTTCGTAGCCCGCCAGGCCCAGCATGGCGGCGGCCATGCCGATGGCGATGCGCGCCTCGTTCATCATGTGGAACATGCAGCGCAGGCCCTGGTGCGGCTCGCCGACCAGGTAGCCCACGGCGCCGGCTTGTCCATCGACCTTGAACTGACCTTCGCCAAAGTTGAGCAGCGTGTTGGTCGTGCCGCGCCAGCCCAGCTTGTGGTTCAGGCCCGCCAGCGCCACGTCGTTGCGCACGCCGGTCAGTTGACCTTGCGTATCGACCAGCTTCTTCGGCACGATGAACAGCGAGATGCCCTTGACGCCCGGAATCAGCTTGCCATCCGGCCCCGGAATCTTGGCCAGCACCAGGTGCACGATGTTCTCGGTCAGCTCGTGCTCGCCCGACGAGATCCACATCTTGTTGCCGCGCAGGCGGTAGCGGGGGCCGAGTGGGTCGTCCTGATCTTCCAGCACGGCGCGCGTGGTGATGTCACTCAGGGACGAGCCCGCCTGCGGCTCGCTCAGGCACATGGTGCCGGCCCAGCGGCCATTGAATTCGTTGGCGGCAAACACGCGCTGCTGCGCCTCGGTGCCATGCACCATCAGCAGGTTGGCGTTGCCCACCGTGAGCAGGTTGGAGCCGATGCTGATCGACGCCTTGCCAAAGAAGGCATTGGCCGCCGCCTCGACCAGATAAGGTAGCTGCATGCCGCCGTGTTCGTAGTCCTGCGCAGCGGCCAGCATGCCGGATTCCGCGTAGGCGGCACGCGCATCGTGCGTGGCCTGGGGCAGCACCACGCGCAGGCTGCCGTCCGGATCTGTTTGCGTGCGCGGCTCTTCGGTGTCGACCAGGCGGTTGAACGGCGCGTACTTTTCGCGCGCGATGCGCTCGCAGGTCTCCATCACCGCGTCGAAGGTCTCGCGCGAATGCTCGGCAAAGCGCGGGCGCTCGGTGAGCGATTCGGCCTTGAGCCAGTCGTACAGCAGGAAGTCGAGCAGCGGACGCAGGGCCATGATGTTAAAAAAACGCTGCAGCGCTTTCCCAACAAGCGCTTTCAGCTATCAATTCAATAACAAACGGCGCCACGTGCGGTGGCGCCGCGCCTCGATCAAAGCACCTCGAAGATGCCCGCGGCGCCCATGCCGCCGCCGATGCACATCGTGACCGCCACGCGCTTGGCGCCACGGCGCTTGCCCTCGATCAGTGCATGGCCCGTCAGGCGCTGGCCGCTCACGCCGTAGGGGTGGCCCAGCGCGATGGCGCCGCCGTTCACGTTCAGGCGGTCGGCGGGAATGCCCAGCTTGTCGCGGCAGTACAGCACCTGCACGGCAAAGGCTTCGTTCAGCTCCCACAGGTCGATGTCGCTGACCTTCAGGCCCAGCTTGGCCAGCACCTTGGGCACGGCGAACACGGGGCCGATGCCCATTTCGTCGGGTTCGCAGCCGGCCACGGCAAAGCCGAGGAAGCGGCCCATGGGCTTGAGGTTGTGCTTGCTGGCGTAGTCCTCGCTGACCACCACGCAGGCGCCCGCCCCGTCGCTGAACTGGCTGGCGTTGCCGGCCGTGATCAGGCCGCCGGGCAAGGCGGGCTTGATGCCGCTGATGCCTTCCTTGGTCGTACCTTCGCGCGTGCCTTCGTCCTTGCTGCAGGTGACTTCCTTGGCGCGCAGGCCCATCACCGGGTCGGCCACGCCGGCGGTGACGGTAATGGGGGCGATCTCGTCGTCGAACTTGCCGGCGGCCTGCGCGGCGCAGGCCTTCTGCTGGCTGGCGGCGCCGTATTCGTCCATGGCGTCGCGGTCGATGTGGTAGCGCTTGGCGACCTGCTCGGCGGTCTGCAGCATGCTCCAGTAGATGGCGGGCACCTTGGCTTCGAGGTTGGGGTCGCGCAGCATGTGGGTGTTCATTTCCTGCTGCACGCACGAGATGCTTTCGACCCCGCCGGCCACGAACACGTCGGCCTCGCCGGCGATGATGCGCTGCGCCGCCAGGGCGATGGTCTGCAGGCCCGACGAGCAGAAGCGGTTGACCGTCATGCCCGACGTGGTGACCGGGCAGCCGGCCATCAGCGCGATCTGGCGGCCGATGTTGGCGCCGGTGGCGCCTTCGGGGTTGGCGCAGCCCATGATGACGTCGTCCACCGCGCCGAATTCGATGCCGGCGCGCTCGATGGCGTGCTTGACCGCGTGGCCGCCGAGCGTGGCGCCATGGGTCATGTTGAAAGCGCCCTTCCAGCTCTTGGCGAGCGGCGTGCGGGCGGTGGAAACGATGACGGCTTTGCTCATGGGGCAACCTTTCTTGAAAGACGTGAAGGATGAAGACTTATTGCGCCGCGCCCTCGCCCGCCGAGGCGTTGCGCAGCAGTTGGACATAGAAGCGGATCAGCTCGCCCAGGTTGGCGATGCTGACGCGCTCGTTGGTGCCGTGAAACCGCGCCAGGTCTTCGGACTTGGCGCGCACGGGCGAAAAGCGGTAAACGTGGTCGCTGACCGCGGTGAAGTGCCGCGAATCGGTGGCGGCGATCATCAGGCCGGGCGCGACCAGCGTTTCGGGAAACAGCGAGCGCAGCGTGCGGCTCAGCAGCGCATACGACGTCGAGGCGGTGGGGCTGATGGGCGACGGCTCTGAACTGCCATCGAGCGACTTCAATTCGAAGCGCCCTTCAGGTTGCGGGCCCACGGCGTCGTGCACGTGCTGCATCACCGCCTCGCGCGTGTCGCCCGGCAGCAGGCGGAAGTTGACGGTGGCGCTGGCTTCGCCGGGGATCACGTTGTCCTTGTTGCCGGCGGCCAGCACGGTGGGCGCGGTGGTGGTGCGCAGCATGGCGTTGGTGCTGGCGCCGCCTTCCAGTTGCCGCTGCACGACCGGGCCGAACAGCCACAGGTTGGACAGCGCCACGCGTCCAAAGCCGCTCATCTCCGGCGCGATGGTGTCGAACATTTCCTTCGCCACACCGCGGATATGCGCCGGCATCTGCTTGTCTTCCAGCCGCGCCAGCGCGCTGCTCAGCATGCCGATGGCGCCCGTGCCAGCGGCCGGCGGCATGGACGAGTGGCCCGGCGTGCCGGTGGCGCGCATCACCACCGACAGATAGCCCTTTTCAGCGATGCCGATCAGGGCGGCGGGTTTTTCCAGGCCTTTCAGGATGCCTTCGGTGATCAGCAGGCCTTCGTCCAGTACGAAGTCCAGCTTGACGCCGCGCGCAGCCAGCAGTTCGGCGATTCTTTTTGGCGCCGCGCAGGCCTCCGACTTCTTCGTCGGCACCCATGGCCAGGTAGATCGTCTGGCGCGGCTGGAACCCCTGCGCCAGCAGCATCTCGACGGCCTCCAGCTGGCTGATGAGGTTGGCCTTGTTGTCCCACGCGCCGCGGCCCCAGACGAAACCGTCCTTGATCTCGCCGGCAAAGGGTTGGGCTTGCCAGTTCGACTCGGTCCCGGGCGCGATGGGCACCACGTCCTGGTGGGCCAGCAGCAGGATGGGCTTGGCCGCGGCATTGGTGCCCGGCCAGGTGTAGAGCAACGACAGATCGCCCACCACCTCGCGCTTGAGCGCCGCATGCACGCGCGGATAGCTCTGCTGCAGGTGCGCCTGCAGCGCGCGGAACTGGTCGGCGTTGAGGCTGGCGTCGTCCAGGCTCGACACCGTCCTGGCCTGAATCGCCCGCGACAGGCGCTGGGCCGCAGCGTCGGCGTCGACGGCCAACGGCGGTGCGGCAGGCACGCTGATCTGGCGCGAACCCTGGCGCAGCGTGTTTACCGCCACCGCCGCGATCAACGCGGCGATGAGCAGCAGCACGGCGAGCGCCCCTTTCTTCAGCACGGCAGAACGTTGACTGTCAGCCGTTGAAGCTCTTGCCCTCGGCCGCCAGCTTGGCCAGCAGCGGCGCGGGTTGCCAGAAAGCCGCGTCGTCGCGCGGGTTGCGCGCAAAGCGCTTCATGCTCTCGGCGACGTTGAACAGGCCCATCTGGTCGGCGTACTTCATGGGGCCGCCGCGCCAGATCGGGAAGCCGTAGCCCGTCAGGTACACCATGTCGATGTCGCTGGCCTTGCTGGCGATGCCGTCTTCGAGGATGTGGGCGCCTTCGTTCACCAGCGAATACACCAGGCGCTCCACGATCTCCTGGTCGCTGATCTTGCGCGGCGTGATGCCCTGGTCCTTGCGGTGCTTCTCGACCATGTCTTCGACCAGCCTGGACGGGATGGCGTCGCGCTTGCCGGGCTGGTAGTCGTACCAGCCGGCGCCCGTCTTCTGGCCAAAGCGGCCCAGCTCGCACAGCAGGTCAGCCGTCTTGCTGTACTTCATGTCGGGCTTTTCTTGATAGCGGCGCTTGCGGATGGCCCAGCCGATGTCGTTGCCAGCCAGGTCGCCCATGCGGAACGGGCCCATGGCAAAGCCGAACTTCTCGATGGCCTTGTCGACCTGTTGCGGCGTGGCGCCCTCCTCCAGCAAAAACCCAGCCTGGCGGCTGTACTGCTCGATCATGCGGTTGCCAATGAAGCCGTCGCACACGCCCGAGACCACGGCGGTTTTCTTGATCTTCTTGGCAATGGCCATCACGGTGGCCAGCACGTCTTTCGCCGTGGCCTTGCCGCGCACCACTTCCAGCAGCTTCATCACGTTGGCCGGGCTGAAGAAGTGCATGCCGACCACGTCCTGCGGGCGCTTGGTGAAGGCGGCGATCTGGTCCACATCCAGCGTGGACGTGTTGGACGCAAGGATGGCGCCGGGCTTGGCCACTTCGTCCAGCTTCTTGAACACGGCTTCCTTCACGCCCATTTCCTCGAACACGGCTTCGATGATCAGGTCGGCGTCCTTCAGGTCGTCGTAGTTCAGCGTCGACGTGAGCAGGCCCATGCGCTGCTCGTACTTGTCCTGTTTGAGTTTGCCGCGCTTGAGCTGCGATTCGTAGTTCTTGCGGATGGTGGCCAGGCCGCGGTCCAGCGCTTCCTGCTTGGTTTCCAGAATGGTGACCGGAATGCCGGCGTTGAGGAAGTTCATGGCAATGCCGCCGCCCATGGTGCCGGCGCCGATCACGCCGACCTTCTTCACCTCGCGCGGCTTCACGTCGTCGCCCACGTCGGGAATCTTGCTGGCGGCGCGCTCGGCGGCAAAGATGTGGCGCAGCGCCTTGCACTCGGGCGTCTGCATCAGGTTGATGAAGATCTCGCGTTCCTTGGCCAGCGCGTCGTCAAACTTGTACTTGGTGGCGTTTTCCACCGCGTCCACGCACTTGGCGGGCGCCGGAAAGTTCTTGGCCATGCCCTTGACCATGTTGCGCGCGAACTGGAAGTACGCATCGCCATTGGGGTGCTTGCACGGCAGGTTGCGCACCAGCGGCAGCGCCGAGCCATCGGCGTGCCTGGCGGCCATCTCTTTGGCCAGCGCCACGGCTTCTTCCAGCAGCTTTTCGGGCGACGAGGCCATCTTGTCGAACAGCTTCTGGCCCGGCAGGCTGGCCAGCAGTTCGCTGTTGACAGGATCGCCCTTGACGATCATGTTCAGCGCGGTTTCAACACCCAGCACGCGCGGCAGGCGCACGGTGCCGCCGGCGCCGGGGATCAGGCCCAGCTTGACTTCGGGCAGCGCGATCTTGGCGCCCGGCGCGGCGATGCGGTAGTGTGCGCCCAGCGCCAGTTCCAGCCCGCCGCCCATGGCGACCGAGTGCACGGCAGCAACCACGGGCTTGCGCGACTGCTCGACCGCGGTGATGACCGACAGCAGGATCGGCTCCTGCATCGCGCGCGGCGAATTGAATTCACGGATGTCGGCGCCGCCGGAAAAGGCCTTGCCCTCGCCCGTCAGCACGATGGCCTTGACGGCCGGATCGGCGTTGGCCTTTTCCAGCCCGTTGGTGATGCCCACGCGCGTCTCGTAGCCGAGGCCGTTGACGGGCGGGTTGTGCATGGAAATGATGGCGACGTCGCCTTGAACCTGGTATTGCGCGGTCATGGATGCGGACTCCTGGAGTTTCTTGTGAGGTGGTTTGTCATACACACCGGGACAACCGATGCATTTTGAAAGAGGATAGGCCCGACTGCAAACAAGCTTGTCGCCGCAGGGACAAAACCCATTGTGGCCCCGGATGGCGGCGGCTGGACGAATGCCGTCACCCGGTTGATCTCAAGGCGCGCTGCGGCGCCTTTCATGCGCCTGTACACGCTACTGGATTACCATAAAAAACCGTGCCTGGCGCTTGCTGTACAAGCGTTGACAGCTATCAATACAATAGCTTTCGCCATCGCTGGCGCACAGGCGGCGTCAAACTTCGAGCCACTCCTTGCGGATCGCCGCATCGGCACGCAGCTGGTCCGGCGAGCCATCGAACACGATGCAGCCGTGGCCCATGACGAGCGCGCGGTCAGAGATGCGCATGGCAATGGTCAGCTTCTGCTCGATCAGCAGCACCGAAATGCCGCGCTCCTTGAGCTTTTTCAGGTATTCGCCCACCAGCTCGACGATCTTGGGCGCCAGGCCTTCCGTGGGCTCGTCGATGATGATGAGATCGGGGTCGCCCATCAGCGTGCGGCACAGCGTCAGCATCTGCTGCTCGCCACCGGACAGCACGCCGGCTTCGGTGTGCTCGCGCTCTTTCAGGCGCGGGAACATGGTGTACATGTCGCCAAAAGTCCAGCGGCTGCCTTTGCCGCTGCCCTTCTGCCCCAGCAGCAGGTTCTGGTGCACCGTCAGCTTGGGAAAGATGTCGCGGCTTTCGGGCACATAACCCAGGCCCAGGTGCGCGACTTCGAATGGCTTCTTGCCCAGGATGGGCTGGCCCTTGAAGCGCACGTCGCCGCGCGCATCCACCATGCCCATCACGGCCTTGGCGGTGGTGGACCGGCCCGAGCCGTTGCGCCCCAGCAGCGCCACGATTTCGCCCGGCCGCACGTCGAAGTTGACGCCGTGCAGCACGTGGCTCTTGCCGTAATAGGCGTGCAGGTCGGTGACCTGAAGCATCGACTCGGCCATCAGTGCCCTCCCGCCTGCTCGTCGGCCACCACGGAGCCGAGATACGCCTCCTGCACGCGCGCATTGGCGCGCACGGCTTCGGGCGTGTCGAAGGCCAGCACCTCGCCGTACACCACCACGGCAATCTTGTCGGCCAGGCCAAACACCACGCCCATGTCGTGTTCCACCGTCAGCAGCGTCTTGCCCACCGTGACTTCCTTGATCAGCTCGATGAAGTGGTGCGTTTCGCTGCGGCTCATGCCGGCGGTCGGCTCGTCCAGCAGGATCACGCCGGCGCCGCCGGCGATGGTGATGCCGATCTCCAAAGCGCGCTGCTCGGCGTAGGTCAGGTTCATGGCCAGCGTGTCGCGCTTGCGCTCCAGGTGGATCATGCGCATCAGCTGTTCGGCGCGCTCGTTGGCGTCGTCCAGGTCGGCCAGGAACTTGAAGAAGGTGTAGCGATAACCCAGGCTCCACAGCACGCCGCAGCGCAGGTTCTCGAACACGCTCAGCTTGGGGAAGATGTTGGTGATCTGGAAGCTGCGCGAGAGGCCGGCGCGGTTGATCTCGTACGGCTTCTTGCCATCGATGCGCTGGCCATTCAGCAGGATTTCGCCGCTGCTAAGGCCAAAGCGGCCGCTGATCAGGTTGAACAACGTCGACTTGCCGGCGCCGTTGGGGCCGATCACGCCCACGCGCTCGCCCGGCTGCACCACCATGCTGACGCCGCGGATGATCTCGGTCTTGCCAAAGCTCTTGCGCACGTCGCGCAACTCAAGGGCGGGCGCGCTCATCCGTGCAACTCCTGGTGTTTGATGCGGGCCTCGATGTCGGCCTGGATCGCGCCCCACTGGCGGGCGAAGCGGCGCCGCGCCCATTCGAACAAGCCGCCGCCGATCAGCGCCACCACGGCGGCGCCGATCCAGTGCGCGGGCTGCGCCACATCCAGGTTCAGACCCAGAAAGCGCAGCGTGCCCGCGCCCGCGCCTTCCAGTTGCATGTGATAAACCATCTCGATCAACGCCGACACACCCAGCAAAGCGATCAGCCCGAAGACAGCCAGCAGCGCGTAGTGCGGCAGCAATTCCTTCAGCCGCCCATACTTGGCCACGCGCAGGTTCATCATCAGCAGGCTGGCAATGCCGCCCGGCGCGTACATCACCATGAACATGAAGATCAGGCCCAGGTACAAGAGCCAGGCCTTGGTCAGCTCGGAAAACAGCACGAAGGCCAGCACCATCAGCACGGCGCCGATGATGGGGCCGAAGAAGAAGGTGGCGCCGCCCAGAAAGGTGAACAGCAGGTAGGCGCCCGAACGCGCCGCGCCCACCACCTCGGCCGTGACGATCTCGAAATTGAGCGCCGCCAAGCCGCCCGAAATGCCGGCAAAGAAGCCCGACACGATGAAGGCCAGGTAGCGGATGCGCTGGGCGTCGTAACCGACGAACTCGACCCGCTCGGGGTTGTCGCGCACGGCGTTCAGCATGCGCCCGAGCGGCGTGCGCGTGAAGGCGTACATGGCCGCCACGCAGATGAAGGTGTAGACGGCGATCAGGTAGTAGACCTGACGCGGCGGCCCGAAGGTGATGCCCATGAACGGCTCGCCCACCATGCGGTTTCCCGACACGCCGCCCTCGCCGCCAAAGAACTCGGGAATCATGAGCGACATGGCAAACACCAGTTCGCCCACGCCCAGCGTGATCATGGCAAAGGTGGTGCCCGACTTCTTGGTCGTCACATAGCCCAGCAGCACGGCAAACACCAGGCCAGCCAGGCCCCCCCACCAGCGGGATCAGCGACACCGGAATGGGCAGGTGCCCGCCCGCCGCGGCGTTGAGTGCGTGGATGGCCAGGAACGAGCCCAGCCCGGTGTACACGGCGTGGCCGAAGCTCAGCATGCCGCCCTGCCCCAGCAACATGTTGTAGGACAGGCAGGCGATGATGGCGATGCCGATCTGCGACAGCATCGTGATCGACAGGCTGCTGGACAGCACCAGCGGCGCGATGACCAGCACCAGCGCGAACAGCGTCCAGATGACCCAGCGCGCCAGGTCCAGCGGGCGATAACGGTAGACAGTGTGGGCCGCCATGCTCAGCCCTCCCTCGTTCCAAGCAGGCCCTTCGGCCGGAAGATGAGGATCAGCACCAGCAGCAGGTACGGCAGGATGGGCGCCACCTGCGACACCGTCAGCTTGACCAGCGAATTGCCCTGCGCGGCCGGGCTGAGCTGCATGCCCAGGCTGGTCAGCAGCGAGCCAAGTGAGTAGTCCAGCGCCACCGCAAAGGTCTGCAGCACGCCGATCAGCAGCGATGCAACGAAGGCGCCCGCGAGCGAGCCCATGCCGCCCACCACCACCACCACGAAGATGATGGAGCCCACCGTGGCGGCCATGGCCGGCTCGGTGAGGAAGGTGCTGCCGCCAATCACGCCAGCCAGCCCGGCCAGTGCCGAGCCCGCGCCAAACACCAGCATGAACACGCGCGGCACGTTGTGGCCCAGCGTTTCCACCGCGTCGGGGTGCGTCAGCGCGGCCTGGATCACCAGCCCGATGCGCGTGCGCGTCAGCAGCAGCCACACCGCCAGCAGCATCACCACCGCCACCAGCATCATGAAGCCACGCGTGGCCGGGAACGGCGAGCACACCACGCGCACGGCGGCGTCGGCGGCGCGGCACAGCTCGGGTGCGGCGCGGCCCCAGACCAGGCTCAGCCCCTCGGACGAGTTGTTGATGAGCGTGAACACCGGGCCCTGCAGGATTTCGGGCGGGCGAAATTCCAGCGCCAGCCGGCCCCAAATGAGCTGCACCACTTCCAGGATCACATACGACAGCCCGAACGTGATGAGCAGTTCCGGCACGTGGCCAAAGCGGTGCACGCGACGCAGGCACAGCCGCTCGAACAGCGCGCCCAGCGCGCCCACCAGCAGCGGTGCCAGCACCAGCGCCGGCCAGAAGCCGGTGATGCGCGAGATGGTGTAGCCCAGGTAGGCACCCAGCATGTAGAAGCTGGCGTGCGCAAAGTTCAGCACGCCCATCATGCTGAAGATCAGCGTCAGGCCGGAACTCAGCATGAACAACAACAGGCCATAGCTCAGCCCGTTGAGCATCGAGATAAGGAAGAATTCCATGCGGAAGCTTGAGAATTTGAAACCAGCGCCACCTGATCGTCCGATGGCCGCGGAGCAGGCCACGCGGGGCCGCCGCGGAGCGGGCTTGGCCCGGCCGCTGGCGGCGTCCCCCCTCCGGGGGGAAGGCGCGTCAGCGCCTCAGGGGGGAGCTTACTTCGGCCGCTTCATCTGACAGGAAGTCGGCGTGCTCGACACGTAGTTCGCGTACTCCTTGACCGGCACCAGCGTCATGCCGGTGTTCTCGGGGCTGTAGGGGTACTTGCCGCCAGCCTTTTCCCAGCGCGAGATGTACAGCGGCTGCTGCAGCTGGTGGTCGGTCTTGCGCATCTCGATCTCGCCGTTGAACGAGTTGGCCTTCAGCCCTTCCATGGCCGCAGCCACCTTGACCGGGTCGGTCGACTTGGCCTTGGCCATGGCTTCGCCCAGCATCTGGAAGATGCGCGGGATGGAGCCGGTGTAGAAGTCGTCGTTGTACTTGGCCTTGAACTCGTCCATCCACTTCTGCATCTGGCCGCCCATGTTGTAGTGGTTGTAGGCCACCTGGTAGACGCGCCCTTCGCCGGCCTTGCCCAGGGCAGACGGCGTGCCGGTGACGCCGGCGTAGTAGGTGAAGAAGCGGCCGTTGTAACCGCCTTCGTTGGCGGCCTTGATCAGCAGCGACAGGTCGGACCCCCAGTTGCCGGTGATCACCGCGTCGGCGCCCGAGGCCTTGATCTTGGCGATGTAGGGCGCGAAGTCGCGCACCTGGCCGAGTGGGTGCAGGTCTTCGCCGACGATCTGGATGTCGGGCCGCTTGCGCGCCAGGTTTTCCTTGGCGTACTTCACCACCTGCTGGCCATGCGAATAGTTCTGGTTGAGCAGAAAGACTTTCTTGACGTCCGGCAAGTCCTTGATGTAGGTCGTCATGGCCTCCATCTTCATCGATGTGTCGGCGTCGAAGCGAAAGTGCCAGTAACTGCACTTGCTGTTGGTGAAATCCGGGTCGACCGCCGCGTCGTTCAGGTACAGCACTTCCTTGCCGGGGTTGCGCTCGTTGTGCTTGTTGACGGCATCGATGATGGCCGCCGCCACCGACGAGCCGTTGCCCTGGGCGATGTAGCGCACGCCCTTGTCGATGGCGGCCTTCAGCGCGTTCAGGCTTTCGGCGGGGCTGAGCTTGTTGTCGATGGTTTCGAACTCGAACTTGACGCCGGCCGGGTTGCCCTTGCCGCTGAACTTTTCGGCAAAGAACTTGTAGCTCTTGTCCTGGTTGGTGCCCACCGGGCCCATGAGGCCGGTCAACGGGTCGATGCGCACGATCTTGACGACCTCGCCCTGCTGGGCCGAGGCCGCGCCTGCAACGGCCATGGCCGCGGCGAACACCATCAGATTGACACGGTACTTCATGCTTGTCTCCTGCATATGCGAATTGAGGGATGCGCAGAGGGTATCGCCCCCCCCGGTCATGCGCCATCGGGTTTTGCCCTGAGCCACTGTCGCCAACGTGCCTGCCTGCCGGCATGCGGCGGCTTGCTATGCAAACAATAGCTGCATAGCCAAGTCTGATCAGCGCCTGCACGCTCACCGAGCAAGCGCTGCAGACGTCTGCGGGATTGCTCAGGCGCTGGGCAACCGGTAGTCTTTCAGCTGCTCGCGCAGCTTGGTTTTCAGCATCTTGCCGGTGGCGCCGATGGGGATCGAATCGACGAACACCACGTCGTCCGGAATCTGCCACTTGGCCAGCTTGCCGTCGAAGAAGGCCAGCAGTTCGTCGCGCGCCACCTCGGCGCCGGGCTTCAGCGCCACGGCCACGATGGGCCGCTCGTCCCACTTGGGGTGCGGCATGCCGATGCACGCCGCCATGGCCACCGCCGGGTGCGCCATGGCGATGTTCTCGACGTCAATGGAGCTGATCCATTCGCCACCGGACTTGATCACGTCCTTGCTGCGGTCGGTGATCTGCATGAAGCCATCGGCGTCGATGGTGGCCACGTCGCCGGTGGGGAACCAGCCGCCCCGCAGCGGGTCACCGCCCTCGCCCTTGAAGTAGCTGCCCAGAATCCACGGGCCCTTGACGTACAGGTCGCCATAGGTCTTGCCGTCCCAGGGCAATTCCTGCTCGTCGGCGCCGACGATCTTCATGTCGACACCGAAGATGGCGCGGCCCTGCTTCAGGCGCAGCTTCATCTGATCGGCCTCGGGCAGGTCGCGGTGCTTTTCCTTCAGCGTGCACAGCGTGCCCAGCGGGCTCATCTCGGTCATGCCCCAGGCGTGCAGCACGTCCACGCCGTACTGGTTGCGGAAGGTGTCGATCATGGCCGGCGGGCAGGCCGAGCCGCCGATCACGGTGCGGTTCAGCGTGGAGAACTTCAGCTTGTTCTGCGCCATGTGGCCCAGCATCATCTGCCACACCGTGGGCACGCCGGCGGCAAAGGTCACCTTCTCGCCTTCGATCAGCTCGTAGACCGACTTGCCGTCGAGCGCACCGCCCGGAAACACCAGCTTGGCGCCCGTCATGGCGGCCGAATACGGAATGCCCCAGGCATTGACGTGGAACATGGGCACCACCGGCAGCACCGAATCGCGCGCCGACAGCGACATCACGTCGGGCAGCGCGGCCGCGTAGGCGTGCAGCACGGTGGAGCGGTGGCTGTACAGCGCCGCCTTGGGGTTGCCCGTGGTGCCGCTGGTGTAGCACATGCTGGAGGCGGTGTTCTCGTCGAACACCGGCCAGTCGTAGCGGTCGGCCTGGCTGCCGATCCACGCCTCGTAGCTGACCAGATGGGGAATGCCGGTGTCGGCCGGCAGCTTGTCGGCGTCGCACAGGGCGATCCACTGCTTGACGCCCGGGCAATGCGAATGAATGCCCTTCACGATCGGCAGGAAGGTCATGTCGAAGCACAAGATGCGGTCTTCGGCATGGTTGACGATCCAGGCGATCTGCTCGGGCAGCAGGCGGGGGTTGACGGTGTGCAGCACGCGGCCCGAGCCGCTGACGCCAAAGTACAGCTCCAGGTGGCGATAGCCGTTCCAGGCCAGCGTGCCAACGCGGTCACCGGCGCCCAGCCCGGACGCATCCAGCGCGTTGGCCACCTGCATGGCGCGGCGCCGCACATCGGCCCACGTATAGCGGTGGATGTCGCCTTCGACGCGGCGCGACACGATCTGGCCATCGCCATGGTGGCGCGCGGCGTGTTCGATCAGCGCGGAAATAAGCAGCGGATGGCTCTGCATCAAACCCAGCATGGTGTCTCCTATGGCGGCGGGCATTTGTAAGAAAGATCGAAGCAAATACTAATCCATCGTCGGGGGCGGATGGCATTTTCATGGCGCTTTGGCGACCGGCCTCGGGGGCACCTGGGGCGGCGGCCGGTGAAGTGACTACACCGCACGGTCGGCCCTTTTGCTATCGTTATGGAAGCTGCGAGCGCTTGTCAGACAAGCGCTGAAGCCTTATTTGTTAAGAAAACCGGGGGCCAGGCCCCGACCCTGCACCGTCCGCAGGCATCACCGCCTTGCCGTGCGCCCGCAGCGCCCTGCGCCGACAATGCCTTCATGCAGGACATGGTGACCACCCCGCCCCTGGCGGCCGAACCCGCCTTCGAATGGCGCCACGGGTTCGAAAGCCTCGGCCCCGAATTTCACACGCCGCTCGCGCCCACGCCCTTGCGCGACCCGTATTGGGTGGCGCGCAGCGACGCCATGGCGCGCCAGCTGGGCCTGCCCGCCGGCGCGTGGCAGACGCCACACCTGCTCGAAGCCCTGGCCGGCAACCGCGTGCTGCCCGGCAGCCGGCCGCTGGCCAGCGTGTACAGCGGCCACCAGTTTGGCGTGTGGGCCGGCCAGCTGGGCGACGGGCGCGCCCACCTGCTGGGCGAGGTGCGCACGCCCGCGGACGACTGGCTGGAGCTGCAGCTCAAGGGCAGCGGCCTCACGCCCTACTCGCGCATGGGCGACGGGCGCGCCGTGCTGCGCTCGTCGATCCGCGAATTCCTGGCCAGCGAGGCCATGCACGCGTTGGGCATACCCACCACCCGTGCGCTGTGCATCACCGGGTCTGACCAGCCCGTGCGGCGCGAAACGGTCGAAACCGCTGCCGTGGTCACGCGCGTGGCGCCCACATTCATCCGCTTTGGCCATTTCGAGCATTTCAGCGCCAACGGACAGGTGGACGAATTGCGCCGCCTGACCGACCACGTCATCGACCATTTCTACCCCGCTTGCCGCGCCGCCGCCAACCCCGCTGCTGCGCTGCTTGCCGCCGTGACGCAGCGCACTGCCGCCCTCATGGCCGACTGGCAGGCGGTGGGCTTCATGCACGGCGTGATGAACACCGACAACATGAGCATCCTGGGCCTGACCATCGACTATGGCCCGTTTCAGTTCATGGACGGCTTCGATCCCGCGCACATCTGCAACCACTCCGACCACAGCGGTCGCTACGCCTACCACCGGCAGCCGCAGATCGGCTACTGGAACCTGTTTGCGCTGGCCCAGGCACTGATGCCGCTGATCGACGACCAGCAGGCGGCACTGGACGCGCTGGAGCCGTACAAGACGCTGTTCCCCGCCGCGCTGGACCAGCGCATGGCCGCCAAGCTGGGCCTGCCGCAGGCCAGCGACGCGTCGCGCGCGCTGGTGCGCGAGGTGCTGGAACTGATGGCGCGCGAGCGCACCGACTGGACCATCTTCTGGCGGCGTCTGTCCCATCACGTGGGCGGCGCGCCCGCCGACACGGTGCACGACCTGTTCGTCGACCGCGCGGCCATCGACCGCTGGTTGCTACAGTATCAGGAGCTTCTTGCGCAATCTGATCGGGCGCTGGCGGCCGGTTTGATGCTCAAGACCAACCCCGCCATCGTGCTGCGCAACCACATGGCCGAGGAAGTCATCGCCCGCGCGAAGCTCAAGGACTTCCAGCCCATTCAAGACCTGCTGGCGCTGCTCGAAACGCCGTTCGACGAGCAGCCCGCACACCCGCGCTGGGCCGACTGGACCGGCTTTCCGCCCGACTGGGCATCCCACATCCAGATAAGCTGCTCGTCATGAACCATCCTGTGCAAAAGACCGACGCCGAATGGCGCGCCCTGCTGGCCGAAAAAGGCGCCGAAGCGCCCGCCTATCAGGTTACCCGCCACGCGGCCACCGAGCGCCCCTATACCGGCAAGTACGAACAGCACTGGGCCGACGGCAGCTACCACTGCATCTGCTGCGGCGCCAAGCTGTTCGATTCAGACACCAAATTCGACGCCGGCTGCGGCTGGCCCAGCTTCTCGCTGGCCGTGCCAGGCGCCATCGAAGAGCGGCGCGACACCAGCCTGGGCATGGAGCGCGTCGAAACCGTCTGCGCCAGTTGCGGCGCCCACCTGGGCCACGTGTTCCCCGACGGGCCGCAGCCCACGGGCCTGCGCTATTGCATGAATTCGGCGTCGCTGGACTTCAGCGACGGCAACTGAAAGCGCGGCAGCACGACGAAAAGCCCTTTCGTTTGCGCGCTGCCGCCCTTTCGGCGGTCCGACGCCGCCTTCAGTCTGGGCGGCGCCCCCGCAGCCGGCGCAGGCCCAGGGCCAGCACGCCAGGGGCCAGCAGCCACCACGGGCCCACCGGCACCGAGACCGGAGGGCTCACCTTCACGGTAGCGATGGCCTCCGAGCAGCTGGGCGGATCGGTAGCAGGCACCGAGCAGATTTTGTACGGATAGGCGTACGAGCCCACTGGCGTGTCGGGCTTGACCGTGATGGTTCCGTCCGCATTCATCACGATGCCCGGATTGGGAGACGTGCCGGGGGTCAGCGTGGCGTTGGTGTCCGGGCCAGTCAGCACCACCGGCTGGCCACTCATCGTGTCATTGGCCAGCACCGAAGGCGTGGTGCCGCCGGCGCCGTTTGTCACGTAGGGCATAGCGTCGTCGACCGCCAAAGGCGTGGGGGCCACCACGATGGTGGCCGTGGCGGTGGCGCAACTGGCGGGGTCGGTCGCTGGCACCGAGCAGATGGTGTACGGGTAGCTGTACGTGCCCGGGGTGGTGCCGGGTGCGATGGTGACCACGCCGGTCGTGGGATCCATCTTGATGGAGCCGGCCGTGGGCGTGGGGGCCGTTCCGGGCGTGAAGGTGGCGTTGGTGCCCAGCACCACCGACTGGCCACTCATCGTGTCATTGGCCAGCACCGACGGCGTGGTGCCGCCGGCCGCCGACGGCACGGCCGGTGGCGTGTCGTTGACGGCCTTGGGCGTGGGGGCGACGACGACCGTCGCTGTGGCGGTTGCACAGGCGGGGGCGTCGTTGCCGGCACGGCGCACAAGGTGTAGGGGTACGAGTAGGTGCCGGGCGCCGTATTGGCGGCCACTGTGATCGTGCCGTCCGAATTCATCGTCAGGCCGGTCACCGGCGAAGTGCCGGGTGTCAGGGTGGCGTTGCCGTTGGCGCCCAGGACGGCGGCCACGTCGCCCTTGCCATCGCCCAGGTTGACTTTGTCGTTGGCCAGCACGGACGCCGTCGTGGCGCCCGCTGCCGACGGGATGGGACCGTACGAGTCGTTGGCGGGAATGGCGCCCTCCACCACCACCGTGGCGGTGGCGGTGGCACACGATTCCGGCGTGGTCGCCAGCTTGCTGCACACCTTGTAGGGGATGGTGTAGGTACCGGGGGCCGTGTTGGCGGCAATGGTGATGGTGCCGTCGGCGTTCAGCGTCAGGCCCGTGGGCGGCGTGCCGGTGGGTGTGACAGTCGAATTGGTGCCGGTGGCGGGAGCCCCGCCCATCGTGTCGTTGCCTAGCACCGAAGCGGTCGTGGCGCCGGAGGTGGGCACGCGGTACAAGTCGTCCTTCGCAACGGGGCCGCTGCGGACGCCGAAGCCGATCCACTCGTTGAAGGTTTCGCCGACCCGAGTGGTCAAGTTGCTATCTCCCTTCATGTTGCCGGTGTAGGTGACCCTGACGGTGGTTGCGTTGACAAAGTCGAACCGGTAGCGGGAGCCGTCGTAAGTCGTGCCCGAAACATTGGTACTGGCGTTGTAGGCCGCCAGAGACTGAACCTTGTCGCCCGAAAAGATGGAAGTCGGCGCGGAAAGTGCGGTGTTGGCGCCTGGAAGGGGGCTGGCCTTGTCCAGCGTTGGCGTATTCGAATCGAACGTGCGAATCTGCGGCGTTGAGGTATCGGCGACGTTCGAGGGGTTTTGGCTGTGCAACTTCACCGCCGGGTTGGCGGCCAGCACGCCACTGGCGCCGGGGGCGTATTCAAACTGAATGGTGGCGACTTCACTGTTTCCCACGGGGCTGCTGCCCTGCACCACCTCGATCGTCAACGGGCCGCTGTTGGGCGCTGGGCTCAACGTGAGGGTGTAAACGAACTTGTCCGGGCTGTCTTTGCAATAGGTCAGCGTGGAGTGCTTCACGGATTCACAGACACTGTTTCTTGCAGTGATGCCGTTTGCGCCCGTCTCGAATGAGGGCCCGGTCGGTGACCCACCCGCCGCTGTGATGTAGCCGGTGGAACTGTCCCGCGTCAATGTGAAACTTCCGGTATCGCCGAGAGGCGTGGTGTAGGCTCCACTGACCGTCTCGGTGACTGACCCACTGGGCACCGAGCTCGGCGACGTGATCGTGAACGTCCCCGATCCGCTGATCGCAAACGCCGACATCGCCACGAGCTGCAGCCCCGCAGCGACCACCACCGACCGAAGGCGCTGTGGCAATGGGCGGGCCCAGGACGGATTTTTTGCGTTCAAAGACATCGTGCGTTCCTCAACGGGCGACTTACCCAAAAAGCAGGTCGCGTGGAGCATACCTCCAGTTCAGTATCCAATGATGGTGACATAGCCACCAGGGTGGCAAAATTCGTGATCGGCTTCACGGCCCGACGCAGAATGTCGTGCCACCGCAACGCGCCCTGGCCGGATGAGCCCAGGCGCCGCCGGACATCCCGCCCCCTGTAAACTGCCCGGCCATATGAAGCTGCTGCTGGATTTCCTGCCCCTGGTGCTGTTCTTCGGTGCCTACAAGATGTATGGCATTTACGTGGGCACGGCCGTGCTGATGGCGGCCACGGTGGCGCAGATGGCCATCATCTACGCCATCGACAAGAAGCTGACGACCATGCACAAGGCCACGCTGGCCTTGATCCTGATCTTTGGCGGGCTGACGCTGTTTCTGCAGGACGAGCGCTTCATCAAGTGGAAGCCGACCGTGCTCTACACCGCCATGGCGGTCGCGCTGGCGGTGGCGCTGTGGGTGTACCGCAAGAACTTCCTCAAGATGATGCTGGGCAGCCAGCTGGCCCTCCCCGACCCGGTGTGGAACCGGCTGACCGCTGCCTGGGTGCTGTACTGCCTGTTCATGGCCGCCATCAACGGCTACGTGGCGGCGTTTTTCTCGACCGACGCCTGGGCCAACTTCAAGCTGTGGGGCTATGTGTTTCCGCTGGCGTTCATCGTCGGCCAGGGCATTTACGTGGCGCGCCATCTCAGTGACGAAGCGCCGGCGGAGAAGACCGAATGACCACCCTGCCCCTGGCCGACCGCATGGCCGCGCGCCTACGCGAACAGCTGCAGCCCACCCAGCTGGAGGTGCTGGACGAAAGCTGGCAGCACGAAGGCCATGCCGGCGCCAACGGCACCGGCTTCGGCACGCATTTCCGCGTGCGCATCGCCTCGCCGCAATTCGACGGCCGCCCGCGCGTGGCGCGGCACCGCATGGTGTACGCCGCGCTGCAGGACTTCATCGACCGCGATGGCGTGCACGCGCTGGCGATAGAAGCGACATCCGCCTGAGCGGCTGATGCGGCTTATCCGCAGGGGCGGCCACGCCCGCGGCCGGCACGGGTCCGTCTGCGGCGTTCAGCAACTTGGCCTGCGCCGCCGCCGACCCTGCCTTGCCAAGACGCGATAATTGCTTTTTTTTGCGCCGCGCCGCGGCATCTTCCCCTCCCGCCAGGGAGTCTCCCGAGGTCTCATCACATGAACAAGTCCCTTCTGGCCGCCACCACCGCGGCCCTGCTGGCGGGTGCGCTGGCGCTGCCCGCTGCCGCGCAGAACGTCGCCATCGTCAACGGCAAGCCGGTGCCCAAGGCGCGGCTGGACGCGCTGGCGCAGCAGATCAAGGCGCAGGCCGCCCGCACCGGCCAGCCCGTGCCGCCCGAAATGGACAAGCAGCTGCGCGAGGAAGTGATCGCGCGCGAAATCTTCATGCAGGAAGCGCAACGCCGCGGCCTGGAAGCCTCGCCGGACTTCCGCGCCAAGATGGACCTGGCGCGCCAGAGCGTGCTGATCAACGAGCTGTTTGCCGACTTTCAGGCCAAGAACACCGTGACCGACGCCGAAGCCAAGGCCGAATACGACCGCGTGGTGGGCAGCCAGGCGCCGCAGGCCGGCGCCAAGGAATTCAAGGCGCGCCACATCCTGGTCGAGAAGGAAGACGAGGCCAAGGCCATCATCGCCCAGATCAAGAAAGGCGCCAAGTTTGAGGACATCGCCAAGAAGCAGTCCAAGGACCCGGGCTCTGGCGCGCAGGGCGGCGACCTGGGCTGGGCCAACCCGCAAGGCTACGTGCCCGAGTTTGCCGACGCGCTGAAGAAGCTGGACAAGGGCCAGATGACCGACGCGCCCGTCAAGTCGCAGTTCGGCTGGCACGTGATCCGCGTTGACGACGTGCGCGACGCCAAGGGCCCCGAGTTGCCGCCGTTCGAGCAGGTCAAGCCGCAGATCGTGCAGCAGATGCAGCAGGAGAAGCTGGTGAAGTACCAGGAAGAGCTGCGCGCCAAGGCCAAGGTGCAGTAAGCGCACCGGGCGACCGATGCATCCAAGGGGCAGCCGTCGCGCTGCCCTTTTTCATTTGCTATCGTAAAAGTAGCTGGCTGCGCTCGTCTGGCAAGCGCTGGCGGCGGATTTTTGCCTCAAGCCGCGCGCCACGCCCCCCACGCCATCAGCGCGCCGATCAGCACCGGCTGGTGCAGCATGTAGTAGCTCAGGCTCCAGCGCCCCAGCGGCGCGATGGCACGGGCCAGCGGCCCCGGCGCGCGTGCCATGCGGGCCGCCCAGCGCGGCCACTGCATCAGGCCGACGCCCAGCCACATCACGCCCAGCCAGGGCAACAGCGGCACGTAGTCTTCGGTGACGGGCTTGCGCGTCACCACGCCGATCCAGTTGAGCCAGCGGCTGTCCAACGCGGCCGCCCACCCGGCCGGGGCCTGCGTGCGCAGCCACTCGCCCGCCAGCGGCGCGGCGGCCATCAGCAGCGCGGCGCCCACCCAGGGCACGGCGCCGCGCAGCCAGCCGCGCACCAGCAGCCAGCGCGTGATCAGCAGCATGGCCGCCATGCCATGCAGCACGCCAAAGCTGATCCAGCTGCGCGGAAACATCAGCGCCGACGACGCCGACACCAGCAGCGCACACGCGGCCACCTGCCCCCAGCGGCGCCAGAAGCGCGGCCAGCTTTGCCCCTGCTGCACCGCCAGCGCCTGCCCCATGCCCGCGCACAGCAGAAACAGGCTGACGATGCCGGTGCGCTGCCAGGTCCATACCGGGTCGGTGTAGAAGTTCTGGCGGATGTGGCCGAAGTGGGTGAGGTCGAACGCGAAGTGGTAGGCCGTCATCCACAGCATGGCGGCGCCGCGCAGCGCGTCGACGCCGAAAAAGCGGTGCGATGGCGTGACCATGTCGGACAAGGGGCGCCGCCCTTCGTAGGCTTGGCGCATGACGCTGTAGGAAGAAGGCGATAGCGGCGATCTTAGCGACCGCAGCACGCCGCGCGTGGCTAGCATCACTGACGTCTGCCGGCCAATCCGCCGGCCGGCGACGCTGTACGTCATGAGCCTGAGCCCGTCCCCATCCACCCGCCCGCCCCGCCGCGCCCTGCTGCGCTGGGGCTTGGGGCTGGTCGCGGCGCTGCTGGTGGTGCTGGGCGCCGCGCTGGCGTGGCTGACCTGGAACGACTGGAACCGCTCGCGCGCATGGGTGTCGCAGCAGGTGTCGCAGGCCATCGGGCGCGACTTCGAGATCCGCGGCCCGCTCGACATCGACTGGCAGTGGCCGCAGCAGATGGAAACCGGCTGGCGCCGCTGGATCCCGACGCCGCTGGTCAATGCCGACGACGTGCTGATCGGCAACCCGCCCGACTTTCCGGCCAAGGGGCCGCACTTCGCCCACATCGGGCGCGCGTCGGCCGACATTGCGCTGCTGCCGCTGCTGGCGCGCCGCATCGACATCCGCAGCGTGGCCTTGACCGAGCCCGACGTGCGGCTGGAGCGTGCCGACAAGGAACGCAACAACTGGACCTTCGACTTCCGCCGCCAGCCGGCCGACGCACGCGGCCGCTGGGACGTGACGCTGGGCCGGCTGCTGCTGGACGAAGGCCATCTCGGCTTCGAAGACTTTGTGCGCCAGCTCAGCGTGTCCAGCACGGTCGAAACGCTGGCGCCGGACGCCACCGAAAACGGCCGCTACGGCGTGGGCTTTCAGTTCTCGGGCTGGCACGGCAAGGCCGAGGTGCGCGGCAATGGCAAGGCCGGCTCGCTGCTGTCGCTGTCTGAAGAGCAGCTCGACTTTCCGCTGAAGTTCGACGCCCGCGCCGGCCGCCTGGGCGCCGCCGCCGAAGGCCACATCGCCAACCCGCGCCACCTGTCGGGCGTGGACTTCCAGGTCACGCTGCGCGGCGGCAGCCTGGCCGACCTGTATCCGCTGACCGGCATCGTGCTGCCCGACACGCCGCCGTTCAACACCCGCGGCCAGTTGGTCGGCACGCTCAAGCCCGACGCCTCGGTGTGGGACTACCGCGACTTCACCGGCACCGTGGGCAAGACCGATCTGGCTGGCGACGTGACCTACACGTCGCGCCAGCCGCGCCCGCTGCTCAAGGGTACGATGCGGTCCAGGCTGCTGCGGCTGGAAGACCTGGGCCCGGTGGTGGGTGCAAAGTCCAACAACCCGGAACGCAGGCAGCGACCCGGCAAGGTGCTGCCCGACGACCCGTTCGACACCAGCCGCTGGAACAAGATGGATCTGGACCTGCAGTACACCGGCCAGCGCATCGAGCGCCCGCAGGCCGTGCCGCTGGACAGCCTGAAAGTCCACGCCTTCATGGAAGACGGGGTGCTGAAGCTGGCACCGCTCGAATTCGGCGTGGCAAAGGGCCGATTCAAGACGCAGGTGCTGATGAATTCGCGCGTCAAGCCGATGCAGGTGTCGGTGCGCGGCGATGTGCGCGACCTGCATCTGTCGTCGCTGTTTCCCAAGATCGAACTGATGAAGAAGAGCCTGGGCGACGTCGATGGCGGCATTGCGCTGGATGGGCGCGGCAATTCGGTGTCGCAGATCCTGGCGTCGGCCAACGGCGAGGCGCGGCTGTACGTGCGCGAAGGCACCATGAGCCAGCTGCTGCTGGACATGGCGGGCCTGAACCTGGGCAGCGTCGTCGTCACCCGCCTGTTCGGCGCCGACAAGGAAGTGCGCCTGCGCTGCGCCATTGCCGACGTGCCGATCCGCGGTGGCGTGGCCCACATGCAGAACGTGAAGATCAACACCGAAGAAGCGCTGATCGACATCACCGGCACCGCCGACATGCGCAGCGAGCAGTTCGACATCGACGTCAACCCGAAGGCGTACGACCTGAAGTTCTTCTCGCTGCGCACACCGCTGGAAGTGCGCGGCCCGTTCATCAAGCCGCATGTGGGCGTACAGGCCGGCCCGCTGATCGTGCGCGCTGCCGCCGCGGTGGCGGCGCTCGCGGCCGCACCGGGCGCGCTGGTGCTGGTGCCCATCACCGTGCCGGGCGCCGAAGACAACGCCAATTGCGCTCCGCTGATGGCCAAGGCCGGGCAGCCCCCGAAGGCCGGCGTGCCAACGCTATCGGCCCCGGCCAGCGAAGCCGGCCCGTCCGGACGGAAACCGCCGACGCAGATGCCGGCAGCCGGCGAATTCTCGGGGGGTCAGCCCCAGCGCCGATAAGCGCCCGCTCCCTCTGGCAACCGGTTGGGGCGAGCGCCTGCGACAAGCTATATAAACCATAGCTGTCACCGCAAGCCAGACAAGCGCCGAAGGCGGATTTGAACGATAATCCGCCCATGCCCCTGCCCCACCAGCTTGAACTGCTCAGCCCCGCGCGCGACGCCGACATTGGCATCGAGGCGGTGAACCACGGCGCCGACGCCGTCTACATTGGCGGCCCGGGCTTTGGCGCGCGCGCCAGCGCCGACAACAGCGTGGCCGACATCGAGCGCCTGGCGCGCCACGCGCACCGCTACGACGCACGCATCTTCGTCACGCTCAACACCATCCTGCGCGACGACGAACTGGAACCTGCGCGCCGTCTGGCCTGGCAGGTGTACGAAGCCGGCGCCGACGCGCTGATCATCCAGGACATGGGGCTGCTGCAGCTTGACCTGCCGCCCATCCAGCTGCACGCCAGCACGCAGACCGACATCCGCACGCCCGAAAAGGCGCGCTTCCTGCAGGACGCGGGCCTGTCGCAGATCGTGCTGGCGCGCGAGCTGGACCTGGGCGAGATCGCCGCCATCCGCGACGCGCTGGACCCGGCGCGCTGCAGCATCGAATTCTTCATCCACGGCGCGCTGTGCGTGGCCTACAGCGGCCAGTGCTACATCAGCCACGCCCACACCGGCCGCAGCGCCAACCGGGGCGACTGCAGCCAGGCCTGCCGCCTGCCCTACCAGGTGCTGGACGCGCAGGGCCGCTTTGTCGCGCACGACGCGCACGTGCTGTCGATGAAGGACAACAACCAGTCGCTCAACCTGGCGCCGCTCATCGACGCCGGGGTGCGCAGCTTCAAGATCGAGGGCCGCTACAAGGACATGGGCTATGTGAAAAACATCACCGCCCATTACCGGCGGCTGTTCGACGCCATTCTGGACGCGCGGCCCGAGCTGGCGCGCGCCAGTTCAGGCCGCTGCACCTTCAGCTTCACGCCCGACCCGCAGCAGAACTTCAACCGCGAATTCACCGATTACTTCGTCAACGGCCGTAAGGACGACATCGGCGCCTTCGACACACCGAAGAACCCCGGCCAGCCGGTCGGCTTCGTCACCCGCGTGGCGGCCGACCATTTCGACCTGATGGCCGACGACCCCGCGCTGGTGCTGCAGAACGGCGATGGCCTGTGCTACTGGGACGCGCAGAAGGCGCTGGTCGGTGCGCAGACCAACCGCGTCGAGGCGCTGGGGGACGGGGCGTGGCGCGTGTTCCCCAAGGACCCGATGGGCGCATTGCATGACCTGCGCAAGGGCACCGTGGTCAACCGCAACCGCCGCATGGACTGGACGCGCACGCTGGACAAGAAATCCGCCGACCGGCGCATCGGCGTGTGGCTGAAGCTGTCCGAAACGGCCGACGGCCTTCAGCTGGCCGCCACCGATGAAGATGGACACACGGCGTCAGCGCAGGTGCAGCTGTCGCACAATGCTCCCAAGGATGTAGCAGGCAGCAACGCCAAACTGCGCGAATCGCTGGCCAGGCTGGGTGAAACGCTGTTCACGCCGATCGAGATTGCGCTGGATCTGCCGCGCCCCTGGTTCGTGCCCGCCAGCGTGGCCAACGCGCTGCGGCGCGACGCCATCGCCGCGCTCGAAGCCGCCCGCGCCGCGGCGTGGCAGCGCCTGCCGCGCGCCGTGCCGGTCGAGCCGCCAGCGCCCTACCCCGAGGATTCGCTCTCGTATCTGGCAAACGTGTTCAACCACGCCGCACGCGACTTCTACGCCCGGCACGGCGTGAAGGTGATCGACGCCGCCTACGAAAGCCACGAGGAAGAAGGCGAAGTCAGCCTGATGATCACCAAGCACTGCGTGCGCTACTCACTGAGCCTGTGCCCCAAGCAGGCCAAGGGCGTGATTGGCGTCAAGGGCACCGTCAAGGCCGAACCTTTGCAACTGATCAACGGCAAGGAAAGGCTCACCCTGCGCTTCGACTGCAAGCCATGCGAGATGCACGTCATGGGCAAGATCAAGCGCGGCGTGCTGCAAGCCGGCGCGCGCGACGCCGCCGAGCACGCGCTGCGCTTTTACCGGCGGCAACCGGTGACGCAGGCCATGACCGATTGAAATGGCCGCTGGCGTGCGCCACCATGGCGCGAGCAGCTATCATTTTTGGATCAACCCAACAGCCGGACGCAGAGGACGCAGAGATTTCGCAGAGGACGCAGAAAAACCAGAGAGAACATTTTCGGGCTGTTTCTTTTGCGTCCTTCGCGAACCCTTTGCGTCCTTCGCGTCCGGTTTTCGGTTGCCTCTCAAGTTCGCCATCGTTCTGAACCCAAGCTTTGAAAGACCCCATGAAAATCCTGCTCCCCGTCGACGGCACCGAACTCTCCCTGCACGAAACGCGCTTTGCCCTGCAACTGCTGCGCCAGGGGCTGCAGGCCAGTTTCGTGCTGGCCAATGTGCAGGAGCCGGCCAGCTTCTACGAAATGGTCACCGCCCGCTCGCCCGACCTGATCGAGGGCGCCGCCATGGAAGCGGGTGAAGACCTGATGGAGCCGTCGGCCCGCCTGCTGCGCGACGCCGGCGTGCCTTTCGAGACCGCCGTGGTGCAAGGCGATCCGGCGCAGGCGATGCTGGAGCTGATCGAGCAGTTTGGCTGCGACATGGTCGTCATGGGCAGCCGCGCGCTCGGCCCGCTGCGCCGCTGGCTCGAAGGCGGATCGACCTCGCAGCGGCTGGTGCAAAGCTCGCCCGTGCCGGTGCTGCTGGTCACGCCGCCGGAGCCGGTGGCAGAAGGCGCCTGATCTGGCGATTTTTTGTGCGCCAGCGCTGACGCCTATTGCCTATCCAGCTATCTTCTCGATAGCGACAACGCGCGGCCGTCTCAAGCCACGCCCAGCGCCCGCAAGCCTGCCGCCGTGGCAGCGGCGATGACAATGACCAGCAGGAACGGCGCGCGCAGCATCAGCGCGACCACGGCCGCCACCAGCCCGGCGGCGCGCGCATCCAGCACCACCCGGCCGCCGCCGTCGAAGGTCTGCACGGCCACCAGCGCCGCCAGCAGCGCCACCGGCAGGTAGGCCATCATGCGGCCCACCAGCGGCCCGGCCAGCCAGCGCTGCGGCACCAGAAAGCCCGCTAACTTGGTGGCCCAGGACAGCAAGCCGGCCAGGATCACGGCGCTCCAGGCGCTCATGGGCGGGGCTCCTGCCGCGCCGCGGCTTCACGGCCCGCCACCCAATCGGGCCGCGCGCCAGCCAGCAGCGCCACCAGCGCGGCCAGCAAAATCGGCACGCCCGGCGGCACCCAGGGCGTGGCCAGCAGCGCCACCGCCGCCGCGCCCACCGCGATGCGGCGCGCCGCGCGCGAGGCCAGGCGGGGCCACAGCAACGCGATGAACGCGCCCGACGCGGCAGCATCCAACCCCCACGCCTTGGGGTCACCCAGCGCATTGCCCAGCAGCGCACCCGCCAGCGTCATCGCGTTCCAGAACACATACACCGACCAGCCCGTGGCCCAGAAGCCCACGCGCTGCTGCACCGGTTCGGCCTGCGCCAGCGCGACGGCGGTCGATTCGTCAATGGTCAGCTGCGCCGCCACCGCACGCGTCACCCCGCGCGGGCGCAGCACACGCGCCATCTGCACCCCGTAAAAACCGTTGCGCAATCCCAGCAGCGTGCTGGCCGCCACCGCTGCCCCTCCCGAGCCGCCCGAAGCCAGCACGCCGATCAACGCAAACTGCGAGCCCCCCGAAAACAGCAGCGCCGACAGCGCGACCGCCTGCCACACGTTCAGCCCCGCCGCCACCGCCAGCGCGCCAAAGCTGAGGCCGTACAAGCCCGTGGCAAAGCCCACCGCCAGACCCTGGCGGGCGGCGGGACGGGTTTCAGGAGTTATGGGGACCATGGGAAGCCACGAGAAAACAGCCGGACGCGAAGGACGCAAAGGATTCGCGAAGGACGCGAAAGTACAGCCCAAAGATTGATTTTTTGACTCTTTTGCGCCCTTCGCGAAATTTTCGCGCCCTTCGCGTCCGGAAGTCCGGATGCCGACTTCACCCCACCCAGCGCCTTGCATTGCGCCAGATCTGCATCCACGGGCTGAAGTCGCTGGGCGGCAGCGGCGTGGTGCTCATCTGGATGTTGCGGAACACGCGCTCCGGGTGCGGCATCAGCGCGGTGAAGCGGCCGTCGGCCGTGGTCACCGCCGTCAGGCCGCCGGGGCTGCCGTTGGGGTTGAAGGGATAGGTTTCGGTGGCGGCGCCGTGGTTGTCCACGTAGCGCATGGCGGCGATGACCTTGGCCTGGTCGCCGCGCGCGCTGAAGTTGGCAAAGCCCTCGCCGTGCGCGACCGCAATCGGCACCCGGCTGCCCGCCATGCCGGCAAAGAACAGGCTGGGCGAATCGAGCACTTCGACCAGCGACAGGCGCGCCTCGAAGCGCTCGCTGACGTTGGTGGTGAAGCGCGGCCAGGCCTCGGCACCTGGAATGATGTCGGCCAGTTCGGCAAACATCTGGCAGCCGTTGCACACGCCCAGGCCGAAGGTGTCGCCGCGCGCGAAGAAGCTCTTGAACTGGTCCGACAGCGCCGGGTTGAAGGTGATGGAGCGCGCCCAGCCGACGCCCGCGCCCAGCGTGTCGCCGTAACTGAAGCCGCCGCAAGCGACCAGGCCTTTGAAATCCGACAGCTTGGCACGGCCGGTTTGCAGGTCGGTCATGTGCACGTCGAAGGCCTCGAAACCCGCTTCGGTGAAGGCGTAGGCCATCTCGACGTGCGAGTTGACGCCCTGCTCGCGCAATATCGCGACGCGCGGGCGCGCACCGAGGATTGCTGCGCTTTTTGTAGCTGCTTGCGCTTGTCCCTCAAGCGGCAGGGCCATGTTTTGCGTTAAATCGTCGCTCAGCAGCACGTGCAGCCCGGGGTCTGCGGGATCGCCCGCCGCCGCGTGCTCCGCATCGGCGCAGGCCGGGTTGTCGCGCTCGCGCGCGATCTTCCAGCTGACGCTGTCCCACACCTGCTGCAGGTCGTGCAGGGTGGCCGAGAAGATTTCGCGTGTGTCGCGCCAGATGCTCAACTGCCCCACGCCTTTGTTGATCGCGCCGCCGGCCGGCCGCGTCTTGCCGATGGCGTGACTCCATTTGCTGAGGCCGTGCGCGCGCAGCACCTGCATGACGGCGTCGCGCTCGGCCGTGCGCACCTGCAGCAGTACGCCCAGTTCCTCGGCGAACAGGGCTTTCAACGTCAATTCATCACGCCGTGCGCTGATCTGCTGCGCCCAGTTCTTGGCGTCGCCGTATTCGGCGCGGCTGTCGCTGATGCCGTCGCCTTCGGTCACCAGCATGTCGACATTCAGCGCCACGCCCACCTGGCCGGCAAACGCCATCTCGGCCGCCGCCGCCAGCAGGCCACCATCGCTGCGGTCGTGGTAGGCGAGGATCTGGCCTTCGGCGCGCAACTGGTTGATGGCGGCGACCAGCGCCTTCAGGTCCTGCGCGTCATCGAGGTCGGGCACGCCGTCCTTGTGCGGGCAGCCGCTTTGCCCCAGCGCCTGCGCCAGCACGCTGCCGGCCAGGCGATGCCGGCCCTTGCCCAGGTCGACCAGCAGCAGCGTCGTGTCCTGCGCGCGGTCCAGCTGCGGCGTGAGCGTGCCGCGCACATCGGCCACGGACGCAAAGGCACTGACGATCAGGCTGACGGGCGAGACGACTTTTTTCGCCTGTCCGGCCTCCTGCCACTGCGTGCGCATCGACAGGCTGTCCTTGCCGACGGGGATCGACACGCCGAGCGCCGGGCACAGTTCCATGCCGACGGCTTGCACGGTCGCATAGAGCGCGGCGTCTTCGCCCGGCTCGCCGCAAGCGGCCATCCAGTTGGCGGAGAGCTTGACGCGCGGCAATTCGATGGGCGCGGCGAGCAGGTTGGTGATGGCCTCCGCCACCGCCATGCGGCCGCTCGCGGGCGCGTCCAGTGCGGCGAGCGGCGTGCGCTCGCCCATGCTCATGGCCTCGCCCGCGAAGCCCTTGAAATCGGCCAGCGTCACGGCGCAATCGGCCACCGGGATTTGCCACGGCCCGACCATCTGGTCGCGGTGCGTGAGGCCGCCCACGGTGCGGTCGCCGATGGTGATGAGAAAGCGCTTGCTGGCGACGGTGGGGTGGCTGAGGACCTGGATGACGGCATCTTGCAGGGTTACGCCATCGAGGTTGAGCGGCGTGAATTGGCGGGCGACGGTCTGCACGTCCCGGTGCATCTTGGGCGGTTTGCCCAGCAGCACGTCCATGGGCATGTCGACGGCGGCACCACCCTCACCCCTGCCCTCTCCCGCCAGCGGGAGAGGGAGTGAAACCGCGCCGCCGCCATCATCGACCCCGGTCTTGCCCCCTCGCCCCTCTGGGGAGAGGGTTGGGGTGAGGGGCAGCGGCGCATCTTCGACGACCAACTGCCGCTCCTGCGTCGCCACGCCCACCACCGCAAACGGACAGCGCTCGCGCGCGCACAGCGCCTCGAACAGCGGCAGCGACTCGGGCGCGATCGCCATCACATAGCGTTCCTGGCTCTCGTTGCACCAGATTTCCTTCGGCGCCAGGCCGGTTTCTTCCAGCGGCACGGCGCGCAGGTCGAAGCGCGCGCCGCGGCCGGCGTCGTTGGTCAACTCAGGGAAGGCGTTGGACAAGCCGCCCGCCCCCACGTCATGAATCGCCAGGATCGGGTTGTCCGCCCCCAGCGCCTGGCATTGCGTGATGACCTCTTGCGCGCGGCGCTCGATCTCGGGGTTGCCGCGCTGCACCGAATCAAAGTCCAGGTGCGCCGCATTGGCCCCGCTGGCCAGCGATGACGCCGCGCCGCCGCCCATGCCGATGCGCATGCCCGGCCCGCCCAGCTGAATCAACAGGCTGCCGGCGGGGAACTCGATCTTGTGCGTCAGCCCCGCGTCGATGCTGCCGAGGCCGCCCGCGATCATGATGGGCTTGTGATAGCCGCGCTGCACTCCGCCCGCGTCCAGCTCGTATTCGCGGAAGTAGCCGGCCAGATTGGGCCGCCCGAATTCGTTGTTGAACGCCGCGCCGCCCAGCGGCCCCTCGGTCATGATCTGCAGCGGGCTGGCCATGTGCTCGGGCTTGCCGAGCGTGGAATCCCACAGCTTGCTCACGGTGAAACCCGTCAGCCCCGCCTTGGGCCGCGCGCCGCGCCCGGTGGCGCCTTCGTCACGGATTTCGCCGCCCGCACCGGTGCTGGCACCGGGGAAGGGGCTGATCGCCGTCGGGTGGTTGTGGGTTTCCACCTTCATCAGCACGTGGCGCGTGGCAGTATCTTTTTGATAGCTGCTTGCGCTTGTCCCGCTTGCGCTGGCGGCTGATTTGGCCTGAAACACCTCGACCTCGTGCCCTTGCATCACCGCCGCGTTGTCGCTGTAGGCCACCACGGTGTGCTGCGGGTTCTGCTGCTCGGTGTGGCGGATCATGCCGAACAGGCTCTTGTCCTGCGCCACGCCGTCGATGGTGAATTGGGCGTTGAAAATCTTGTGCCGGCAATGCTCGCTGTTGGCCTGCGCGAACATCATCAGCTCGACATCGGTCGGGTTGCGGCCCAACTGCGTGAAGGCTTGCAACAGGTAGTCGATCTCGTCGGCGGCCAGCGCCAGGCCCCAGTCGGTGTTGGCCCGCTCCAGCGCGGCGCGGCCGCCGGCCAGCACATCGACGTGCGCCAGCGGCTCGGGATGCAGTTCGGTGAACAGGGCTTTGGCGTCGTCGCGCGAGGCCAGCACGCTTTCGGTCATGCGGTCGTGCAGCAGCGCGGCGACCGCCAATTGCTCCTCGGTTGATAGATGGTTGCGCCCGACCAGCTTGCGCTTGAGGCCGATCTGGTATTCAACGATGCGTTCGACCCGGTGCAGGCCCAACCCGCAGTTGCGTGCGATGTCGGACGCCTTCGACGCCCATGGCGACACCGTGCCCAGGCGCGGCGCGACGACGACCCGCGCGTCCGGCGCGGCGGCCGCGTCCGCAAACGGCTCGCCGTAGGTCAGCAGCGCGCCCAGGCGCGCCAAGGTCTGGCTGTCGGGTGCTTCGTCGAACCCCGCCAGGTGCACGTAGCGCGCGCGGAGGGTTTCGATGGCGGGGTGGATCGCCTGCAGGCGCGGCAGCAGTTGGCGCGCACGAAAGTCGCTGAGGGCGTTGCCGCCGTCGAAGAAGTGGATGTGCTGGGTCAATGTGCTCGAAAACCGCGAGGCTTCGCCAAGAAGACGGTACGAAAAGCCGCTGGCCGCTGACTGGGGCCATGCGTCTGCGAAGGAAGCGTCAATTTTATCGCCGCGGTGTGACGGGGTGCGGGGCGTCCTGCGCGCCGGCAGCGTGCAGCACCGTCGTCACCGGGCCAGCAAGCCCCGCCGAGCAACGATCGGCGCGCCCTACGATAATTCGCCCCCATGACGATCATCATCAAGGACGCCGCCGGCATCGCGGCGATGCGCGAGGCCTGCCGCCTCGCGTCCGAAGTGCTGGACCAGCTGACGCCGCACATCCAGCCGGGCATCACCACGCTCGAAATCGACCGCCTGTCGGCCGAGATGATGCGCGCGCAGGGCACCACCTCGGCCACCATCGGCTACCAGCCGCCCGGCTACCCGCCCTACCCCGGCCACCTGTGCACCTCGGTCAACCAGGTGGTGTGCCACGGCATCCCCAACGACAAGCCGCTGAAAAAAGGCGACATCGTCAACATCGACGTCACCGTCATCAAGGATGGCTGGTACGGCGACAACAGCCGCATGTTCGAGATCGGCGAGGTGTCCATCGCGGCCAAGCGCCTGTGCGCGCTGACGTTTGACGCGATGTGGCTCGGCATTGACCAGATCAAGCCCGGCGCGCGCCTGGGCGACATCGGCCACGCGATCCAGAAATTTGCCGAAGGTCACGGCCTGTCGGTGGTGCGCGAATTCTGCGGCCACGGCGTGGGCCAGAAGTTTCACGAAGACCCACAGGTGCTGCACTACGGCAAACCGGGCACCGGCGAAGAATTGGTGCCGGGCATGATCTTCACCGTCGAGCCGATGATCAACCTGGGCCGTCGCGACATCAAGGAAATGCCCGACGGCTGGACCATCGTCACCAAGGACCGCAGCCTGTCGGCGCAGTGGGAACACACGGTGCTGGTCACGCCCACGGGCTACGAAGTGCTGACGCTGTCGGCCGGCAGCCCGGCAACGCCCGATTTCGTCAAGGGCATGGCGGCCGCTGCGGCCTGAGGGGCGACCCCCATGCCGGTCGACGCGCCCGCCACCGATCCGCGCATCCCTGCGCTGCGCGCGCAGTACCGCGAGCAGAAGAAAGACCTGTTTGATGGCCTGCGCAGCGGCCCGGGCGCGCGCGGCATCCGCGGTGCGCTGGCGCGGCTGGCCGGGCTGACCGACGAGACGCTGCGCGGCCTGTGGCGGCTGGACGGCTTCGACGACCGCTTCGCGCTGGCGGCGGTGGGCGGCTATGGGCGGGGCGATCTGTTCCCGTATTCCGACGTCGATGTGCTGCTGCTGCTGCCCGAAGGCAGCGACCCCGCGCACGACGACGTGCTGCGCCAGCGCATCGAGGCCTTCATCGGCCAGTGCTGGGACGTGGGGCTGGAGATCGGCTCCAGCGTGCGCACCGTGGACGACTGCCTGGCGCAGTCGGCGGGCGACGTGACGGTGCAGACCGCGCTGCTGGAAGCGCGCCTGATCGTCGGCAACCGCGCGCTGTTCGACGCATTCAGGGCGCGCTTCACGGCGCAGCTCAACGCGCGCGACTTCTTCATTGCCAAACGGCTCGAAATGAGCCAGCGCCACGTCAAGTACGAAGACACGCCCTACGCGTTGGAGCCCAACATCAAGGAATCGCCCGGCGGGCTGCGCGACCTGCAGGTCATTTTGTGGACGGCGCTGGCCGCGGGCATTGGCGGGCGGTGGGAAGACCTCCACCGCGCGGGCCTGGTGACGGCGCATGAATTGCGCCAGCTGCGCCACAACGAATCGGTGCTGTCGGCCATCCGCACGCGGCTGCACCTGATCGCCGGCCGGCTCGAGGACCGGCTGGTGTTTGATCTGCAGAACGCGGTGGCCGAATCGTTCGGCTTCCAGCATCGCCACGCCGCCGACGGCCGCATCATGCTGCGCGCCAGCGAAGTGCTGATGCGCCGCTATTACTGGGCCGCCAAGGCCGTGACGCAGCTCAACCAGATCCTGCTGCAGAACATCGAGGAACACCTGCGCGCCGCGCGTGGCGAGCCAGCGCCCCCGCTGCGCCGCATCAACGATCGCTTCTTCGACCGCGACGCGCTGATCGAAGTCGCCAGCGACGACCTGTACCAGCGCGAGCCGCACGCCATCCTCGAAACCTTTCTGCTGTACGCGCAGACGCCCGGCCTGAAGGGCCTGTCGGCGCGCACGCTGCGGGCGCTTTACAACGCCCGCACGGTGATGAACCAGAGCTTTCGCACCGACCCGGTCAACCGCCGCACCTTCCTGGCCATCCTGCAGCAGCCGCAGGGCATCACGCACGCTTTCCGGCTGATGAACCAGACCAGCGTGCTGGGGCGCTACCTGTGGGTGTTCCGCCGCATCGTGGGGCAGATGCAGCACGATCTGTTCCACGTCTACACCGTCGACCAGCACATCCTGATGGTGCTGCGCAACATGCGGCGCTTCTTCATCGCCGAGCACGCGCACGAATACCCGTTTTGCTCGCAGCTGGCAGCAGGCTGGGACAAGCCCTGGATCCTCTACACCGCCGCGCTGTTCCACGACATCGCCAAGGGCCGCGGCGGCGACCACTCTGACCTGGGCGCCATGGAAGTGCGGCGCTTCTGCCGCGACCACGGCGTGCAGCAGGCCGACGCCAAGCTGATCGAATTCCTCGTCAGCCGCCACCTGCTGATGACGCGCATCGCCCAGAAGGAAGACCTTAGCGACCCGGAGGTGATCCAGTCCTTTGCCAACGTCGTCGGCAACGAGCGCTACCTGACGGCGCTGTACCTGCTGACGGTGGCCGATGTGCGCGGCACCAGCCCCAAGGTGTGGAACGCCTGGAAGGGCAAGCTGCTGGAAGACCTGTACAAGCTGACGGTGCGCGCGCTGGGCGGGCGCGCACCCGACGCCAACGCCGTCATCGAATCGCGCAAGCGCGAAGCGCTCATCCAGCTGGCGCTGGCCTCCGAGCCGCACCAGTCGCACAAGGCGCTGTGGGACACGCTGGACGTCAGCTATTTCATGCGCCACGACGCCGGCGACATTGCCTGGCACACGCGCCATCTGGCGCGCCATGTGCGGCCGCAGCCTGCTTCAAAAATCGAAGCACCCAGCGACGACGGAAAGGCGCCGCGCGCCGATAACCCGGCCAAGACCATCGTGCGCGCCCGCCTCTCGCCCGTTGGCGAGGGGCTGCAGGTGCTGGTCTACGCCAGCGACCGGCCGGATCTGTTTGCGCGCATCTGCGGCTACTTTGACCGTGCGGGTTTTTCGATCCTCGACGCCAAGATCCACACCACGCGCAACGGGTTCGCGCTGGACACCTTCCAGATTGTCAGCCCGCTGGTGCCCGACCACTACCGCGAGTTCATCGGCATGGTCGAATCGGACCTGCCGCCGGCCATCGACAGCCAGGTGGCGCTGCCCCCGCCGCGCCTGGGCCGGGTGTCGCGCCGGGTCAAAAGCTTTCCAGTGGCGCCGCGCATCGACCTGCGCCCCGACGAAAAGGCGCAGCGCTGGCTGCTCACCGTCACCACCAGCGACCGCGTCGGCCTGCTCTACAGCATCGCCCGCGTGCTGGCGGCCCACCAGATCGACCTGGAGCTGGCCAAGATCACCACGCTGGGCGAACGGGTCGAGGACATGTTCCTGCTGCAGGGTGCGCAGCTGCAGCACAACAAGACGCAACTGGCCATCGAGCAGGAACTGCTGGCGGTGCTGGAGCACAACTGAGGCGGGGTGGGCCCGCGGGGCATCGCCTCTGGCGTCGGGCCGCGCGCTGAAGCGTCCTGCCGCGCGGCCGGTACACATGCCGATCAGTGAGCCCCGTGCCCGTGCGCCGCGCCATGGCCGTGATCGTGGTCATGGTCATGCCGATGTTCCGGCCGATGACCGTGCGCGTGTGCCGGGGGCGACGGCATGGCGCCTGGCTGGGCCAGGCTGCAATCGGGGTGCGGCGCGTCGTCGTTCCAGTCGATGGCGACTGTGACGTGCTCGATTGAAAAGCGCCCTTTCACCGCGTGTTCGACGGCGCGCGAGACGATGCGCGCATCGTCGTCCTCGACCAGCCGCACATGCAGCGTGGCCAGCGCACGGCCCGACGTGATCTGCCACACGTGCACATGACGCACCTCGGCCACGCCGGTCACGGTGTCCATCAGGTAGGCGGCGATCTGCTCCGGCGCGGCGTGGGCGGGCGCGCCTTCCAGCAGGATGTGCAGCGACGTTTTCAGCAGCACCCAGGCGCTGCGCAGGATCAGCAGCGACACCACCACCGACAGGATCGGGTCGATCGGCGTCCAGCCGGTGGTCCAGATCACCACCGCGGCCAGCACCGCACCGACGGAACCCAGCAGGTCGCCCATCACGTGCAGCACCGCGCCGCGCACGTTGACGTGGTCGCTGTCGCCGCGCGTCAGAATCCACAGCACCCACAGGTTGACCAGCAACCCCGCCACCGCGACCCCGAACATCGGCCCGGCCAGCACCGGGTGCGGCTGATGAAAGCGGCGCCACGCTTCCCACAGAATCCACACCACGATGCCGAACAGCGTCAGCGCGTTGACGAAACCGGCCACCACTTCGAACCGCAGGTAGCCAAAGGTGCGCCGGCTGTCCGCCGCACGCCGCCCGAAGCGGAAGGCCGCGTAGGCCAGCGCCAGCGCCGCCGCGTCGGTCAGCATGTGGCCCGCATCGGCCAGCAGCGCCAGCGAGCCGGACATCAGGCCGCCCACCACCTCCACGATCATGAAGGCGAAGATCAGCACGAACGACAGCAGCACCTTGCGCTCGTTGTGGTGGCTTACCGTGGGCGCGTGCGAATGGTGGTCGTGGTCGTGGTGGTCGTGCACCGACATCGGATCAGTTCGGGGGCATGAAGCGATGTCGGCATTCTAGGCGGCCGCCGATGCCGGCAAAGGCGATAGGGCTGTGCGCTTCGGTGCAATCCTTGTGCTTCAATTTGCCCTTGTACGCTTGCCAGAAGCCGGCCTGCAGCTACCAATACGATAGCTTCATCACCGTCACGCCCCAGGTGACGATGCGGTCCGCCGCGTGGGCGCTACGCCGCCAGTTGGGCCCACACCTTGTCCAGCCGCTTCACGCTGACCGGCTGCGGCGTGCGCAGTTCCTGTGCGAACAGCGACACGCGCAGTTCCTCCAGCAGCCAGCGCAACTCCTGCATGCGCGCGTCCTGCTGGCCCTTGCGTTCGGCCACCAGGCGCCAGAAGCGCTGGTCCTGCGCGCGCGCCTCGGCCATGCGCTGCGTGTCGCGCGCGGGGTCGGCGCGCAGCTTGTCCAGGCGCAGCACGATGGCTTTCAGGTAGCGCGGAAAGTGTTGCAGCGCGGTCCACGGCGTGGCGGCCAGAAACTGCCTGGGCATCAGCCGCTGCAGCTGTTCGGCGGCGTCGCGCGTGGCGTCGGGCGCGCCCTTGGTGTCCTTGATCTTGCGCGTGGCGGTGGCGTATTCGGCCAGCACCGTGCCGGCCAGGCGCGCCACCTCGTTGGCGATGAGCGTCAGGCGCGCACGCCCTTCGTCCACGCGGCGCTTGAAGTCGGCCTGGTGGACGGGCAGCGGCTCGGTCAGGAAGGCGCGGTCGAGCGCCACGTCGATGATCTGCTGCCGCAGTTCCTCTGCCGTGCCCAGCGGCATGTAGGCCACGCCCATCTTCTGCAGGTCGGGGATGTTCTTTTCGAGGTACTTCAGCGCGTCCTTCACCTGCAGCGCGAACAGCCGGCGCAGGCCCAGGCGGTGGCGGGCGGCGGCGACTTCGGGTTCGTCGAACACCTCGATGCCGACCGCATCGCCCGCGTCGATGAGCGCCGGAAAGCCCACCAACACCTGCCCCTTGCGGCGGATTTCCATCAGCTCGGGCAGCTCGCCAAAGTCCCACGCGGTGTGGCGGGCGTCGGCCGACGTCGCCGGGGATTCTATGGTTTTGATAGCTGCCGGCGCTTGTCCAGAGAGCGCTGCAGGCTGTTTTTTCTCATGATGCGGGGGCGCACCGGGTGCTGAACTGCCCTCCGCCTCGCCGCCCGCCGCGGTCGCAGGCAAGGCGGCACGCAGGCCAGCCAGCGCCTGGAAGGCGCCTCGCGCCTCGCCGCCCAGCTCGGCCTTCAGCGCGCCCAGGTTGCGGCCCTGCCCGCGCTGGCGACCGTGTTCGTCGACCACGCGGAAGTTCATGAACAGGTGCGCGGGCAGCATGTCCAGCTTGAAGTCGGTGCGCTTCACATCGAGGCTGGTGGCCTCGCGCACCTGCTTCAGCAGCGCGTCGACCAGGCTGCCCTGGCCAAAGACGTCAGGCGCGCCCAGCAACTCGTTCAGGCGCGCGGCGCTGTCGGGCAGCGGCACGAAGCGGCTGCGCGGCTTTTGCGGCAGGCTTTTCAGCAGCGCCTGGATCTTGTCCTTCAGCATGCCCGGCACCAGCCATTCGCAACGCGCCTCGCTCACCTGGTTCAGCACGAACAGCGGCACCGTCACGGTCAGGCCGTCCTTGGCGTCGCCGGGCTGGTGCAGGTAGCTGGCAGCGCAGTCCACGCCGCCCAGGCGGATCATGCGGGGGAAGGCGCTGGTGGTGATGCCCGCGGCTTCGTGGCGCATCAGCTCGTCGCGCGTCAGGTGCAGCAGCCTGGGCGCGCTGCGGCTGGCTTCGCGCCACCAGGCCTCGAAGTCGCGCCCGTTGCAGAGGCCCTGCGGGATCTGGCTGTCGTAAAAGGCGTAGATCAGCTCGTCGTCGACCAGCACGTCCTGGCGGCGGCTCTTGTGTTCCAGCTCTTCCACCTGGGCGATGGTCTTCTGGTTGGCCGCCAGGAAAGGCAAGCGCCGCGACCAGTCGTCGGGCCATTCGCCGCCGACCAGCGCCTCGCGGATGAACAGATCGCGCGCGGCGTGCGGGTCGATGCGTCCAAAGCTGACGCGGCGCCCGGTGTACACCGGCAGCCCGTACAGCGTGGCGCGCTCCAGCGCGATCACGTCGGCCGCCTTCTTTTCCCAATGCGGGTCGAGCAGCTGCTTTTTCAGCAGGTGGCCGCCGACTTCTTCGAGCCACTGCGGCTCGATGTGGGCGATGCCCCGGCCGAACAGGCGCGTGGTTTCGACCAGTTCGGCGCAGACGATCCAGCGGCCCGGCTTCTTGCTGAGGTGCGCGCCCGGATGGCGGTGAAACTTGATGCCGCGCGCGCCCACGTATTCGCCGCTGGCGGCGTCATCGCCTTCCAGCTTGTGGCCCACGTTGCCCAGCAGGCCGGCCAGCAGCGACTTGTGCAGCGCCTCGTAGCCGGCCGGCTGCGCGTTTTCCTTCCACTGGTGCTCGGCCACCACGGTGTGCAGCTGCGTGTGGATGTCGCGCCATTCGCGCACGCGGCGGATGCTGATGAAGTTCTGGCGCAGCAGGCTTTCCCATTGGCGGTTGCTGAGCTTGTGGGCGGGCGCGCCCTCACCCCCGCCCTCTCCCGCAGGCGGGAGAGGGGGTTTCATGTCGCTTGCAGTCGCTGTGCCCGCCGCACGTGCGTTGCCCCCTCTCCCGCTGGCGGGAGAGGGTTGGGGTGAGGGTGATTCGCCCAGCGCGCGCCGGGCGGCCTCCATCGCCAGCGCCGCCCGCTGCGCCGCCGGCAGCGCGGCCAGGTTGGCGGGCTTCTTCGTCGCGCCGCGCCCTTCGGCCGCCGCCATTTCGCCGCGCGTCTTGACCACATGGCCACCGCGCGCATCGTGCAGCCATTTCCACAGGCGCAGATAGCCGCTGAATTCGCTCTTCTCGTCGTCGAACTTGGCATGCGCCTGGTCCGCCTGGGCCTGCGCCTCCAGCGGGCGGTCGCGCACGTCCTGCACGCTCAGCGCGGCGGCAATCACGAGCACCTCGCGCAGCGCGCCGCGGTCGCGGCCTTCCAGAATCATGCGGCCGACGCGCGGGTCCAGCGGCAGGCGCGCCAGTTCGCGGCCCAGCGGCGTCAGCGCCTGCGCGTCGTCCACCGCGCCCAGTTCGTTCAGCAGCTGGTAGCCGTCGCCAATGGCGCGGCCCGACGGCGCTTCGAGAAACGGAAAGTCCTCCACCCGCCCGCCCTCGCCCAGCAGGTTCAGGCTCTTCATGCGCAGGATCACGCCAGCCAGCGACGAGCGCAGGATCTCGGGGTCGGTAAAACGCGGCCGGCTGGTGAAGTCCTTCTCGTCGTACAGGCGGATGCAGATGCCGTCGGCCACGCGGCCGCAGCGCCCGGCGCGCTGGTTGGCCGCCGCCTGGCTCACCGGCTCGATCAGCAGCTGCTCCACCTTGCTGCGATAACTGTAGCGCTTGACGCGTGCCGTGCCTGCGTCAATGACGTACCGGATGCCCGGCACGGTGAGCGAGGTCTCGGCCACGTTGGTGGCGATGACGATGCGCGGCGCGCCATGCGTGTCGAACACGCGGTCCTGCTCGGCCTGCGACAGGCGCGCGAACAGCGGCAGCACCTCGGCGTGGCGCGTCAGCGGGCTGTGCGACAGGTGCTTGCGCAGGTGGTCGGCGGCTTCGCGGATTTCGCGCTCGCCGGGCAAAAAGATCAGGATGTCGCCCGCGGGCCTGCCGGTCCACAGCTCGTCCACCGCCTCGGCCATCGCGTCGTTCAGGTCGTGGTCGCGGCTTTCCTCGAACGGGCGGTAGCGCTGCTCGACCGGGAACATGCGGCCCGACACCATCAGCACCGGCGCGGGCTGGCCCTTGCCATCGGCAAAGTGCCTTGCAAAGCGGTCCGCATCGATGGTGGCCGAGGTGACGATCAGCTTCAGGTCGGGCCGGCGCGGCAATATCTGCTTTAGGTAGCCCAGCAGAAAGTCGATGTTCAGGCTGCGCTCGTGCGCCTCGTCGATGATGAGCGTGTCGTAGGCGCGCAGCAGCGGGTCGGTCTGCGTCTCGGCCAGCAGGATGCCGTCGGTCATCAGCTTCACGCTGGCGCCGGGCGACAGCCGGTCGTTGAAGCGCACCTTGTAGCCCACCACGTCGCCCACCGGCGTCTGCAACTCGTCGGCAATGCGCTTGGCCACCGACGTGGCGGCAATGCGGCGCGGCTGCGTGTGGCCGATGAGCCGCCCGCGCTGCCCGGCCGGCGCGTTGCAGCGCCCGCGCCCCATGGCCAGCGCGATCTTGGGCAACTGCGTGGTCTTGCCCGAACCTGTTTCGCCGCAGACGATGACGACCTGGTGCTGCGCCAGCGCCGCCATGATCTCGTCCTTGCGCGCGCTGACCGGCAGGCTGTCGGGAAAGTCGATCAGCCTGGGTTGGTTGGGTGCTACAAAATCAGGACGCGCCGCGCGCTCGGGGCGCGGGCTGCGGGGCGATCTGGCTTCGGAAGTGGGGCGCGGTTCGGTCATCGGGTGCGGGATTATCCCAGTGCGTCGCGCGCACGAAAATGCGCAGGGCGACCGTAGCATGTGCGCCCTGCCACCCCGAATTTCAACCGGAGCCCACCACCATGATCCGCACCCTGGCCACCCTCGGCGTCTGCGCCGCCCTTGCCGCCTGCGCCTCCGCGCCCGACACCACGAAGATCGCCGCCCCCAGCACCAACAGCGGCCTGGGCGGCGACGTGGCGGTCGGTCTGGTCGACCTGGCCGCGCACAAGCTGCCCGGCAGCAGCGCCGATTACGACCTGCGCGCCCGCGCGCTGACGCTGGCGCCGGGCGGCGGCGTGGGCAACCACCCGCACGCCGGCCGCCCCGGCATCGTGCGCGTGGTCAAAGGGACGGTGGTCGAAGGCCGCGGCAGCGCCAAGCGCGTGCTGAAAGCCGGCGACTTCTGGCTCGAAACGGCCGAGATCAGCCACTGGTTCGTCAACCCCAGCGCCACCGAGGCGGCAGAACTGTGGGTGGTGGACATCGTGCCGAAGAAGAAGTGAAACGGCCGCGCGCGCACCCCGTATTGCACAACGGCATAACGCCATGACACCCCGATTCCGCCCACGCCAGCCGCAGGCGAAAGTCCCCGCGCCCGCGCCGCGCAATGCCGTGGCGCGCGCCTTGGCCGGGCGGCGGGCGTCCAATGCGGCGGGCAAGCATTTGCGCAGCACCGCCGCGCAGCGCCGGGCCGAGCGCGTGGCGTTGGAAAAGCGCCTCAAGGGTGGTCTGGAAGACTGAGGCGCACCCTGCGCGCGGCCCCTCGGCGCTGCATTGACAGGCGGCCATCCGCTGGCACCCGGTTGGTGTGACAATGGTTCCACTCCTGTCGTACACGCACCCTCCGTCCGATTTTTTTTCAGCCATGGCGCCCGACGACCGCATCCGTCAGATCGCCGAAGCCCGCCACGCGGTGCTGGAGGCGGGTTCGTCATCGCCTGAGGCGATGGCAGGCGCCTGGCATGAGCGGGCGTGGCTCGAACGGTCCTGGCGCCGCTGCCTGAGCCAGGGCCAGCGGCCCGATCAGGCCGTCAGCTTCGACATGGTGCCGGCCGCGGCGCGGCGGCGCGCCGAAGACACGCACCACGCGCTGCTGCAGGCCGCGCGCCCCGAGATGCAACGCCTGGCGCGCGCGGTGGCGCCGATCCGGTACTTCGCCATCCTGACCGACGCGCAGGGCACGGTGGTCGAGACCGCCGGCGCCGTCGACCGGTCCGACCGCCGCGCCGAAGCCATCGCGCGCGTGGGCGTCGACCTGTCGGAGCGCAGCATTGGCACCAGCGCCATCAGCGCGGCGCTGGGCGAGCAACGCGCGGTGTGGCTGCACCGCGGCGAGCATTTCTTTCGCGACACCAGCGTCTATTCGTGTGCCGGCGCGCCGCTGTTCGGGCACGACGGGCGCTGCGTGGGCATGCTCGACCTGACCGGTGTCGACGTGGACGAGCGGCCCGAACTGCAGCACCTGGTGGCGCGCGCCGCGCGCAGCATCGGCAATGCGCTGGTGCACGGGGTGCCGCACGCGTTGCGCCTGGGCCTGACCTGGGCCGACGCCTTGCCCGGTGAGGCCCGCGACGATGCCCTGCTGTGCCTGGACGCCGAGGGCGCCGTGGTCAGCGCCAATGCGGGCGCACGGCAGATGCTGCCGCGCCTGGGCGACCTGGCGCACGGCCCCGTCCACGCCAGCGACCTGTTCGCCGTGCCGTGGAGCCAGCTGTTCGACCTGCGCCGGCGCGGCGGCCCGCTGGACGTGCCGCTGTGGTCGGGGCTGCGGGTCAGCGCCCAGGCGCTGCCGCCGCTGACGGACGCGTCGACCGCTACCGGCCCGTCGGCGGGCGCGCGCCCGTCCTTGAAGGCGCTGGAACACACGCTGATCCACCAGGCCGTGCGCGATGCCGGCGGCAACGTGGCCGACGCCGCGCGCGCGCTGGGGCTGAGCCGGGCCACGGTGTACCGGCGGCTGCACGCGCGGCGGTCGTCGTAGATGGGGGGCCGTTTCGGGCCCTTGCCCTTGTGGCGACTGCGCACACAGCTATCATTGTTGAAGTAACCTGCGCGCACTACACTCGCGGCATCGACGCTTTTTGCAGCGCTTTCTGACGGTGCCGCGCGCCGCCCCGCTGAAACCCATCCATGTCCGCTGTCTTCAATTTCACCTTCGTCCCCTGGTTTCGTGCGGTCGCGCCCTACATCCACATGCACCGCGGCAAGACCTTTGTCGTCGGCGTGGTCGGCGAGGCGATTGCGGCCGGCAAGCTGGGCTCCATCGCCACCGACCTGGCGCTGATCCAGAGCATGGGCGTCAAGATCGTGCTGGTGCACGGCTTTCGCCCGCAGGTCAACGAGCAGTTGCGCGCCAAAGGGCACGAGCCGCGTTATTCGCACGGCATCCGCATCACCGACGAAGTGGCGCTGGATTCGGCGCAGGAGGCCGCGGGCCAGCTGCGCTTTGAAATCGAGGCCGCCTTCAGCCAGGGCTTGCCCAACACGCCGATGGCGGGCTCCACGGTGCGCGTGATTTCGGGCAACTTCATCACGGCACGGCCGGTGGGCATCATCGACGGCGTGGATTTCAAGCACACCGGCGTGGTGCGCAAGGTCGACGTCGCGGGCATCACGCGCACGCTCGACACCGGGGCGATGGTGCTGATTTCGCCGTTCGGCTTTTCGCCCACGGGCGAGGCCTTCAACCTCAGCATGGAAGAAGTCGCGACCTCGGTGGCGATTGCGCTGCAGGCCGACAAGCTGCTGTTCCTGACCGAGACGCCCGGCCTGCGCGTGCGACCCGAAGAGCCGCCCGGCGACGACAACCCGATCGACACCGAACTGCCGCTGGAAGCCGCGCAGCGCCTGCTGGCGCGCCTGCCCTCGCCCGAGAAATCGACCGACCTGGCGTACTACCTGCGCTCGTGCGTCACCGCCTGCGTGCACGGCGTGGAGCGCAGCCACATCCTGCCCTACGCGGTGGATGGCGCGCTGCTGCTGGAGGTGTACGTGCACGACGGCATCGGCACCATGGTGGTCGACGAAAAGCTGGAAAGCCTGCGCGAGGCCACGCCCGACGACGTGGCGGGCATCCTAGCGCTGATCGAGCCGTTTGAAAAAGACGGCACCCTGGTCAAGCGCAGCCGCACCGAGATCGAGCGCGACATCGGCAACTACACCATCGTCGAGCACGACGGCGTGATCTTTGCCTGCGCGGCGCTCTACCCCTATCCCGAAGCCAAGACCGGCGAGATGGCCGCCGTCACCGTGTCGCCGCAGTCGCAGGGCCAGGGCGACGGCGAGAAGATCCTCAAGCGCATCGAGCAGCGCGCGCGCGCCATGGGCCTGCAGAGCATCTTCGTGCTGACCACGCGCACCATGCACTGGTTCATCAAGCGCGGATTTCAGCAGGTCGACCCCGAATGGCTGCCCGAGGCACGCAAGCGCAAGTACAACTGGGACCGCAAGAGCCAGGTGCTGGTCAAAAAGCTGTAGTGCGCGGGGGCGCGGGGCCGTCAGACGTGTAGGCGCTTTTCCTACTGTGCGAGCGCGCGTTCATCCCTAGATTGATAGGCAGGATCAGCGGGCGGCCCGTCGGCCGTTTCGCTGCGAAGCATTCAAGGGACGGAACAATGGCTATCGCAGGATTTCTGCTCGTCGGCCTGGTTGCGGGTTGGCTCGGTGGACTGTGGTTGGGAAACCGGGTGTACGGGGTGGCCGGCGATGTGATCGTGGGCATGCTGGGCGCAATGCTCGGCGGCTATGTCTTTGGCGCGCTGGGGCTTCAGCTGGGCGTGGGCGTGTGGGCCAGCGTGGCGGTGGCGGCGCTGGGTGCGCTGATACTGATAGTGGTGATGCGGCTGGTGAAGTCGCCGCCGTCGCTGGGCCGGCGGGCCAAGCCGCACGAAGGTGCACCGCGCCCCGATACGGACGGCGACGCAAAATCGCGCTGACTCAGCGCATCGACCAGGCGGTGCGGCGCGGCGCCTTCTGCAGCGCCGCCAGGATCACCACCATGAAGATCACGAACCACACGAAGGACCAGTTGGCGATGGTGCCGCCAAGGAAGGTCCAGTCGATAGCGCTGCAATCGCCCGAGCCCTTGAAGATCATGGGAATGGCGCGCTGCAGCGGAAAGGATTCGATCATGCCGTACAGGTCGCGCCCGCAGGTGGCCACCTCGGGCGGGTGCCACTGCAGCCAGCTCTGGCGCGCGGCGGTAAAGGCGCCGAAGGCCGCCATGCCCACCGCCAGTAGACCCCACAGCCGCCAGCCCGCCATCGACCTTGAAAACGCCGCCAGCGCGCAGAACACGCCGACGATGATCAGGGCATAGCGCTGCACGATGCACATCGGGCAAGGCTCCAGACCCACCACGTTCTGCAGGTACAGGATGCCGAACGCCAGCATGGCAAGGCAGATCAGGGCAATGGCGCCAAACACGCGGCGCGGACGAGCGAACAGGGAAGCAGACAAACGGGTTCTCCAGGCGGCGCCCAGCGGCGCGGGCGGCCAAGCGGCCGCAGGTGTGAGCCAGCGGCGCCGCTGAAGGTTCCAGGCCCCACGGTCTGAGCGCCACGCCACCGCCGCCAGCAACTACGATTCTAATAGCAGTCTACCCAGACTGAATCTGCGCAGGCGGCGATTTTAGTGCGCTTTTTGTGCGTGCTGATCCGCTCGGCTCGGGCGCGCAAGCCAGCCGGCCGGCGCGCGCCGATGGAGGACGGTCAGGCCGACAGCTTGTTCACCCAGGCCGCGAAGTCGTCCACGAACTTCTGCACGAAGTCCTTGCTGGCCGGCCCAATGGCGCCGTTTTCGACCAGGCCTTCCTTCCACTGGATGAACATCTCGGGTGCGCCCAGGGTCGGCATGTTCAGGTAGGCGATGACGTTGCGCAGGTGCTGCTGCGCCAGCGCCGTGCCGATGGCGCCCACCGACACGCCGCACACGGCCGCCGGCTTGCCGTTCCACACGCTCTTGCCCCAGGGGCGCGAGGCGTGGTCGATGGCGTTCTTCAGCACGCCGGGCATGGAGCGGTTGTATTCGGGCGTGACGAACAGCACGCCGTCGGCCGCCTTGATTTCGTCGCGCAGGCGCGTGACCTGCGGCGCCGGGTTGCTGTCATCGTCCTGGTCGTAGAGCGGCAGGTCGTCGATGCGCACGAAGGTGGCCTTCATGTTGGCCGGCAACTGCTTGACCAGCGCCTCGGCAAACTGGCGGTTGAACGATTCCTTGCGGATGCTGCCGACGACGACGGCGATGTTTTTCTGGCTCATGAGCGCTCCTTGAAGGGGTTGAATCGAATCACCCTTCGACCACACGCGGCCAGACGCCGAGGCACCGCCTGGGCAGCGGCCGTGGACGAAGGGTTCAGCCACGGATGATGCGCGAAATTCAACAGCACCGCGCGCTGCAGAGTTCGTCGGGCTCGTGTAGTGGTGATCGCACCATAATTCCCGCATGACAGAGTTGGACGCGACGGATTTGACGGCTTCACCCGACGACGAAGGCGATGGCGCGGGCGCGCGACGGCGCCAGCGCGGCATCCAGTCGATCGAAGTGGGCATGCGCGTGCTGCAGGCGCTGACCGAGCAACGGCGGCCGCTTCCGCTGAAAGAGGTCGCGCGCCTGGCCGACATGCCGCCGGCCAAGGCGCACCCGTATCTGGTGAGCTTCATGCACGTCGGCCTGGTCAAGCAGAACCCGCTGACAGGCCACTACGAACTGGGCCCCGGCGCCCTGCAGATGGGCTTGGCGGCGCTGCAACAGCTTGACCCGCTGACCGAAGCCAGTCAGGAAGCCGCACAGCTGGCCGCGCGCTCTGACCTCAGCATCGCGCTGGCGGTGTGGGGCCAACTGGGGCCGACGGTGGTGCGGCTGGACGAGCCGCGGTATCCGCTGCATGTGAACCTGCGTGTGGGCACGGTGATGTCGCTGTTCAACACCATTACCGGACGCGTGTTCGCCGCCTACCTGCCCGAGAAGATGGTGCGCAGCATGCTGGAGGACGAACATCGCCGCGTGGTGGGCGGCACATCCAGCCCGTTCGACACGCCCGAGGTGCAGGCGCTGCTGACCGAGATCCGCGCCACCGGCATGGGACGTGGGCTGTCGACGCCGCAGCCGGGCGTCAACACGCTGTGCGCGCCGGTCTTTGGCGCCGACGGCCGCATCGCGCTGGTGATGACCATGATCGGCCCGCAGGGCGTGTTCGACGCCGAGATCGACAGCCCGGCCGGCCGCCTGCTGCGCGAACACGCCGCCAACGTGTCGCACCGGCTGGGGGCGCGATGAACGGCGCGCGGGGCAGCGCGCGCGAGCTGAAGCACCAGGTGCTGGTGATGCTGGCGGCCGCCATGACGGCGGTGCTGGCGCGCTGGTGGGGCGGCTACCCCAACTGCCCGACCGACGAACTGAACTGGGCGCACATCGCGCAGCAACTGGACCAGGGCGTGGACTGGCCGGTGTCGGGGCCGCTGTACCTGGCCGTGCTGCGCGCGCTGGGCGGCAGCCTGCGCCACGACTACCCCCGCACGCTGGCGCTGATGGGCGTGCTGTTCGTGCCCCTGGCCATGCTGGCGCTGATCTGGCGCTACCGGCGGCTGGGCGTCAGCCCGCTGCGCATGACGCTGCTGGCGCTGTGCCTGAGCAGCTACTTCTGGGCGGCGCTGATCGAAAGCCGACCGCAGCAATGGGGCCAGGTGCTGGTGCTGGTGGGCAGCACCAGCCTGTGGCTGGCGCTGTCGGGGCGCGGCCCGTGGCTGGTGTACGCGGCCACCCTGGTGCTGACGGCGTTCACGCACATCCGGTCGTATGCGCTGCTGGTGATGCTGTCGCTGTGGCTGATGGGGTACTTCTTTTTGCTGCGCAACATTTCGCTGGGCACCCTGGCGCGGTGCGCGCTGGCGCTGGCGCTGTCGGCGGGGGGTGTTTCTGTTGCCGGGCGGCCCGTACGGGGCCATGCTGAACGACATCGCGCACAACCACCTGCAGGGCAACGGCTGGCGCATGGCGGGGCTGGCCGCGCTGGGTGCGACGGCGCTCATCATCCTGCTGCTGCAGCGCCATCACCTGCGTGACGTCGTGCTGCCGTGGTTCGAGCACCGGCTGCGGCGCGCGCGGGCACGGCCGCTGCTGTTCGGGCTGGGTACGCTGGCGGTGGTGGGTGTCACGCTGTCCGCCCAGGCGGCCATCCTGCCCGCGGACGCCTGGCGGCCTTACGGCGGCTCGGTGCTGCGCTTTGCGCTGTCGCAGTCGGGCAACCTGGCGTTTGCCACGCTGGTGGTGGCGGGCTGGATCGACACCGTCACGCGCGCCGACGCAACGCCCGCCCTGCGAGCCTTCACGGTGATGGGTCTCGGCTGGGCATGCATCGGCGCCCTGTTGCTGGCCGCGTCGGCGTTTCTGCTCGACACCAACTGGTTGCTGCGCGTACTGAACTACGCCATCCTGTTCGGTGCGCCGCTGGCGGCCGTGCCTTTGGCGGCGCTGCTGCGCAGCCGCCCCGCCGCGTGGCTGCTGGTGACGGCCATCGGTGGCGTCAGCTTCATGCTGGCGGTGCGGCACCTGGCGGTCTACAGCTGCTGATCGATAAAATTTAGATATAGACAAATTCGTTGACTCATAACTAATTTTGTCCTACCATTCACTTCAACACACAGGAGACACGCATGTCCGAAAAGAAATTCGCCTCCCAGGCCGATCTGGAAGAAAAGAAGATCAGCTGGGAAAAGCTGTCCGACAACGCCTATGCGTACACGGCCGAGGGCGACCCGAACACCGGCGTCATCATTGGCGACGATGGCTGCATGATCATTGACGCCACCGCCACGCCCGTGGCCGCGCAAGGTGTCATCAGCAAGATCCGCGAGATCACCGACAAGCCCATCAAGTACGTGGTGCTGACGCACTACCACGCCGTGCGCGTGCTGGGCGCATCCGGCTACAAATCGGAGGGGCTGGAGCAGATCATCGCCAGCCACGACACCTACGACCTGATCGTCGAGCGCGGCCAGCAGGACATGGATTCGGAGATCGGCCGCTTCCCGCGCCTGTTCCAGGCGGTTGAAAGCGTGCCCGGCCTCACTTGGCCCACGATGACGTTCAAGGGCGAGATGACGCTGTGGCTGGGCAAGCTCGAGGTCAAGATCCAGCAGATCGGCCGCGGCCACACCAAGGGCGACTGCATCGTGTACCTGCCCAGCCAGAACATCTGCTTCTCGGGCGACCTGGTCGAGGCCGACGCCGCCTGCTACACCGGCGACGCCTACCTGGCCGACTGGCCGCAGACGCTCGACAACCTGGCGGCCATGAAGTTCGACAAGCTGGTGCCCGGCCGCGGCCCGGCCCTGATGACGGCCGCCGACGTGCAGACAGGCCTGGCCTACACGCGCGACTTCGTGTCCACCCTGTATCGCAGCGCGCAGGAGGCGGTGGCCCAGGGCATGGACCTGAACGCCACCATGAAGCACACGCGCCAGGCCATGGACCCGAAGTTCGGCCACGTCTTCATCTACGAGCACTGCCTGCCGTTTGACGTGACCCGCGCGCACGACGAAGCCAGCGGCATCCGCGATCCGCGCATCTGGACGGCCGAGCGCGACCGCGAGATGTGGCACGAATTACAGAAGTAACCCCCTGAGCGCCTGACGGCGCTTCCCCCTTCTGCTTCGCAAGGGGGACAACGCCGATGCCCGGCGCAGGTCCGGGCATGGCGTTCGCTGGCATGGCCTGCTCCGCGGCCTTCGGATTCGATGCGGAGCGCTCTCGGAGACAAATCGTGCAAAAAACCTTCACCTACCCCAAGTTTGATTTCGTCACACCGCCCGAGCTGGCGGGCGCCGAGCCGGGCCATTACCCGGTCGTCGTGGTCGGCGCCGGGCCGGTCGGGCTGTCGGCGGCCATTGATCTGGCGCAGCAGGGCCAGAGCGTGCTGCTGCTCGACAACGACGACACGGTGTCGATCGGCTCGCGCGGCGTGTGCTACGCCAAGCGCGCCCTGGAGGTGCTGGACCGCATGGGTTGCGGCGACAAGTTTGTTGACAAGGGCGTGAGCTGGGACGTGGGGCGCACCTTTCTGCGCGAGGGCGAGGTGTTCAACTTCAACCTGCGGCCGGAAAGCGACCATCACCGCCCCGGCATGATCAACCTGCAGCAGTACTACCTGGAGGAATACCTCGTCGAACGCGCGCGCCAGTTGCCCAACGTGCAGATGCGCTTCAAGAACGAAGTCATCGCCGTCACGCCGGCGGACGACCGCGTGACCTTGCGCGTCGAAACGCCCGAAGGCGCCTACACCCTGACGACCGACTGGCTGGTGGTGGCCGATGGCGCGCGCAGCCCCATTCGCACCATGATGGGGCTGGACATCGAAGGCAAGATCTTCATGGACCGCTTCCTCATCGCCGACGTGGTGATGAAGGCCGACTACCCCGCCGAGCGCTGGTTCTGGTTCGACCCGCCCTTCCACCCCAACCAGTCCGTGCTGCTGCACAAGCAGGCCGACAACGTGTGGCGCATCGACTTCCAGCTGGGCTGGCAGGCCGACCCAGTGGAAGAGAAAAAGCCCGAAAACGTCATCCCGCGCATCAAGGCCATGCTGGGCGACGAACGCGAGTTCGAGCTGGAATGGGTCAGCGTCTACACCTTCCAGTGCCGCCGCATGAACCAGTTCACCCACGGTCGTGTGCTGTTCGTGGGCGACGCGGCGCACCAGGTCTCGCCGTTTGGCGCGCGCGGCGCCAACAGCGGCATCCAGGACACCGACAACCTGGCGTGGAAGCTCAAGCTGGTGATGGACGGCAAGGCGCCGCCCGCGCTGCTCGACACCTACAGCGAAGAGCGTTGCTACGCCGCCGACGAAAACCTGATGAACTCGACCCGCTCGACCGACTTCATCACGCCCAAGAGCGCCACCAGCAAGACCTTCCGCAACGCGGTGCTGGAACTGGCCGCCGACTACCCGTTTGCCCGCGCGCTGGTCAACTCGGGCCGCCTGTCGGTGCCCAGCTGGCTGCAGACGTCCCGCCTGAACACGCCCGATGCCGACGAGTTTGCCGGCCAGATGATTCCCGGCGCGCCCATGGCCGATGCGCCGGTCAGCGCCGCCAGCGGCGACGCCTGGCTGCTGCGCCAGCTGGGCAACCGCTTCCAGGCGCTGCACTACGTCGAAGACGCCAGCGCGCTGGACGCCGCCACGGCGCAGTCGCTGGCCGACCTGGCGGCCCATGGCATCGCCGTCGAGCCCATCGTGGTGGCGCAAAAAGGCCAGGCGCCGGGCGGCATCAAGACCCTGATCGACACCAAGGGCTGCATCGCCCAGCGCTACGACCTGAAGCCGGGCAGCACCTACCTGGCACGGCCTGACCAGCACGTCGCCGGCCGCTGGCGCGGCTTCGATGCTTCCAAAATCAAAGCGGCCGTGGCCCGCGCCACCTGCAACGCCTGACGGAGACCGACGATGCCCCTGAACACGCAACCCAACTTCAGCGAAGCCGGCAAACGCTACTTCCAGGCCTATTCGCCCGGCGACGACTTCTACGAGGCGCTGATCGACATGCACCGCGACCTGAGCGACGAGCAGAGCGCCATGGTCAACGCGCGGCTGATCCTGCTGCTGTCCAATCACATTGGCGATATCGTCATCCTGCGCGAAGCGATGCAGATCGCCCGTGCCGGCGTATAACCCGGCTCAACCGAAGGAGACACCGCCATGGCCCTGATCGAAAAAATCCACCACGTCGCCTACCGCTGCAAGAACGCCAAGCAGACCGTGGAGTGGTACCAGAAGTACCTCGAGATGGACTTCATCCTGGCGATTGCCGAGAACGAAGTGCCCTCCACCAAGGAGCCGGACCCGTACATGCACATCTTCCTGGATGCGGGAAATGGCAACGTGCTGGCCTTCTTCGAGCTGCCCACCCGTCCCGAGATGGGCCGCGACCCCAACACCCCCGCCTGGACGCAGCACCTGGCGCTGAAGGTCGATTCGGTCGACACCATGATGAAGGTGAAGGCCCGGCTCGAGGCCGACGGCATCGAGGTCATCGGCCCGACCGACCACACCATCTTCAAGTCGATCTACTTCTTCGACCCCTCGGGCCACCGGCTGGAACTGGCGGCCAACACCTCGACGCCGGAAATGGACAAGGAGCTGGACCGCGTCAAGTGGGACATGCTGAACGAGTGGGACCGCACCAAGAAGGCGCCCGAGCACGCGCGCTGGATGCACGATGGGAAGGGACTCACCACCCCCTGAGTCGCTGACGCGCCTTCCCCTTCTGCTGCGCGAAGGGGACACCCCTGCCCGACACAGGTCTGGCCACGGCGTTCGCCGGGATGGCCTGCGCCGCGGCCGCATGACGACGCGCATCGCCCCGGTAACCAGGGGCTTGAACAAATTCCGTTATTCCCGCGTAGGCGGGAATCCCTGCATCCAGCACCAGCGGCACCTGCCAACGCCTCGTGGATTCCGCCGTCGCAGAAATGACGGCGTCAGCGGGAGCCGTTCAAGGCACTGGCTTTCGGTTCAATCATTTCACGTGCGCAGAATTCGCCGTCTTTTCGGGCGCTGACGCTTGTCACGCCACGCCATTATGCTATCGTCCGTATAGCAGACGACTCACGACGCCGTTGCGGCCTGCACCCACCGCCTCACGCCATCTTGACGGCGGTGCCCGTCACCGACACCAGCATCATGCCGTTGGTTTCGCCCAGCACCTCGTAGTCGAAATCGATGCCGACGATGCCGTTGGCGCCCATGTCCCTGGCCACGCTCTTGGCTTCTTCCAGTGCCGCCTCGCGCGCCCCGGCCAGTGCCCGCTCGTAGCCGCCGGCGCGGCCGCCCACCACGTCGCGCACGCTGGAGAACACGTCGCGGAAGATGTTGGCGCCGATGATGGCTTCGCCATTGACCAGCCCCAGAAACTGGGCCACCTGCGCGCCGCCCTGCCCTTGCGGCACGACGGTCGAAAGAAAGAACTGGTCAGAGGACCTTGAAAACCAGGCCATGCGGAGACTCCCAAATTGATAGCACCATCGGCCGTATTTTAAGCGCCTGCAGCCAGTTTTAACGGTCAACGGCGTCAGCGCAGACGGCCCGGGTCCAGCCGGAACAGCAGCGGAAAGCGCTCGCGCCAGTGGCGCCAGCGCAGCGAGCCGGCTTCGGACACGCACCACAGGCGGCCAGCGTCGTCGAAGGCGATGTCTTCGCTGCCGGTCGGCAGTTCAAACGCGGCGTCTGCGTCGCCGGCAGCCGCCAGACGCGTGACACGACCGAACTGGCTGCCGCTGCTGGTGACCCACAGCACGCCATCGCGGTCGAACGCCGCGCCCTGGGCCAGCACCGGCAGCGCGCGCACGCGCACGGCGTGGCGTTCGTCCACGGTGGCGCCGTCGTGGGTATCGAACAGGCTGAGCGGCAGCCAGTACCCCCGCGAGCGGGCGGCGTCCCGGTCGTAACGGCCGATGAACAGCGCTTGCCCGTCGAAGTCGGCAAACGAGCCGCGCAGTTCACCGCCCAGCGCCAGGCTGGCCGTCACCGCGCCCGCAGCGCCGTCGGATGAGAAAGCGCGTTGCACGTCGACAAGATACAGGCGCCGGGTATCGGCCACCACCAGCGTGCCCGGCCCGACCCAGGCCAGCCCGCCCGCATGACCGCAGTCGGCCGGCAACTCGAACTGGCCCAGCGTGGCGCCGCTGTCAGGGTCGATTCGAAACAGCCGGCACGGGCCGCGGTCCACCTTCGGGTCGGTGCTGCGGTAGGCGCTGAGGTACAGCGCGCCCTCGCCCCAGGCCAGGCCCTGCGGCACATAGCCGTCGTCAAGGCCCGGCGCCCAGATCAGCCGGTCGATGGCCTGATGGTTGGCAACGCCAGTGCTGAACGCGCCGATGTGCGCCGGCCGCACGCCCAGCGGCTGCGGCAGGGTGTCCTGCCCGGGCGCCAGCGCCGGCAAAGCCAGCAGGCCGGCGCACCACCAGCGGCGCACGGACCGGAGATTCACACCTTCGCCAGCGCCTGATCCAGATCGGCCAGCAGGTCGTCGATGTGCTCGATGCCGACGCACAGGCGCACGGTTTCTTCCTTCACACCCGTCTTGGCCAGTTCTTCGGGCGACAACTGGCGGTGCGTGGTGCTGGCCGGGTGCGTGGCCAGCGACTTGGTGTCGCCGATGTTGACCAGCCGGGTGAACAGCTGCAGCGCGTCCAGGAAGCGCGCACCGGCCTCGCGCCCACCGGCGGCGGCCTTGACGCCGAAGGTGAGCAGGCCCGATGCGCGCCCGCCCATGTACTGCCGCGCCAGCGCGTGGTCGGCGTGGCCGGGCAGGCCGGCGTAGCTGACCCAGCCCACCTTGGCGTGCTTTTCAAGAAACTGCGCCACCTTCAGCGTGTTGTCGCAGATGCGGTCCATGCGCAACGCCAGCGTCTCGATGCCCTGCAGGATCTGCCAGGCGTTGAACGGCGACAGCGCAGCGCCGGTGTTGCGCAGCGGCACCACGCGCGCGCGGCCGATGTAGGCGGCCGGGCCCAGCGCCTCGGTGTAGACCACGCCGTGGTAGCTGACGTCGGGCTCGTTCAGCCGCTTGAAGCGCGCCTTGTGTTCGGCCCAGGGGAATTTGCCGCTATCCACGATGACGCCGCCCAGCGTGGTGCCGTGGCCGCCCATGTACTTCGTCAGCGAGTGGATGACGATGTCGGCGCCGTGCTCGATGGGACGCATCAGGTACGGGCTGGCCACGGTGTTGTCGACGATCAGCGGCACACCCGCCGCATGCGCGATGGCGGCCACGCTGGCGATGTCGGTCACGTTGCCGGCCGGGTTGCCAATGGTCTCGACGAACACCGCCTTGGTGCGCTCGTCGATCTGCTGGGCAAACGACTGCGGATCGCGGTGGTCGGCAAAGCGCGTGGTGATGCCCAACTGCGGCAGCGTGTGCGCAAACAGGTTGTAGGTGCCGCCATACAGCGCCGTGCTGCTGACGATGTTGTCGCCCGCCTCGGCAATGGTCTGGATGGCGTACATGATGGCCGCCTGGCCGGACGCCACCGCCAGCGCGCCGATGCCGCCTTCGAGCGCTGCGACGCGCTTTTCCAGCACGTCGGTGGTGGGGTTCATGATGCGGGTGTAGATGTTGCCCGCCACCTTCAGGTCGAACAGGTCGGCGCCGTGCTGCGCGCTGTCGAAGGCGTAGGCCACGGTCTGGTAGATCGGCACGGCGACCGACTTGGTGGTCGGGTCGGGGCTGTAGCCGGCGTGGACGAGTTGGGTTTCAAGCTTCCAGGGCTGCGACATGGGGACTCCTTCGAATCGTTGTTGTTGCTATTCAATCAATAGCTGATTGCGCTTGACAGACAAGCGCTGAGGGCCAAAAAAGGCTTCAAACATTGCCCGGCCGATGACGGCACACGGCGCCGTCCGGCCAGTCTAGCGGCCGGCGCACGCGATCCCGCCGCCGGCGTCAGACCGTTTGGTCATGAGCTTATGTCGCGCCGGCCCGCAGCGCGACGTTGTTCAGCTTGTCCAGCCGCTCCGGCCACAGTGCCGGGTCGCGCGCGCCCTGCAGCAGGATGCGCGTCCAGGCGATCCAGGCGTCCCATTGCACGCGCTTGTCCCAGGCGTTGCCCCAGGCGCAGAAGGCGGCCAGCGCGCTTTCGGCCACGCGTGCGGCATCGGCGTGGCGGCCGGCGCTCAGGTAAAGCTGCGCCAGCACCATCTGCGGCTCGCCTACCCAGGGGTTCAGGCGCACGCCCTGCTCCAGCACGCCGGTGGCCACGTCCGGGTCGACCAGCGGCTGATCCTGCTGGATGACGGACCAGTACAGCGACGCGGCGGCCGCGTCGTCGGACGCGGGCAGCGCGGCGCGGCAGTGGTCGAACACGGGCGGCATCGGCAGCAGGCCCTTCAGCGCCGGATGCTGCAGCGCCAGGCCCAGCGCGTTGATCTGGTGCAGCATGCGCCCGCTGGGGCGCATCGGGCCGGGCCAGAGCGATGCCATCCAGTGCACCGGCTGCGGGCGGTGGTCGTTGGTGGCCGGAAAGCGCGAATAGATGTCGTCCTGCCAGCTGAACCACTGCTCGATGGTGTCGGCCATGCTGACGATGATGAAGCTGGCCACCAGCCCGGGCGCCAGCGTGACCGGCTCGCCGGCATTGGTGTGCAGCGCCACCGAGCCATCGGCCTCGATCTGCCCGGCCAGCACCTTCTGTACGAATTCGCGCCGCGACGCGGTGCAGAACAGGTATACCTGTTCCTCGGCCGCGTCGCCGATCAGCGCACGCAGGCGCCCGCGCTCCGACGCGGCGTCGAACTTCACCAGGTCGACAAAGGCGTTGCCGTACACGCTGTGCAGCAGGCCCAGCAGGCGCACCTCGCGCGGCTGCTGCCACAGCGCCAGGCTGCGCGCCACGCCCACCAGGTGGTGGCGGAAGGTGCCGGCCTTGTGCCAGTCCTGCCCCACGCCGCGCGCCAGCACCGTGGGCAGCACGGGTGCCAGGTCGGCGTCCTGGGCCAACCATTCGTCGTCCAGCAGCGGCAGCGCGCGCGCCAACAGGTCCGGATCGAGGGCGTGCAGGGGCAGGTCGGTCATGGTCAACAAGCGCCGGGCGCGGCGGAATACAAAACGATCCGCCAGTGTAGTGAACCGGCGATCCGTCACCCGGGCCGTGGCCATGCAAAGCTTGCTACAGTGGCGGCAGAAATCCGCGCGGCCCGCCGCGCCCCACCATCATGAGGAATTTTTGTTCATGGCACGCATGGTCAACTGCATCAAGCTCGGCACCGAAGCCGAAGGGCTCGACTTTCCGCCCTACCCCGGCGAGCTGGGCAAGCGCATCTGGGAAAGCGTCAGCAAGCAGGCTTGGGCCGACTGGATCAAGCACCAGACCATGCTGGTCAACGAAAACCGCCTGAACCTGGCCGACCAGCGCGCGCGCGACTACCTCAAGCGGCAAATGGAGCAGCATTTCTTCGGCGCCGGCGCCGACCAGGCCGCGGGCTACGTGCCGCCCAGCGCTTGACGCCACGGCCCACGCCCGCCGAATCCGACGCGGCGCTGGCGCGCCTGCGCCGCCAGTACCACTTTCGGCCCGGCCCGCAGGGCTTGCGCGCCTGGGACGTGCACCGGCTGATCCGGCTGGCAGCTGCGCTGCCGGTGGTTCGCCTTCCCCTGGCCGACATCCGTGAACTGGACGTGCCCTACTGGTTCAGCCACGAAGGCGATCTGCCGACCCCGCGCGCGATGGTGGAACACGTGAAGCTCATGGACGCCTGCGACCTGCGCTGGCCGATCATCCTGTGTGCCGATGGCGGCGTGATGGACGGCATGCACCGTGTGGCGCAAGCGCTGCGGCTGGGCCACACGCACATTCCGGCGGTGCGTTTCGCCGAAACCCCCGCGCCCGACCACGTCGGCGTGGCGCCGGCGGACTTGCCGTATTGACCGCGGCAGCGACGCCACGCGACCTGCCACACCCACGCTATGCCAGACGACACCGGCCACGGGCACGATGATCGCCGGCCGCTCGACCCATCATTAGACGACGTAGCGCCTCAGGTTGAGGGTCAAGCCGCATCGGCGCTGGCTGAGGCGCGCGGCCTGTTCCTCAGCGGCTGCGGCCTGCTGGATGAAGGCGCCCAGCCCGCCGTGTGGCGCGGCGTCGCGCGCTGGGCCGTGCTGGAAGCCGGCTTCGACCACGGCCTCCACTTTCTCGCCACCTGGGCCGCCTGGCGGCAGCAGGCGCAGCGCCCGACGCGTCTGTTCTACACCGCCGTCATGGCCGCCCCGCCCGAGGCGCAGGCGCTGATCGGCAGCGCAGCGCGCTTCGCAGACCTGGCGCCACTGGCGTCCGAGCTGGCCGCGCAGTGGCATGGCCTGCTGCCGGGCGTGCACCGCCTGCGCCTGGACGGCGGGCGCGTGCAGCTGACCCTGGCCATCGGCGAAGTCCAGCCCCTGCTGGCCGACATCACGGGCGAATACGACAGCATTTTTTTCGACGGACTCGACCCCGACAGTGACTGGGGAAGCCTGCACACCCTGAAAGCCCTGGCACGCCTGGCCCGGCCCGGCACGCGGGTGGCAGCGGCGTGCGGGGACGACGCACTGCGCGAGCGGCTGGCGGCGTGCGGCTTCAACGTCGGGGCGGATACCGATCCACGAGCGCTGCGCGCCACCTACGCGCCGCGCTGGACGCCTCGCTCCCGGCGCGACGCGTTCGCCCCCCCCCCGTGGTGACGCAGCCGGCGCGCTGCGCCGTCGTCGGTGCCGGGCTCGCCGGCGCCGCGGTGGCCCGCGCGCTGGCGCAGCGCGGCTGGCAGGTCACCGTGCTCGACCGCACCGCGCCCGCCGCAGGCGCCAGCGGGCTGCCCGCCGGGGTGGTGGCCGCGCACGTGTCGCCCGACGACCGGCCGCTGTCGCGCCTGACGCGGGCCGGCGTGCGCGCCACGCTGGCGGCGGCGAGAGCATTGCTCAGCGAAGGCCGCGACTTCGGGCTGACCGGCGTGCTGGAGCGCCACGCGCCGGGCGAACGTCGCCTACCCGACGACTGGAACGGCACTGCCCCTTCGGTCCAAAGCGCGGGCGTGAACCCCGCCAACGCCACGGTCACGCAGGCCAAGGCGCGCGCCGCCCACGTGACGCTGGACGCCGAGCACCCCGCGCTGTGGCACGCCCATGCCGGCTGGCTGCGCCCGGCCGCATTGGTGCAGGCCATGCTGCAGACGCCGGGGGTGCGTCTGCAAGCCGGCGTGGCCGTGCATGGCATCGATCAGGACGGTGCCCTGTGGCAGCTGCGGGACGACGCGGGCGGCGTGCTGGCCGAGGCCGAGCTGGTGGTCATCACCGCCGGCTTCGATTCGCTCGCCTTGCTGGGCTCGGCGTCCGGCCAGGGCGCGTCTGCCCTGCCCTTGCATGCGCTGCGCGGCCAGGTCGCGTGGGCGCCGATGCCGGGCGGCGCCGCAAACGAAGCGCTGCCGCGCTTTCCGGTCAACGGCCTCGGCAGCCTGATCGCCCACGTGCCGGGTCCGGACGGTCCGTGGTGGATCACCGGCTCTACCTTCGAGCGCGGCAACCCGGTGGCCGAGCTGCTGCCGCAGGACCACGCGCACAACCGGCAGCGGCTGGCGCAGCTGCTGCCTGCCGCCGCGGCGGCGCTTCAAGACGCCTGGGACCGCGGCGACGTGCGCGCCTGGGCAGCCGTGCGTGCGACCTTGCCCGACCGCCTGCCCGCCGTCGGCGCCTGGTGGCCAGAAGATGAAGAAAAAACCGTGCCCGCGCTGGCTGAATCAGCGCAGGCAGCTATTAAAACTGCAGCAAAACCCGCCGCACTGCCGCTGCACCTGCTCACCGGCCTGGGCGCGCGCGGGCTGACGCTGTCGCTGCTGGCCGCCGACATTCTGGCCGCGTGGCTGCATGCCGAGCCGCTGCCGGTCGAGCGGTCGCTGGCGCAGCGGCTGCGCGCATCGCGCTGGCAGCGCCCCACACCGCCGCGCGCATGAAAAAGGGCCACCCGAAGGTGACCCTGGCAGCGAACGACCGCGTGGGCGATCAGTTCAGCGGCACTTTCTTGCCGTCCTTGTACGCGTACAGGGTGATGGCGGGGTTCTTCAGCTCGCCGCTCGGCTCGAAGGCGATGCTGGCGGTGACACCCTTGTAGTTGGACTCGATGATCTTGGGCAGGTACACCTTCGGATCGGTCGAGTTGGCGCGCTTCATGGCGTCGACCAGCAGCATGGTGGCGTCGTAGGTGTACGGGCTGTAGACCTGGAACTGGCCAGGGAACTTGGCGTCGTACTTGGCCTTCCAGGCCGCGCCGCCCGGCATCTTCTGGATGGAAGAGCCGCCTTCGGCGCACACCACGTTGTTCAGCGTCTTGGCGCCAGCGGCCAGCTCGGCCAGCTTGACGGTGCAGATGCCGTCGCCGCCGAAGTACTTGACGTTGCCCATGCCCAGCTGCTCCATCTGGCGCAGCATCGGGCCGCCCTGCGGGTCCATGCCGCCGAAGAAGATGCCGTCGGGGTTCTTGGACTTGATGGCGGTCAGGATGGCCATGAAGTCGGTGGCCTTGTCGGTCGTGAACTGCTCGTCCACCACCTGGATGCCCTTTTGCTTGGCGGTGTTCTTGAACACGTCGGCCACGCCCTGGCCATAGGCCGTGCGGTCGTCGATGACGGCCACGCGCTTGAGCTTGAGCGCGTCGGCGGCGTAGTAGGCCAGGCCAGCGCCCAGGGCGTTGTCGTTGGCGATGATGCGGAAGGTGGTCTTGTAGCCCGGCTTGGTCAGCGTCGGGTTGGTGGCGGCGCCGGTCACCATGGGCACGCCGCAGTCGTTATAGACCTTGGACGCGGGGATGGTGGTGCCGGAGTTCAGGTGGCCGACCACGGCGTTAACCTTGGAGTCGCACAGTTTTTGTGCAGCGGCCGTGCCCTGCTTGGGGTCGGCGGCGTCGTCTTCGGCCTGCAGTTCGAACTTGATCTTCTTGCCACCGATGGTGATGTTCTGGGTGTTGAGCTCTTCCACGGCCATGCGCGCGCCGTTTTCGTTGTCCTTGCCATAGTGCGCCTGGCCGCCCGACATGGGTGCCACATGGCCGATCTTGACCACTTGTACGTCCTGCGCGGACACGATGCCGGCCGTCAGTGCCAGAGCGGCGGCGGCGGTCAGTTTCAGCTTCATCTGCATTTGGATTACCTCCATAAGGGGATATAAAGTCGAGACCAGGATGTGCTCAACGGGCGCGAACGATAGCGCAATTCGCATACCAAGCGAATCAGGAAAACGATAGTGTCCGCTCGGCGCCGAATTGCGGGTATGTACCGATTTCCTATTCGCCACCACCCCGCGCGACGGCCTTGGCGACCTGTTCGCGCACCAGTTCACCCACCGCCTTCTGCACGCGGGCGTTGAAGCCCAGCATCTGTTCGTGCAACAGCCGCGCCACGGTCTCGGCCACCAAACGGTCCAATTCGGGCGCCAGGCGGGCCAGCAGCAATTCGGCCGCGCGGTCGACGGCGCCAGGGGGCAGCGGCGCGTCTGGCACGGCGGCGGGCGGCACCCATTCTGGGGGCGGCGAGGCCACCTCTGGCGGTGCAGCGGGCGCGATGGGCTCGGGCCATGGACCGGGCTGGGCCGGCGCAACGGCATCGCCGGGGCCCACTACCTCGGTCAGCGTGGGCACGAAGCGCGGCGCCGGGTGCGAAAGCGGTTCATCGTCGATGGGCATGCGTCACTCCTTGGCGGCCAGGTCGTGCCGCTGGATCTCGTAGCCGCGCTCGGCGTAATGCCGCCAGCGCACCCGCGCGTGGGCGCGGTCGGCATCGTCGGTGGCGACCAGTTCGATCAGGCGCTCGAACCGTTCAAAACCCGGTGGCACCCCCTCGCCCAGGTTCACCAGCACGCCGGCGTCGGGCAGGCGGGCACAATCCTCGCCCAGCACGATGGGCGTGGCCGCCAGCACCGGGGCGGGCGCGCCCGCGCGGCAATGCGGCACGAAGTCCAGCGCCGAAAAACTCCACAACGCTGTGTCCAGCGCCGCCAGCACGTCCGGCGGGCCGATCACCGCCACCCGCTCACCCACGCCATAGGCCTTGCGCAGCAGCCGGCACGCATAGTCCAGCTTGCCGGGCACGTTGAAATGAAACGCCACGCGCGTCAAGCGAATCGTCCTTGGAGCGGTTCAATGCGGGCCATGGCGCTCGCGCACGTCGATGCGGTCAGCCACGCTTGCGTTTGGCCGGGGCGCCCTTGTCCGACTTCTTGGCTTGCGACGCCGAGCGGCGCGTGGCCTTCGCCGGGCCAGCCTGGTCCAGCAGGTATTGCGTCAGCAGGCAGACCGGGCGGCCGGTGGCGCCCTTGGCAGCGCCGCCCTTCCAGGCGGTGCCGGCGATGTCCAGGTGCGCCCACGCAAACGCGCTGGTGAAGCGCTGCAGGAACTTGGCCGCCGTCACCGCGCCCGCAGGGCGCCCGCCGACGTTGGCCACGTCGGCGAAGTTGGTTTTCAGCGACTCGGCGTATTCGTCGTCCAGCGGCATGCGCCAGGCCGGGTCCAGCGCCTGATCGCCGGCCGCCATCAGGGCGTCACCCAGCGCGCTGTCGCTGGCGAACAACCCATGGCGCACGCCGCCCAGGGCGATCACACAGGCGCCGGTGAGGGTGGCGATGTCGATCACGGCGCGCGGCTTGAAGCGCTCGGCATAGGTCAGCGCATCGCACAGCACCAAGCGGCCTTCGGCGTCGGTATTGAGGATCTCGATGGTCTGGCCGCTCATGCTGGTCACCACGTCGCCCGGCTTGACCGCACCGCCATCGGGCATGTTCTCGCACGCCGGGATCAGGCCGACCACGTTGAGCGCGGGCTGCAGATGGGCCAGGGCGCGGAACACGCCCAGCACGCTGGCGGCCCCGCTCATGTCGAACTTCATCTCGTCCATCTCGGGCGCCGGCTTGAGCGAAATGCCCCCCGTGTCGAAGGTGATGCCCTTGCCCACCAGCACCACCGGCGCGTCGGACTTGGCCGCGCCGTCGTAGCGCAGCACGATGAAGCGTGCCTCCTGGCGCGAACCCTGTGCCACCGCCTGGAACGCGCCCATGCCCAGTTTGGCGATGTCGCGGGGACCCAGCGCCTCGCAGCGGATGCCGGGCAGCTTGGCCAGCGCCAGCGCGGCCTCGCCCAGCAGGGTGGGCGTGGCGTAGTTGGGCGGCCGGTTGGCCCATTCGCGCGCCAGTTCCACACCGGCGGCCACGCCCACCGCGCGGTCAAACGCCGCGCGCACAGGCCGGGCGTCGGGCAGACCGATCACCACCTCGGTCAGGCGCGGCTCGTCCTTCTTGGCGTTGTCGCGCACGCGGCCCTTGGTGGTGCGGTAGACGTAGCCCGCCTCGCCCGCCGCCAGCGTGGCGGCGCGCACCGCCGCGTCATCGGCCGGCTGCGCAAAGCACACCGTGAGCGACCGCGTCGGCTGGCCCTTGAGCGCCGCCATGCCCGCCAGCACGGCCTTGCGCACCTTGGCCGCTGCGCCGTCGCCCAGGCCTGCCAGCACGACGCGCGCGGTGGCCAGGCCGGCGGCTCCATAGGTGGACAGCAGCGCACCGGCCTCGGTCTTGAAGTCGCCGCCCGCCTGCGCGCGCGCGATCAGCCCCGACACCGCGTCTTCGCCTGGCTCGAAGCCGTCGGCCACCAGCACCAGCAGCGCCGGGGCGGCGGTCCTGGCCGCATCGGCCAGGCGCATCGATTTCAGTTGGAAGTCCATAATCCGTGTTTTCCTTTCAACCGGAAAGGGGTGTGGCGCCCAGGCCCGCGCGCTGTTCACGCCGCTCAGCGCCGCGGCGCCAGAGCGATGGGCACGCTTGCCGCTTTCCGAGTTCGAGCGATGTTATTCGATTCGTCCCTGCGCAAAGAACTCGGTCGCAGCTTCGGCGCGACCCTGGTGGTGCTGGTCACCATCGTCATGACGGTGATGCTGATCCGCACGCTGGGCCAGGCGTCGATCGGCCGCGTCAACCCGTCCGAAGTGCTGCTGGTGATGGGCTTCACCGTGCTGGGGCACCTGCCGACCATCCTGACGCTCAGCCTGTTCATCGCCATCACCGCCACGCTGACGCGCATGTACGCCGCCAGCGAAATGGTGGTGTGGTTTGCCAGCGGCCAGGGGCTGCTGACCTTTCTGCGGCCCGTGCTGCGCTTTGCCTGGCCGGTGCTGCTGGCGGTGGCGGTGCTGGCTTTGCTGGTGTGGCCGTGGTCCAACCAGCAGATCCGTGAGCTGCGCGACCGCTACCAGGCGCGCGGCGACATCGAACGCGTGGCGCCCGGGCGCTTCATCGAATCGGCGGGCGGCCAGCGCGTGTTCTTCATCGACAAGGACACGGCCGACGCGCAGACCGGCAACAACATCTTCATCGCCGCCACCGAGCGCGGCAAGGAGACCGTGACCTCCGCCCAGACCGGCCGGCTGGACACCATCAACGGCGAGCGCTTCATCATCCTGGAGCACGGACACCGCCTGGAAACGGACCTGAAGACCGGCGAGACGCGCATCAGCCAGTTCGAGGAATACGCCAACCGCGTCAGCCAGCGCATGGACGGCCCCGCCGCCGCCGATGCGCCGTCGATGAAGCCCACCCTGACTCTGCTGCGCGAGCCCACGCCGCGCCACATGGGCGAGCTGTCGTGGCGGCTGGGGCTGGCGCTGGCGGCGCTCAACTGCGTGATCTTCGCCCTGGCGGCCACGCGCGTGAACCCGCGCGTGGGGCGCAGCGCCGGGCTGGTCTTCGCGCTGTTCGCCTTCGTCACCTACTACAACCTGATCACCTTCGGCGAAAGCTGGATCGGCCGCGAGCGCGTCGGCTTTGTGCCCTACGTGGTGTTGCTGCACGGCGGCATCTTCCTGCTGGCCATGGGCTGGCTGATGGCGCGCCAGTACGACTGGCTGAGCCGCTGGCGCCTGCGCGGGCCGCATGCCGGGGGCACCACATGAGGACCATCCGCCGCCTGATCTACACCGAGGTGCTGCGCGCCGTGGGCTTTGTGGCGCTGGCCTTTCTGGCGCTGTTCTTCTTCTTCGACCTGGTGGACGCGCTGGGTGACGTGAACCGCGGCGCCGCGGCCGGCTACCACGTGGGCTACGCGCTGCTGTACACCGCGCTGCAGATACCCAACCACCTGTACGAGCTGCTGCCCATCGCCGCGCTGATCGGCACCATCTTCGTCATGGCGCGGCTGGCGGCCAGTTCGGAGTTCACCATTTTGCGCACCAGCGGCCTGGGCCCGCTGCGCGCGCTGGGCACGCTGCTGCTGCTGGGCGTGGGCTTCGTGCTGGTGACTTTCCTGTTTGGCGACTACGTGGCGCCCACGGCCAACCGCGCCGCGCAGAACCTGCAGGCGCGCTTTCTGGGCGACATCACGGTGGGCCGCACGGGCGCCTGGCTGAAAGACCGCCAGGCCGACCGCAACTATTCGGTCAACGTGGGCGCGATGACGTCGGACGGCACGCTGAACCACGTGCGCATCTTTGAATTCAGCAACGCCGATGGCCGCCCGCTGTCGACCACCAACGCCGCCAAAGGGCGCTTCGTGGGCGAAGGCTGGCAGCTGGAACAGGTCGAGCGCCGCACGTTCGAGCATGCCAACGCGCCGCAGCCGCGCGTCGGCGCCGAGCGGCTGGAGCGCTGGACCTGGGCGACCGAGCTGTCGCAGGACATGGTGGCCGCCGCCCTGCTCAGCCCCGACCGCATGCAGACGCTGGACCTGTTCCAGTACATCCGCCATCTGGAGGGCAACGCCCAGAACGCCCAGCGGTATGAAATCGAGTTCTGGCGCAAGGTGTTCTACCCGCTAAGCTGCCTGGTGATGATGGTGCTGGCGCTGCCCTTTGCCTACCTGCACTTCCGGGCCGGCAACATCACCGGCTACGTGTTCATCGGCGTGCTGGTGGGCATCAGCTTCTTCCTGCTGAACAACGTGTTCGGCTACGTCGGCAACCTGCGCAACTGGCAGCCCTGGCTGGCGGCGGCGGCGCCCGGCATCATCTATTCGGTGCTGTCGCTGGGCGCGTTCGGCTGGCTGGTACTGAGGCAATGACATGACCACCGCCACCGTCCTGTTCGCCCACGGCTCGCGCGACCCCGCCTGGCGCGCGCCCATCGAGGCCGTGGCCGCGCGCATGCGCGAGCTGTCGCCCGGCGTGCGGGTGATGTGTGCCTATCTCGAATACACGTCGCCCACGCTGCAGGACGCCGTCGACGCGTTGCGCGCCGCCGGCGCCACGTCGGTCGCCATCTGGCCGATGTTTCTGGGCACCGGCCGCCACGCCCGCGAAGACCTGCCGCAACTGGTGGACGAACTGCGGGCCGCCCACCCCGGCGTCGTTTTTACCCTGCACCCCGCCATTGCCGAGCATGCCGACGTGCTGCAGGCCATGGCCAGCGCCGCGCTCGGCCCGTCGCCGCCTTAGACGTTAATTCATATAATGATCGGGATTCATATAAACGACTATGAACCTGCATCAATTCCGCTTTGTCCAGGAAGCCGCGCGCCGCAACCTGAACCTGACCGAGGCTGCCAAGGCGCTGCATACCTCCCAGCCAGGCGTCTCCAAGGCCATCATCGAGCTGGAAGAAGAGCTCGGCATCGACATCTTCATGCGCCACGGCAAGCGCCTGAAGCGCATCACCGAGCCCGGCCAGCACGTGCTGGAAAGCATTGCCATCATCCTGCGCGAAGTCGGCAACCTGAAGCGCATTGGCGAGCAGTACAGCGCGCAGGACTCGGGCACCCTTTCCATCGCCACCACGCACACCCAGGCACGCTATGTGTTGCCCATGCCCGTGGCGCGCCTGCGCGAGCAGTACCCCAAGGTCAACATCAGCCTGCACCAGGGCGCGCCCGACCAGGTGGCGCGCATGGTGATCGAGGAAACGGCCGAAATCGGTATCGCCACCGAATCGCTGGCCAACTACCCCGAACTGGTCACCCTGCCCTGCTACGAATGGCAGCACGTGCTGGTGCTGCCCGCCAGCCACCCGCTGGCAAAAAAGGAGCGCCTGACGCTGGAGGACATTGCGGCGCAGCCCCTGATCACCTATCACCCCTCGTTCACCGGCCGCACCCGCATCGACACCGCGTTTGCCCAGCGCCACCTGCAGCCCAGCGTGGTGCTGGAGGCGATCGACTCCGACGTCATCAAGACCTATGTGCGCCTGGGCCTGGGCGTCGGCATCGTGGCCGAAATGGCCGTCGCGGGCGACAAGGACCCTGACCTCGTCGCGCGCCCGCTGGGCCAGTTGCTGGGCCAGAACGTGGCGCGCATCGCCCTCAAGCGCGGTGCCTACCTGCGCGACTTCGTCTATCACTTTGCCAGCCTGCTGTCGGACCGGCTCGACAAGAACCTCATCCTGAAGGCCATGTCCGGGCATGTCGCGGACTACGAGCTGTGACCGTTTGCTATTGTGTTGATAGCTGTCTGCGCTTGTCTACAAAGCGCTGGCGGCCAATTTTGATCTGAACCCCGGACGGCACAGCGCCCCACGCCCGCTGCGCCCCGTACCCCGCCGTTCCTCCATCGCCATGAGCCCCACCACCCCCCCGCTTCCCTTCGCGCCTGCCCAACGTCGGCACCACCATCTTCACCGTCATGTCGGCGCTGGCAGCGCAGCACAAGGCCGTCAACCTGGGCCAGGGCTTCCCCGACTTCGACTGCGACCCCCGGCTGACCGAGGGCGTCACCGCCGCCATGCAGCAGGGCCACAACCAGTACCCGCCCATGCCCGGCGTGCCCGCGCTGCGGCAGGCGATTGCTTCAAAAATTGAAGCGCTCTACGCCCGCCCCTACAGCGCCGACACCGAAATCACCGTGACGGCCGGGGCCACGCAAGCCATCCTGACGGCCATCCTGTGTTGCGTCGGCCCGGGCGACGAAGTCATCGTGCTGGAGCCCTGCTACGACAGCTACGTGCCCAACATCGAGCTGACCGGCGCCACCGTCGTGCGCGTGCCCCTGACCCCCGGCACCTTCCGCCCCGACTTCGACAAGATCGGCGCCGCCCTCAACCCCAAGACGCGCGCCATCCTCATCAACACCCCGCACAACCCCAGCGGCACCGTCTGGTCAGCCGAAGACATGCGCCAGCTGGAAGAACTGCTCGCGCCCACCAACGTGCTGGTCATCAGCGACGAGGTGTACGAGCACATGGTCTATGCCCCGCTGCGGCACGAAAGCGTGGCGCGCTACCCGGGCCTGGCCGCGCGCAGCTTCATCGTCAGCAGCTTCGGCAAAACGTATCACGTGACCGGCTGGAAAGTCGGCTACGTCGCCGCCCCCGCCGCGCTGACCGCCGAATTCCGCAAGGTGCACCAGTTCAACGTGTTCACCGTCAACACGCCCATGCAGGTCGGCCTGGCCGCGTACATGCAAGACCCCACGCCTTACCTGCAACTGCCCGCGTTCTACGACGCCAAGCGCCAGCTGTTCCGCGACGGCCTGGCCAACACCAAGTTCAGGCTGCTGCCGTGCGAAGGCACGTACTTCCAGTGCGTCAGCATCGCCGACTTGGCCGTGCCCGAGCGCGATCTGCCCGAAGCCGACTTCTGCCAATGGCTCACCCGCGAGATCGGCGTGGCGGCGATTCCGCTGTCGGCGTTTTATGGGGGTGGGTTTGACCAGAAGGTGGTGCGGTTTTGTTTTGCGAAGAGGGATGAGACGTTGAGGAAGGCGGTGGGGAGATTGGCAAGACTGTGAATTGTCTCCACGCCCCACACAGCTGAGTCAGGCCTCATATTCCCCATAGCTTCACAACCTACTCGCATATGTCATGCCGGAACTGCAAGATCGTCCTCTAGGAACGTCGCCACAGCACAAAGTGTTGCATGCCGTGGCTCAGACCGGCTCTCGACTGGTCGGAGATAGATTCTTGGCAAACTATCTCGCTGACTGCCTGCACATGGTGGGAGGCCTGGGGCCCATCCACAAAGTCTTGTTGGCTGATGCGGGGCATAAAAGACGAGCTGCTCCTGAAACGGTCACAAGATTCCTCGCTCAAGCGGATGACAACATCAGGTGGGCAGGTGAAATGCAAGCAGAGGACTATCACCGGGTCAACGTGCTTGCATTCCTGAGTCTATGGTCTGCGTATGAGTCCGGCACTGAAAACATCGTCGCCGCAGCCATGGGGACTATCAGTTCAGTTGCTGCATCGGCAGCGGCCAGATTTTCTCGCGGAAGATATGACATGGACGGCTGGCCGTGGTCGGACGAGCAATGCTTGGAAATTGCGCAAAAGCTTGATCAGAAAGCGAAGGCAGATACGCCTGACGGTGGATGGGATGTTGCCGCCCGACTAACGACGCTATTCGGCTGGTTAGGAGCGGAACTGGCTATACCGTCAAATACAGCAAAGACTCTGAACGAGGCGTCTATGGTGCGCAATGTGCTTCTCCATAGATACGGTCGAATGGGCCCTCGAGACATTGAACGCGCACCGCACCTCAACGTGAACGGAAACAACGCTGTGCAGATTACCCGCGAACGATTGGTTCAGTATTCGCAAGCCGTAAACGAGACTCATGTTGCCGTCATGGAGGGAGTGGTCGCAGCAGGATGGGAATGAATGATGGAAGCTCCTTTAATGACAGGCGCAATCCGACGACCTGAAGAGGCCTGAAATCCAAACGAATCGGTCAACAGACATTTCCGGAAACCGCCTCACACACACAATTTAAGGCAGTTCCAAACCGCATTGCGCACCGGCAAATTAAGGCCAGTCGTCGGGTTCGGGGCTCTTCCCGCCAGCACGATTCAGCGTGACAAGTGCGTCAGCCAAATTACCCCGCCCGGCTCGCTGCGCGAAATAGTCAGCCGTCTTCAGCGCCGCCAGTTTCTCGGCGACGGCGCTGACGATGAACTGATTCAGCGTGGCGCCGTCCTCCCGCGCGGCCTGTTCGGCGCCAGCCTTCAGCGAGCGGGGCAGGCGCAGGGCATAGTTGCTTGGGGTTCCCATATCAATCTCCTTGAATCACTTGCCGGGGCGACAACACCGCCACGCCGAAACGCTCGGCCTGCGGCAAAAAATCGCGCTGGTTGAAGGTAACGATGCCCACCGGTTTCTCAAGGCGCTGGGCGTTGACAGCCAGTTCCAGCACCATGTCGTCGTCGGTGGCCTCGTAGCCGTCGCACACGGCGCACAGGCGCACGGCCTGGCGGTCAATGGCTTCGACCAGGCCTTGCATGGCCGGCATGCGGTCGACCACCCCGGTGGCCAGGATGACCATCGGCGCCTGCCATGTCTGTCCGTCGTCGGCGGTGGCGGTGAAGGTGCTGCCCTGCTTCTGCAGCTGGGCGACGTGCGTGGCGATGGGCGTGACACCGTAGACCTGTGCCTGCTGGCGGTAACGCTCCAGCAGTTGATCGCCCTCCAGACCGAACGGGAAGCCCGGGCAGTTGTGGCTGGTGGGAATCCAGCGCGCGCGGCTCTTGCCGCCATCCAGCACCACGACTCGGCGACGATAGCGCGCAAGGTAGGTGGCCGCGGTCAGGCCGGCAGGACCGGCGCCGATGATGATGGCATCCAGCGCGGGTTCGGTTGTGGATGACGGTGCGGGAGCAGGCGTGGAGGTCATGGGCGCAAGATCAAGGGGCGTGGGGCGCGGCACGGTAGACGGCGACCTTGAGCGCGCGGTCGGCGTCCACATCGGCGAACGCGGGCGGCGGAGCCACGCGCTCGATGAACTGCAGGCCCGGTGCGTGCTCGCGCACCTGCGCCTGCAGCCAGGCCAAGGGCAGCTCCGGCGCGTTCAGGCACAGCAGCGCATGGCCACCGGGCGCCAACAGCTCAGACAGGCGGCGCAGCAGGCGGGCGTAGTCCTTGGTGGCGACGAAGCTGCCCTTCTGGTAGCTGGGCGGGTCCGCGATGACCAGGTCGTAAGGGCCGCCGCGCGTCACCTTGCCCCACGAATTGAACAGGTCGTGCGCCAAAAAGCTGGCGCCGCCGTGCAGGCCGTTGAGTTGGTGGTTCTGCTGGCCGGTGGCGAGGGCGCCGCGGGCCATGTCGATGTTGGTGACGTGCGCCGCGCCGCCCTGCAAGGCGGCGACGGAGAAGGCACACGTGTACGCGAACAGGTTGAGCACCTTGGCGCCGCGCCCTTCGCGGTGCAGAAAGTCGGCTGCAAAGTCACTCACCCAGCGTCGGCCTTTGGCCATGTCGAGGAACAGGCCATGGTTCTGGCCGCGCAGCACGTGCACCAGGTAGCGCGCCGTGCCTTCGGTAACGACGTGCGGCTCAGGCACGGCACCGGACATGACGCGCGCCTCGCTGCGCCCTTCGCGCCGCAAGTCATGGCCGCGCTGCTGAAACACCCAGGTCAGCCCATCCTGCTGACCAGGCGGCGCAATTTGCTGCCAACGGGTGTGCAGCGCCGCGCCGATGCCGCCCAGCTCATCGTCCGTCGTGGGTGCGAAGCTGGTCAGGACAAAGACCGGCGGGTAGGCGTCGAGCGTCCACTGCTCGCACCCCGGATAGCGGCCGCCACGGCCGTGGAAGATGCGGCAGGCGTCGCCAGACGGCGGCATGGCGGCGATGGCGTCGAGCAAGGCCTGCATGGAAGCGCGTTTGGAGAGATATTGGCGGCCAGCGCTTGATGAATAAGCGCCGCCAGCTATTTTTAGTGTAGCACTGGAAATCGCGTGGCCCGCTGCACGAGGCGACACATCCCTTTGGGTAGCGCACCGGAACAGCGGCTTTTCCCGGCCTGCACGCCGCATCTCGCCGATAGCGCATGGGCGCCCATGCCGCAGGCGCTCGCAACCCCTGTTGAGCGCCAGCGCACCGCGCGCCTCAGGCGCACCAATCGATCATCGCCGCTCGATGATGGTCGTCTTGCTGGTCATCCGCGGATAGCCGCCTTCCACCTTGACCGGACGTGCGCGCGGGTTGGCCTTGAGCTGATTGGCAATGGCCATGTCGGCCTTGAACTGCTCCTGCGCCTGCGCCTGGCAAGCGCGGCGTTCGGCAGCGGCCACCGTGCGGCATTCCGCGAGGTTGTTCTTGCGGGCGCCATGGGCTTCGCGCAGAGCGGTGTTGTAGCGCTCGGCAGGCGTCGCGTCCGGCACCGCGCCACGCGCCAGCTCGGCCTCATCCTCGGTCGCACGAAGTGGTAGGTTGCCCTGGGCCTGTGCGACACCAGCTGCGAGAAGGCAAGCGATACCTGCAGTAACAACCCAGGCGCGGAGAGGCAATGGTGCGATGTAGGCGTTCATGTAAACCTTCCTGATGTCTCGATGGGCTTGGGAGTAGGCGCACCTCGCTCCATGGGGCACGCAGTAAACACCTTATCGTGGCACGTGCGCCGCTGACACAGGACTTTTGAGCTGTTGGGCGTAGGACGTCCCTGACGTGGCGCCGCCTACTCCGCAGCGATGGTTCGAATAGCCTCGTAGAAAGCGGCTGAGCCTTCTTTGTGGTTATCGGGGCGCAGTTCCATCCGATTTACGCCATGCTCCACTGTCGCACGGAACCGCTGCGCAATCAGGGAAAAGTAATACGGGCTGATGAACCGTGCGCCTGAATCGTAATGGGCACGCATGGCAGCCAAGTGCAAACCGGGCGTTTTCCATTGCTGCGGGTTGAATTCGGGCACGCCGTAGTCGTCGACGGCGTTTTCTTTGAGGAATCTTGCCAGCCAAGCGCTGTTAGTGGATCCTCCATAAAGGTTGAACCCAGGCCGCCAAAGGTGGCCCATACCCAGTGTCTTTTCGACGGCAAATAACTGGTGATTCCATGCCGAATTAACGTCTGGTAACACCTGATGCGAATAAAGCTTGTGGGCAGGCAGGCCGGCGTCGATCGCGGTTCGCGTGAAGTGTTCGAGAAAATTCGCCGCCTGCCACGCACGAAACGCGTCCCAATCGCGTGCCAGCGGATTGAAATAAACGTCCTGCATGGGGTTCGGCAAATCGACCCAGGCGTGCACCAATTGAGCGAGTTCCCTGGGCAACCCTTCGGCGGGGGTGGATGCGCTAACCCACCCGGTGCGGACCAACCATGCCTGCAGCCAGCGCGGAACGAAACGGCGCCATCCCCGCTGTGCTGCGCCCAGGGTCGCCACCCCTTGGGGAATCTCATCCGACACGCTAGACTGATCACGCGGCACCACAACCAGGATGCGTTCCCCGAGCAGGTATTGGGCATCGTCGGACTTGACGACGATCTGGAGTCTATGCCGGCCAGGTGCAAGTGCCGAAAAATCCAGGTCGTGGCGGAATCCGACGTTGGGCGTGGTGATGTCTTCGCGCGCCCGATAAACGTCGAGCCGATTGAAGCCTTGCGCTATCGGCGCCACAAGCTTGCCATCGACATACAGCTCCAGGCTTTGCACCTTTTTGCTGGGGTCCCACAACCATCCGCCGACCGGCAGGCGCCCTGCGGCAAAAGCGTCATAGTGCTCGCCAAAGCCGGTGAGCTTGGCCTTGCGAATGTCTTTACCGGGGGCCGGAATCTGATCAAAACCCGAGAAGCTAAATCCCGTGGCTTGATTGAGTTGAGCAATGGTGTGGTACTTGTTCTTCAGCCAGTCCCTGAACAGGACGACGCTGGCGGGATCGTAGTCGGTCACCTTGACGTCAGAAAAATTGCCGGTGCCGTTCTCGAAATCCGGAAACAGGTGGTGAACCTCGCCCACCAGGGTGATGGCGACGATGAGATCTTGCACCGGCAGGGGCAACTGCTTCACCCGACGGGCAATTTCCCTAAGCGCAGCGTAGCGATACTGATTGACCGGTATGCTCTCGTCCGGCCTGAGTGTGTAAGGGTTAATCGGATAGCCGAAATAACTCAGGGACGGCGCCCGTCCGTCTGCCAGCTTCATGAGGTTCGCCGGGTCCTTGACCAACTCGGCCGGCAGTGCACCAATGGAATCGAAGTGGCTGGACGACAGGTAGAGCACCACCGGCCGCTTGGCCTCGGCCATCAGCTTCATGATGGCGTCGAGGTGCTTGTCGTCGAGCGCCCATTGGCCGTTCGACTGCCGGCGATACAGCTCCAGCAACTGCACGGTCAGTGTGTAGCCCACCTGCACCTTGCCTTGCGGCCCGCCGGGCTCCAACGTATCGAGCAATCGCGTGAGCGCCTGCGCGCCGTGTTGCCCTTTGTCCATGCAATAGCGGAACGCCTCCGAAGCATGCACCAGTTGCTTCAACCCGACCGATTCGTCGCATTGCATCAACCCTTCGACGTTGGGCAGGATGTACATGGGGTTTTGCCGCTCCGCCGCTGTAGCCAGGCCACTGCACATCACGGCGCACGCCAGAAACACTTTTGCCCACATATCCAATCGACTTCAGTGACGTTTCAAGAAAAAATCCCTGCACTGTCTGCGCCAGCACAGGGACTCGGAACGGCCCTGAAGATCAGGGCACGCAGGTCTATCGTATCAGCGCCGTTGCGGTGGCAGATCCGTGCAGCTGCCGTGCGCCACCTCGGCCGCCATGCCAATGCTTTCGCCCAGCGTGGGGTGCGGGTGGATGGTCTTGCCGATGTCCACGGCGTCGGCGCCCATCTCGATGGCCAGGGCCACCTCGCCAATCATGTCGCCCGCGTGCGTGCCGACGATGCCGCCGCCCAGGATCTTGCCGTGGCCATGCGCTTCGGGGCTGTCGTCAAACAGCAGCTTGGTCATGCCCTCGTCGCGGCCGTTGGCAATGGCACGGCCCGAGGCCGTCCAGGGGAACAGGCCCTTCTTGACCTTGATGCCCTGCGCCTTGGCCTGGTCTTCGGTCAGGCCGACCCAGGCGACCTCGGGGTCGGTGTAGGCCACGCTGGGGATCACGCGGGCGTTGAAGGCGGACTTGGCCAGCGCCTCCTCGCCCTTCAACTCGCCGGCAATCACTTCGGCCGCCACGTGCGCCTCGTGCACCGCCTTGTGCGCCAGCATGGGCTGGCCGACGATGTCGCCGATGGCGAAGATGTGCGGCGCGTTGGTGCGCATCTGGATGTCGACGTTGATGAAGCCGCGGTCGGTCACCGCCACGCCCGCCTTGTCGGCGCCGATCTTCTTGCCGTTGGGACTGCGACCGACGGCTTGCAGGACCAGGTCGTAGGTTTGCGGCGCCGGGGCGCCCTCGCCTTCAAAGCTGACCTCGATGCCCGCATCGGTCACCTTGGCGGCCACCGTCTTGGTCTTGAGCATGATGTTGTCGAAGCGCGGCGCGTTGAGCTTCTGCCACACCTTCACCAGGTCGCGGTCAGCGCCCTGCATCAGGCCGTCGAGCATTTCGACCACGTCCAGGCGCGCGCCCAGCGTGCTGTACACCGTGCCCATCTCCAGGCCGATGATGCCGCCGCCCAGGATGAGCATCTTCTTGGGCACCGATTTCAGCGCCAGCGCGCCGGTGGAGTCGACCACGCGCGGGTCTTCGGGCATGAAGGGCAGGCGCACGGCCTGCGAGCCGGCGGCGATGATGGCGCGCTTGAACTGAACCACCTGCTTCTTGCCGGTTTTCTCCTGGCCGGTGCCGCTGGTTTCTTCCACTTCCAGGTGGTTGCTGCCGACGAAGGAGCCGTAGCCGCGCATCGTGGTGACCTTGCGCATCTTGGCCATGGCGCCCAGGCCGCCGGTCAGCTTGCCGATGACCTTCTCTTTGTGGGCGCGCAGCTTGTCGATGTCGAGTTTGGGCGCGCCGCCGTAGTCGATGCCCAGCGCGGCCAGGTGGCTGACTTCGTCCATCACCGCCGCCACGTGCAGCAGCGCCTTCGACGGGATGCAGCCGACGTTCAGGCACACGCCCCCCCAGTTGCGCGTAACGCTCGACCAGCACGACCTTCAGGCCCAGATCGGCCGCGCGGAAGGCCGCCGAGTAGCCGCCGGGGCCGCCACCCAGCACCAGCACATCGCAGTCCAGGTCGGCCTGGCCGCTGTAGGCCACGCCGGGGGCGGCACTGACGGGCGTCGGCGCCGGCGCAGGCGCTGCACTTTGTGTAGCGGCTGGCGCTGATGGAGCGGGCGCTGGCGCCGGTTTTGGCTCGGCAGCGGCGCCTTCGGCGTCGAGCACCAGCACCACCGTGCCTTCGTTCACCGTGTCGCCCAGCTTCACGGCCAGCGACTTCACGACGCCGGCGTGGCTGGAGGGAATCTCCATGCTCGCCTTGTCGGACTCGACGGTGATCAGGCTCTGCTCCACCTTCACGGCGTCGCCGGGCTTGACCAGCACTTCGATGACGGCGACGTCCTTGAAGTCGCCAATGTCGGGCACCTTGACTTGAATTTCTGCCATGTCGTCAGCTCCCGATCACAACAGCACGCGGCGGAAGTCGCCGAGGATCTGGCCAAGGTAGGCGTTGAAGCGCGCAGCCGCCGCACCGTCAATCACGCGGTGGTCCCACGTCAGCGACAGCGGCAGCATCAGGCGCGGCTGGAAGGCCTTGCCGTCCCACACCGGCTCGATGTTCGAGCGGCACACCCCCCAGGAACGCCACCTCGGGCGCGTTGATGATGGGCGTGAAGTAACGCCCGCCAATGCCGCCCAGCGACGAGATGGTGAAGGTCGCGCCGCTCATGTCGGCCGGGCCCAGCTTGCCGTCGCGCGCCTTCTTGGCCAGCGCGCCCATTTCTTCGCTGATCTGAAGCACGCCCTTCTTGTCGGCGTCCTTGATGACGGGCACGACCAGGCCGTTGGGCGTGTCGGCGGCAAAGCCGATGTGCCAGTAGCTCTTGTAGATCAGCGCGTCGCCGTCCAGGCTGGAGTTGAACTCGGGAAACTTCTTCAGCGCGGCCACGCAGGCCTTGATGAGGAAGGCGAGCATCGTCACCTTGACGCCGCTCTTCTCGTTCTCCTTGTTGGTGGAGACGCGGAAGGCTTCGAGATCGGTGATGTCGGCGTCGTCGTGGTTGGTGACGGCCGGAATCATGATCGCGTTGCGCAGCAGGTTGGCGCCGCTGATCTTCTTGATGCGGCTCATCTCCTTGCGCTCGATCGGGCCGAACTTGGCAAAGTCGACCTTCGGCCACGGGATCAGGTTTAGCTCGCCGCCACCCGTCACCGCGCCACCGCCGGCGGCCGGCGCGGCGCCCTGCGCCTTGGTGCGCGCGGTGCCGGCCATGACGGCCTTGGTGAAGTTCTGGATGTCGTCCTGCGTGATGCGGCCTTTGGGGCCAGTGCCGCTCACCTCATCGAGCGGCACGCCGAGTTCGCGCGCAAACTTGCGCACGGACGGGCTGGCGTATGGCAGGCCGATGGGCGGCTTGGTCGGGTCGTGTGCAGCAGCGGCAGCCGGCGCGGCGGACGCCGATGCCGCGGCGGGTGCGGCCACCGGGGCGGCAGCCGGTGCGGCCGGTGCGGGTGCGGGGGCCGCAGGCGCAGGCGCGCCGGCGGGCGCGGCGGCCGAGCCTTGCAGTATGGCGATCAGGTCACCCATGTTGACGGTGTCGCCCACCTTGATCTTCATGTCCTGGATTACACCGGCGTGGCTGGAGGGGATCTCCATCGACGCCTTGTCCGATTCGACGGTGATCAGGCTCTGCTCGACCTTGACGGTGTCGCCGGGCTTGACGAACACCTCGATCACGGCGACGTCCTTGAAGTCGCCGATGTCGGGCACGCGCACTTCCACCGGGCCGCTGGCGGCCGCGGGCGCGGCACCGCCGGCACCCGCGGTGTCGGCCGCGCGCGCCTGGGCCGAGGCTTCGCTGGCGCCCGGAACGACTTCGCTGCCGCCCACCGGCGGCTCGGCGTTGGCTGCAGCGTCGGCTGCACCGGCGCCGCTGGCCTCCAGCACGAGCACCACGGAACCTTCGTTCACCGTGTCGCCCACCTTGACCTTGAGTTCCTTCACCACGCCGGCGGCGCTGGACGGAATCTCCATCGACGCCTTGTCGCTTTCCACCGTGATGAGGGACTGTTCGACCTTGACCGTGTCGCCGGCCTTGACCAGCAGTTCGATGACGGCCACATCCTTGAAGTCGCCGATGTCCGGGACCTTGACTTCCACCAATGCCATGTCTTGTCTCCCTCAGGCGTACAGCGGGTTGATCTTGTCGGTCTTGATGCCGTAGCGCTGGATGGCCTCGGCCACCCGGCTCATCGGCAGCTTGCCCTCGTCGGCCAGCGCACGCAGCGCGGCGACAACGAGGTAGTGCCGGTTCACCTCGAAGTGCTCGCGCAGCTTGCTGCGGAAATCGGAGCGGCCGAAGCCGTCGGTGCCCAGCACCATGTAGCGGCGGCCCACGCCCTTGTCGTCCTTCGGCAGGAAGGGGCGGATCTGCTCGACGAAGCTCTTCATGTAGTCCGTCGACGCCACCACCGGCCCGGCGTGCGCGGCCAGCTGTTGCGCCACGAAAGGCACGCGCTGCGGTTCGGTCGGGTGCAGCAGGTTCCAGCGCTCGCAGTCCTGGCCTTCGCGCGCCAGTTCGTTGAAGCTGGGGCAGCTCCACACGTCGGCGCCCACGCCCCAGTCCTTCAGCAGCAGTTCCTGTGCGGCGATCGACTCGCGCAGGATGGTGCCCGAGCCGAGCAGCTGCACGCGCGCGGCGCCAGCGCCGGCGTCGCTGCCGGGCTTGCACAGGTACATGCCCTTGATGATCTGTTCTTCGGTGCCGGGCTGCAGGCCGGGCATGGCGTAGTTTTCGTTCAGCAGCGTCAGGTAGTAGTAGACGTTGTCCTGCTGTTCGACCATGCGCTTCAGGCCGTGGTGCAGGATCACGCCCACTTCGTGCGCGAAGGTCGGGTCGTACGACACGCAGTTGGGCACCGTGCCGGCCAGGATCTGGCTGTGGCCGTCTTCGTGCTGCAGGCCCTCGCCGTTGAGCGTGGTGCGCCCGCTGGTGCCGCCCAGCAGGAAGCCGCGCGCCTGCATGTCGCCGGCGGCCCAGGCCAGGTCGCCGATGCGCTGGAAGCCGAACATCGAATAGAACACGTAGAACGGCATCATGATGCGATTGCTCGTGCTGTAGCTGGTGGCGGCGGCAATCCAGCTGGCCATGCCGCCGGCTTCGTTGATGCCTTCCTGCAGGATCTGGCCGGCCTTGTCTTCCCGGTAGTACATCACCTGGTCGCGGTCGACCGGGGTGTAGAGCTGGCCTTTCGGGTTGTAGATGCCGATCTGGCGGAACAGGCCTTCCATGCCGAAGGTACGTGCCTCGTCCACCAGGATGGGCACCACGCGCGGGCCGAATTCCTTGTCGCGCAGCAACTGCGTCAGAAAGCGCACGAAAGCCTGCGTCGTGCTGATCTCGCGGCCTTCGGCCGTGGGCTCCAGCACCGCCTTGAAGGTGTCGAGCGGCGGAATGGTGAAGCGCTCGTCCGACACCGGGCGGCGCTGCGGCAGGTAGCCGCCCAGCGCCTGGCGGCGTTCCTGCAGGTACCTCATCTCCGGCGTGTCGTCGGCCGGCTTGTAGTACGGCAGCTTGTCCAGTTCGCTGTCGGGCACGGGGATGTTGAAGCGGTCGCGGATGTAGCGGATGTCCTCGTCCGACAGCTTCTTGGTCTGGTGCACGGTGTTGCGGGCTTCACCCGCCTTGCCCATGCCGTAGCCCTTGATGGTCTTGACCAGCAGCACCGTGGGCTGGCCCTGGTGGTGGTGGGCGGCGTGGAAGGCGGCGTACACCTTCTCCGGGTCGTGGCCGCCGCGGCGCAGTTCGAACACTTCCTCGTCGGTCATGTGCTCGACCAGCTTGGCGGTCTCGGGGTACTTGCCGAAGAAGTGCTTGCGCACGTAGGCGCCGTCGTTGGCCTTCATGGCCTGGTAGTCGCCGTCCAGTGTTTCCATCATCAGCTGACGCAGCTTGCCGGACTTGTCGCGTGCCAGCAGCTCGTCCCAGCCCTTGCCCCAGATCAGCTTGATGACGTTCCAGCCGCTGCCGCGGAATTCGCCTTCCAGTTCCTGGATCACCTTGCCGTTGCCGCGCACCGGGCCGTCCAGGCGCTGCAGGTTGCAGTTGACGACGAAGATCAGGTTGTCCAGCCCTTCGCGCGCGGCCAGGCCGATGGCGCCCATGCTCTCGGGCTCGTCCATCTCGCCGTCACCCAGGAACACCCACACCTTGCGCTTGGCCGTGTCGGCAATGCCGCGCGCGTGCAGGTACTTGAGGAAGCGCGCCTGGTAGATCGCCATCAGCGGGCCCAGGCCCATGCTGACGGTGGGGAACTGCCAGAAGCGCGGCATCAGCTTGGGGTGCGGGTAGCTGGACAGGCCCTTGCCATCGACTTCCTGGCGGAAGTTGTCCATCTGCTCTTCGGTGATGCGGCCTTCGAGGTAGGCGCGCGCGTAGATGCCGGGCGCGCTGTGGCCCTGGATGTAGAGGCAGTCGCCGCCGTGGTCGCCGCTGTCGGCGTGCCAGAAGTGGTTGAAGCCTGCGCCCAGCATGGACGCCAGCGAGGCGAAGGAGCCGATGTGGCCGCCCAGGTCGCCGCCGTCGGCGGGGTTCAGGCGGTTGGCGCGCACCACCATGGCCATGGCGTTCCAGCGCATGTAGGCGCGCAGGCGCTTTTCGATGGCGATGTTGCCGGGCGAGCGCGCTTCCTGCGCCGGCTCCAGCGTGTTCACATAGCCGGTGGTGGCCGAAAACGGCAGGTCGATGCTTTGCTGGCGCGCGTGTTCCAGCAGTTCTTCCAGCAGCTCGTGGGCGCGCTCGGGGCCTTCGCGCTCGATCACGGCAGAGAGCGCATCCAGCCACTCTCGGGTTTCCTGGGCGTCTATCTCTGCAGCGGCAACGGAATTTGCCTTGGGATCCTCGGACATCGCTTGTCTCCTCGTCTTTCTATGTCGATGAAGGTCATTGTGAATCAAGCCGCGATCATCGCACAAACTCCGTATTTTTCAAATAGAGAATTTAAATATCACAATACGAAATATCACTGGTTTTGAGCCCCATCACGGGCCGGCAATCACCGTACCACTACACTGGCCGCCCATGCCGACCCACAGCGCCGCCACCGTGCTCGACCCCAGCGCATCGCGCCCCTGGTGGCAGCGCGGCCTGCTGGCGCAGGACCGCATCGCCCATCTGGCGCCGCTGGCGGCGGTGCTTTTGTTCCTGGCCGCCATCGTGTCGGCCTTCTGGTACCTGCGCCTCGAAGAAGTGCGGCGCGAGCAGGAAGCGGTCAAGCGCGACGTCGAATACAGCCAGCAGCGCCTGCGCCTGCGGCTGCTGGAGCGGCAGGAGCAGCTGATGCGGCTGGCACGCGACATGGCCGACCGCGAGATGTCGACACTGCAGTTCGACTTTCGCGCCGAGGCGCTGGTGTCGCAGTTCCCCGAGCTGGTGGCGCTGAGCTGGCTGGACCAGAACCGCCAGTTCCGCGCCAGCCAGGCGTCGCCCAGCGTGTCGCCGGTGCGTGACTGGGTGTCCGAAGGTCAGCTGAAACCCGGCGACGCTGAAATCGGCTACGGCCTGGCCAAAGACCTGCGCCAGCCCGTCTATACCCAGCCGCACGCCACGCCCGGCAGTGAGCCCGAGCTGTACCTGCACGTACCCATCACCCCGCGCGGCGAATTCGCCGGCACGCTGCTGGCCGAATACTCGGTCGACGGCCTGCTGCGCTACAGCGTGCCGGCCGAAGTGCTGGCCAAGTATGCGGTGGCGCTGCTCGACGCCAAGGGCCAGCTGCTGGCCGGGCAGACCATTCCGGATCGCCAGGGCCTGGCCGAGCAACTGCCGTGGGCGGGCAAGGTGAACGAGTTCGAAATTCCCGTCTCGCCCGTCGGCAACGGGCTGGTGCTGCGAGCGCAGGCCTGGCGCACGTCGCAGGGCGTGGTGGGCGGCACGCTGTTCTGGCTGGTCGCCGTGCTGGCGACGATGACGGCGTGGATGCTGATCGCCAACTGGCGCCAGTCGCAGCGCCGCCAGCAGGCGCAGCAGGCGCTGCAGGCCGAAACCAGCTTCCGCCGCGCGATGGAGAACTCCATGCTCACCGGCATGCGCGCGCTCGATCTGCAAGGCCGCATCACCTACGTCAACCCCGCCTTTTGCCAGATGACCGGCTGGAGCGAGGACGAGCTGATCGGCCAGACCGAGCCCTTCAGCTACTGGCCGCCCGAGGACCACGACGCGCTGTCGGCGCGCCTGAACGACGAGCTGGACGGCGGCGCCGAATCGTCGGGCTTTCAGATGCGGGTGCAGCGCAAGGACGGCACCGTGTTCGACGCCCGGCTGTACGTGTCACCGCTGATCGACGCCACCGGCAAGCAGACCGGCTGGATGGCATCGATGACCGACATCACCGAGCCCAACCGCGTGCGTCGCCAGCTTTCGGCGTCGTATGAGCGCTTCACGACCGTGCTGGAAGCGCTGGATGCTTCGGTTTCCGTAGCGCCACTGGGCAGTGAGGAACTGCTGTTTGCCAACAAGCTGTACCGCCAGTGGTTCGACGCCACCACCAGCGGCCACCTGAAGCTGGTGGCGCGCGCCGGCACGCCCGAAACACAGCTGTCCGACGAAAGCCTGGACACGGTGGATTCGTTTGCCGGTCTGCCGATGGACAGCCTGACCACCACGCCGGTGGCCGAGCACGCCGAGGTCTACATCGAGCGCCTGGGCAAGTGGCTGGAAGTGCGTTCGCGCTACCTCAACTGGGTGGACGGGCGGCTGGCGCAGATGGTGATCGCCACCGACATCACCGCGCGCCGCCATGCCGAGGAGCAGGCCGCCGCGCAGGCCGAGCGCGCGCAGACCGCCAGCCGCCTCATCACCATGGGCGAAATGGCGTCCAGCGTGGCGCACGAACTGAACCAGCCGCTCACGGCCATCAGCAACTACTGCACCGGCATGATCTCGCGCATCAAGGGCGGCAGCATCAGCCAGGACGACCTGCTGGGCGCGCTGGACAAGACCGCGCGCCAGGCGCAGCGTGCCGGCCAGGTGGTGCAGCACATCCGCAGCTTCGTCAAGCGCAGCGAGCCGCGCCGCGAATGGGCCGAGGTGGCCACCATGATGGAACAGGTGCTGGAACTGGCCGACATCGAGCTGCGCCGACGCCAGATCCGGCTGACGCACCACATCGCTCCGGGTCTGCCCGCGATGTATGTCGACCCGATCCTGATCGAGCAGGTCGTCATTAACCTGATCAAGAACGGCGCCGAATCCATCGACGCCGCGCAGCGCGTCACCGGCAACCGCGTGGTCGACCTGCGCGTGATGCAGCGCGACGTCGAAGACCTGCCCACCATGCACTTCAGCGTGACCGATTCGGGCCGCGGCCTGTCGCCCGAAGCGCTGGCGCGGCTGTACGAAGCTTTCTTCTCCACCAAGGCCGAAGGCCTGGGCATCGGGCTCAATCTGTGCCGCTCGATCATCGAGTCGCACCAAGGCCGGATCAGCGCGGAGAACCTCTACAATGCCGGCCAAGTCGTGGGCTGCCGCTTCAGTTTCTGGATCCCGGTGGGCCCCGTTCCGGATGCGCTGGCATCCACCCCGAACGCCAGGACAGTTGCATGAGTTTGATCCCGAAGCGAGGCACGGTTTATGTGGTGGACGACGACGAGGCCGTGCGCGATTCGGTGCAATGGCTGCTCGAAGGCCAGGCCTTCCGCGTGCGCTGCTTCGAATCGGCCGAAGTGCTGCTGGCCCGCTACGACCCGCGCGAAGTCGCCTGCCTGATCGTCGACATCCGCATGGACGGCATGAGCGGGCTGGAGTTACAGGACCGCCTGATTGAGCGCAACTCGCCGCTGCCCCTGGCCTTCATCACCGGCCACGGCGACGTGCCGCTGGCCGTCGACGCCATGAAGAAAGGCGCGATGGACTTCATCCAGAAGCCCTTCAAGGAAGACCACCTGGTTCCGCTGGTCGAGCGCATGCTGGAGCACGCGTGCACCACCTTCGCCGAACATCAGCAGGCCGCCACGCGCGACGCGCTGCTGGCCAAGCTGACGGGCCGCGAGGCGCAGGTGCTGGAACGGATCGTCGCCGGCCGCCTGAACAAGCAGATCGCCGACGACCTGGGCATCAGCATCAAGACGGTGGAGGCGCATCGCGCCAACATCATGGAAAAACTCGGCGCCAATACCGTGGCTGACCTGTTGAAAATTGCGCTGGGCCAGAACTCGGGCAAGACCTGAGCCGCGAGCCGCCATCCTCATACTCTTTTTTTGATAGCTGCTCGCGCTTTACTGACAAGCGCCAGCGGCTTTTTTGTTGATAAATCACCATGACAGCTCAATTGATTGACGGCAATGCCCTGGCGCAGCAGGTGCGCGGCGAAGTGGCCGGGCGCGTGGCCGCGCTGAAAGCCCGTGGCGTGCAGCCGCACCTCACCGTCATCCTGGTCGGCGAAGACCCTGCCAGCCAGGTCTACACGCGCAGCAAGGTGGCCGACAGCGAACAAACGGGCCTGGGCGCCACGCTGGAGCGCTACCCCGCCGACATGACGCAGGCCGACCTGCTGGCCCGCATCGCCGCGCTCAACGCCGACCCGGCAGTGCACGGCATCCTGGTGCAGTTGCCGCTGCCCCCGCACATGGACAGCCACGCCGTCATCGAAGCCATTGCGCCGCACAAGGACGTGGACGGCTTTCACGTCGCCAGCGCGGGCGCGCTGATGGTCGGCCAGCCCGGCTTTCGGCCCTGCACGCCCTACGGCTGCATGAAGATGCTCGAATCGATCGGCATGAAGGACCTGAAAGGCAAGCACGCCGTGGTCATCGGCCGCAGCAACATCGTCGGCAAGCCGATGGCCATGATGCTGCTGGCCGCCAACGCCACCGTCACCGTGTGCCACAGCGGCACGCCCGACCTGGGCGCGCTGACGCGCCAGGCCGACATCGTGGTCGCCGCCGTCGGCAAGCGCAACGTGCTGACGGCCCACATGGTCAGGCCCGGCGCGGTGGTGATCGACGTCGGCATGAACCGCGACGACGCGGGCAAGCTGTGCGGCGACGTGGACTTTGCCGCCTTGAAGGAAGTCGCCGGCTGGATTACCCCGGTGCCCGGTGGCGTCGGGCCGATGACGCGCGCGATGCTGCTGGTGAACACACTTGAAGCGGCTGAGCAAGCGGGTGGGTGAGACAAAACCCAACAGCCGGACGCAGAGGACGCAGAGATTTCGCAGAGAACGCAAAAGAAATTCAAAAAAATTTGGTTTTACTTTTGCGTCCTTTGCGAATCCTTTGCGTCCTCTGCGTCCGGCTGTTCGAATGCCCGAAGAATTCCACACAAATCAGGCTCCAGCGCAGGCCCAACAAGCGTAAGAAGCTATCGTTTTCATACCGTCGTGCTTGACATTGCACGCCCTGCCCCCACCTGACGCACCATGCCCAACCCCCTCCTCGACTTCACCGACCTCCCCCTGTTCGACCAGGTTCGCCCTGAACACGTGGGCCCCGCCATCGACCAGCTGCTGGCCGAATCCGAAGCCGCGCTCGAAGCCACTGTCGCGCCCGATTTGCCCGCCGACTGGCTGACGCTGTCGCGCACGCTCGACGTCGCGACCGAAAAGCTGGGCCGCGCCTGGGGCGTGGTCGGCCACCTGAACGCCGTCATGGACACGCCCGAGCTGCGCGCCGCCTACAACGCCGCGCTGCCCAAGGTGACCGAGTTCTGGACGCACCTCGGCAGCGACGAGCGCCTCTACGCCAAGTACAAGGCCATCGACCCCGCCGCCCTGAACGCCGAGCAGCGCCAGGCGCACAAGAACGCGCTGCGCGGCTTCTTGCTGGGCGGTGCCGAACTGCAGGGCGCGGCCAAGGAGCGCTACGCCGCGATTCAGGAAGAACAGGCCGCCCTCAGCCAGAAGTTCAGCGAGAACGCGCTCGACGCCACCGACGGCTACGCCTACTACGCCACCGAGGCCGAGTTGGACGGCGTGCCACCCGACGTCAAGGCCGCCGCGCGCGCCGCTGCTGAAAGCGAAGGCAAGGCGGGTTACAAACTGACGCTCAAGCTGCCCAGCTACCTGCCCGTGATGCAGTTCGCGCACGACCGCGCGCTGCGCCAGCGCCTGTACCGCGCCTACGTCACGCGCGCGTCGGACCAGGCCGAGGGCGATGCCGTGAAATACGACAATGCGCCGCTGATCCGCGACATCCTGGCGCTGCGGCGCGAAGAAGCCGGCTTGCTGGGCTACGCCAACTTCGGAGAAGTCTCGGTCGTGCCCAAGATGGCCGATTCGCCCAAGCAAGTCGTCGATTTCTTGCGCGAACTCGCTGCCAAGGCCAAGCCTTACGCCGAGCGCGACATCGCCGACCTGCGCGCCTTTGCCCAATCCGACCTGAAACTGGCCGACCCGCAGCCCTGGGACTGGCCGTACGTCAGCGAAAAGCTGAAGGAAGCGCGCTACGCCTTCAGCGAGCAGGAGGTCAAGCAGTACTTCCAGGCACCCAAGGTGTTGCAGGGGCTGTTCAAGATCGTCGAGACGCTGTTCGAGGTCGCCATCCGCCGCGACGTGGCGCCCGTGTGGCACCCGTCCGTCGAGTTCTACCGCATCGAACGCGACGGCAAGCTGCTCGGCCAGTTTTACCTCGACCCGGGCGCGCGCAACGGCAAGCGAGGCGGCGCGTGGATGGACGATGTGCGCGCCCGCTGGCTGCGGCCCGACAACGGCCAGCTTCAGACACCGGTCGCACATCTGGTCTGCAACTTCGCCGAAGGCGTCGACGGCAAGCCGCCGCTGCTGACGCACGACGACGTCATCACCCTGTTCCACGAATTCGGCCACGGCCTGCACCACATGCTGACGCAGGTGAACGAGCACGACGTGTCCGGCATCAGCGGCGTCGAGTGGGACGCGGTCGAGCTGCCCAGCCAGTTCATGGAAAACTTCTGCTGGGAATGGGATGTGCTCAAGCACATGACGGCGCACGTCGATACCGGCGAGCCGCTGCCGCGCGCGCTGTTCGACAAGATGACGGCGGCCAAGAACTTCCAGGCCGGCATGCAGACCGTGCGCCAGATCGAGTTCGCGCTGTTCGACATGCTGCTGCACACCGAGCACGACCCGGCGAAAGACTTCCAGCCGCTGCTCGACGCCGTGCGGCAAGAGGTCGCCGTTATCCAGCCGCCGCCGTTTTCGCGCACCGCGCAGACCTTCAGCCACATTTTTGCCGGCAGTTACGCGGCGGGCTACTACAGCTACAAGTGGGCCGAGGTGCTGAGCGCGGATGCGTATGCGGCGTTCGAGGAAAGCGTCACGCCCGATGGCTTGCCCAGCGTGGAAACGGGGCGAAAATACCGCCGCGAGATTCTGGAAGCCGGCGGCAGCCGCCCGGCCATGGAATCGTTCAAGGCCTTTCGCGGCCGCGAGCCCAGCCTGGAGGCGCTGCTGCGCCACCAGGGCATGGCGTAAGCGCCGCGCCCATCCACCGCACCTGAGCGCCCCAGCCATGCCTGTCCGTCATCCTTCGATCATCGCCTTCCTGGCGCTGCTGGCCGCGGGCATGGCCGTGAGCGCGCAGGCGCAGGTGCAGCGCAGCGTGGGCGCAGGTGGCCGCGTCACCTATTCCGACCGGGTGACGGCAGCGCCGGAATCGGCCCCGGCCGCGGCCCCTGGCGCAGGCGTGGCCAACCTGCCGTATCAACTGGCCCAGGTGGCCCAGCGCTATCCGGTGGTGATCTACACCAGCCAGGACTGCGCGCCCTGCCAGAGCGGGCGCAACCTGCTGGTCAACCGCGGGGTGCCGTTCAGCGAAAAGACCGTGGAATCGAACGACGACATTGCCGCGCTGCGCCGCCTGGCCGGCACGCAGGACCTGCCGGTGCTGACCATTGGCGCCCAGCGCATCCAAGGCTATTCGGACGCGGAATGGTCGGCCTACCTGGACGCCGCGGGCTACCCGAAGTCGTCGCAGTTGCCCGCCAGCTACCGCCGACCGGCCGCCACGCCCCTGACGCCGCCGCGCGCCACGGCTGCGGCGCAGGCGCCGGACGCACCGCCCGCCTACCGCGCCGCGACGACGCCAGAGGCGCCCAGCATCGCGCCGCCGCGCACGCCGACCAACCCGGCCGGCATCCGGTTCTGACGCGGCGCGTTCAGGCGCGCGTTCAGCGCAGCACCCACAGCGCCGCGCTGATGGTGAAGAACGACGCCACCGTGGTGCCCAGCAGCGCCGCCGCGGCCAGGCCTTCGTGGCCGTGCTTCTGCGCCAGGATGGGATAAATGCCGAACATCGGGCACGCGGCGGCCAGCACGACGCCGACGCGCAGCTTGGCGTCCAGCGGCGGCATGCCCAGCGCTTCCAGGCCCCACAGGGCGGCAAACGTCAGCAGCGGGTGCAGCACCAGCTTACCGACAGCGATGGCCGCCACCTGCCGGCGCATGCCCGCCAGCCCCAAACCCGCCAGCGACCCGCCGATCACGAACAGCGACAGCGCCGCGCTGGCCTGCGCGAACAGGCCGACCGACTTTTCCACCGGCGCCGGCAACTTCAGCCCCAGCGCCGCTGCGCCCAGGCCGGCCACCAGCGCCAGCACCATCGGGTTGCGCAGCAGCCCGGCTGCCGCGCCGCGCACCACCGCCCGCCAGTGCCCGCCACCCGCGGCAGCGTCCATCAGCGCCAGCAGCAAGGGAATGAGCAGCAGGTTTTCGACCAGCATGTTCATGCCCAGGATGACACCCGCCACCGGCCCCAGCACCAGCAGGTTGACCGGGTAGCCCACAAAGCCCGAATTGGGGCAGCACATGCCCATGGCCTGCACCACCGACGCCACCGGCGCCTGGCCCGCCACGCGGCGCATCCAGAACAGGCCCAGCGCCATCGTCGCCAGGCCGCCCAGCGCGAACACCGCCATGTAGCGCCATTCCAGGATGTCGCCCAACGGCCGGCGTGCCACCGCATCAAACAGCAGCGCCGGCAGCGCCACGTACAGCACGAAGCGGCCCAGCACGCGCATGTCGCTGCGCTCGAACAGCCCCGCCCGCGTCGTCAGCCAGCCCAGCGCGATGGCGATGTAGATGGGGCCGGTGATGGACAGGATGTCGATCATGGCCACCTGCCCGCGCGGCATCGAAAGCGGCGCCCGCACAACCGGCAGCCCGCGCCGATGGCGCCTTCCGCGCTGCGCACTGCCTGATCGCGCGCGGTCATTGGCGCTCGATCTTCGCCTTGGTGATCACGTCGCTCCAGCGCCGGATATCGCCTGCCAGCATGGCCGCCGCATCGCCCGCGGTGCCGGGCCGCGGGTCGAGGTTGAGCGCCTCCAGCTTCTGCCGCACCCCCGCGTCCTGCAGCGCGGCGTTGACCGCCTGGTTGAGCCGCTCGATGGCGCCGGCGGGCGTGCCGGCCGCCACGGCCAGGCCATTCCACGACGCGGCGTCGAGCCCTTTGACGCCGGCTTCGTTCGCCGTCGGCACCTCGGGCAGCACGCGGGATCGCCGGGCGCCGGTCACGGCCAGCGCGCGCAGGGCCTTGCTCTGAATCTGCGGCAGCAGCGGGCTCAAAATGTCCAGCCCGGCGTGGATCTGCCCGCCGCGAAGGGACGTGACGACGTCCGGCGTGCCCTTGAACGGCACCACCTGCGCCTGCAGGCCCGCAGTGGTCTTGAACAGCTCGGCCGCCAGGTGCTGCGTGGTGCCGATGTTGGGCGTGCCGATGTTCAGCTTGCCCGGCTGTGCGCGCGCAAAGGCCAGCAGATCGCCCAGCGTCCTGAATTCGCCGCCCTCCGCCGCCACGATCACCAGGTCGAACGTGGCCAGCGGCGCCACCGGCGCGAAGGCCTTCAGCGTGTCGTACGGCAAGGCCTTGAACAGCGCCTGGCTCACCGCCGTGCCGCTGGAAATCAGCAGCAGCGCATGCCCGTCGCGCGGCGCGGCGATCACGTTCTGCGCCGCCACCACGCCGCCTGCGCCGGGCTTGTTGTCGATGATGACGGGCTGGCCCAGCGTGCGGGCCATGTGCTCGCCCACCGCGCGGGCGGTGATGTCGGCCGCGCCGCCCGGTGCGTTGGGCACCACGATGCGCAGCGGCTTCTGGGGGAAAGCGCCTTGGGCGACGGCCGCGCGGCCCAGCGCCAGCCCGGCGCCGGCCAGCAAGAAATGTCTGCGGGTCATGGAAACATCCTCGTGAGTTTTCTGCATTGTGCGGTGCCGCCGCCCGCCACGCCCGATCAGGGTAAACACCTAACTGCAAGCTCGGTCGCGGCCTTGCATTTGATTATCTAATATAACCATAATGCGTCCACAGGAGACCCACCCATGACCCGAGCCAGCCAGGACCTTTCGGTCGAGATCATCGGCAAGAAGAAGAACATTGCCGTCGTTCGACTCACGCGCGGCAAGAAGCGCAACGCACTGTCCGACGGCCTCATCCTGGCCATCCGCGACGCCTTCCAGAACCTGCCGGCCAGCGTCCGCGCGGCCGTGCTGGACGGCGAAGGCGAGCACTTCTGCGCCGGGCTGGACCTGAGCGAGCTGAAGGAGCGCGACGCCGGCGAAGGCGTACACCACTCGCGCATGTGGCACGCCGCGCTTGACGCGCTGCAGTACGGCCCGGTGCCCGTGGTGGCTTCGCTGCACGGCGCCGTGGTGGGCGGCGGGCTCGAACTGGCCAGCGCGGCGCACATCCGCGTCGCAGACGCCACCACCTTCTACGCCCTGCCCGAAGGCACGCGCGGCATCTTCGTGGGCGGCGGCGGTTCGGTGCGCATCCCCAAGCTGATCGGCGTGGCCCGCATGATGGACATGATGCTCACCGGCCGCGTCTACAACGCCGAGGACGGCGAGCGGCTGGGCTTTGCGCAGTACCTGGCGCCCGAAGGCCAGGCCTTCGACAAGGCGCTGGACCTGGCCGAGCGCATCGCCGGCAACGCGCCGCTGACCAACTACGCGCTGATGCACGCCCTGCCCCGCATTGCCGAACAGCCGGCCGACCACGGCTTCATGACCGAAGCGCTGATCAGCGCCATTGCCCAGGCCGCGCCCGAAGCCAAGCAGCGCGTGCGCGACTTTCTGGAAGGCAAGGCCGGAACGAAAGTGAAGAAGACCCCCCTGAAGTAAAACACCCCCTGAGTCGCCTGCGGCGCCTTCCCCCTGGAGGGGGACAACGCTGGCGCTCGGGGGGGACCCCGAGCGCGGCGTTCCAAGGTGGCCTGCTCCGCGGCCTCTGGACAATTTTTGATCCCAGCGCTGGATGCATAAGCGCAAGCAGCTATCAATATAAGAGTGGAGTGAGACAAGATGAGCAACCCACAGGCCGCGCCGGCGGCCCCGCCCAAGTACCGGCCGCTGACCTTTGGCGTGACGCGCGCCGAGGTGCGCGAGCAGCCGGACGGCGCGCAGTACGTGCGTGCCGAACAGGCGCTGGACGCGCATGCCCAGCGCATGTCCGACCGGCTGATCCACTGGGCGCGCGAGGCGCCTGACCGCACCTTCATCGCCCAGCGCGTGCGCACCGCCGACGGCAAGACGGGCGACTGGCGCCACGTCACCTACGCGCAGGCGCTCGACGCCGCGCGCCGCATCGGCCAGGCGCTGCTGGACCGCGGGCTGTCGCAGGACCGGCCGGTGGTCATCCTCAGCGACAACGGCATCGACCACGCGCTGCTGGCGCTGGGCTGCCTGTATGTGGGCGTGCCCTACTCGCCTGCGTCGCCCGCGTATTCGACCATCAGCAAGGACTACGGCAAGCTGCGCCACGTCGTCGACACGCTGACGCCCGGCCTGATCTGGGCGGAGGACGGCGACCGCTACGGCGCCGCCATAGCCGCCGTCGCGCCCGCCGGCTGCGAAGTGGCGGTCTCGCGCCACGCCGACCATGCGCACCTGAAGGGGCGCACGACCACTTCGTTTGCCGACCTGCTGGCGACCGAACCGACGCCCGCCGTCGATGCCGCGCACACCGCCACCGGCCCCGACACCATCGTCAAGTTCCTCTTCACCAGCGGCTCCACCAAGCTGCCCAAGGCCGTCATCAACACCAACCGCATGTGGTGCGCCAACCAGCAGCAGATGCGCCAGTCGATGCCGGTGCTGGCCGAGGAGCCGCCGGTGCTGATCGACTGGCTGCCGTGGAACCACACCTTCGGCGGCAACCACAACGTGGGCTTGGTGCTGAACAACGGCGGCACGCTCTACATCGACGAAGGCAAGCCCACGCCCGCGCTGATGCACGAGACGCTGCGCAACCTGCGCGACATCGCACCCACGCTGTACTTCAACGTGCCGACCGGCTTCGAGGCGATCGCCAACGCCATGAAGCAGGATGCCGAGCTGCGCCGCAACTTCCTCTCGCGCGTGAAGATGTTCTTCTACGCCGGCGCCGCGCTGGCGCAGCCGGTGTGGGACTCTCTTTTTGAGAGCGAAGAAGCCGAGATCGGCGAGCGCATCGTGATGACCAGCGGCTTAGGGATGACCGAGTCCAGCCCCTACGGCCTGTTTGTCACCAGCCCCAACGTCAAGGCCGGCGACCTGGGACTGCCCACGCCCGGGCTGGAGCTGAAGCTGGTGCCCATCGACGGCAAGCTGGAGATCCGTTACCGCGGCCCCAACATCACACCCGGCTACTGGCGCGGACCCGAGGCCACGGCCGAGGCGTTTGACGACGAAGGCTTCTTCTGCACCGGCGACGCCGTGACCTGGATCGACCCGCAGGACAAGCACCAGGGCCTGCGCTTCGACGGCCGCATTGCGGAAGATTTCAAGCTGGCGACCGGCACCTTCGTCAGCGTCGGCCCGCTGCGCGGCCGCGTCATCGCAGGCGGTGCGCCCTACGTGCAGGACGTGGTCGTCACCGGGCTGAACCGCAAGGAAGTCGGCGCGCTGATCTTTCCCACCCCCGCGGTGCGCTCGCTGGTCGATCTGCCGGCCGATGCGCCGATGAGCGAAGTGCTGAAGCAGCGCGCGGTGCTGCAGAAATTTCAGAGCCTGGTGACCGACCTGTCGCTCACCGCCACCGGCAGCGCCAACCGCGTCGCGCGCCTGATGCTGCTGGCCGATCCGCCGTCCATTGACAAGGGCGAGATCACCGACAAGGGCAGCATCAACCAGCGCGCCGTGCTGAAGGAGCGCGATGCGCTGGTGCAGGCGCTGTATGACGAAACGCCGGGGCACATCGTCATCAAGCCCGGAATGAATTTATGACCACCCCTGAGTCGGCCTGCGGCCGCCATCCCCTCAAGGGGACGCTTGCAGCAGCCGGGGGAACCCCGGCTGCGCAAGCCGCGAACATCGCCCCGCTGCGCGCGGGCTCTTAGAAACGGAATATTCGACATGGCCACCAAAGGATTCTTCACCGCCTTCAACGACGTCTGGATGCTCGACGGCGTGCGCACACCCATGGTCGATTACTGCGGCGCGTTGGGCCACATCAGCCCGACCGACCTGGGCATCAAGGCCGCGCGTGAGGCACTGAAACGCGCGGGCGTGCCGGGCAGCGACATCGGCTCGGTCGTCACCGGCAACATGGCGCCGGGCGACTTCGACCAGTTCTTCCTGCCGCGCCACATCGGCCTGTACGCCGGCGTGCCGGTGGCGGTGCCGGCCATCATGGCGCAGCGCATCTGCGGCACCGGCTTCGAGCTATTCCGCCAGGCGGGCGAGCACATCCAGGGCGGCGCCTGCGAGGCGGCGCTGGTGGTGGGCACCGAGAGCATGACGCGCAACCCGATTGCCGCCTTTGACCATCGCACCGGCTTCAAGCTGGGCGCGCCGGTCGGCTTCAAGGACTACATGTGGGAGGCGCTGAAAGACCCCGCCGCCGGCATCAACATGATCCAGACCGCCGAGAACCTAGCGAAGAAGTACGGCATAACGCGCGAGCAGGTCGATGAGTTTGCTGCCGCCTCGTTCGCCAAGGCCGTGGCGGCGCAGCAAAGCGGCTTTCTGGCCGGCGAGATCGTGCCCGTGGTCACCGAGAAGTTCGAGCTGGACGGCTACAAGCCGCGCGGCATCAAGCTGCAAGGCAAGGTGAATGAAGTGGCGCAAGACACGCATCCCCGCCCTTCCCCGCTGGAGGTGCTGGCCAAGCTGCGCCCGGTGTTTGAAGGCGGCGTGCAGACCGGCGGCAACTCGTCGGCGCTGGTGGATGCGGCGGCGGCGGCCGTGGTCGCCTCGGGCGCCTACGCGAAGGCCAACGGCAAGCAGCCGCTGGCGCGCATTGTGGGCGCGGCGGCCGTCGGTGTGCCGCCGGAGATCATGGGCATCGGCCCCGCTCCCGCCATCCGCTTGCTGCTGGAGCGCACCGGCCTGAAGCTGGACGACATCGGCCGTTTCGAAATCAACGAAGCACAGGGCGCGCAGACGCTGGCCGTGGGCAAAGAACTCGGGCTCGACCTGGACAAGCTCAACGTCAACGGCGGCGCCATCGCGCTGGGCCACCCGCTGGCGGCCACCGGCGTGCGCCTGACGATCACGGTGGCGCGCGCCATGCAGCGCGACGGCTTGAAGTACGGCATCAGCTCGGCTTGCGTGGGCGGCGGCCAGGGCATTGCGCTGCTGCTGGAGAACCCGGCGGCCTGACCGTTTCAATATCAAAAAGGCCTCCAGCGCTTGATGGACAAGCGCGAGCAGCTATAAAAACAGGAGTCATCAAGATGCAAATCAACGGACAAGCAGCCCTCGTCACCGGCGGTGGCTCGGGCCTGGGCGAAGCCACGGCGCGTGAACTGGCGCGCCTGGGCGCCAAGGTGGCGGTGCTCGACCTGAACCTGGACAACGCCAAAAAGGTCGCCGCCGATATCAACGGCTTGGCCATCCAATGCGACGTGAGCAATGGCGACAGCATGCAGTCGGCGATCGAGCAGGCCGCCGCCGCGCACGGCCCGGCGCGCATACTGATGCAGATCGCCGGCATCGGCTCGGCCAAGCGCGTGGTGGGCAAGGACGGCAACGCCGCGCCGCTGGAGGATTTCATCAAGGTCGTGAACGTCAACCTGATCGGCACCTATAACGCGGCGCGCCTGTTTGCTGCCGCCTGTGCCAAGCTGGAGCCGATGGAAGACGGCGAGCGCGGCGCCATGGTGTTCACCGCCAGCGTGGCCGCGTTTGACGGCCAGGTCGGCCAGCAGGCGTACAGCGCATCCAAAGGCGGCGTGGTCGGCATGACATTGCCCATGGCGCGCGACTTGGCGCAGCACGGCATCCGCGTTTGCACCATCGCGCCGGGGCTGTTCAGCACGCCGCTGATGCGCACCCTGCCCGAGCCCGTGCAGCAGTCGCTGGCGGCATCGATCCCCTTCCCGGCCCGCCTGGGCAAGCCGGAGGAATTTGCCGAGCTGGCTTGCCACATCGTCACCAACGGGCACCTGAATGGCGAGGTGATTCGCCTGGATGGCGCGCTGCGCATGAGTCCCAGATAACCCCCTGTGGCGCTGACGCGCCTTCCCCCGGCGGGGGACGACGCCAGTGGCCGGGCCCAGCCCGCTCCACGGCGCCCCCCCCGCATGGCCCACCCCACGGCGACTGGTGTTAACACTGAGTCCGTCAAACCGCTTTCAAACGTTGAGTTCCAGACCATGAGCAAGACGACGATTTACGAAGTCAAGGTGATGTTCGGCGACTGCGATCCGGCCGGCATCGTGTTCTTTCCCAATTTCTGCAAGTGGATGGATGCGTCGTCGCTCGACTTCTTCATGCAATGCGGGATTCCGCCCTGGCGCGAGTTGAAGAAAACGCACGGGATCATCGGCACGCCGCTGCTGGAGATCCACACCAAGTTCTTCAAGCCCGCCACCTACGGCGACACGCTGCAGGTGCACACGCATGTGGCCGAATGGCGCGAGAAGGTGATCGTGCAAAAGCACGTCGTCAAGCGCGGCGATCTGGTGCTGTGCGAAGGGCTGGAAACGCGCGCCTTCGTGGTGCACCCCGACGGTGACCCGGATCGGCTGAAGGCCATCGCCGTGCCGGACTTCATCAAGGAGCAGTGCAGTTGAACGCTCTCCATCCGTCTCGTCGCCATGTCCTCGGTTGGATGGGCGCGTCCCTGGCAGCGGCCACGCCCGGCGTGCGTGCGCAATCTGCGGGTCAGCCGTTGAAAATCCTGGTCGGCTTTGCCGCGGGCGGCTCGGCCGACCAGACGGCGCGCCTGGTGGCCGACCAGTTGCGCGTGCAGCTGAAGCGCCCCGTGGTGGTTGAAAACCGCACCGGCGCGGGCGGGCGCCTGGCGGTCGAGGCGGCCAAGGCCGCCAAGCCCGACGGCGACACGCTGGTGTTCGTGCCGCACGGCGCCATGACGCTGTTCCAGCACATCTACCGTGGCCTGCGCTACGACCCGGTGGCCGACTTTGCGCCGGTGGGGCGCGTGGCCACGTTCGACTTTGCGCTGGCCACTGGCCCGGCCACGCCGGCCAAGACCTTCGCCGACTACCTGGAATGGGCGCGCAACCCGGCCAACAAGGCCTCGTTCGGCTCGCCCGGCGCTGGCACGGTGCCGCACTTCATCGGCCAGGGCCTGGGCGAGCGGGCCAAGCTGCAACTCACCCACGTGCCTTACCGCGGCGCCGCGCCCTCGCTGGTCGATCTGATCGGCGGCTCGATTTCGCTCGCCATCGCGCCGCTGGCCGACATGCTGGAACACCACAAGGCCGGCAAGCTGCGCGTGCTGACCACCACAGGGTCGCGCCGCTCTACCCTGCTGAGCGCCGTACCCACGCTCAAGGAATCCGGCGTCGATCTGGTGATCGACGGCTGGTATGGCCTGTACGCCCCGGCCGCCGTGCCGGCCGACACGCTGGCCACCCTGGCACGCGCGGTGCAGGCCGCCGCGCCGGCCCTGGCGCAGCCGCTGGCGCGCAACGGGCTGGTGGCCAGCGCGTCAACGCCGCAGGAACTGGCGCAAGTGCAGAAGTCCGAAACCGCCTTCTGGTCGCAACTGGTCGCGTCTTCCGGCTTCAAGCCCGAAGACTGACGCGTTCACCCTTTTTTCTTTTTCAACCACCCCAAGGAGACGACCCATGACCCGCTTCACCCTCAAGGCCATCGTGGCCGCCACCGCCCTGGCTGCCAGCGGCGCCGTGCTGGCCGACATCACCATCGGCGTGATCGCGCCGCTCACCGGCCCGGCTTCCGGCCTGGGCATCCCGGTGGGCAACCAGGCCAAGCTGTGGCCCAAGACGATTGCCGGCGAAAAGCTGAACGTGATCGTGATGGACGACGCCACCGACCCGAACCAGGGCGTCACGCACGCCAAGCGCTTTGTCACCAACGACAAGGTCGACGTCATCATGGGCTCGGTCGCCACGCCGGTGGCCGCCGCCATCGTGCAGGTGGCCGAAGAATCGGGCACGCCGCAGATTTCGTGGTCGCCCGTGGGCGTGCCGGCTGGCAAGGACAAGTGGCTGTTCCGCCTGCCGCAGTCCAACGCCGTGATGGGCCACGCCGTCATCGAGCACATGAAGAAGCAGGGCATCAAGAGCGTGGGCTTCCTCGGCTACAGCGATGCCTACGGCGAAACCTGGCTCAACGACTTCAAGCCGCAGGCCGAGAAAGCCGGCATCAAGTTCGGGCCCGTGGAGCGCTTTGCCCGCGCCGACACCAGCGTGACCGGCCAGGCGCTCAAGCTCGTGTCGGCCAACCCGGACGCGATCCTGGTCGTCGCCTCGGGCTCGGGCGCGGCCATGCCGCAGATGGCGCTGGCCGACCGCGGCTACAAGGGCAAGGTCTACCAGACCCACGCCGCTGCCACGCGCGACCTGATGCGCGTGGGCGGCAAGGCGGTCGAAGGCGGCTTCGTCGTCAGCGGCCCCGCCGTGCTGGCCGAGCAACTGCCCGATTCGCACCCGTCCAAGGCCGAAGCGATCAAGTTCGTGCAGCAGTACGAAAAAGCCTACGGCCCCGGCTCGCGCAACCAGTTTGCCGGTCACGCCTACGACTCGATCATCGTGATGGAAAAGGCGGTGCCGATCGCACTGAAGAAGGCCAAGCCCGGCACGCCCGAATTCCGCGCCGCCCTGCGCGACGCCTTTGAGCAGATCGGCAAGACCACGCTGGCGCACGGCGTGCTGAACTGGACGCCCGCCGACCACTGGGGCTACACGCAGGACACCGGCGTGATGATGAAAGTCACCGGCGGCGAGTTCAAGGTCGAGAAGTAAGCGGCGCCCGCACCGGCCGTGGCCCGCCGCGCGCGGGCCACGGCCGGCATGCATGCATGAAAATGGCCGCTGGCGCAGATCCAGTCTGCGCTAGCAGCTATATTAAAAATAGCAAATGAACGACTACCGCGTGCCCGCCGAGGACATCGGCTTCGTGCTGTTCGACGTGCTGCAGGCGCCGCGCCAGCTGGCCGACCTGCCCGCCATGGCCGACGCCGACGAGGCGCTGATGCGCCAGCTGCTCGATGAAATGGCCCGGTTCATCGACGGCGAGATCGCGCCGCTCAACCGCGCTGGCGACGAGATCGGCGCGCGCTGGCACGACGGCGCCGTCACCATGCCGCCGGGCTTTCGCGAGGCCTACCAGGCCTTCTGGCAGGCCGGCTGGCCCGCGCTGTCGGCCGACCCGGCAGACGGCGGCCAGGGCCTGCCCGCCGCGCTGGACGCCGCCCTGTACGAATCACTGAGCGCCGCCAACCACGGCTGGACCATGGCGCCGGGCCTGCTGCACGGCGCGTATGAATGCCTCAAGCACCACGGCAGCGAGGCGCTGAAAAGCCAGTACCTCGCCAAGATCGCCACCGGCGAATGGCTGGCCACCATGTGCCTGACCGAGCCGCACGCCGGCAGCGACCTGGGCCTGTGCAGCACGCGCGCCGTGCCGCAGGCCGATGGCACCTTTCAGCTGAATGGCACCAAGATCTTCATCAGCGGCGGCGAGCACGACCTGACCGACAACATCGTGCACCTGGTGCTGGCGCGCCTGCCCGATGCGCCGCCGGGGCCCAAGGGGCTGTCGCTGTTTCTGGTGCCGAAGTTTTATGCCGATGGCGCCCGCTCGGCCGTCGCCTGCGAGCGCATCGAGGAAAAAATGGGCCTGCACGGCTCACCCACCTGCGTGATGCGCTTCGACGATGCGCGCGGCTGGCTGGTCGGGCAGCCCGGCAAGGGCCTGGCCGCCATGTTCGTCATGATGAACGCGGCCCGCCTGCATGTGGCGCTGCAGGGCATCGGCCTGCTGTCCGCCGCCTGGCAGAAGGCCGACGCCTACGCCCACGAGCGGCGCCAGATGCGCGCGCCCGGTGCCAGCCAGACCAGCGCCATCATCGAGCACCCGGCCATGCGCCGCATCCTCGACACCCAGCGCGCCTGGATCGACGGCAGCCGCGTCATCGCCTACCAGACGGCGCTGGAGCTCGACATCGCCCGCCAGCACCCCGATGGCGCGCGCCGCCAGCGCGCCGAGCGCTGGTGCGCACTGGTCACGCCGGTGCTCAAGGCCGCGTGCACGCACCAGGCCTTCCACGGCGGCAGCGACTGCCTGCAGGTGTTTGGCGGCCACGGCTACGTGCGCGAATGGGGCATCGAGCAGCACGTGCGCGACGCGCGCGTGGCCATGATCTACGAAGGCACCAACGAAATCCAGGCCATCGACCTGCTGGTGCGCAAGGTGCTGGCCGATGGCGGCGACGCCTGGTGCGCCCTGCTGGCCGACCTGCAGGCGCAGTCCACGGGCGATGCCGCCCAGGCCCTGCAGGCGCTGCAACAAGCGACCCGCGCCCTGGCGGCACGCTGCGCGGCCGACGCCACGCTGGCCTACCACGTGGCCGACGACTACCTGCGCGCCAGCGCCATCGCGCTGCTGGGCTGGGCCTGGACGCAAATTTCGGCGGCCGCGCCCGCCGCTGCGCGCTGGCAGGCGCCGGCGCGGGCTTTCAGCGACCGGGTGCTGCCCGAATTCGCCATGCGCCTGGCCATCGTCGGGCAAATGCAGCCTGCCAACGCCTGAGTCCACCCTGCCTCCACCCGCCATGACCCTGCACCGCCCGCCCCGCCTCGCCGCCACGCTGATCCGCCTTGTCGCCACGGCCGCGCTGGCGGCCAGCCTGGGCGCCTGCGCCCAGCAAGCGCCCGCGCCGAATCCCGCCGCCGCGCCCGATGTGGCCGCCATCCCCCTGGTGCTGCCGCGCACCGAACTGGTCTACGAAGCCGTGGCCGAACTGGCGCCCACGCTGGACCTGGGCGCCGGCCCGCTCGGTGATCGCCGCATGGTGCCTATCACCGGCGGCACGTTTGAAGGCCCGCGCCTGCGCGGCAAGGTGCTGGCCGGCGGTGCCGACCGCCAGTTGCTGCGCAAGGACGGCGCCCGCATGCTCGACGCGCTGTACGAGATGCAGACCGACGACGGCGCCATCATCACCGTGCACAACCAGGTGCTGACGCGGCCCGACGGCCCCGGCCGCGACTACCGCTTTTCGCACGTCACCCTGACGGCGCCCGAAGGCAAGTATGCGTGGCTGAACCAGTCCGTCCATGTCGGCACGCTGCACAGCCTGCGGCCGCGCCCGGCGGTGCTGATCCGCGTTTACCGGCTCTATTGAGCGCCCCGCAGCCGACCCCGCCGTGAGCACGACCGACCTGCTGCCCGACCGCGAAGCCGCCACGGCCGGCGCGCTGGACAACGACTTCCTGCAGACCATGGTGGGCTACAACGCCCGCATGGCGGCGCTGGCCGTGATTGGCCAGATCATGCCGGGGCTGGCGACCTTCGGGCTGCGCATCGTCGATTTCTCGATCCTGTCGGTGATCCGGCACAACCCGGGCGTCACGTCGCGCCAGTTGTGCGACGCGCTGGCCCTTCTGCCGCCCAACCTGGTCGGCAAGATCGGCGCGCTGGAAAAGCGCGGCGTGCTGGTGCGCCGGCCCCACCCGCAGGACGGCCGGGCGCTGGGCCTGCACCTGACGCCCGCCGGCGAAGCGCTGATGCGGGCGGCCGAAGACACCGTGGCCGAGCAGGAAGCGGCCGCCACCACCGCCCTCAGCACCACCGAGCGGCGCACCCTGATCCGCCTGCTGCAGAAGCTGTATTCCTAGACCCGCGGAAGTGGGGTTTTCCCCTTGCCGGCCCGGACGGGTCAGTAATTTGTAGCGCCAAACCCACGCCCCATAGGCGCAGGGAGCTATGAAACTGGTAGCGTGCTACAAATTTACGATATAGTGACTCATACGCACCTTAGCGAACTTGAGGAGAAGCCTGACATGAGTTCAAAAGAAAATGCCGCCACAGGCCAGTTGCTGGCGCTGCTCGAAGCGCGCTACGCCATTCGCGTGCTGTGGGCCCTGCGCGACGGCCATCCCCAGACGTTCCGCCTGCTGCAAGACAGCGTCGGCGGCATCACCCCCAACACACTCAACACGCGCCTGAAAGAACTGCGCGCCGCCAATCTGGTCACGCACGGTTCCGACGGCTACAGCCTCACCGTCAGCGGCGCCGACCTGGTCAAGCGCCTGTCCGACCTGCAAGCCTTCGCCACCAAGTGGGTCGCCGCCCAGGCCAAGAAGAAGTAAACCGGCCGCCGGCCGCGTCGGCAGGCATTGAAATTCGCCTCTGGCGCTTGCCAGACAAGCGCAGGCAGCTATATTTTTAGAAGCAATTTTCCATGAGCGACGGACTGCAGATCACCGACACCCGCCCCGGCACCGGCCCCGAAGCCCGCAAGGGCCAGAACGTCACCGTCCATTACACCGGCTGGCTCTACAACAACGGCCAACAGGGCGCCAAATTCGATTCCAGCCGCGACCGCAACGATCCCTTCCAGTTTCCGCTGGGCGCAGGCATGGTCATCAAGGGCTGGGACGAAGGCGTAGCCGGCATGAAGGTGGGCGGCCAGCGCACCCTCATCATTCCGCCCGACATGGGCTATGGCGCCCGTGGCGCCGGTGGCGTGATTCCCCCCAACGCCACGCTCAAGTTCGACGTCGAATTGCTGGGCGTGTCGGGCTGATTGCGTGGTCAACCGCCCTGCGGGGCCTGAAAAAGCCGCCTGCGGGCGGTTTTTTCGTTGCTGCGGGGCCAAAAAAGGCAATTGCCATGGGTTTCCAGCCTTGAAAAGCCGGCTGATCGCAACCACATGCAAGCAAACCCCATTTCCACACCGATCGTCATTCAACTGAACCTGCATGCACGACCCCAAAAACCCCTACCCCCACCACTCCTTCGACCCGCCCATGAGTTCCGAGGAACTGGAGGCCGCGGCAGCCGCCGAGGCCGCTGAACTCACCGCGGCGCACGACAACGCGCTGGCCGAGGTGCAGGCGCTGAAGGCCCAGGTCGCCGATCTGACCGACCAGTCGCTGCGCGCCCAGGCCGAGGCGCAGAACGCCCGCCGCCGCGCCGACGACGAAGTGGCCAAGGTCCGCAAGTTCGCCGTCGAATCCTTCGCCGAAAGCCTGCTGCCGGTCATCGACAGCCTGGAAGCGGCACTGAAGATCGACAACGCCAGCGCCGAGCAGTTGCGCGAAGGCACCGAAGCCACGCTGCGCCAGTTGCTGTCGGCGCTGGAGCGCAACAAGGTGGTTGAAGTGAACCCCGCGGCGGGCGCCCGATTCGACCCGACCGACCAGCAGGCCATCAGCATGGTGCCGTCGGAGCAGGAGCCGAACACCGTCGTCCACGTGCTGCAGAAGGGCTACACCATTGCCGACCGCGTGCTGCGCCCGGCGCTGGTCACCGTCGCGGCGCCGAAATAACGCGCCCCGCGCTTGAAAACCCCTCGCGCAACCGCAGCTTCAGGCTATTCCACTTCATTTCAGATTCACGGAGAACAACATGGCAAAGATCATTGGCATTGACTTGGGCACCACCAACAGCTGCGTGGCCATCATGGAAGGCAACTCGACCAAGGTGATCGAGAACGCCGAAGGCGCGCGCACCACGCCGTCCATCGTCGCGTACCAGGAAGACGGCGACATCCTGGTTGGCGCGCCGGCCAAGCGCCAGGCCGTCACCAACCCCAAGAACACCATCTACGCCGTCAAGCGCCTGATCGGCCGCAAGTTCGACGAGAAAGAGGTGCAGAAGGACATCGGCCTGATGCCCTACCAGATTGTCAAGGCCGACAACGGCGACGCCTGGGTCGAGGTGCGCGGCAAGAAGCTGTCGCCGCCGCAGATTAGCGCCGAAATCCTGCGCAAGATGAAGAAAACCGCCGAGGACTACCTGGGCGAGGCCGTGACCGAGGCCGTGATCACCGTGCCGGCCTACTTCAACGACAGCCAGCGCCAGGCCACCAAGGACGCGGGCCGCATCGCCGGCCTGGAAGTCAAGCGCATCATCAACGAGCCGACGGCCGCCGCGCTGGCATTCGGCCTGGACAAGGACGTCAAGGGCGACCGCAAGATCGCCGTCTATGACCTGGGCGGCGGCACGTTCGACGTGTCGATCATCGAGATCGCCGACGTCGATGGCGAAAAGCAGTTCGAGGTGCTGTCCACCAACGGCGACACCTTCCTGGGTGGCGAAGACTTCGACCAGCGCATCATCGACTACGTCATCACCGAGTTCAAGAAGGAAGCCGGCGTTGACCTGAAGAACGACGTGCTGGCCCTGCAGCGCCTGAAGGAAGCGGCCGAAAAGGCCAAGATCGAGCTGTCGTCCGCGCAAGCCACCGACATCAACCTGCCCTACATCACGGCCGACGCCTCGGGCCCCAAGCACCTGAACATCAAGCTCACGCGTGCCAAGTTCGAAAGCCTGGTCGAGGACCTGATCGAGCGCTCCATCGCGCCCTGCCGCACCGCCATCAAGGACGCGGGCGTGTCCGTGGGCGACATCGACGACGTGATCCTGGTCGGCGGCCAGACCCGCATGCCCAAGGTGCAGGACAAGGTGAAGGAGTTCTTCGGCAAGGAGCCGCGCAAGGACGTCAACCCCGACGAGGCGGTGGCCGTGGGCGCCGCCATCCAGGGCCAGGTGCTGTCGGGCGACCGCAAGGACGTGCTGCTGCTCGACGTCACCCCGTTGTCGCTCGGCATCGAGACCCTGGGCGGCGTGATGACGAAGATGATCACCAAGAACACCACCATCCCGACCAAGTTCGCGCAGACCTTCTCGACCGCCGACGATAACCAGCCGGCCGTGACGATCAAGGTCTATCAGGGCGAGCGTGAGCTGGCCAGCGGCAACAAGCTGCTGGGCGAGTTCAACCTGGAAGGCATTGCGCCCGCCCCGCGCGGCATGCCGCAGATCGAGGTGACCTTCGACATCGACGCCAACGGCATCCTGCACGTGTCGGCCAAGGACAAGGCCACCGGCAAGGAGAACAAGATCACCATCAAGGCGAACTCGGGCCTGTCCGAGTCCGAGATCCAGCAGATGGTGAAGGACGCCGAGCTGAACGCTGCCGAAGACCACAAGCGGGTCGAGCTGGTGCAGGCCCGCAACCAGGGCGACGCCATGGTGCACAGCGTGCGCAAGTCGGTCTCCGAGCACGGCGACAAGCTGGATGCCGGCGAAAAGACCCAGATCGAGGATGCGATCAAGGCGCTGGAAGAGGCGATCAAGGGCGACGACAAGGCCGCCATCGACGCCAAGACCGAGGCGCTGATGACCGCCAGCCAGAAGCTGGGCGAGAAGATGTACGCCGACGCAGCCGCGGCCCAGGGCGCGGGCGCAGCGCCGGGTGCCGGTGCACAGGCTTCCTCGGCCGCGGCCGACGACAACGTGGTCGACGCCGAGGTGAAGGAAGTCAAGAAAGACTGACGGGTGCTGCGCGGCCCTGGCCCGCGCGCCCCCGTGCGCCGCGCAGATGAGCACTGGCATCGTCTGCGCGGCTTTGTTATGTCGAGAGTGGAAATCGAGAATCCCTGATGGCCAAGCGCGATTACTACGAAGTTCTGGGCGTGCCCAAGAACGCGTCCGATGACGAGATCAAGAAGGCATACCGCAAGCTGGCGATGAAGTATCACCCGGACCGCAACCAGGGTGACGCGCAAACCGCCGAGCTGAAGTTCAAGGAGGCCAAGGAAGCCTACGAGATGCTGTCGGACCCGCAGAAGAAGGCGGCGTACGACCAGTACGGCCATGCCGGCGTGGACCCCAACATGCGCGGCGGCCCGGACGGTTTTGGCGGTTTTGCCGAGGCCTTCGGCGACATCTTCGGCGACATCTTCGGCCAGCAGCGCGGTGGCCGGGGCGGCCAGCAGATCTACCGCGGCGCCGACCTCAGCTACGCCATGGAAGTGACGCTGGAAGAAGCGGCCGCCGGCAAGGACGCGCAGATTCGCATCCCCAGCTGGGACGAGTGCGAGACCTGCCACGGCAGCGGCGCCAAGGCGGGCACCAGCGCCACCACCTGCGGCACTTGCCACGGCCAGGGCGTGGTGCAGATGCGCCAGGGCTTCTTCAGCGTGCAGCAGACCTGCCCCCATTGCCGCGGCAAGGGCAAGATCATCAAGGACCCCTGCGGCACCTGCCATGGACAGGGCAAGGTCAAGCAGCAGAAGACGCTGGAAGTGAAGATTCCGGCCGGCATCGACGACGGCATGCGCATCCGCTCAGCCGGCAACGGCGAGCCGGGCACCAACGGCGGCCCGCCGGGCGACCTCTTCATAGAGATTCGCCTGAAGAAGCATGACATCTTCGAGCGCGACGGCGACGACCTTCACTGCGTGGTGCCGATCAGCTTTGCCGCAGCCGCGCTGGGCGGCGAAATCGAGGTGCCCACGCTGAACGGCAAGGCCGCCATCGACATTCCCGACGGCACGCAGGCCGGCAAGCAGTTCCGCCTGCGCGGCAAGGGCATCCGGGGCGTTCGTTCGTCGTATCCGGGCGACCTGTACTGCCACATCAGCATCGAGACGCCGGTGAAGCTGACCGAACACCAGCGCAAGCTGCTGAAAGAGTTCGACGAGTCGCTGAAAAAAGGCGGGGCCAAGCATTCGCCCAGCACCGAGAGCTGGACGGATCGGCTCAAGAGCTTCTTTGGAGCGTGAGGCGAGCGACCGAATTTCGGCTGTACCCGGGCCGGTAGTTGTTGCGTGGCATTAGACTGACGGCCGGCTGCATGGGCGGATTCACCCCTTGGCCGTCCTCGCACCTCGCTGTTGACCCGAAAGACATCCACGTGAAGCCGCCCCGCTTCCTCGTCATTCCCGCGAAGGCGGGAATGCACAGTCGCTGCCCTCAGCCTTGCCGGTGGAGCCATGGATTCCCGCCTGCGCGGGAGTGACAGTCTTCCAAGTCGTTTGATTTCGCACGGTGCCTTTCTCCCCTGCCCCCACGTTGCCTGACCGGCGCCGCTCGTTCGGCCGAATGGGCGGTGGGCGGGACGCAGCGTGGTCGATGCGGCCGGCCACGTTGGTGCTCCTGGTCACGCTGTGGATCGCCACCATCGGCAACGTGGCGCTGTGGCGTGCCATGGCCGCCCTGCCGGAACTGGCCGACGGTCGCGGCCTGGCCTTCATGGTCGCTTTTGGCGTGGGCGTGGCCGCGCTGACGGCCCTGCCGCTGGCGCTGCTGGCCTGGCGCTGGACGCTGAAGCCCGTGCTGGTGCTGTTCTTGCTGGCGGCCGCGGGCGGCGCCTTCTTCATGGTCAGCTACGGCATCGTCATCGACCGCACCATGATGATCAACGTGCTGCTGACCGACTCGCGCGAAGCGCGCGACCTGCTCAGCCCGCAGCTGTTCGGGGTGCTGGCCGTGCTCGGCGTGGTGCCTGCACTGGCGGTGTGGCGTGCCCCGGTGCGCTGGGCCACTCCCGGTCGGCAGGCCTTTCACAACCTGGCGCTGGCCTTGCTGGCCGTGGCGGTGGTGGTGGCGTCGGCGGGCCTGTTCTTTCGCGACCTGTCGTCGACCATGCGCAACCACACACAGCTGCGCTTTCTCATCAACCCGCTCAATTCGTTCTACGCGCTGGCCATCATCGGGCAACAGCCGGTCCAACGCAGCGGCGTGGCCGTGCTACCCCTCGGCGAAGATGCGCAGCTGAAGCCACCCGCCACCGGCGCCAAGCCACCGCTGGTGGTCATGGTGCTGGGCGAAACCGCCCGCGCCGACCACCTTGGTCTGAACGGCTACGCGCGTGACACCACGCCGCGCCTGGCGCGTGAAAACGTCGCCAGCCTGCGCAATGTGTGGTCCTGCGGCACCAACACGGCGGCGTCGGTGCCTTGCATGTTCTCTCACCTGGGGCGCGAGGCGTTCGAAAGCCGGGACGCCAACACCGAAGGCCTGGTCGACGTGCTGCAACGCGCCGGCTATGGCGTGCTGTGGCTGGACAACCAGGCGGGCGGTTGCAAGGGCGTGTGCGACCGCGTACCCAAGGTCGATTACAAGCAGCTGCACGCCGCCGCTCCCGACCTGTGCAGCGGGGACGAGTGCTTTGATGAAGTCATGCTGCGCGGTCTGGACGAGCGCATCGCGGCCTTGCCGGCCGAGCGGCGCGCCCGCGGTGTGGTGGTGTTCATGCACCAGATGGGCAGCCACGGCCCGGCCTACTACAAGCGCACACCGGCCGCGCACAAGCGGTTCACGCCCGAGTGCACGACCAATGCCTTGCAGCAGTGCCCGCGCGAGCAGGTGGTCAACGCGTACGACAACACCATCCTGTACACCGACCATTTCCTGGCGCAGGCCATTGACTGGATGCGCACGCACGACGCAGCTTCGGCCACGGCGCTGGTGTATCTGTCCGACCACGGCGAATCGCTGGGTGAGAACAACCTGTACCTGCACGGTCTGCCCTACCGGATGGCGCCCGATGTGCAAAAGCGCGTCCCTTGGGTCACCTGGCTGTCACCGCGGTTCGAGCAGCAAAGTGGTGTCACGGTGGCGTGCCTGAAGGCCAAGGCCGATGAACGAGCGTCGCACGACCATTACTTCCACACCGCGCTGGGCCTGCTGGGCGTGCAGACGCAGGTGTATCGACCCCAGCTTGATCTGAGCGCCAGCTGCCGCGCGGCCGGCTGAACGGGTGGGTTGCGGCCCTGGCGCCGTCGCCCTACAGGAACCGGTCGAGCAGCTTGCGGCTGTGCTTGTCCATCTCCATCAGATCGCGGATCAGGTATTGCACGCCGTGCGCGTCGTTGACGATCAGCAGCCCCGGCCCCAGGCGCCGAATGTCTTCCTCGCCCTTGAGGACGAAGCTGGTCGGCCCACGGTCGGTTTCCACGACCCAGGTGCTGGGCGTGGCAAAGCTGCTGACGGATTTCAGGCTGCGCAGCACGGGCATGAATTCGCGCTGCTCCAGCGCTTCGGACAGCAGCGCCTGCTCCGCTGCGGGCAGCGCGCTCAGCCTTGGGACCCAGGCCAGTTCGTGGCCATCGGTGTCGACCAGGCTGACGCCTTCGTCGGGCGCCGCGATGGGAAAGGCGCGCACCGCCACCACGCCGATGTGCTCGTTGCCCTGCGCATCGGTCAGCACCAGGCGCCCGAACGCGTCACGGCGCAACCCGAAAACGATGCTCGCCGCGCTCATTTGTGCTCCTCCTTCAGCCCGGCCGCGGGGTCGACTTCGGCCTCACGGTCGATGAGCGGCGCGGTCGGCAAGGCCGGCGGGGGCGCGGGCGGATCTTCCGTGACCAGCATGCGGTCGCGTTCGGCCTTTTCCTGCCGCGCCTGCGCTTCGTACAAACGCCAGTACGCGCCGCGGTGGGCCATCAACTGGTCGTGCGTGCCCTCTTCCACCTTGAGTCCCTTGTCCATCACCACCAGCCGGTCGGCCTTGCGCAGGGTGGACAGGCGGTGCGCGATGGCGATGGTGGTGCGCCCGCGCACCAGGTTGTCGAGCGCCTTCTGGATCTCGCGCTCGGTCTCGGTGTCGACCGACGCCGTCGCTTCGTCGAGGATCAGGATGCGCGGGTCGATCAGCAGCGCGCGGGCAATGCTGATGCGCTGGCGCTCGCCGCCCGACAGCCCCTGGCCGCGCTCGCCCACCAGCGAGTCGTAGCCCTGCGGCAACCGCAGGATGAATTCGTGCGCGTGCGCGGCCCGTGCGGCCGCGACGATCTCCTCGCGCGTGGCGTCAGGCTTGCCGTAGGCGATGTTTTCGGCGATGGTGCCGAAAAACAGGAAAGGCTCCTGCAGCACCAGCCCCACGTGGCGCCGATAGTCGGCCACGCGCACCTGCCGCAGGTCGACGCCGTCCACCAGGATGGCGCCCTGCGTCACGTCGTAGAAGCGGCAGATCAGGTTGACCAGCGTGCTCTTGCCCGAGCCCGAATGACCGACCAGGCCAATCATTTCGCCCGGCTCGATGGTCAGGTCCAGCCCCCGGATGACCGAACGGTTGCCGTAGCGCAGCGCCGCGTTGCGCACTTCGATGCGGCCTTCCACCCGATTCAGCGCCACCGGGTTCCTGGGCTCGGGTACGCTGGATTCGTGGTCCAGAATCTCGAAGATGCGCTTGGTCGCCGACGCCGCCTTCTGGGTGACCGACACGATGCGGCTCATCGAATCCAGCCGGCTGTAAAAGCGTCCGATGTAGGCGATGAAGGCGGTCAGCACACCGACCGTGATCTGCCCGCGGCTGACCAGCCAGATGCCGGCCGCCCACACCACCAGCAGCCCGATCTCGGTCAGCAGCGTGACGGTGGGCGAAAACAGCGACCACAGCTTGTTCAGCTTGTCGTTGACCGCTAGGTTGTAGCGGTTGGCCTCTTTGAAACGGCCAGCCTCGCGCTCTTCCTGCGCGAAGGCCTTGACCACGCGGATGCCGGGTATGGTGTCGGCCAGGACGTTGGTCACCTCGCTCCAAACCCGGTCGATCTTCTCAAAGCCGGTACGTAGTCGGTCGCGCACCACGTGGATCAGCCAGGCAATGATCGGCAGCGGCACCAGGGTGACCATGGCCAGCGTCGGGTCGATGGAGAACAGGATCACCGCCGTCATGCCGATCATCAGCACATCGGTCGCAAAGTCGAGCAGATGCAGGGACAGGAAGACGTTGATGCGATCCGTTTCCGATCCAATTCGCGCCATCAGGTCGCCCGTGCGGCGGCCGCCAAAGTATTCCAGTGAAAGATTGAGCAAGTGCTCGTAAGTGCTTGTGCGCAGGTCGGCGCCGATGCGCTCTGACACCAGGGCCAGGATGTAGGTCTTGGCCCAGCTGAGCACCCACGCCAGCAGCGATGCGCCCAGCAGGCCCGACAGCAGCAGCGTCACATAGCCGGTGTCAATCTGCTGCCCGTTCTGGAACGGGATCAGCACCTTGTCCATCAGGGGCATCGTCAGGTACGGGGGCACCAGCGTGGCGGCGGTGGCCGCCAGCGTCAGGCAAAAGGCCACGAACAGGCGCCAGCGGTACGGCCGTGCAAAGCGCCACAGGCGAAACAGCGTCCAGGTGGACGGCGGCTTGTCCTCGGGCAGGTCCTCCGGCTCGTCCGCCTCGGGACCGATGGGCTCGTCCACCGGCACAGCCGCGGCACCCTGGGATGCCGCAAGCGCCCGTTCGAATTGGCCCAGCAGTTGCAGCGCGGCCGGGTTGTGGCCCAGCGTGAAGCGCCAGACAGCCAGTTGCTGCTGCGGATCGCGCAATTCGAGCGTGCCCACGCCGGCATAGTCGTGGTGCGACAGCGACAGTCCGGGGGTCAGATCCCAGCTGCGCCATGCCGTTTCATCCGGAAACCGCGATATAAGCCGTTGATCTGTAATGACGAGCGTGCCGGCCCCGAAGCGAAGCTGCCGATTCAGGTCAACTTCCAGCGTGGCCAGCACGTTTTCAGATGGGCGCAGTGAAACCCCTGCGGTGGCCAGTTCGGAATCCAGCCGAGCAGTCGGGCCGACGACGTGGGGGGGTGGCTGACGACATGAATTCAGAAATACGGCGGGCCGGGAAAATGCCGAGACGGCGGCCCTTCGCAAACAATCATCGAGGAAAGCGAGCGCACTTCCATGAGGCGAATCGACCAGAACCAGCCTGGCTTGTTCGGCGGTGGCGGATTGTATCCCCGCATCCACACGGCCACGGCCGAGCAGACCGAGCCTTCGGCTGAAACCTGCCCGGCGCGCCAGTTTGCGGACATCGTGATCCGCCGCATGTCGCACCTGCAGGGCCCCAATGTCTGGACCTACCGCGCCGTGATCGAGGCCGTGGTCGACATCGGTGAGCTTGAGGACTTCCCCTCCAACACGCTTCCCGGCTTCTACCAGCGGCTGACCGGCTGGCTGCCCGGCCTGATCGAGCACCGCTGCAGCGTCGGCCGGCGCGGCGGCTTCCTGATGCGCCTGCGCGACGGCACCTGGCCCGGCCACATCCTGGAGCATGTGGCGCTGGAGCTGCAGACGCAGGCCGGCATGAAGACCGGTTTTGGCAAGGCGCGCATGACGCACGAACGCGGCGTCTACAAGGTCGTCATCCGCACCCGCAACGAGGCCATCGGCAAGCTGGCGCTGACCTCCGCCCGCGACCTGGTCATGGCCGCCATCAACGACAAGCCCTACGACGTGGCCGCCACCATCGCCAAACTGACCGACATGGTCGACCGCCAGTGCCTGGGCCCCAGCACCGCCTGCATCGTGGACGCCGCCAACGAGCGCGACATCCCCGCCATCCGCCTGAACGACGGCAACCTGGTGCAACTGGGGCACGGCGCGGCCCAACGCCGCATCTGGACGGCCGAGACCGACCGCACCAGCGCCATCGCCGAAGGCATCTCGCGCGACAAGGACCTGACCAAGCAGCTGCTGGCCGCCGCTGGCGTGCCGGTGCCCGAGGGCCGCACCGTCGAATCGGCCGAAGCCGCCTGGGACGCGGCCGAGGACATTGGCTTGCCGGTCGTCGTCAAGCCGTCCGACGGCAACCACGCCCGGGGCGTGTCGCTCAACCTCAAGACACGCGATGAAGTGATCCATGCCTTCGCCGCAGCGGAGCAGGAAGGCTCCGAGGTGATCGTCGAGCGCTTCATCCCCGGCCAGGAGCATCGCCTGCTGGTGGTGGGCGGCAAGGTCGTGGCCGCCACGCGCGGCGAAATCATCCGCGTCGGCGGCGATGGCAAGTCTTCCATCGCCCAGCTGATCGATACCCAGGTCAACACCGACCCGCGCCGCGGCGAGGAAGAGCACCTGCCGCTCGAAACCCTGCGCGCCAACGACCCCGTGCTGCTGTTGCTGCTGCAGCGCCAGGGCCTGACACCCGACAGCGTGCTGCCGCGTGGCGAATCCGCCGTGGTGCAGCGCACCGGCAACATGGCCATCGACGTGACCGGCCAGGTGCACCCCGACATTGCCGAACAGATGGCGCTGGCCGCCCGCGTGGTCGGGCTGGACATTGCCGGCATCGACCTGGTGGTGGAAGACATCGCCCAGCCGCTGGCCCCCCCAGGGCGGCGCCATCGTCGAAGTCAACGCCGGCCCAGGCTTGCTGATGCACCTGAAACCGGCTGTGGGCCGGGCGCAGCCGGTGGGCGAGGCCATCGCCAGCCACCTGTTCCCGCCGGGCGCATCGGGGCGCATCCCCATCGTCGGCATCGTCGGTGACGGGCAAAGCTCGCTGGCGGCGCGGCTGACCGGCACGCTGATCCAGCTGCACGGCCTCAACGCCGCCACGGCCTGCCGTGACGGCCTGTTCCTGGGCAAACGCCAGCTGGCCGCGGCCGACGCGCTGGGCCACGAGGCCTGCGAACGCATGCTGATCAACCGCACGGTGCAGGCGGCGGTGTTCGAGACTTCGCCCCGCCACATCCTGACCGAAGGCCTGCCCTACGACCGCTGCCAGATCGGCGTGGTCATGGCCATGCCCGGCCCGCAGGGGCTGGAAGACCAGTACATCACCGACGCCGAACAGATGCCCAACGTGGTCCGCACCCAGGTCGACGTGGTGCTGCCGCAAGGCGCGTCGGTGCTGAACGCCGACGACGCCCACGTGCTGGAACTGGCCGATTACAGCGACGGCGAGGTGGTGCTCTACAGCCTCGACCCCGCCAGCGAAGCGCTCGCCGCGCACCGCGGCCGCAAGGGGCGCGCCGTATTCGCCCGCGGCGACGCCATCGTGCTGGCCAGCGGCGCCGAAGAAACCCTGCTGCTGCAGTTGCACAGCCCGGATTTCTCTGCCCTGTCGGCCAACCTGCCTGCCGATGTGCGGCCGCATGTGCTGGCTGCGGTGGCCACGGCCTGGGCGCTCGGCATCCCGGCGGATCTGATCCGCGCCGGTTTGTTGCGATTCGGTGAAATTCAGTCGGCCGCGGCTGTCCACTGATTCGCACGCTCGTCCGTTGCATCTCTCAGTTGCACTGTCTTTAGGACATTTCATGGAAGTCACCCGCATTCGCGCCCTGCGCGGTCCCAACCTGTGGAGCCGCCATACAGCCATCGAGGCTGTCGTCACCTGCGACGGCGCCGAGCGCGATCTGCGCACCACGCCCGCCTTCGAAAAGCGGCTGCGTGAGCTGTTTCCCTCCGTGGGCGGGCTGCATGCCAACAAGCCCAGCACCCCCATTTCGATGGCACACGCGCTGGAGCTGACCGCGCTGGCGCTGCAGGCCGAGGCCGGTTGCCCGGTCACCTTCAGCCGCACCACCCCGACCGAGATCGAAGGCACCTTCCAGGTCGCCGTGCAGTACACCGAAGAAGCCGTCGGTCGCCTGGCCTTTGAAAAAGCCCAGCAGCTGTGCCGCGCCGCCGCCGACGGCGGCAGCTTTGACCTGGCCGGCACGCTGGCCGAATTGCGCGAGCTGGACGAAGACGAGCGCCTGGGCCCGTCCACCGGCGCCATCGTCGACGCCGCCGTGCAGCGCGGCATCCCGTTCAAGCGGCTGACCAGCGGCAGCCTGGTGCAGCTGGGCTGGGGCAGCCAGCAGCGCCGCATCCAGGCGGCCGAGGTCGACGGCACCAGCGCCATCGCCGAAGCCATCGCCCAGGACAAGGACCTGACCAAGAAGCTGCTGCACTCCGCCGGCGTGCCGGTGCCGATGGGCCGCCCCGTCACCGACCTGGAAGACGCCTGGGCCGCTGCGCAGGAGATCGGCCTGCCCGTGGTCGTGAAGCCGCAGGACGGCAACCAGGGCAAGGGCGTCACGGTGGGCATCATCGACCGCCAACATTTTGAAATCGGCTACCGCGCCGCGTCGGAATACGGCGCCGTGATGGTCGAGCGCTACCTGCCCGGCCACGACTTCCGCCTGCTGGTGGTGGGCAACAAGCTGGTGGCCGCCGCCCGGCGCGACCCGCCACTGGTCATCGGCGATGGCCAGCACACGGTGCGCGAACTGGTGGCCGAGGTCAACCTAGACCCCCGTCGCGGCGAAGGCCACGGCACCTCGCTGACCAAGATCCGCATCGACGCCATTGCCGAGGCGCGCCTGGCCGCGCAAGGCTTCACGCCCGACAGCGTGCCGGCCAAGGGCCAGCGCGTGGTGCTGCGCAACAACGCCAACCTGTCTACCGGCGGCACCGCCACCGACGTGACCGACAGCGTGCACCCCGAAGTCGCCGCGCGCGCCATCGAGGCCGCGCAGACCGTGGGCCTCGATATCTGCGGCGTCGACGTGGTGTGCGAAACCGTCATCAAGCCGCTGGAAGAACAGAACGGCGGCATCGTCGAAGTCAATGCCGCGCCCGGCCTGCGCATGCACATCAGCCCCTCGTTCGGCAAGGGCCGCGACGTCGGCGGCGCCGTGATGGACCTGATGTACCCCGATGGCGGCAACGGCCGCGTGCCGGTCATCGCCGTCACGGGCACCAATGGCAAGACCACCACGGTCCGCCTCACGGCGCACCTGCTCAAGGCCAACGGCCTGCGCGTGGGCATGACCAACACCGACGGCGTGTACGTCAACGGCCGCCAGATCGATTCGGGCGACTGCTCCGGCCCGCGCAGCGCGCGCAACGTGCTGGCGCACCCCGACGTGGACGCCGCCGTGCTGGAAACCGCGCGCGGCGGCCTGTTGCGCGAAGGCCTGGCGTTCGACCAGTGCGACGTCGCCATCGTCACCAACCTGGGCGGCGGCGACCACCTGGGCCTGAACTACATCACCACGCTGGAAGACCTGAAGGTGCTCAAGCGCGTGATCGTGCTGAATGTGGCGCCCACCGGCACCGCCGTGCTCAACGCCGCCGACCCGGCGGTCGTCGCGATGGCGCCGCACTGCCCCGGCAAGGTCACTTTCTTCGCACAGGACGGCCACCACCCCGTCATTGCCACGCACATGGCGCAGGGCAAGCGCGTGGTGTTCGTCGATCGCGGCGACATCGTCTGCGTCGAGGACGGCTTCATGAAGCGCCTGCCGCTGGCGCGCGTGCCGCTGACGCGCAAGGGCGTGCTCGGCTTCCAGGTTGAGAACTGCATGGCCTCGGTGGCCGCCGCCTGGGCGATTGGCACGCCGTGGGAAGCCATCCAGAAAGGCCTGGCCACGTTCATCAGCGACCTGCACGGCGTGCCCGGGCGCTTCAACGTGTTCGACCACGCGGGCGCCACCGTGATCGCCGACTACGGCCACAACCCGGACGCCATCGCCGCGCTGGTGGCGGGCGTGCAGAACATGCCTGCGCGCCGCCGCTCGGTGGTGATCAGCGGCGCGGGCGACCGGCGCGACGAGGACATTCGCGGCCAGACACGCATCCTGGGCGCGGCTTTCGACGACGTGATCCTGTACCAGGACGCCTGCCAGCGCGGCCGCGCCGACGGCGAAGTGCTGGGCCTGCTGCGCCAGGGGCTGGAAGGCGCCACGCGCACCCGGCACGTCGAAGAAATCCACGGCGAACTCGCCGCGATCGACCGCGCCCTGGGCCAGCTCAAGTCGGGCGACCTGTGCCTCGTGCTGATCGACCAGGTCGAAGAAGCGTTGGCACACATCCAGCAGCGCGTGGATGAAGCCAACCTTGCTCAAGCCAAGCCGGCCAGCCCGCGCAAATCGGCCACGCGCAGCGCGCGGCCCAAGCGCAGCAAGGCGACCACCACCGTGGCGCTGGGCCTGCGCCTCTGACCGGCGCGCTTGTCTGCCACCCGCAAAAAAGCCCGCGCAAGCGGGCTTTTTGCTGGGCAATGCTGCCGCGCGATCAGAGCGCCAGACGCTGCCGCGCTTCGGCGTACTCGCGCTTCAGGCGAGCAATCAGCTCGGCCGCGGGCACCACCTGCTTGATGGCGCCAATGCCCTGCCCGCAACCCCAGATGTCCTTCCACGCCTTGGCGGCGCGCGCGTCGCCACCGGCGGTGCCGAAGTTCATCTTGCTCGGGTCGCTCTGCGGCAGGTTGTCCGGGTCCATGCCGGCGTTGCGGATGCTGCCCTTGAGGTAGTTGCCCAGCACGCCGGTGTAGAAGTTGCTGTAGACGATGTCGTCCGAATCGCTCTCGCAGATCATCCGCTTGTAGTCATCGACGGCGCGCGCCTCGTCGGTGGCGATGAAGGCCGAACCGATGTAGGCCAGGTCGGCCCCACATGCCTGCGCCGCCAGGATGGCGCCGCCCGAGGCGATGGCGCCCGACAGCGCCACCGGGCCATCGAACCATTCACGGATTTCCTGCACCATGGCAAACGGGCTCTTGGCGCTGGCGTGGCCGCCGGCGCCGGCCGCCACGGGGATCAGGCCGTCGGCGCCCTTCTCGATCGCCTTGTGCGCGAACACGTTGTTGATGACGTCGTGCATCACGATGCCGCCCCAGCTGTGCACGGCCTGGTTCACGTCCTCTCGGGCGCCCAGGCTGGTGATGATGATGGGCACCTTGTACTTGGCGCACAGCTGCATGTCGTGCTCGAGCCGGTCGTTGCTCTTGTGCACGATCTGGTTGATGGCAAAGGGCGCGGCGGGGTTGTCGGGGTTCGCCTTGTCCCAGGCGGCCAGCGCCTCGGTGATCTCGGCCAGCCATTCGTCCAGCTGCTCGGCCGGGCGTGCATTGAGCGCGGGCATGGAGCCGACCACGCCGGACGTGCATTGGGCGATCACCAGCTTGGGGTTGCTGATGATGAACAGCGGCGAGCCGATGACGGGAAACTTCAGTTGCTTCAGGACGGGCGGCAGTTTGGACATGGTGGATTTTTCCGTTGCGATCTGGAAAATATTAACGAAAACAGCCTTCTGCGCCTGTCGCGCAAGCGCAGAACGCTATTAAATGAGTAGCAATCGATCAGAAGGCTTCGAGCGCCAGCGCGGTCACGCTGTCCGCGCCGTCGACGATGGCATCGCGCACGCCCGGCACGCGCGTCAGGATGTGGTCGGCGTAGAAGCGCGCGGTGGCGATCTTGGCGGTCATGAAAGCCACGTCCTGCCCGGCGGCCAGCTGCTTTTCGGCCGCCATCAGCGCGCGGCCCAGTTGCCAGCCGGCCACCAGGTTGCCGGTCAGCAGCAGGTAGGGCACGCTGCCCGCATAGGCGGCGTTCGGGTCGGCCTTGGATTGCGCAGCGATGAAATCGACCACGTCGATGAAGGCTTCGCGCGCGGCCTTCAGGCGCTTGGCGACGGCCTTGGCGTTGTCGCTGCCGGCGGCCAGTTCCTTCTCGGTCGCCTCGATCTGGCTGGCGATGGCCTTGGCCGTCTGCCCGCCGTCGCGCGCCGTCTTGCGGCCGACCAGGTCATTGGCCTGGATGGCGGTGGTGCCTTCGTAGATGGTCAGGATCTTGGCGTCGCGGTAGTACTGCGCGGCACCGGTTTCCTCGATGAAGCCCATGCCACCGTGCACCTGCACGCCCAGGTCGGTGGCTTCCAGGCTCATCTCGGTGCTGTAGCCCTTGACCAGCGGCACCATGAATTCGTAGAAGGTCTGGTTCTGGCGGCGCACCTCGGCATCCGGATGGTGGTGCGCGGCGTCGTAGGCCGCCGCCGCGGTGCTGGCCATGGCGCGGCAGCCTTCGGTCAGCGCGCGCATCGTCATCAGCATGCGTCGCACGTCGGGGTGGTGGATGATGGTGGCGGCGCCCTTTACGCTGCCGTCGACCGGGCGGCTCTGCACGCGGTCGTTGGCGTACTGCACCGCCTTCTGGTAAGCGCGCTCGGCAATAGCGATGCCCTGCACGCCGACGGCGTAGCGCGCGGCGTTCATCATGATGAACATGTACTCTAGGCCGCGGTTTTCCTCACCCACCAGATAGCCGATAGCGCCGCCGTGGTCACCATACTGCAGCACGGCCGTGGGGCTGGCCTTGATGCCCATCTTGTGTTCGATGCTGACGCAGTAGACGTCGTTGCGGTCACCCAGGCTGCCGTCTTGGTTGACCATGAACTTGGGCACCACGAACAGGCTGATGCCCTTGACGCCCTCGGGCGCGCCCGACACGCGGGCCAGCACCAGGTGGACAATGTTGTCCGCCATGTCGTGCTCGCCGTAGGTGATGAAGATCTTGGTGCCGAAGACACGATAGGTGCCGTCGGGCTGCGGTTCGGCACGGGTGCGCACGGCCGCCAGATCGCTGCCGGCCTGCGGCTCGGTCAGGTTCATGGTGCCGGTCCATTCGCCGGAAATCAGCTTCTCCAGATAGGTCGACTTGAGCTCGTCGCCGCCCGCCGTCAGCAGTGCCTCGATGGCGCCGTCGGTCAACAGCGGGCACAGCGCGAAGCTGAGGTTGGCCGAATTCAGGATTTCGCCGCAGGCGGCGCCAATGGTCTTGGGCAGGCCCTGGCCACCAAAGTCGGCCGGGTGCTGCAGGCCCTGCCAGCCACCTTCGGTGTATTGCTGATAAGCCTCCTTGAAGCCCTTGCTGGTGGTGACCGAAGTGCCCGAATGGCTGGACGGCGCCTTGTCGGCGTCGGCGTTCAGCGGCGCCACCACTTCCTCGTTGAAGCGCGCGCACTCTTCCAGCACGGCCTGCGCGGTCTCCTGGCCCGCATCCTCGAAGCCCGGGATCTTGGCGATTTCATCGATCCGCGCCAGATGTTCGATGTTGAACATCATGTCCTTGACGGGGGCCTTGTAGCTCATGGTTCGCTCCTCACACAGATTTCTTCAAAAAAGAAAGGGCATCGCACGCGATGCCCTTGCAAGATGGCAGGCTGCGCCAGACGGCGCGCGCCGGATCAAAGGGCCTTGACCAGTTCAGGCACGGCCGTGAACAGATCGGCCTCCAGGCCGTAGTCGGCCACGCTGAAGATCGGCGCCTCGGGGTCCTTGTTGATGGCCACGATGACCTTGCTGTCCTTCATGCCCGCCAGGTGCTGGATGGCGCCCGAAATGCCAGCGGCAATGTACAGCTGCGGCGCCACGATCTTGCCGGTCTGGCCGACCTGCAGGTCGTTGGGCGCGTAGCCGGCGTCCACCGCGGCGCGGCTGGCGCCGATGGCGGCGCCCAGCTTGTCGGCCAGGGGGGTAATGACTTCCGTGAACTTTTCGGCGCTGCCCAGCGCGCGGCCGCCGGACACGACGATCTTGGCCGCCGTCAGTTCGGGCCGGTCGTTCTTGGCGATTTCCTGGCCGACGAAGCTGCTCTTGCCGCTGTCGGCGGTGGCCTGGGCGGTTTCAACCGCCGCGCTGCCGCCGCTGGCGGCTGCCGCGTCGAAACCGGTGGTGCGCACGGTGATGACCTTGGTGGCATCGCCGCTTTGCACCACGGCAATGGCGTTGCCGGCGTAGATGGGGCGCTCGAAGGTATCGGCGCTGTCGACCTTGGTGATGTCGCTGATCTGCGCGACGTCGAGCTTGGCGGCGACGCGCGGAGCGACGTTCTTGCCGCTGGCGGTGGCCGGGAACAGGATGTGGCTGTAGCTGCCGGCCAGGGCCAGCACCTGCGCGGCCACGTTTTCGGCCAGGCCGTGGGCGAAGGCTTCGCCGTCGGCGTGGATCACCTTGCTGACGCCAGCGATCTGGCTGGCGGCCTGCGCGGCGGCGCCGGCGTTGTGGCCGGCCACGAGCACGTGGACATCACCGCCGCAGGCAGCGGCGGCGGTGACGGTGTTGAGGGTGGCGGGCTTGATGCTGGCGTTGTCGTGTTCGGCAATGACGAGTGCGGTCATGGTTTGAATCCTAGGGGGTCAAGGGGGCGCCGGTCCTTTCCAGGGCACCCGCGGAACTGGCTTTGCCAGGCCGCTGGGTGCGTCCCCTTGGGGGAAGGTGGCCGGCAGGCCGACTCAGGGGGTTAGATAACTTTCGCTTCGTTCTTCAGCTTGTCGACCAAGGTCGCCACGTCAGGCACCTTGATGCCAGCGCCGCGCTTGGGCGGCTCCATCACTTTCAGCGTCTTCAGGCGCGGCTTGACGTCGACGCCCAGGTCCTCGGGCTTGACCACGTCGAGCTGCTTCTTCTTGGCCTTCATGATGTTGGGCAGCGTGACGTAGCGCGGCTCGTTCAGGCGCAGGTCGGTGGTGACCACCGCCGGCAGCGTGACGGCGATGGTTTCCAGGCCGCCGTCGACTTCGCGCGTGACCTGGGCCTTGCCGTCGGCCACTTCGACCTTGCTGGCGAAGGTGGCCTGCGGCAGGTCGGCCAGCGCGGCCAGCATCTGGCCGGTCTGGTTGGCGTCGTCGTCAATCGCCTGCTTGCCCAGGATGACCAGCTGCGGCTGCTCCTTGTCGACCAGCGCCTTCAGCAGCTTGGCGACGGCCAGCGGCTGCAGCTCTTCGGCGGTTTCGACCAGGATGCCGCGGTCGGCGCCGATGGCCATGGCGGTGCGCAGCGTTTCCTGCGACTTGGCATCGCCGCAGGAAACGGCGATGATTTCGGAGACAACACCCTTTTCCTTCAGGCGGACAGCTTCCTCGACGGCGATTTCGTCGAACGGATTCATGCTCATCTTGACGTTGGCGATGTCCACGCCGGTCTGGTCGGACTTCACGCGCACTTTCACGTTGTAGTCCACCACGCGCTTGACGGCGACGAGTGCTTTCATTTCTGGGAATCTCCTGGGTTGATGTTCTGGCGTCGCGCCGGTCAGGCCCGGCTCGAAAACCATTCTAGTTCAGCGCATCGGCGTGCCGGCCCATCCGTGTGGCAGGGGGCGCGGCTCAAATCGAACGACCGTGCTTTTTAATTATAGGGTGAGAGGGGGCCTGCGGCGCACACTGTGCAGTTCATTGGCCGCTGCTGCGCCAGGACGGTGGGCGTTTGTCGATGAAGGCCTGCACGCCCTCCTGCGCCACGTCCCACATCATGTTGCACGCCATGGCCTGGCCGGCCAGCTGATAGGCGGCTTCGATGCCCAGTTCGCGCTGCCGATAGAACAGCTCCTTGCCGGCCGCGATGGCTTCGCGCGGCTTGGCCAATATGGCGCGCACCCATTCGTCGACCGCCGCATCCAGCCCATCGGCCGGCACCACGCGGTTGACCAGCCCGCGCGCCCGCGCCTCGTCGGCCGAAATGAAACCGCCCGTCACCAGCATTTCCATGGCTTGCTTGGGCTGCATGTTGCGCACCAGCGGCACACTGGGTGTCGAGCAGAACAAGCCCACGTCGATGCCGTTGACGCCAAAGCGCGCCGAATCCACCGCCACCGCCATGTCGCATTGCGCCACCAGCTGGCAGCCCGCCGCCGTGGCCAGCCCTTGCACCCGCGCAATAACGGGCACCGGCAGTTTCAGGATCGACAGCATGACCTGGCTGCACTGCGCAAACAGCGCCTGGTAATAGTCGAGGCGTGGGCTGGCCTTCATCTGCTTGAGGTCGTGCCCCGCGCAGAAGGCCTTGCCCTCGGCGCCAATCACCAGCACCCGCGCCCCGGCGTCGGCCGCGATGGCGTCGAGCTGGCGCTGCAGATCGGCCAGCACCTCTTCGCTCAGCACGTTGAACGCCCTGGGCTGGTTGAGCGTGATCCAGTGCACGCCGCGCTCGTCACGCCGGTGCAGCACCGGCGCGTCGGCCAAAGGCTCCGCTTGGGCAGTCGCGGTCATCGGGCGTCTCCTTTTTACTATAATAAAAATAGCACTCTACGCTTATTCGACAAGCGCAAGTGCCATATCTTAGTCACGTCCGAGCGGCTGCACAGCAAGCCGCCGCGTATTCAGATGGCCGCGGAGCAGGCCAAGCGCGGACGCCGCGCTCGGGGTCCCCCGAGCGCCAGCGTCGTCCCCCTGGGGGGATGGCGGCCGCAGGCCGACTCAGGGGGGATCAAACATCCGCCAGCACGCGGACGTGGGCCTCCACGCTGCGCGCCAGCGCCGACAGGTTGTAGCCGCCTTCCAGGCAGCTGACGATGCGGCCCTGCGAAAAGCGCTGCGCGACGGACTTGATGCGGTCGGTCATCCAGGCGTAGTCCTGCTCGGTCAGGCCCAGCTGGCCCATGTCGTCCTCGCGGTGCGCGTCGAAGCCGGCGCTGATGAAGATCAGCTCGGGCTGGTGCGCCTCCAGCCGCGGGATCCACATCATCTCGACCAGCTCGCGGATGTCCATGCCCTTGGTGTAGGCCGGCACCGGCAGGTTGACGAGGTTGGGCGCGTCCTTGGCCGTGCCTTCGGGGTAGAACGGGTGCTGGTAGAAGCTGCACATCAGGATGCGCTCGTCGCCCGCCACGATGTCCTCGGTGCCGTTGCCGTGGTGCACGTCGAAGTCGATGATGGCGGTGCGCTTGACGCCGTGGCGCTCGCAGGCGTACTTGGCCGCCACCGCCACGTTGCTGAAAAAGCAGAAGCCCATGGCCTGGTTGCGCGTGGCATGGTGGCCGGGCGGGCGCGTGGCGCAGAAGGCGTTTTCGAGTTCGCCGGTCATCACTGCGTCGACCGCGTCGATGGCGGCGCCGGCCGACAGCAGCGCGGCGCGGTAGGTGTGGCTGTTCATCGACGTGTCGGGGTCGAGCGCGTAATGGTCAGGCCCGCCCGCCAGCATTTCTTCGACCAGGATGTCGTTGAGCCCGCGCAGCGCGGCCACGTGGCGACGGCCGTGCGCCAGCAGCAATTCGCCCATGGCGGCGGGCGTCGCCTCGCGGCGGTCGAGCGCATCGCCCACGCCGGTGATCAGCAACCGGTCCTCGATGGCGTCCAGCCGTTCGGGGCATTCGGGGTGGCCAGCACCCATGTCGTGCTTGCGGCAATCGGGGTGTGTAAAAAACCCGGTTCTACCCATGCCAGTCTCCTTCTTTTCGCGATACAGCGTCAAATATCCGTTACCTTCCTTGCATGGACGTGACACACAAAATACACGCTGTATTGAGTCAGCTTAACACGGTGATGGCGGGCAAACCCGCCCAGGTACGCGACGGCGTGGTGTGCCTGCTGGCCGGCGGCCACCTGCTGATCGAGGACGTGCCCGGCGTCGGCAAGACCACGCTGGCGCACGCGCTGGCGCGCACCTTCGGGCTGCAGTTTTCGCGCGTGCAGTTCACCGCCGACCTGATGCCGAGCGACCTGTCCGGCGTGTCGGTGTACGACCGCGGACGCGAATCGTTCGTATTCCACCCTGGTCCCGTCTTCGCGCAGGTGCTGCTGGCCGACGAGATCAACCGCGCCAGCCCCAAGACGCAAAGCGCGCTGCTCGAAGCCATGGAAGAAAAACAGGTCAGCGTCGAAGGCGAGACGCGCCCCCTGCCCTGGCCGTTTTTCGTCATCGCCACGCAGAACCCGTACGACCAGCTGGGCACCTACGCCCTGCCCGAATCGCAGCTGGACCGCTTTCTGATGCGAATCAGCCTGGGCTACCCCGAGCGCGCCGCCGAGCGCGAATTGCTGTCAGGCAACGGCCGGCGCGAACAGGTGGAGCAATTGCGCGCCGTGCTGAGCGCCGACGACCTGGCTGCACTGCAGCAGGCCGTGGGCCGCGTGCACGTGGCCGAGCCCTTGATGGACTATGTGCAGGACCTGATCGCCGCCACGCGCAGCGGCCGCTGGTTTTTGCAGGGCCTGTCGCCGCGCGCCGGCATTGCACTGATGCGGGCGGCGCGCGCGCAGGCGCTGGCCAGCGGACGCGATTACGTCGCGCCCGACGACGTACAAGCCATCCTGCCGCAGTGCGTGGCGCACCGCATGATGCCGGTCAGCGATGCGGGGCGCGGTGCGGTCGAGCAGGTGCGGGCGATGATTGATGCGGTGCCGCTGCCATGACGGTGCCGATTCAGAAACTACATTTTTGATAGCTGCTCGTGCACGCCAGACAAGCGCTAGCGGCCTTTTTTATTTAAAATTTTCATTGCGCTCACCCGTCCCGCAGGCATGGCGTCACCCACCGCTTCGACAATGCCCGCCCCACCCTGGTGGGCGCTGCGTGCCCGCGCCGGCGCGCGCCTGCGCCGCTGGTGGCATGACCGGCTGCCGCTGTCCGACAGCCTGACGCTGACGCAGCGCAACGTCTACATCGTGCCGACGCGCGCGGGGTGGATGCTGGCGGCCACGCTGGGTGTGCTGCTCATCGCCTCGATCAACTACCAGCTCAACCTGGGCTATCTGCTCACCTTTCTGCTGGCGGGCTGCGCCGCCGCCGGCATGGTGGTGTGCCACCACACGCTGCGCGGGCTGACGCTGCACCTGCTACCGCCGCAGCCGCTGTTCGCGGGCAACCTCGCCACGCTGGACGTGAAGCTGGTCAACGCCCGCCGCGAGGCGCGCCATGCCATCGGCGTGGCCTTGCTCGATACCGACCACTGGTCCTTCGCCGACGTGCCCGCGCAGGGCGACAGCACGGTACAGGTCAGCTTCAAGCCTGCACGGCGCGGCCTGCACCGCGTGCCCACGCTGACCGCCGAAACGCGCTTTCCGCTCGGCACCTTTCGCGTCTGGACGGTGTGGCGCCCCGCCGCGCGGGTACTGGTCTACCCCACGCCCGAAGCGCAGCCGCCCGCGCTGCCGCCGGGCGAGCCGCGCTCGGGCACCGGTGTGGCGGCCGGTGTGCGTGCCAGCGGCGAATTCGACGGCGTGCGCGGCTACCAGCGCGGCGACCCGATGAAGCTGGTGGTGTGGAAGAAGTTCGCCAAGTCGGGCGAGCTTGTCAGCCGCGACACCCTGCACATGCAGCGGCAAGAGTTGTGGCTGGACTTCGCCCGCGCCGGCAGCGTGGACACCGAGGCGCGCCTGTCGCGCCTGACGGCCTGGGTGCTGGCGGCCGACGCGCAGGGACTGGACTACGGCCTGCGCCTGCCGGGGGTCCAGATCAAGCCGGGCAGCGGCGCGGCGCACCGCCTGCGCTGCCTGGAATCCCTGGCAAAAGCATGACATTCCCCCCTGAGTCGCTTCGCGCCTTCCCCCCAGGGGGACGACGCCAGTGGCCGGTACAAGCCCGGCCACGGCGCCCCCGCGTGGCCTGCTCCGCGGCCGCCGGATTTGGCGCGTCTGGGCGCGCGCGCGCCATGCCATGGATGGCGCCAGCACCATGAAATGGGCCACTCTTGCCCACCTGCCGCGCGATGCGCGCGACACGCTGTTCCTGCTGGCCGTCATCGGCTGGGTGATGCTGCCGCAGGTGACGCACCTGCCCGTCTGGGCCAGCGCGCTGGCGGCCGGCGTGCTGGTGTGGCGCGGCTGGCTGGCCATGGCCGCGCGGCCGCTGCCGGGGCGCTGGTGGCTGGTGGCGCTGCTGGCCGTGGCGCTGGCGGGCACCTGGGCCACGCACCGCACGCTGCTGGGGCGCGATGCGGGCGTCACGCTGGTGGTGATGCTGCTGGCGCTGAAGACGCTGGAGCTGCGCGCGCGGCGCGACGCGCTGGTGGTGTTCTTCCTCGGCTTCTTCACGCTGCTGACCAACTTCTTCTATTCGCAGTCGCTGGCGGTGGCGGCGGCCATGCTGGTGGGGCTGCTGGGCCTGCTGACGGCGCTGGTCAACGCGCACCGGCCGGTCGGCCAGCCGCGCCTGCGCGAATCGGCGTGGATGGCCGGAAAGATGGCGTTGGCCGGCGCACCGGTGATGCTGGCGCTGTTCGTGCTGTTTCCGCGCTTCTCGCCGCTTTGGGGCATTCCGAGCGACGCGCTGGCGGGGCGCAGCGGGCTGTCGTCCACCATGACGGTGGGCCACATCGCCCGCCTGGCGCTGGACGACGGCATCGCCATGCGCGTCAAGTTCGACGGCGCGCCGCCGCCGGCCGGCAGCCTGTACTTTCGCGGCCCGGTGCTGAGCCATTTCGACGGCCGCACCTGGACGCCGCGCGGCGGCAGCGACGGCGACGGCTTCGAAACCGCGCTGACGCCCGGCCCCGCCGACCTGCAATTGCTGGGCGAGCCCGTCCGCTACGAAGTCACGCTGGAGCCCAGCAACCGCCCCTGGCTGCTGCCGCTGGACGTGGCCGGCAAGCCGCCCCAGCTGCCGGGCGACCAGCGCGCCCGCATGACGGCAGACATGCAGTGGCTCACCTATCGCCCGGTCACCGAACTGCTGCGTTACCGCGCCGAAAGCCACCTGCGCTTCCGCTACGGCCTGCTGGGCTGGGACCAGCGACCGCGCCGCGATTTTTCGGCCGACCTGAGGCTGCCGCCGACCTACAACCCGCGCACCGTGGCGCTGGCCGAACAGCTGCGCCAGTCGGTGGGCAACGATCCGCAGGCGCTGGTGCAGGCCGCGCTGCAGCGCCTGCGCACCGGCGGCTACGAATACACGCTGGAGCCCGGCACCGCCGGCCAGCACACGGCGGACGAGTTCTGGTTCGACACCAAGGCCGGCTTCTGCGAACACATCAGCTCGGCCTTCGTCGTGCTGCTGCGCGCCGCGGGGGGTGCCGGCGCGCGTCGTCACCGGCTTTCAGGGGGGGCGAATTGAACGGCATCGACGGCTACTGGGTGGTGCGCAACGCCGACGCCCACGCCTGGACCGAAGTCTGGTACCCCACCCAGGGCTGGGTGCGCGTGGACCCGACCGGCGCCGTCTCGCCGGGGCGCATCGGGCAGTTTCAGCGCCTGCGCGCGCCCGACGGCGTGGTGGCTGGCGCCATCGGCACGCTCAGCCCCACGCTGCTGGTGCAGCTGCGCAGCGTGTGGGACGCCGTCAACAACCGCTGGAACCAGTGGGTGCTGAACTACACGCAAGGCCGCCAGCTCGACCTGCTGCGCAGCCTGGGCTTTGACAACCCCAGCTGGCAAGACCTGGGCAAACTGATCGCCTACGTGCTGACGGCGGTGGCCCTGGCCGGCGCCGCGTGGGCCCGCTGGGACCGCGGCCAGCACGACCCCTGGCTGCGCCAGCTGGCCCGCGTGCGCCGGCGGCTGCTGGACGCCGGCATCGACGCCCCGCCCCAGGCACCACCCCGCACGCTGCTGCAACAGGTGGCCGCCAGCGCGCTGCCACCCGAGCTGCGCCAGCCGCTCACCGACTGGCTGCTGGCCTTTGAACGCCTGCGCTACGCCCCCGCTGGCAGCCACGCGGGCCGCAGCCTCGCTACACTGCAGCGCGACTTTCAACGCCTTCCCTGGCCCCGCCGCCGCCCATGACCACCACACCCGACCGACCGCTAGACCGCCGCCGCCTGATTGCTACACTTTGCATAGCTGCTGGCGCTCTATCCACGGGCGCCAACGCGCAAAATCGTTCACAAAACCGGCGCCGCGCCGCCAACCCACCCGAACAGCGCTACGCCGACCGCCCCGACGCCATGCGCTTTGCCGACGACATGGCCGCGCGCCGTGGCCTGTCAGCGGAATGGACGCGCGCCGCCATCGGCCAGGCCCTGTACCTGCCGAACGTGCCGCGCCTGATGCTGCCGCCCGCGCGCGGTACCGCCAAGAACTGGCGCGTGTACCGCAGCCGCTTCATCGACCCGGTGCGCATCCGCGCCGGCGTGCAGTTCTGGCGCCGCAACCGCGCCGCACTGGCGCGCGCCGAAGCCGAATTCGGCGTACCGCCCGAAATCGTCGTCGGCATCATCGGTGTCGAAACCATCTACGGCCAGAACATGGGCAGCTTCCGCGTCATCGACGCGCTGGCCACGCTGACCTTCGACTTTCCCCCGCAGCACCCGCGCGCGCAGGCGCGGCAGGCGTTTTTCCAGGACGAGCTGGAGCAGTTCCTCAGCCTGTGCCAGCGCACCGGGGTAGACCCGCTCACCCCGCTGGGCAGCTACGCCGGCGCCATGGGCATGCCACAGTTCATGCCGTCCAGCTGGGTCAAATACGCCATCGACTTCGACGGCGACGGCCGCGTCGACCTGTGGAACAGCGAAACCGACGTCATCGGCTCGGTCGCCAACTACTTCAAAGGCTACGGCTGGCAGCCCGGCCTACCCACGCACTACCCCGTGCGCCTGACCCCCGAAGCCCAGATGGACGCCCTGCTGGCGCCCGACATCCTGCCCAGCTTCAGCGCCGACAGTTTTGCCGCCAAAGGCGCCCTGCCCCTCAACGGCGGCACCGCCCACCCCGGCAAGCTGGCCCTGATCGAACTGCAGAACGGCGACCCCGCCCTGCCCGGCAACGAGCCGCAATACGTCGCCGGCACCGAGAACTTCTACGTCATCACGCGCTACAACTGGAGCAGTTATTACGCGATGGCGGTGATCGACCTGGGGCAGGAAGTGGCGGCGGTGGTGGGGCGCTGACTTTCGTAGGACGGGCATTCATGCCCGCGATCGCGCCCGCAAAATCACCCGGCGGTCGGCACCAGAAAATCCCGGCTGACATGCGCCCCCAACTGGTTCACCCGATCCAGAAACTGCGTCAGGAACGCATGCAGCCCGGTGGCCAGGATGTCGTCGATGTGGCCGTAGCGCAGTTCGGCGCGCAGGCGGCCGGCGTGGCGCATGGTGGGGCCTTGGGGTTCGGCACCGACCAGCAGCAGGTTGTTGAGCACTTCGCTCATGCAGTGGTGCAATGACCGCGGCATGGCTTCGCGCAGCATCAGCAGTTCGGCCACGCGCTCGGGCTCGATGACGTCGCGGTAGACCTTGCGGTAGATCTCGAAGCCGCTCAGGCTGCGCAGGATCGCGGCCCAGTGGTAGAAGTCGTATTCCAGATCCTTCTCGCTGGCAGCGCCGAAGAATTCGCTTTCGACGGCGTGAAACTTCACGTCGAGGATGCGCGCGGTGTTGTCGGCCCGCTCCAGGAAGGTGCCCAGGCGCAGGAAGTGAAACGCCTCGTCCTGCAGCATGGTGCCCAGCGTGACGCCGCGCGACAGGTGGGAGCGAAATTTCACCCATTCGAAGAACGCGCCGGGGTCGCGGTCGAAGGCGCCTTCATGGCGCATGCGGCCGATTTCCAGCCAGGTCTGGTTCAGCGTTTCCCACACTTCGGTGGTGAGCGTGCCGCGCACGGCGCGGGCGTTTTCGCGCGCTGCCTTCAGGCAGGCAATGATGGAGGCAGGGTTGTCCTCGTCCAGCACCATGAAGTGCATCACGCCCTGCGGCGTGACGTCGCCATGGCGCGCGCTGTAGGCGGGCAGCAGTTCGGACAGCGACAGCACGCCCAGCCAGCCATATTGCGACACCGCCGCCGATTGCGGCAGCAGCGAGGTTTCGTAATGCACGTTGAGCATGCGGGCGGTGTTCTCGGCCCGCTCCGTGTAGCGGGACATCCAGAACAGGTGATCGGCGGTGCGGGAGAGCATGGGTCAGTTCCAGTTAAGCCTCGAACCCCGGCGCGCTGACGCGCGCGGCGGTGTTGTGGTGCTGCGCACCCTGTCCGCTACCGCGGACAGAACGGCCCGCTCGGTGTAGCGGGACATCCAGAACAGGTGATCGGCGGTGCGGGAGAGCATGGGTCAGTTCCAGTTAAGCCTCGAACCCCGGCGCGCTGACGCGCGCGGCGGTGTTGTGGTGCTGCGCACCCTGTCCGCTACCGCGGACAGAACGGCACGCTCCGTGTAGCGGGACATCCAGAACAGGTGATTGGCGGTGCGTGAAAGCATGGGTGAAGTTCCGCATTGGGCGTTGAACGTTGAGCGTGGCGTGCTGTTCAGAACGACTGGCTTTGACTCTGAAAGCCGGACGCCGAGCGCTGCACCTGGCGTTGCGTGCCAAGGGCCGAGCCTTCCTCCAGCACCCACGTGTCCTTGGTGCCCCCACCCTGCGACGAGTTGACCACCAGCGAGCCCTGCTTGAGCGCGACGCGCGTCAGGCCGCCGGGGACCATCTGCACCTCGGTGCCGCTCAGCACGAACGGGCGCAGGTCGATGTGGCGCGGGGCGATGCCGGCGTCGACGTAGGTGGGGCAGCTGGACAGGCTGAGCGTGGGCTGGGCGATGTAGCCGTCGGGCCGGGCCAGCACGGCGCGGCCGAATTCCTCGATCTCGGCGGCGGTGGACGCGGGGCCGACCAGCATGCCGTAGCCGCCGGCGCCGTGCACTTCCTTCACCACCAGGTCCTTCATGTTGGCCATGACGTATTTCAGGTCGTCCGCGTCGCGGCACATGTAGGTGGGCACGTTGTTCAGGATCGGCTTCTCACCCAGGTAGAACTCGATCATCTTGGGCACGTAGGGGTAGATCGACTTGTCGTCGGCCACGCCGGTGCCGACACCATTGCAGATGGTCACATTGCCCGCGCGATACGCCGCCATCAGCCCGGCGCAGCCCAGCGATGAGTCGGCGCGGAACACCTGCGGGTCGAGGAAGTCGTCGTCCACGCGGCGGTAGATCACGTCCACCCGCTGCGGGCCGCGCGTGGTGCGCATGTAGACGAAGCCGTCCTTGACAAACAGGTCCTGCCCCTCTACCAGCTCGACGCCCATCTGCTGCGCCAGGAAGGCGTGCTCAAAGTAGGCGCTGTTGTACATGCCGGGCGTCAGCACCACCACGGTGGGGTCGGCCGACGTGCTGGGGCTGCTGGCGCGCAGGGTTTCGAGCAGCAGGTCGGGGTAATGCGCGACGGGCGCCACGCGGTGCTGGCTGAACAGGTGCGGAAACAGCCGCATCATCATCTTGCGGTCTTCCAGCATGTAGCTGACGCCGCTGGGCACGCGCAGGTTGTCCTCCAGCACGTAATACTCGCCCTGGCCGTCGGCGTTGCCGGCGCGCACGATGTCCACGCCCGAGATGTGCGAATAGATTTGGTTGGGCACCGCCACGCCCTGCATGATGGGGCGGTATTGCGCGTTGTTCATCACCTGCTCGCGCGGCACGATGCCGGCCTTCAGGATTTCCTGCCCGTGGTAGACGTCGTGGATGAAGCGGTTGAGCGCCGTCACGCGCTGCACCAGGCCGCGCTGCAGCATGTCCCACTCGGGGGCGGGGATGATGCGCGGGATCAGGTCGAAGGGAATCAGCCGCTCGGTGCCGGCGCCGTCCTCGTCCTTGGCGCCGTACACGGCAAAGGTGATGCCGACGCGGCGAAAGATGACCTCGGCCTCCTCCCGGCGCGCGCGCATGACGTCGGCGCTCTGGCCCGCCAGCCAGCCGGCGTAGCTGCGGTAATGGCCGCGGATCGCGCTGCCGTGGTAGGCCTGCGGGTCGGCCTGGGTCGAGGCCAGGCTTTCGTACATCTCGTCGAACGGGTGCATGGCCTTCGGGGCTCCTCTGTGTTCCTGGCGGTCGGTCGGCATGTGTGCCGTTTCGTGACTAGCATAGCAAGATGCAAGCCATGTCCGGCGGCGCACCAGCCTTCAGGGCAGCCGGTGGTGCCAGTAGCGCGCCGCGTGCGCGCGCTCGCACCGCAGTGCATCGGGTTGTGCACTGTTCCAGCGCATCGCACCACAACGGGGCGAATCGGCCACCCGCACGCCGCGCGCGGTGTAGCGCGCCAGCACCTCGGGCACCGGGTGGCCAAAGCGGTTGCGATAGCCAGACTGGATCAGCGCCCAGTCGGGGCGCACGGCGGCGACGAAGTCCGGCGTGGACGAGGTGCGGCTGCCGTGGTGCGGCACCAGCAGCACGTTGGCGCGCAGAGCGTTGCCGTGCACAGCCACCAGCGCGCGTTCCTGCTCGGCCTCGATGTCGCCCACCAGCAGCGCCGCGCGGCCGCCGCCCTGCACGCGCAGCACGCAGCTCATGGCGTTCGATTTTCTCGGTGCGCCATAGTCCGCCGCGGCCGGGTGCAGCAATTCGAAGCGCACGCCGTCCCAGTCCCACGCCTGCCCGGCCTGGCAGCGCATGGCGGTGCGCGCGCCTTGCAATTCGTGCCCTTCCTCGATGGACGACAGCAGCGCCGCGCTGCGCTGCATGGCCAGCACGGCCCCGGCGCCGCCGGTGTGGTCGCTGTCGCGGTGGCTCAGCACCAGCGTGTCGACGCGCTCGCCCAGCGCGCGCAGCAGCGGCACCAGCACGCGGTGGCCGGCGTCGCTTTCCAGTGAATAGCGCGGCCCGGCGTCGTACACCAGCGTGTGGGTGGCGGTGCGCACCAGCACCGCGTTGCCCTGCCCCACGTCGGCCGCCAGCAGCTCGAACTGGCCGGGCACGGGCCGCGCCGGCTGCCACAGCAGCAGGGGCAGCACCAGCGGCAGCCCCGCCACGCGCAGCGCCCACGGCCAGCGCAGGGCCAGCAGCAGCGCCCCACCCACCGCCGCCACGCCCAGCGGCAGTGGCGCGCTGGCCAGCGACACACTGGCACCGGGCCAGCTGGCCAGCCACTGCAGCAGCGCGGCCAGCGGCTGCAAGGCCCAGGCCGCCGCCTGCCACAGCGGCGCCCACGCCATGCCCAGCATGGCCAGCGGCGTGACCACCAGCGTCACCCACGGAATCGCCAGCAGGTTGGCCAGCAGGCCCACCACCGAGGCCTGCCCGAACAGGATCAGCGACAGCGGCGTCAGCGCCAGCGTGACCACCCATTGCTCGCGCAAAAGACGCCCAAAATGCCCGCGTGCGCCTGTCTGCAGGGCGGATGCCGCTCCTGAATCGGTAGCAAACAGCACGCCGACGGCGACAAAGCTCAGCCAGAACCCGGCCTGCAGCAGCGCCCATGGGTCGGCCAGCAGCACCACCGCGCAGGCCAGCAGCCAGGTCAGCCACCAGGGCCAGCGCACGCCGGCCAGTTTCAGCAGCGACACCGTGGCCAGCATCAGCACCGTGCGCTGCGCCGGCACGCCCCAGCCGCTGAACAGCGCATATGCGCCCGCCAGCAGCACGCCGCCGATCAGCGCCGCGTGCGGCGCCGGCAGCAGCAGGCAAGGGTCCAGCCGCGCCGGCAGCCCCCAACGGGCCGAACGCCGCCACAGCCCGCCAACCAGCGCCGCGGCCAGCCAGGCAAACATGGTGATGTGCAGGCCCGAGATGCTCATCAGGTGCGCCACGCCGGTGGCGCGAAAGATGTCCCAGTCGGCCCGCTCGATGACCGCCTGGTCGCCCGTCACCAGCGCGGCGACGATGCCGGCAAAGCGCCGCCCTTCATCACCCTGCCCCGCGCCGCCGGCCAGGATGCGGTCGCGCACCGACTGGCGCGCGCGCTCGATCGGGAAGGCCGCGCCTTCTGCCAGCCGCCGTGGCGGCGCATCGCGCGGGCCGGCGCGCACGTAGCCGGTGGCGCGCACGCCCTGCTCCCACAGCCACAGTTCGTAGTCAAAGCCGTGCGGATTCAAGTTGCCGTGCGGTGCCTTCAGGCGTGCGGTGAACTGCCAGCGGTCGCCCGCGCGCAAATCGGCCGCCAGCGGGCGCGCGGCGTCGGTCTCGTCCGCGGTGCTGGCCGAGCCGTACCACGCCAGCTGCACGCGCGGCGGCACCGCCACGGGTTGGCCGTCGATCTGCGCCGCTTCGACGTCAAAGCGAAAGCGCCAGCCCATGTCGCCGCGTTGCGGCATGCGGCTGACAAGGCCGGTGAGCACCACGTCGCGCCCCTCGATGGCGGGGGCGAGCGCCTGCGCCTGCAACGCACCCGCGCGCAGCCCCACGCCTGCGAAGGCCGCCAGCGCCGCGGCCAGCGCGCACAGCGCCATCGGCACGCGGGCGCGGGGCCCAGCGCTGGCGCGCCAGGCCAGCACCAGTCCCACCAGCGCCGCCGCCAGCAGTGCGGCGTAAGCCCCCGGCTGCCACAGCGCGACCTGCTGCAGCTGCGCCGCCGTGCCCGCCACCACGCCCGCCAGCGCCGCCGGCAGCATCAGCCCCACCCGGCGCGCGGCAAGGTCAGCGGGCGGCACGGGGGCGGCGGTCATGTCCACTCACGCGATCAAATTGCTATGGTTTCAGAAGCATGATTTGCAGTCCTGGCAAGCGCACAGGCGATGACGGGACATCAGCCTACTCGGTCAAGGCCGGTTTTCGTCACAGGGCATGGCCCACAGCTTGCTAGCATGCGTAGCGTATCGGATCACCCGATCAGGAAACCCCATGCCCATCCATGCCGCGCTGCACCACGTCACCCACTACCGCTACGACCGGCCCGTGCAACTGGGGCCGCAGGTGGTGCGCCTGCGCCCAGCGCCGCATTGCCGCAGCAAGATCATTTCGTATTCGCTGGCAGTCGAGCCGGCCAGCCACTTCCTCAACTGGCAGCAAGACCCGTTCGCCAACTGGCAGGCGCGCCTGCTCTTCCCGACAAGACCACCGAGTTCAAGGTCACGGTCGACCTGGTGGCCGAGATGGCGGTCTACAACCCGTTCGACTTTTTTCTGGAACCGGAGGCGGAGAACTTCCCTTTCAGCTACGACCCGCTATTGAAAGAAGAGCTGGCGCCGTACCTGGCGCGCGGGCAGAACGGCGATTTGTTTGAAAAATACCTGGCCGGCATCGACCGCCGCCCGCAGCGCACCATCGACTTTCTGGTCGGCCTGAACCAGCGCCTGCAGCACGACATCGGCTACCTGATCCGCATGGAACCCGGCGTGCAGACGCCCGAGCAGACGTTGCAAAAAGCCAGCGGCTCGTGCCGCGATTCGGGCTGGCTGCTGGTGCAGCTGCTGCGCCATTGCGGGCTGGCGGCGCGCTTCGTGTCGGGCTACCTGATCCAGCTGAAGGCCGACCAGAAGTCGCTCGACGGGCCGAGCGGCACCGAGGTGGACTTCACCGACCTGCACGCCTGGTGCGAGGTCTATTTGCCCGGCGCCGGCTGGATCGGGCTGGACCCCACATCGGGCTTGCTGGCCGGCGAAGGCCACATCCCGCTGGCCTGCACGCCGCAGCCCAGCGGTGCCGCGCCCATCGAGGGGCTGGTGGACGAGGCCAAGGTCGAATTCCGCCACGACATGGCCGTCACGCGCATCCACGAATCGCCGCGCGTCACCCTGCCCTACAGCGACGCGCAGTGGGACGCGATCCTGAAGCTCGGCGACGAAGTCGATGTGCAACTGCAGGCCGACGACGTGCGCCTGACCATGGGCGGCGAGCCCACCTTCGTCGGCATCGACGACCGCGACGGGCCGGAGTGGAACACCGCCGCGCTCGGCCCCACCAAGCGCGTGTTCGCGCTCGATTTGCTGCACCGGCTGAAGGCCAAATATGGCCCCAATGGCTTTTTGCACCTGGGCCAGGGCAAGTGGTACCCCGGCGAGCAGCTGCCGCGCTGGGCGCTCAGCCTGTACTGGCGGCCCGACGGCCAGCCGCTGTGGCACAACCCCGCGCTGCTGGCCGACGAGCGCCAGCCACAGCGCGCCCGGCCCGAGGACGCCGAGCGCTTCATCCACGCGCTGGCACGGCGGTTGGGCGTGGGCACGCAGACCATCCGCCCCGGTTACGAAGACCCGTGGCACTTCATCCAGGCCGAGCGGCGCCTGCCGATCAACGTCGACCCTTTCAACAGCCAGCTGGGCGACGAGATGGAGCGTGCGCGCCTGCGCCGCGTCTTCACGCAGGGGCTGGACAAGGTGATCGGCTACCTGCTGCCGCTGCGCGCGGCCTCGCAACTGGCAGAGTCGCCCGACTTCCTGCGCGAAGTCCCGCCCGATCAGCGCCCGCGCTGGCTCACCGGCCGCTGGTGGTTCCGTGACGACCGGCTGTACCTGGTGCCCGGCGATTCGCCCATGGGTTTCAGGCTGCCCCTGAGCAGCCTGCCGTGGGTCAGCGACGACGACCTGCCAAAGTCCTTCCCCAAGGACCCTTATGCGCCCGATGAGTCCGATGCGCTGGATGCAAGCGCGGAGGGTGCTCCTGAAAAAGAAGCAATCGACCCCAACGACCGCGCGCCCGAACGCGGCGAATCGGCCGCCTGGGTGCCGCGCACCGCACTGGTGGTGGAGGTGCGCGACCCGGTGCGTTCGCACACACCCGACACCGACCTGCCCGAGATCGAGGGCGACGACGAGGCCGCCGAAGCCCGCCGCGCCGCGCGCAGCGCACACCAGGCCGCCGTCGCCAAATACGCGCTGAAGGCGGGCAAGTCGAGCCTGCTGTACGTCTTCATGCCGCCGCTGGACCATGTCGAGGACTACCTGGCGCTGGTCGCCGCCATCGAGCAGACCGCCGCCGAGCTGAACTTGCCGGTGGTGATGGAAGGCTACCCCCCACCACGCGACAAGCGGCTGAAGATGCTGCAGATCACGCCCGACCCCGGCGTGATCGAGGCCAACATCCAGCCGGTGACGAACTGGCGCGAGCTGGTGGACAACACCGAGTTCCTGTACAGCCAGGCGTTTGAGAGCCGCCTGTCGGCCGAGAAGTTCATGACCGACGGCCGCCACACCGGCACCGGCGGCGGCAACCACTTTGTGCTGGGCGGCGCCACGCCCGACGACAGCCCGTTTTTGCGCCAGCCCGAGCTGCTGGCCAGCCTGATCCTGTACTGGCACAACCATCCGTCGCTGTCCTACCTGTTCAGCGGCCTGTTCATCGGCCCCACCAGCCAGGCGCCGCGCGTGGACGAGGCGCGCAACGACCAGCTGTACGAGCTGGAGATTGCGCTGCAAGAGATCCACAAGGCCCGCCAGGAACGCGGTGAGGCGATGCCGCCCTGGCTGGTCGATCGATCCTTGCGCAACATCCTGATCGACGTCACCGGCAACACGCACCGCAGTGAGTTCTGCATCGACAAGCTGTATTCGCCCGAAGGCCCCACCGGCCGACTGGGCCTGCTGGAGATGCGCGCCTTCGAGATGCCGCCGCACGCCCGCATGTCGATTGCGCAGCAGTTGCTGATGCGCGCGCTGGTGGCGCGTTTCTGGCGCACGCCCTACACCGGGCCGGCGGCGCGCTGGGGCACGCAGCTGCACGACCGCTTCATGCTGCCGGCCTATATCCACCAGGACTTCGAGGACGTGATGGCCGATATGCGGCGCGTCGGCTACGCCTTTGACAGCGCGTGGTTTGCGCCGCATTTCGAGTTCCGCTTCCCCATCGTCGGCGACGTGAACGTGCTGGGCATGCGGCTGGAGTTGCGCAACGCGCTGGAACCCTGGCACGTGATGGGCGAGGAAAGCAGCGGCGGCGGCACCGCGCGCTACGTTGATTCATCGCTGGAACGGCTGGAGATGCGCGTCGCGGGCTTCAACCCCAGCCGCTACGCCATCACCTGCAACGGCCACGCGCTGCCGCTGCAGGCGCTGGGCGTCGAAGGCGAATACGTCGCCGGCGTGCGCTTCAAGGCGTGGAACCCGTGGTCGTCGCTGCACCCCTCGATCAAGCCGCACGGACCGCTGGTGTTCGACGTGTTCGACACCTGGTCGGGCCGCTCGGTGGGCGGCTGCCAGTACCACGTGGCGCATCCGGGCGGGCGCAATTACGACACCTTCCCCATCAACGCCTACGAAGCCGAAAGCCGCCGGCTGGCGCGCTTCTTCCCCATCGGTCACACGGCGGGGGCGATGGATGTGCCGCCCGCCACGCTGAATGCGCCCGGCTCGCGCGAGTTTCCGTGCACGCTGGACTTGCGACGCACCAATTGAGTGCAAATGCGACAATGACCGCAACGTGACTGCCCCGCCCGAGGATGAACGCACCGGATCTGCCCGCTGCCGCGCCCCTGTCGGCTGACCGCTTCGAGTTTCCGTCGAGCGACGCCGACCACTTCGACGAAATGCACGCCCGGCCCGCGCTGGACCACGCGCCGGCCGGTTCGCCCGAGTCCGCTGCCAGTGGCCCGCTGACGCCGGCGTGGGCCGAATTCTTCCGCCACTGCGGCCCCGCCCATCCGCAAGAACTGAGCCGCCGCGCCGCGCAACTGGCGCGCCAGCTGCGCGACAACGGTGTCACCTACAACGTCTATGCGGACGAGGTCAATCTGCAGCGCCCCTGGCCGCTGGACCTGTTTCCGCTGCTGATTCCGCCCAGCGACTGGGCGCTGATCGAAGCGGGCGTGCTGCAACGCGTGCGGGTGCTCGAAACCGTGATGTCCGACATCTACGGCGAGCGCCGCCTGCTGAAAGACGGCCTGCTGCCCGCCGCGCTGGTGCAGGGCCACCCCGACTACCTGCGCGCCATGCACGGCGTGCCCGCCGTGGGCGGCAACTTCCTGCACGTGGTGGCCTTTGACCTGGCGCGCGGCCCGCGCGGCCACTGGTGGGTGGTGTCGCAGCGCACGCAGGCGCCGTCGGGCCTGGGCTACCTGCTGGAAAACCGCTCGGCCGTGTCCACCCAGTTTCCTGACGCGTTCGAAACCATGAACGTGCGCCGCCTGGCCGACACCTACCGCGGCTTCATCGAAGGCCTGAAAGCCATGGTGCCGGCGGGCGCCGATTCGCACATCGCGCTGCTCACGCCCGGGCCGTACAACGAGACGTACTTCGAACATTCGTACCTGGCGCGCTACCTGGGCGCCACGCTGGTCGAAGGCGGCGACCTGACGGTGCGCAACCAGCGCCTGTACCTGAAGACGCTGCACGGTCTGCGGCCGGTGCACGGGCTGATCAAGCGGGTGGACGACGCCTTTCTCGACCCGCTGGAGATGCGCCCCGAATCGCGCCTGGGCGTGCCCGGCCTGTTGCAGGCGGTGCGCGCCGGCACGGTGCTGGTGGCCAATGCACCAGGCGCGGGCTTTCTCGAATCCAGCGCGCTGCTGGGCTTCTTGCCCGCGCTGGCGCGGCACCTGCTGGGCGAAGAGCTGAAGCTGCCCGCCCTGCACACCTGGTGGTGCGGCGAACCCGCCGCGCTGCGTGCGGTGATGCCGCGGCTGGACCAGTGCGTCATCAAGCCGACCTACCCGTGGTCGACCAGCCGCGGCACCTTCCGGGCCGGCGTGGGGCCGTTGATGAGCCCCGACGTGCTGGCGTCGTGGGCCGACAGCATCCGCCGCGTGCCGGAGGAACACACCGTGCAGGCCTACATGTCGCCGTCGCAGATGCCCACCTGGCGCACCGGCGACCAGGCCGGCATCGTGCCGCGCGCGGCCATCCTGCGCGTGTTCGCGCTGTCCGACGGCGCCGGCTCGTGGCGTGTGCTGCCGGGCGGCATGACGCGCCTGGTGGGCGAAAGCGCCGGCCTGGCCACGATGGCGCTGGGCGGCAGCAGCGCCGACACCTGGGTGCTGGCCGATGCGCCGACGATGGAAACGCCCGAGTTCGACCTGAGCGCGCTGGCCCCCATCACGCCCACCGACACCGCGCTGGTGCAGCGCGAGCGCCTGATCACCAGCCGCTCGGCCGAGAACCTGTTCTGGCTGGGCCGCTACACCGAGCGTGCCGAAAGCAGCGCCCGGCTGGCGCGCATCGCCCTGCACGCCCTGCACGGCGAGGAAGAACCCAGCGTGGCGCAGCTGATGTGGCTGGGCCAGCTGGCCGAAACCGCCGGCCTGGTGCCCGAAGACGCGCCTTCGCCGCTGGACGACCGCGCGGCCTTCGAGCACCTGCTGATCCACGGCCTGGCCGACACCGACGACGTGCCCGGCGTCGGCTACGCGCTGCGCAGCCTGCGCCTGGCCGCCGGCGCGCTGCGCGAACGCCTGTCGCCCGAGCACTGGGGTTTCATCAAGGAAGCCGAGGAGCGCTTTCTGCGTGAAGGCGCGGCGCTGCGCGGCGGCCCGGCGCACGCCGAGGCCGAGGCCCTGCATTCGCTGACGCAGCTGTCGCGCGCGCTGGCCGCCATCACCGGCGCGCAGCAGGACCGCATGTGGCGCGACGACGGCTGGCGCCTGATGACCATCGGCCGGCAGATCGAGCGGCTGACCTGGCTGTCGGTGGCGCTGTCGCGGGGCTTCTACACCAACGCCGTGCACGACGCGGCGGGCCACGGCGTGGTGCTGGACCTGTTCGATTCGACCATCTCCTTCCACGCCCGCTACCAGCGCAGCCGCTCGATGGCCGCGCTGATCGAGCACGTGGTGCTGAACCACCAGAACCCGCGCTCGCTGGGCTGGGTGGTGCAGCGGCTGCGCACGCTGCTGGCGCGCCTGCACGCCAACGACCCGCACCAGCTGGAAGACCTGTCGCTGCGCCTGCGCAACCCCCTGCCCGAAGACCTGCCGATGCTGTGCGAATCCGACCGCATTGGCGACTTCATCCACCTGCAGGCGCTGCTGGCGCACTTCATCGACGTCGGCGCGCACCTGTCCAACGACATCGGGCTGCGCCACTTCACCCACACCGCCGACGCGGCCCGCAGCGTGGGGGCCTGACGCCATGCGCCTGCGCATCACGCACGACACCGCCTACCGCTACGAGCCCGCGGTGCTGACCGCCATGCACATGGTGCACCTGACGCCGCCGCCCACGCGCTGCCAGGACCGGCTGGACGCGCGCCTGCAGGTCAGCCCGCAGCCGACGTCGATCACCGAATCGCTCGACGTCTACCGCAACGTGCGCACCTTCTTCGAGATTGCCGGCTCGCACGACAGCCTGCTGGTGCGCGCCAGCAGCCTGGTCGAAACCTACCCCCCCGAGCCCGCCGGCAGCACCATCAGCTGGGACGCGGTGCGCGACAGCTTCGTCTACCACGTGGGCGCCGAATGGCACCCGGCGGCCGAATTCATCTACCCCTCGACCTACGTCCACCCCGGCGAGGTGTTCGCCGACTACGCGCGCCCGTCCTTCGCGCCCGGCCGGCCGCTGATCGACGCCGCGCGCGAGCTGATGCAGCGCGTGCACGAGGACTTCACCTACGCCAGCCACAGCACCGAGATCAGCACGCCCGCCGCCGAGGCGCTGGCGCAGCGGCGCGGCGTGTGCCAGGACTTCAGCCACGTCATGCTGGCCTGCCTGCGGTCGATGGGCGTGCCGGCGCGCTACGTGTCGGGCTACCTGCTGACGCAGCCGCCGCCCGGCCAGCCCCGGCTGGTGGGCAGCGATGCATCGCACGCCTGGGTGTCGGTGTTTCTGCCCGACCTGGCGGCGCAGGCCGGCGGCCACGGCTGGTACGACCTGGACCCGACCAACCACCGCGACGGCTGGAGCACGCCTGGCGAAGACTTCGTGCGGCTGGCGGTGGGGCGCGACTACGCCGACATCTCGCCCATGCGCGGGGTCATCCACGGCGGCAGCGGCCACCACCTGGACGTCGGGGTTACAGTGGAACCGTGCACCGCCGCCACGCTGGCCGAGGCGCCGCCCCTGTAACCCGACCTACCTTTTTCATCATGAGCGTCTACGACAAACTCCAGCAGCTCGGCATCCAACTGCCGCCCGTGTCCGTCCCGGCCGCCGCCTACGTGCCCTTTGTGCAGACGGGCCAGCTGGTGTTCCTGTCCGGCCACATCGCGCGCCGCGACGGCAAGCCCTGGGTGGGCAAGCTGGGCCAGAACATGACGACCGAAGAAGGCGCCCTGGCCGCGCGCGCCGTCGCCATCGACCTGCTGGGCACGCTGCACGCCGCCGTGGGCGACCTGAACCGCGTGCAGCGCATCGTCAAGGTGATGAGCCTGGTCAACAGCGCGCTCGACTACACCGAGCAGCACCTGGTCACCAACGGCTGCTCGGCCCTGCTGGGCGAAGTGTTCGGCGACAAGGGCGCCCACGCCCGCAGCGCGTTTGGCGTGGCGCAGATTCCGCTGGGCGCGTGCGTCGAGATCGAGATGATTGCGGAAGTGGCCTGACACGGATGCTCTTTATTTGATAGCTGTCCGCGCTTATCTGTCAAGCGCTACCAGCCAAAAACCCTGAAACCGGACGCGAAGGACGCCAAGGGTTCGCGAAGGACGCGAAAGAACAGCCAAAAAAGGCTCGAAAGCTCTCTCTCCCTCTGGGAGAGGGTTGGGGTGAGGGCCAGCGGCGCGTGATCCATCAAGACGCCCCACCCTATACCGCGCCTCCATCCCCCTCGCCCGCCACCGCCCCCCTGCAACGGCGGTATCGCCCGCGCCCCCAGCGCCAGCGCGCTGCACACCAGCCAGAACAGACCCGCCACGCCGATGACGGTGCCGATCGAGCCGAACAGCATGGGCAGCAGAAAGCTGGAAAAGTTGATCGTCATCACCCGCAGCGCCATCGCCTCGCCCTGGCGCTGCGGCGGCGACACCTGGTGCAGCAGGCTCAGCACCATGGGCTGCACCGAGCCCAGCGCCACCCCCAGCACAATGGAGCACAGACCCATCGTCAGCGGGCCGTGCATCAGCGGATAAATCAGCAGCGTGCACGCGGCCGTCAACGTGGCGGCGTACATCACGCGCCATTCGGCCACGCGCTCGGCGACCAGGGGCAGTGCCATGCGCACGCCGGCCGCCGCGATGGCGAACGCGCCCAGCAGCGCGCCGATGGTCGACGCCGACAGGCCGCGCTCATGCCCCAGGATCGGCAGCACGAAGGTGTGCACGTCCCACGCCATGGCCTGCAGCCAGTTGACCACCAGCAGCCGCCGCAGCATCGGCACCGACAGCAGATCCCACACCGACGGCGCGTCGCGCCGCGGCGCGGGCGGCGGCAGCGCCTGTTCGGGCGCGCCGCGCGCCAGCACCCAGCAGGCCAGCGGCAGCAGCGTCAGCAGCCCGAAGGCGGCGCGAAAGCCGGTTTCATGCGCCGGCTGCGGCCCCGCGTGGTCGATCAGCAGCCCCGTGACCAGCGGCCCCAGAAAATTGGCCATGGCCGGCGCGATGGCGATCCAGCTGAACACCGTCTTCAGCTCCGACGGATGCGCCGCCGCCCGCCCCACGTGCCGCTGCAGGCTGATCTGCGCCGTGCCAGCGGCCGCGCCGGTCAGCAGCGCCATGGCGCACAGCACGCCGAAGCGCGGCCACAGCACGGCCAGCCCCGTGCCCAGCATGGCCGCGCCCACCGCCAGCCGCAACGGCAGCTTCAACCCGTGCCGGTCGGCCAGCCGCCCCGCCGGCAGCGCCAGCACCACCGGCGACAGCGCAAACAGCGCCAGCAGTACCCCCACCTGCACCGCGCTGTAACCCAGTTGCAGCGCCAGCAAAGGCGCCGCCAGCCGCGCGCCCGTCATGGCGCTGTGCACGCAGACCTGCGCGGCGACCAGGCGCAGCAGTTCGCGGCTTTTCATGCGGAGGGTTGCGGGGTGGAGACGCTCATTTTTTGAACGCAAAGGGCGCTAAGGTGACGCGGAAGGCGCAAAAGCCTGTCGATGAAATGCGGCTGGACCTGCGAGAGCGACGCACTGCTCTTCCGTCACTCCCGCGAAGGCGGGAATCCAACGGCGTATCGAGGCGTCGCGGCGATAGTGGCATGGATTCCCGCCTTCGCGGGAATGACGGATTTCTTCAAGTCGTTTGCTTTCGAAGCAAGAATTCCTTCTGCGACTTTTGCGTCACCTCTGCGCCCTTTGCGTTCAAAAAATGAGCGCCCCACTCCCTCACCCATCCTGCCCATCCCCCACGCCCGCGTCCGTCACGCCCGGCAGCAGCGCCTGGGCTTCGCCGTCGGGCAGCGCCTCGACCTTCTTGAGCGCGCGGTTCATCATGTTGGTGCGGGTCTGCGCTGTCTCCAGCGTCTTGACCACGGCGTCGGCCTGCGACTTCACCTTGTCCAGCATGCCGCCGAACTTGCCGAACTCGGTCTTCACCGCGCCCAGCACTTGCCACACCTCGCTGCTGCGCTTTTCCAGCGCCAGCGTCCTGAAACCCATTTGCAAACTGTTGAGCATGGCCAGCAGCGTGGTCGGCCCGGCCAGGGTGATGCGGTGGTCGCGCTGCAGCGCCTCCATCAGGCCGGGGCGGCGCAGCACCTCTGCGTACAGCCCCTCGGTCGGCAAAAACAGGATGGCGAAGTCGGTGGTGTGCGGCGGCTCGACGTACTTGTCGGCCATGCCACGCGCCTCCAGCCGGATGCGCGCCTCCAGTGCCTTGGCCGCCGCCTCGGCGCCCAGCGCGTCGGCGCGCTGCTGCGCGTCCAGCAGGCGCTCGTAGTCTTCGTTGGGAAACTTCGCGTCAATCGGCAGCCAGACGGCGCTGGCCGCTCCTGAATCCGAAGCACCGCGGCCCGGCAGCTTGATGGCGAAGTCCACCGCGTTGCGGCTGCCCGGCCGCGTGCAGACCTGCGCCGCGTACTGCTCGGGCGCAAACACCTGTTCCAGCAGCGCGGCCAGTTGCGCCTCGCCGAACATGCCGCGCGTCTTCACGTTGGTCAGCAGGTGCTTCAAATCGCCCACGCCCTGCGCCAGCGTCTGCATCTCGCCCAGGCCCTTGTGCACCTGCTCCAGCCGCTCGGCCACCTGCTTGAACGATTCGCCCAGGCGCGCCTGCAGCGTGGACTGCAGCTTCTCGTCCACCGTCTGTCGCATTTCGTCCAGCTTGGCGGTGTTGGCGGCCTGCAGTTGCGCCAGCTGCTGCTCCAGCGTGCCGCGCACCTCGGTCATGCGGCGAGCGTTGGTTTCACTTAAAGATTGAAGCTGCTGCGTCAACGTCTCCGACAGCGAGCCGCGCAGGTGCGCCAGCTGCTGCGCAAAAGCGTCGATCTGCGCGTTCTGCGTGCGCGTGGCCTCGGCCGCCTGCTGCGCCATACCCAGGCCCAGCGCCTGCAGCTGATTCACCAGCGTGTCGCCCAGCGTGCCGCGCAACTGCGTCAGCTGCGCCGACAGCGCGTCGACCTGCGCGTTCTGCGTGCGCAGGCCTTCCGCGCCCTGGCGCACCACCGCGTCCTGAAACGTTGCCAATGCGTGCGACAGCTCCTGCCGCCCTTCGCGCGCGCTGCCGCCGATCTCTTGCCGCAACTCACGCTCCAGCCGCTCGCTGTGCTGGCCCACGGCGGCGCCTACCAGTTGCTGCACCTCGCCGCGCGACGCCACGTCGTCGGGCCGCCGCGGCCGCTTGAGCAGCAAGGCCAGCACCAGCAAAAGGTTCAGCCCCAGTGCCGCCAATGCCAGCCATAACACCCAGTCGGGCCACGAAGAACTGCTCATCTCACTCCTGATTCAATAGCTGCTGGCGCTGGACTGGCAAGCGCAGGCAGCGGTTTTGATTCAAATCTTCTAGCGCGAACCAATCACTTCGGGATTCAGCGGCGTGACCGGCTTGCCCTGCGTGAGGTAGCCGATCAGGTTGTCGGCCGCCAAATTGGCCATTGCCTTGCGCGTGGGCACGGTGGCGCTGCCGATGTGGGGGGGTGAGCACGACGTTGGGCACGGTGAGCAGGTCGGGGTGGACAGTGGGTTCGCCTTCGAACACGTCAAGGCCGGCGGCGGCGATGCGGTTGTCGCGCAGGGCCTGGGCCAGTGCGGCGTCGTCGACGATGCCGCCGCGCGCGATGTTGACCAGGGTGGCGGTGGGCTTCATCAGCGCCAGTTCGGCGGCGCCGATGGCGTGGTGCGATTCCCTCGAATACGGCAGCACCAGCACCAGGTGGTCGGCGGTCTTGAGCAGCTCATCCTTGCTGACGTAGCGGGCCTTGACTTCGGCCTCGTCGCCTTCAGGCAGGCGCGAGCGGTTGTGGTAGATGACCTTCATGCCAAATCCAAGCGCGCCGCGCCGCGCGATTGCTTGGCCGATGCGGCCCATGCCCAGGATGCCGAGCGTGCTGCCGTGTATGTCCTGGCCGATCATCATGTCGTAGGCCCAGCGGTCCCACTTGCCGGCGCGCAGGAAGTGCTCGGACTCGGCCACGCGGCGCGCGGCGGCCATCAGCAGCGCAAAGCCCATGTCGGCGGTGGTTTCGGTGAGTACTCCGGGGGCGTTGGTGGCCAGCACGCCGGCGGCGGTCATGGCGGGCACGTCGAAGTTGTTGTAGCCGACGGCCATGTTGGCGCAGATTTTCAGGTCGGGGCAGGCCTTGAGCAGGTCGGCGTCAATGCGCTCGCTGCCGGTGGTGAACACGCCGTGCTTGCCTTGCAGGCGGCGGACGAGTTCATCGCGCGGCCACAAGTCGTCGGACGGGTTGGTTTCGACGTCGAAATGCTGGGCCAGCTTGTCGATGATTTCGGGGAAGACGGCGCGGGCGATGAGGATGTGGGGGCGTGCTGCGGTATTCATGAGGCCATTCTAGGGATGGCCCCGCGTTCATGCCGGCGCACGCAGCGCGCGCGGGTCATACAACCAGCGCCGCAGCTTGGTGACGCGCAGCTGGCCCGCATGCGGGTGCGCGGGGTTGATGAGCAGGTTGTGTTCTTCGGGTACGACGACCGAGGGCACCTGCGCCAGCAGGCTGCCGCCCCGGGCGGCCCAGGCGGTGCCCCCGGCGATGCTGACGCGGCCGGCGGGCAAGGCGTCCCAGCCGACGTGCTGGCCACCGTCGAACACGGTGCGCAGGCCCCAGGCGGCGACCGGGATGTCGATGCGCACCAGGTAGCGGTTGAGCGGCAGCGCAATGCTGCCACCCAGGTGCACCACCGTCTCAAGGCAGGCCAGCGCGCGCGAGCTGCTGGCATAGACCAGCGGCGTGCCGCGCGCGTTCCAGCGGCCGCCGGTGGCCCGCGCACCGGCGCCGCTCAGGTCGTCGGCGGTGTAGTCGGGCGTGTCGGTGGCGATGCGCCAGACGCTGATGGTGTCGGCGGCGGCTGCGTCGTCCATCACGCACCGTCCAAACGGCATCCCGTGACCCCAGACGCAAGGCCGTGGTGCAGGCCACTGGCGTTGTTCCCCCTAGGAGTCTGCGCGGCAGAAGGAGCGTCGGCTGCAACGCGCGAGAAAACGGTCCATCGCGGCGCTGCCTCCGGCGCCCATAGCCCGGCTATGGGCTTGTCGGTACACCGAAGCTGTCCTCGTTTTTCGCGCGTTTCGCTTCGACGCCTTCTACCGCGCAGACTCCTAGCGCAGCAGCCGCAGGAAGGCGCGCAGCGGCTCAGAGGGGCGTCACGCATACACGCCGGATTTCATCTGGTACAGCAGCGTGCTGACGGCTTCGCGGCCGTCGGCGGTGTCCAGCAGGTCTTGCGGCGCCAGGCCGCCCAGTGCGGGCACCGGGTCGGCCATCCAGCGGGCGAACCAGCGGGCGGCGTCGAAGTTGTCGGGCGCGCTGCCGGCTTCGCGCACCATGGCGTCGACCTGGCCGATCAGCCTTTCAATGCCGACCAGCTTTTCGCCTTCGAACTGCGACAGCGGGCCGCGCTGGGTGATCTTGCGCTCGACCGTGGAGCGCGCCAGCCCCAGCACGCGCATGAATTGGTCACGCGGCAGGCCCATGGCGTCGGCCAGCGTAACCACTTCGCGTGCGGGCACGCCCTGCTTGACGCGCTGCGAGCGTTCCATGGGCGACAGCCAATAAGCCGCCGTGGCAGCGCCGTGCAGGGCGTAGCTGCCCAGGCGGTCAGACACGGCGGGCGCAGCGGCAGAAGAAAGCGATGCGGACATGGCGGCCTCCATCAATAGAGACAAATTTTATGCCCAAACAAGACAGAACACAAGCCCTGAACCCCATGCCGTGGCTTGACAGGCGGCTTCACTATCGAATCAATAGCTTATTGCGCTGATCAGGCAAGCGCGCAAGCCCGATTTCGCTGGATTGCGCACGGGTTGCAAGTTTGCCCAACCACCCACCCCAAACAGCCGGACGCAGAGGACGCAAAGATTCCGCAGAGGACGCAAAAAAAAACCAAAAACCAGTTTTCTGGCTGTTCCCTTTCGCGTCCTTCGCGAACCCTTTGCGTCCTTCGCGTCGGTATTCAGACAGTCACCGCTGGACGCAATCCACTCACCCCGCGTACAGCCAAGGCACGTCCAGAATCCGCTCGCCCAGCAGGCGGATGGACGCATCGCGCCCCAGGCGCACCAGCCCGGTCGAATGGAAGATGCGGCCGTTGCGGATCGAGCGCGCCTGCACGCGTGCGCAGCGCTGCCAGCGCGCCAGCGCGTAGCGCTTGAGGCGCGTGGGCACGTCCACGGCGTCCATGGCCAGCGCGCGGGCCAGTTCGGCCGCGTCTTCGATGGCCATGCCGGCGCCCTGGGCCAGGTACGGGCGCATGGGGTGGGCGGCGTCGCCCGCCAGCGCCACCAGGCCGCGCGCCATCTGGTCGGCGCCTTCGACCGGCGGCCGGTCGGCCAGCGCCCACAGGCGCCAGGCGTGGTCGTTCACGGTGGCGTCGGGCACGGCAGCGATCAGTTCGCGCAGCGGCGCGCAGATGTCGCCGTGCGCCTGCATGGCGCGCTGCAGGTCGATGGCGTTGGCGCCGTGGTCCCAGCCCTGCGCGTCGGCCGGCGGGTCGCCATGGACGATGGCGACCACGTTCATCCACTCGCCCCGCCGCACGGGGTACTGCACCACGTGCAGGCGCGGGCCGAGCCAGGCGGTGACCTGCGTGGTGCGCAGCGCGGCGGGCAGCGCCGACTGGCGCAGCATGGTCCGGTAGGCCAGGTGGCCGGTCACGCGCGGCGGGCCGTCGTTCAGCAACTGCTGGCGCACACGGCTCCACACGCCGTCCGCGCCCAGCAGCGCGTCGCCTTCGATCTGCTGCCCCGCCACGGTGCTGAGCGTGACAGCCTTGCCGTCGTCGGCGTAGCTGGCCAGCCAATGGTCCAGGTTGAGGTGCACGTTGGGCTGGCTGCCCGCGGCCATGCACAGCACGCGGTGCAGATCGGCGCGGTGCACCGTGGCGTAAGGCGCGCCATAGCGTTGCTGCGCGGTGGCGCCCAGCGCCAGCGCGCCCAGGTCGGCGCCGCTGGTGGCATTGCGCACCTGCAGCCGATCAGGAAACGCGGCCACGGCGCGCAACTCGTCGCCCAGGCCCCAGGCCTGCAGGATGCGCATGACATTGGGGCCCAGCTGCACGCCCGCGCCCACCTCGCTGAATTCGGCCGCGCGCTCGTACAGGCGTACTTCCCACCCCGCGCGCGCCACCGCCAGTGCCGCCGCCAGTCCGCCAATGCCGCCACCGGCAATCAGAAGCTGTTGTGTCGTCATGCGCCGATTGTGCCGCCGCCCGCACCGCGTCTGGCTGACGCAGCGCAAGCGTGTGCGCTGCCTTGAAGTTAAAGACAAAAAAGCGCCGCCAGCGCTTGTCTGGCCGGCGTGGACAGCTATCAAATTTTTATCAAGACAGCTGCCGCGCCAGCAGTTGCCAGGCGATGCCGAACATCAGCGCCGCCACCGCCAGATCCAGCACGCGCCACGCCGCCGGCCGCGCGAACAACGGCGTCAACAGCCGCGCGCCGTAGCCCAGTGCCGCAAACCACAGCGCACTGGCCGCGCCCGCCCCGGCCAGAAACACCGGCCGCAGCGCCGCAGGCTGTCCCGCGCCCACGGCGCCCACCAGCACCACGGTGTCCATGTAGACGTGCGGGTTGAGCAGGCTGATGGCCAGCACCTGCCGCACCACCTGCGCGCGCGACGCGCCCTGCCCCGCACCCGACGCGATCAACCGCCCCGGCACCAGCGCGCGCCGCAAGGCCTGCAGGCCATAGAACGCCAGCGCCGCTGCGCCGGCCCAGGCGATCACGGTCAACGCGCGCGGCGACGACTGCACCAGTGCGCCCAAGCCGAACACGCCACCGGCCATCAGCGCCACATCCAAGCCCGCGCACACCGCCACCACCGCCCCGACATGCTCGCGCCGCAGCCCCTGGCGCAGCACGAAGGCGTTTTGCGCGCCAATGGCGACGATGAGGGAGAGGCTGAGGGTGAAGCCGGTGAGGAAGGGACTGCCGATCGTGAACATCCGAGAGCAAGTTTCAGTGTGCAGATCGGAACAGACCCGCATTTCCGATGGGCGATCACGATGGGTTTGGCGGAATTACCGCGAGTTTCTGGCCTACGCGGGCTACAGGAACGCATCAAGCCACTCTAGAAATTCCTGCCTCCGAGTATCGACAAAGAACACCAAGACCCACACCGGGTAAGTCGCAAAACCCAACCACTGCAGGATGTCGCACAGTCGCAGCGCACCAATGAGATCTCGGGTTTGCGGTATCTTGCGCAATTCCCGAGATGATTTTCCCCATATGTATTCACGCTTGACCGCTTGCACCGTAGCCAAGTGACCGGCGATCCATTCCGACACCAGCATCGAATCCTGATGCTTGATCGCAATAAGTGTCGCCACCAGGCTTTCTCTCACGAGTTGTTTAACCGCCGACGCCAGAACCAATACGACTGCGCCGAGAAGGACAATGACCGGAACGACCATCGTTACCTGCTTGGGCAACATAAGCACCTTACTTCGTTACCGATCCTTCGGCATCACCCCAGCAACTGCCTCAACACATACGGCAAGATCCCCCCCGTTCCGGAAGTAATCCACCTCGATCGGCGTATCGATGCGCAGCGTCAGCGTGGTTTCGTGCTTCGACCCATCGGCGCGGGTGATGACCATGCGGGCGTCGCTCATGGGTGCCAGGTCGTCGGCGGGGGTGATGTCGATCTGCTCGTCGCCCTTCAGGCCCAGCGATTCCCACGATTGGCCGTTCTTGAACTGGAGCGGCAGGACGCCCATGCCGACCAGGTTGCTGCGGTGGATGCGCTCGAAGCTCTTGGCGACCACGGCCTTGATGCCCAGCAGTTGCGTGCCCTTGGCGGCCCAGTCGCGGCTGGAGCCGGTGCCGTATTCCTCGCCGGCAAACACCACCGTGGGCACGCCCGCCGCGCAGTACTTCATGGCGGCGTCGTAGATGAACTGCTTGGTGCCCTGCAACTCGCCCGGCTGTTGGTAGATCGTCAGGCCGCCCTCTTCGCGGCTGCCGTCGGCCAGGGGGGGCAGCATCAGGTTCTTGATGCGCACGTTGGCGAAGGTGCCGCGCATCATCACCTCGTGGTTGCCGCGGCGCGCGCCGTAGCTGTTGAAGTCGGGCCTCTGCACGCCGTTGGCCAGCAGCCACTGGCCGGCGGGCGAGGTGTCCTTGATGCTGCCAGCGGGTGAGATGTGATCGGTGGTGATGCTGTCGCCAAACAGCGCCATGATGCGCGCGTTGCGCACCGTTTCAGCACCAGATGAGCCTTCAGCGCCCGCCCCACCTGCGCCAGAAGCTACGTTATCGATAGCAAAATCGGCAAAGAATGGCGGCTCGGCGATGTAGGTGGACGTCGGCCAGTCGTACACGTCGCCGGTCAGGCCGTTGATGTTTTCCCACAGCTCGCCCGGCTCGGTCTTGACCTTGGCGTAGTTGTCGCGGAAGGCCTTGCCCTTCATGGCGTACTTCAGCAGGCGATGGATTTCGTCGCTGCTGGGCCAGATGTCGCCCAGGTACACGTCCTTGCCGCCGGTGCCCTGCCCCACGGGTTGCGTCATCAGGTCGGTCAGCACGCTGCCGGCGATGGCGTAGGCCACCACCAGCGGCGGGCTGGCGAGAAAGTTGGCCTTCAGGTTGGGGTGGATGCGCGCCTCGAAGTTGCGGTTGCCGGACAGCACGGCCGCGCAGACCAGGTCGTGGCGCGTGATGGCGTCGTTGATTTCGGGCGCCAGGTCGCCCGCGTTGCCGATGCAGGTGGTGCAACCGTAGCCGGCCACGGCAAAGCCCAGCTTTTCGAGGTACGGCAGCAGGCCGGTTTCGGTCAGGTATTCGGTGACGATGCGCGAGCCGGGGGCCAGCGAGGTCTTGATGTGCGGCTGCACCTTCAGGCCCGCCTCGACCGCCTTCTTGGCCAACAGGCCCGCGGCCAGCAGCACACTGGGGTTGCTGGTGTTGGTGCAGCTGGTGATGGCGGCGATCAGCACATCGCCATTGCCCAGCGTGTACTGGTAGGGCGACGCGCGCTCGATCACGTCGGCCTCGGCCAGCGCCGATTCGAGCGTGGGCTTGTTGGCCACCATCTCGACCAGTTCGCGCGACGCGCCGGGGGGGCGTGGGCTTTGTGACCGGCGGGCGGTCGTCCACGTCGGGCCAGTCGCCCTGCGCGACTTCGACGCGGGTGTGCAGCACCTCGGCCGGCCGGTTGAAGCCGTTGTCGGCCATCGGCTGGCTGAACAGCAACTCAAACTGCGCGGCCACGCGGCCCAGCTCAATGCGGTCTTGTGGGCGCTTGGGGCCGGCCAGGCTGGGGGTGACGTCGCCGAGGTCGAGCGTGACGACCTGCGAGTAGTCGATCTCGCCCCGCTTGGACACGCCAAACAGCCCCTGCGCGCGGAAGTACGCTTCGAACGCCTCGATTTCGGCCTTGGTGCGGCCGGTGCCTTCAAAGTATTCAAGCGTGCGCTCGTCCACCGGAAAAAAGCCCATGGTGGCGCCGTATTCGGGCGCCATGTTGCCGATGGTGGCGCGGTCCGGCAGGCTGAGCGTGCGCGTACCTTCGCCAAAGAATTCGACGAACTTGCCCACCACCTTGTGGCGGCGCAGGATTTCGGTGACGGTGAGCACCAGGTCGGTCGCCGTGCATCCTTCGCGCAGGCGGCCCGTCAGCTCAAAGCCCACCACGTCGGGCGTCAAGAAGTACACCGGCTGTCCCAGCATGGCGGCTTCGGCCTCGATGCCGCCCACGCCCCAGCCGACCACGCCGATGCCGTTGATCATGGTGGTGTGGCTGTCGGTGCCCACCAGGGTGTCCGGGTAGTACACCCCGCCTTCGCCCTTGTGCACGCCGCGCGCCAGGTATTCAAGGTTGACCTGGTGCACGATGCCGAAGCCGGGCGGCACCACGCCGAAGGTGTCGAAGGCCTGCATGCCCCACTTCATGAACTCGTAGCGCTCGCGGTTGCGCAGGAATTCAAGCTTCATGTTCAGGTCGAGCGCGTTCTTGCGACCGTAGTAGTCGATCATCACCGAGTGGTCGACGACGAGGTCGACCGGCACCAGCGGCTCGATCTTCTTGGGGTCACGGCCCAGGCGCTGCGCGGTGGACCGCATGGCCGCCAGGTCAGCCAGCAGCGGCACGCCGGTAAAGTCCTGCAGCACCACACGGGCGACAGTGAACGGGATCTCGTCGGTGCGTGCGGCGTTGGGCTGCCAGTTGGCCAGTTGGGCCACGTGGTCGGCCGTCACCTTGCGGCCGTCGCAGTGGCGCAGCACGCTTTCCAGCACGATGCGCAGCGACACCGGCAGGCGGCTGACGTTGGGAAACTGCTTGGCCAGCGCCGGCAGCGAATAGAACTGACCGGTCTTGCCGGATGCCGTCTTGAACGACTTGCGGGTAGAGGCGAAAGCGTGGGTCTTGGGGGTGGCCATGGCGTAACTCCTTGGTATAGGGCGATCCGTGCGAGCCGGGTTGCCAATCATTGTGTCAGGCGCGCGCTGCACTTTGCACGGGCATGGGTTTACACCCGTGTTTTAGCATCAAAACAGGCCGCCAGCGCTTATCTGTAGTGCGCAGTCAGCTATCAAAAAATGACTGGCGCAAGCCACTGGCACGCAAAAAAGCCCCGGCAGGCGGGCGCCTGCGCGGGGCTTGGCTTACCGGCGGGCCGGTCAGGCGAGCTTTTCGTCCGCCTTCTGGTCCTTGCGGTACACCTCGTACACCAGCACGGGCACGCCCAGGTCGCCCAGGTGCTGCTGGATCAGCGGCTTGACGTCGGCCCAGTCCAGCGCGCCCACGCCCGTGGCCAGGCGCGGCAGCGCCACGCTCTTGATGCCGTCCTTGCGCACCAGCGCGGCCAGCTCGCGCAGGGCGCGGTTCACGTCTTCCAGCTTGGCCTTGACCGGGCGCGCCGACTTGGCCTGGCTTTGCATGCCCTGGGTCAGCAGGTTGACGATGCCGCGCACACTGCCGTCTTCGTTGACGCCGCCCCAGGCCCAGACTTCGCCCGTATCAGGCTGGCGGGCGTGCATGGCGTGGCGGTAGTCCTTGACCATGGACGGAAAGCGTTCGCGCAGTGCCAGCGCCAGACCGGAATCAAACGGGTCGTGCGTGGCAATGCCGTGGGCGATGACCTGAGCGTCGCTCAACAGAATGTCGCCTTCGACTTCACGGATCATGGATTCTCCTTGGTGGGGTTGATAAACATCGCTTCATGGACACCATAGCCCATGCCCGCACCGCGCGTCTTGACACGAGTCAAGACATGTCGCTTGGCCCCGCCATCCAAAAACCCCGGAACGCCGACAATAGCGGCATGACGCTGAAATCCCCCGAATTGCTGCTGCCCGCGGGCAGCCTGGACAAGATGCGCGCGGCCTACGACTTCGGTGCCGACGCGGTCTACGCCGGCCAGCCGCGCTATAGCCTGCGTGCGCGCAACAACGAATTCCGCCTGGAACAGATCGCCACCGGCATTGCCGAGGCGCACGCGCGCGGCAAGAAATTCTTCGTCACCAGCAACCTGATCGCCCACAACGACAAGCTGCGCACCTACCTGCGCGATCTGGAGCCCGTGGTCGCGCTGAAGCCCGACGCGCTCATCATGGCCGATGCCGGCCTCATCATGCTGGTGCGCGAGAAGTGGCCGCACATCCCCATCCACCTGAGCGTGCAGGCCAACACCACCAACTGGGCGGCGGTGAAGTTCTGGCAGAACATGGGCGTGGCGCGCATCATCCTCTCGCGCGAACTCAGCCTGGCCGAAGTCGAGCAGATCCGCCAGGAATGCCCCGACATGGAGCTGGAAGTGTTTGTGCACGGCGCGCTGTGCATTGCCTACAGCGGGCGCTGCCTGCTGTCAGGCTACTTCAACCGGCGCGACCCCAACCAGGGCACCTGCACCAACGCCTGCCGCTGGAACTACAAGACGATGGACGCCGACGTCGACCCCAACACGGGTGAGGCTTTGGCGCGCGGTGATCGGCTGGCAGGCTTCAGCTTCAGCGGCGAGCAGGAACAAGCGGAACAGTCCACCTGCGGCAACGGCCAGCGCCACCCCGCCGCCGACAAGGTGTACCTGATCGAGGAAGAAGGCCGCCCCGGCCAGCTCATGCCGATCATGGAAGATGAGCACGGCACCTACATCATGAACAGCAAGGACTTGCGCGCGGTGGAGCAGGTCGAGAAGCTGACCAGGATCGGCGTCGATTCGCTCAAGGTTGAAGGCCGCACCAAGAGCCTGTACTACGTGGCCCGCACCGCGCAAACCTACCGCCGCGCCATCGACGACGCGGTGGCCGGCCGCCCGTTCAACCCGCAGCTGATCAGCGAGCTGGAAGGCTTGGCCAACCGGGGCTACACCAGCGGCTTTCTGGAGCGGCGCCCCGCCAACGATTACCAGAACTATGAAACCGGCCACTCGGTCGCCACGCGCAGCCAGTTCGTGGGCGAAGTCAAGGGCGTGGCCGACGGCTGGGCCGAGGTCGAAACCAAGAACCGCTTTGCCGTGGGCGACTGGATCGAGATCATCACGCCGCAAGGCAACCGCACCGTGCAGTTGCAGGTCATGAAGAACGCCGAAGGCCAGTCGATCGACGTGGCCGCCGGCAACCCGCTGCGGGTGTGGATCCCGGTCGAGGGCCCCGCCGAACGCGGCTTGATTGCCCGCCTGGCCGACGCGCCGCTGGCATCCCAGGTTTGACCTCACCCCGTCTGCACGCCCATGGCGCTGGCCTGCCTGCACTGCGGCGCCGAGAACCGCGATGCCTGCGCATGCGCCAGCAGCAGGACGCGCTGCGGCAGTAGCGAAAGCTGACGGCGCCACGCATCGAAGCGTCTGCGCGGCAGAAAAATCGTCAGCTGCAGCGCTCGAGCAACCGGTCCATCGCGGCGCTATTGCGTGCGCCACACTGACCACGGGCTTGTGTGCATCACCACACCGCGCAGAACCCTATCCGCCCACGATGGGCTGAAACAGCAGCACGGTGTCGCCGTCGGCCAGCACGCGGCCCGCACGCGCTGCGCGGGCGACGAATTCACCGTTGACCGCCGTGCCGACGCCCTGCGGCGCGTGGCCCAGCTGATCGACCAGGTCGGCCAGCGTGGTGCCGGCCGGCAGCGATCGCGGCGCACCGTCGAGGCGGATCGAGATGTCGGCCGGCATCGATGGCTCAGGCATGGGGGATGGCTCGCACGTGTTCATGCGTCGGTGGCCGCCAGCGCACCTGCATTCGCCACGCCATAGAAGGGTGACGCCAAACCCAGCCACGACACTTGCCGCGCGGCCTGCTCCAGCAGCGCCGGCGCCAGCAGCCAGCCGTGGCGGAACAGGCCGTTGATGCGCAGCAGGCGGCCGCTGTGTTCGATGCGCGGGTTGTTGTCGGGCAGCGCGGGGCGCAGGTTGACGTCCATCTTCACGATGCGCGCCTCGGCCAGCGCGGGCACCACGCTGTGCGCGGCGGCCATCAGTTCGACAGCGCTGCGCAGGCTGACGGGGGATCGGTCTTCGCTCTCGATCTCGCTGGCGCCCACCAGCACGTCGTGCGCACTGCGCGGCACGATGTACACGCGATGGCGCGGGTGCAGCAGGCGCACCGGGCGCGTGAGGCCGTGACCCGCGCAGTCAAGCCAGATCACTTCGCCGCGCACGCCGCGCACCGACAGCTCAGGCTTGGCACCGATGCCGCGCACGTCTATCACCGCGTCAAAGGCCAGCACGCGGCCATCGGCCAGCCGAAGTGTGCCGCCGCCTTCGCCCGCTTCAACGGCCAATACGCGTTGACCCCAATGCCAGTCTGCGCCGTCTGCTCCTGAATAAAGAGCATTCATCATCGCCACCGTGTCGACGAAGCCTTCGCCCGGTAGCAGCCAGGCGTGGGCGGGCCCCTGTATTGATGGTTCCATCTCACGCAAGGCCTGCGCATGCAACGTCTGCACACCTTCGGCCGGGCTGGCGGCGCGCCACTCCGGCGTGGCCGCCGCCGCCTGCATACGCGCCAGCACGCGCTGCGCGGCCCCCAGGTCGGGCCGGTGCGCCACCAGCAGGCTGCCGCCGACCGTCACCGTGGGCGAGCCCGGCAAGGCCGCCGCGATCTTCGGCCACAGCGCTAGCGAACGCCACCCCAGCGCTGCCACGGCGGGCTCGGCGTTGTCCAGCTCTGACAGCGGACTGAGCATGCCCGCCGCCGTAAACCCCGCCGCCGTGGGCACGTAGGGTTCGGGCGCCTGGCTGCGCACGACAGCCCGCTCATCGACTGCGGGGTCGAACACCGACACGCGGTGGCCGGCCTGCGACAGGCGCCACGCCAGCAGTCGGCCGAGCAGGCCGGCGCCCGCAATGCCGATGCGCAGTCGATCAGCCATGGATGACTTCAATTTTCATAGCGTTCGACGCTGGTCCAGCCAGCGCCTGCACCACAAATGACCTCAGGCTCTGTGAATCGGCACATAGAACTCGCCGCCCTTGGCCGCGAACTCCTGCGACTTTTCGTCCATGCCGGCCTTCAGCGCCTCGGCCTCGCTCACGCCCTTGGCCGCCGCGTAGTCGCGTACCTCCTGCGTGATCTTCATGGAGCAGAACTTGGGGCCGCACATGCTGCAGAAGTGGGCGGTCTTGCTGCTGTCCTTGGGCAGCGTTTCGTCGTGGAAGTCGCGCGCCGTGTCGGGGTCCAGCCCCAGGTTGAACTGGTCTTCCCAGCGGAATTCAAAGCGCGCCTTGCTGATCGCGTCGTCGCGCGCGCGGGCGCTGGGGTGGCCCTTGGCGACGTCGGCGGCGTGCGCCGCAATTTTGTAGGCGATGATGCCCTGCTTCACGTCGTCGCGGTCGGGCAGGCCCAGGTGCTCCTTGGGCGTCACATAACAAAGCATCGCCGTGCCCATCCAGCCGATCATGGCGGCGCCGATGGCGCTGGCGATGTGGTCGTAGCCGGGCGCGATGTCGATCGTGAGCGGGCCCAGCGTGTAGAACGGCGCCTCGCCGCAGTGCTTGAGCTGCTCCGTCATATTCTCCTGGATCATGTGCATGGGCACATGGCCGGGGCCTTCGATCATGGTCTGCACGTCGTGCTTCCAGGCGATCTGGGTCAATTCGCCCAAGGTGTGCAGTTCGGCGAATTGCGCCTCGTCGTTGGCGTCGCTGGCGCAGCCGGGGCGCAGGCCATCGCCCAGGCTGAAGCTCACGTCGTACGCCTTCATGATCTCGCAGATTTCCTCGAAGTGCGTGTACAGGAAGCTTTCCTTGTGATGCGCGATGCACCACTTGGCCATGATCGAGCCACCCCGGCTGACGATGCCCGTCACGCGGTCGGCCGTGAGGTGGATGAAGGGCAGGCGCACGCCCGCGTGGATGGTGAAGTAGTCGACGCCCTGCTCGGCCTGCTCGATCAGCGTGTCGCGGAAGATTTGCCAGGTCAGGTCTTCGGCTATGCCGCCCACCTTCTCCAGCGCCTGGTAGATCGGCACGGTGCCGATGGGCACGGGCGAATTGCGGATGATCCAGTCGCGCGTGGTGTGGATGTTCTTGCCGGTGCTGAGGTCCATCACCGTGTCGGCGCCCCAGCGGATCGACCACACCAGCTTTTCCACCTCTTCCTCGATGCTGCTGGTGACGGCACTGTTGCCAATGTTGGCGTTGATCTTCACGCGGAAGTTGCGGCCGATGATCATCGGCTCGATTTCCGGGTGGTTGATGTTGGCCGGGATGATGGCGCGGCCACGCGCCACTTCGTCACGCACGAATTCGGGGGGTGATGACATCGGGCATCACGGCCCCCATCGGGTTGCCCTTGCGGCGCGCCTCGCGCCTGGCATCGCCCAGGTGCTCGCGCGTCCACTCCAGCCGGCCGTTTTCGCGCAGCGCGATGTATTCCATCTCGGGCGTGATGATCCCCTTGCGCGCGTAGTGCATCTGCGTGACGTTGGCGCCGCTCTTCGCGCGGCGCGGCTGGCGCTGCAGCGCGGCGGCTTCGCGGCGCAGTTGCTCGATGCGCTCCGCGTCGCGCGCCTCGTGCTTGCCACCATCGTCCAGGATGTGGGCGAGGCGGCCTTCATACAATTCGGTGTCGCCGCGCTCGCCAATCCAGCTGGCGCGCAGCGGCTCAAGCCCCTTGCGCACGTCAATGATGACGGAGGGGTCAGTGTACGGGCCGGAGGTGTCATAGAACGACACCTCGCGCCCGTTGGTCAGCTTGACGTCGCGCACCGGCACGCGGATGTCGGCGCGGCTGCCGGCGATGGCGCCCTTGGTCGAGGCAGGCAGCGGCTCGCGCGTCAGGGCAAGCAACTGGGCGATCTTGTCGGGGGCGTTCATGGGCGGTCTCCTGGGTAGTGCCTGTGATCTGAGTTGATCAATGGACTCCGGGGGCCGCCTGCGTCATCAACGCACCGAAGACAACGATGCATGACGCGGGACGACTGCTCTTGCTTACGCCGGTACTAACCGGATCAAGTCGACGGGTTCGGCTGCGGTTCAGCCATCTCAGCTCGCTTGGCGCGCGCACCCCGGAGTGCCTGTTCATAATAGCGCGAAAAGGAGATCGACATGGCACCCTTCCGACTTGCCCTGACCTGCGCCGCTACGGCCCTGCTGTCGGCCTGCGTTACCAATGGCAGCACGCCCTACCCCTATGGTGGCGCTTATGGCACGCCCGGCGCGGCCCAGCGTGATGCGACCCAGGCCCTGCGCGGCAACCCACAGGCGCGCACCATCTACCGCGAAGGCCCCGTCACCGACCGCGAAGGCGATCTGTCGCCCGAGGAATCGGCCCGCCAGGAGGCCATCACCTACTGCTCCAGCGTTTCGATGTCCGCGCGCATGCTCGACGTGCGCAAGGAGCGCTTGCCCAGCCGCGGCGGCATCTTCGGCCGCGGCGCCCCGGCCACCGACTACGAGCGCGTGGCACTCACTTTCGCCTGCGAACGCGGCCAGCCCTGACGGCATCGCACGAAATTTTTCAGCCGCTGCAATGAGCGCAAATTTCGGGCTATAATTCGAGGCTATTCCCCGATAGCTCAGTCGGTAGAGCGCCGGACTGTTAATCCGTAGGTCCCTGGTTCGAGCCCAGGTCGGGGAGCCAAATAAGGCAAGGAAAGCCCGCTGCATTTTTGTAGCGGGCTTTTTTCTTTTTGCTGATCGCCGTGGCCATATGGTTGCCATTTTTCGCTGAGTAGCGCTGCACCCGCTGGACATGGCAACGCAGCTTTGAGCACGCCGGTCGGCGCCGGCGAACCCGCGTCAATCAAAGTACTGGGTCAGCTGCAGCGGATTTTCTTGCGGTTCAGGGCCACCATCAGTCCACCGATGGCCACACCAGTTGCTGTCGATCTCAGTGGCGTCCAGGCTCCCGCCTGCCTCTTCATCTCGCTTGCCGCCGCTTGACGGATGCTGGTGTACTGGCTGCGCTGGTTGCCATGGTGAATCACCGATTCAGGTTTGCGCGTGAAGGCGCCCACAAGGCGCCGTCGCTACTTGATCAGCGCTTCCTTGGCGACCTTCATCATGCGGCAATGTCAGCCCACCACCTCGCGCGCCGTGATCTGGTACTTGAAGTCGTCGGGCGCATAGCTGTCCAGCCGGCCGTCGGCGTTTTCGGCCACGGGGTACATGAAGAAGGGCATCGGCTCGCCGGGGCTGCCGGGCAGCCGCACGTCGTGCGCGGTGTTGTAGCCCATCCAGTTGCCTTCCCAGCCGCCGAACAGGCCGCGGTTGACGGGGGCGACCAGCGGGTGGTCGCTGCGCTTGATCCAGTCGGGCGTTTCCTGCCGCATCACCTTGGCCACGTCGGCCGGGTCCATCGCCGTCCAGCCGCGCGCCTGCAGATAAACCTCGGCGCGGCAATGCTGCGCGCCCTTCAGGCTGGCCGGGTTGCCGCCCAGTTCGCGGTAGCCGAAGGCCGAGGGCGCCAGGCGAATGCCGTACACGTCGCGCGCGGGCAGGCCGGCGGCGCGACACAGGCCGACGAACAGCGCGTTCAGGTCGGCGCACTTGCCGCCCAGGTTGCCGGTTTCCAGCATGGTCTTGATGTCGCCTTCGCCGCAGCCGCGCACCTTGGGCTCGCGGTAGGCGTTGGCCACCACCCAGTCGTAGATGGCGCGCGCCTTGGCTTCGTCGCCGCGGGCGCCGCGCGTGGCCTGCAGGGCCGTTTCGCGCACGATGCCGTCGGTGGGCAGCCAGCGGGTGGCCTGCGTGGCGTGGCGCAGCGTGTCGCGGTCTTCGGCCACGCGCGCGCCGGGCGCGGCGGCGGCGCGGCTTTGGGTGCGCACACGGCTGGTCACCTCGGCAAACGGCTGCGGCTGGCCGGCGGCGAAGTCAACCGCCAGCATGCGCACGCCCTGGGCACCGTCGTGCGCCAGCCGCGCCTGGCCATTGCTGACAAAGCTGTCGCCCAGGCCCTGCTGCCACGGCGTTTCGACCGAAGGCAGCGGAATCCACAGCCGCGCGGGGCCGTTGCCGGCGATCAGGTCGACGCGGGTGGTGACGTCGAAGGTGCGCCAGTCGCCGGCCTGCGGCTGGAACTGGCGTGCGGGGATGGACGATGCGGCGGATTGCGCCAAGGCGGCGCCGGGAATGACGGCGGCCAACGCAAGGCCTGCCGAGCGCCCCATGAAGGCGCGGCGAACGGGGTTCATACAGAGAGCTCCGGATGTGGGTCGAAACACCTGTCGGCGCACACGAGGGACGGACGTGCCGGCCCAATGCCCCGAAGGCAGGTGGCCCGCGCCAGATCGGCGCAGGGCGCTGCGATTATCGCAGCGCGGCGATCCAGCGCTGGGCGTCGCCGCCGGTCCAGTCGACGGCGCCGGTCACGCGTTCGCGCGGGCGCCCACGGGTGTCGATCAGCAGCGTGCTGGGGTAGACCTTGACGCCCCAGGCCTTGGCCATGGCGCCGTCCGGGTCCAGCAGCACCGGCATCGACAAGCCGGCCGACTGCATATAGCGCGCCACGCGCGGCGCCGGCTCGCGCACGTTGACGGCCAGCACCACCAGCTGCGGGTCGGCCAGGTCGTGCAGGGTCTGCAGCGTGGGCATTTCTTCCTTGCACGGCGCGCACCAGGTGGCCCAGAAGTTGAGCACCACCGCCTTGCCCTGCAGCGCGGCGGCGTTCCAGCGCCGGCCCTGCACGTCGACCGCGTCGAGCACTGGCGCGCGCCCGGCCGGCCACGACACCGGCTCGCGCTGGAACTGCGCCCGCACGGCCTGCGGCCACAGCAGACCCAGCGGCGCGGCACCCAGGGCCGTAAGGCATGTGCGCCTGTCGATGGCGCGACGGGCCCGACGCGTCATGCCACCGCCCCCCCGCAAGCCCAGCGTCGACTGCAGCGCACGTGCGTCCAGCGTGGGCACCGGCTGTGGCCACGCGCGATCCAGCAGTTGCACCATGGTTGCGTTGCGCGGCGCCTGCAGGCCGTGCTGGCGCGCCAGGCGCACCACCTCGCCGCACAGCGCATCGACTTCGGTACGCCGGCCCAACGCGACATCGTCGGCCATGCTGCTGCGCGCCTTGTCGTCGATCTGCAGGCTGCGCGCGGCGATGCGGCGAAACAGCGGGGTGGGCAGGCGCAGCAGGGCAGGCATCCAGCGCGGCGGCACGCCCGCCAATTGCGCGGGCGCGATGCCGGCGGCGCGCAGCGCGGCCAGCGCCTCGTCCATCAGCGCGGCATGGCAACGCCGGTAGCCTCGGCTCAACAACTGCGCCCGCAGCGGCAGACCCGACAGGGCATTCACCGGGTTGTTCAGGTTGAGCAGCAGCTTGCCCCACTGCACCGGCGCCAGGTCGGCGTGCAGTTGTAACGGCAAGCCGGCGCGCGCGAATGCGGGCAGCCACGGGCGCAGGGCCGGATCGTCCTGCGCTGCCAGCGCGCCCGACGTGCCTCGGTGCAGGTGCGCAGGCGCCAGTTCGGCCACGTTGAACGGCACCATGCCCGGCAACACGCGCAGGCCGGGCGCGGCCTGCTGCGCCTGCCGCGCGTTGGCCACGCCGTTCTGCAGCGACAGCACCGGCGCGCCCGGCGGCAGCACGCGCGCCAGGGATGCGGCCGCCTCGGCCGTGGCGCCGCTCTTCACGGTGAGCAGCACCAGCGCGGGCGCGGGCGCGTCGATGGGCGGTGCCTGCAGCAGCGTCAACGGGTCCGCAGGCACGTGGTGGCGCTCGCCGTCCAGGTCGGTGAGCGTCAGCCCTGACTGCGCAATGGGCTGCAGCATGCGCGGGCGACCGATCAGCGTCACCGGCACACCCGCCGCCGCCAGCTGCCCGCCGACAAAGCCGCCGACGGCGCCGGCGCCCATCACCCAGACGGGGCCGGGCGCGGCGTCAGGCACGGGATCGACTGCAGCGGTCAAAGCAAGATGCGACGCCAGCGGTCAATGGAAGCACGGGGCGCGCGAGCGCGTCAGGCCCGCTCGGCCACCCACGCCTGCACGCTTTGCAGCGCCTTGGGCAGGCCCGACGCATCGGTGCCGCCGGCCATCGCCATGTCGGGCTTGCCGCCGCCCTTGCCGCCCACCTGCTGGGCGACGAAGTTGACCAGCTCGCCGGCCTTGACTTTCCCAACCGCGTCCTTCGTGACGCCCGCGGCCAGCTGCACCTTGTCGCCCTCGACGGCGGCCAGCACGATGGCGGCGGTTTTCAGCTTGTCCTTGAGCTTGTCCATGGTCTCGCGCAGCGTCTTGGCGTCGGCGCCCTCCAGCCGCGCGGCCAGCACTTTGAGGCCGTTCACATCGACCGCTTGGTTGACCAGTTCGTCACCCTGCGATGAGGCCAGCTTGCCCTTGAGCTGCGCAATCTCTTTCTCCAGCGCTTTGACTTGATCGAGCACCTGGCCCAGGCGCGCCTGCACCTCTGCCGGCGGCGTGCGAAGCGTGGCCGCCACGCTGTGCAGGCTGGATTCCAGGCCCTGCGTGTACTGCAAGGCGTTGGCGCCGGTGATCGCCTCGATGCGGCGCACGCCCGCGGCCACGCCGCCTTCGCTGGTGATCTTGAACTGGCCGATGTCGCCCGTGCGACCCACGTGCGTGCCGCCGCACAGTTCCTTGCTGGAGCCGATGGTGAGCACGCGCACGGTCTCGCCGTACTTCTCGCCAAACAGCATCATGGCGCCGCTTTTCTGCGCGCTGTCCAGGTCCATCACGGAGGCATCCGTGGCGGCGTTCTGCAGGATTTCCTCGTTCACGCGGCGCTCGATCTCGGTGATCTGCGCGGGCGTGACGGGCGCGTTGTGCGCGAAGTCAAAGCGCGTCTTCTCGGCATCCACCAGCGAGCCCTTTTGCTGCACGTGCGCGCCCAGCACCTCGCGCAGCGCCTTGTGCATCAGGTGCGTGACGCTGTGGTTGCGCATGGTGGCGGCGCGCGTGGCCTGGTCGACGCGCGCGTCCACCGTGTCGCCCACCTTCAGCGTGCCTTGCGTCAGCACGCCGTGATGGCCGTACACGTCGGCCTTGATCTTCTGCGTGTCTTCCACGCCGAACACCACGCCTTCGGCCAGCAACTGACCCTGGTCGCCGACCTGACCGCCGCTTTCGGCATAGAACGGCGTGGTGTCGAGCACGACGACGCCGCTTTCACCTTGCTTCAGGCCGCTGGCGCTAGTTCCATCAACGTAGATCGCTACCACTTTGCTAGCATGCGCCAGTTCGTCGTAGCCCGTGAAGACGTTGGCCGCGCCGCCGTAGTCCAGCGCCTTGTCCATCTTGAACTTGCCCGCCGCGCGACCCGCAGCCTTCTGCGCCGCCATGGCTTCGTCGAAGCCCGCCACATCCACCGTCACGCCGCGCTCGCGGCACACGTCCTGCGTCAGATCGAGCGGGAAGCCGTAGGTGTCGTGCAGCTTGAAGGCAACGTGGCCAGGCAGTTCCTTGCGACCGGCGATCAGTGCGTCGTCCAGGATTTCCATGCCGTTGGCCAGCGTTTCGTAAAAGCGCTCTTCCTCGGCTTTCAACACCTCCTCGACCCGCTTCGCCTCGGCCTGCAAACGCGGATAGGCCGCGCCCATCAGTTCAACCAGCGGCGCCACCAGCTTATGGAAAAAGGGCTTCTTCTGCCCCAGCTTGTAGCCATGGCGAATCGCGCGGCGGATGATGCGGCGCTGCACGTAGCCGCGCCCTTCGTTCGACGGAATCACACCATCGCTGACCAGGAAAGACGTGGCGCGGATGTGATCGGCGATGACTTTCAGCGAAGGATTGGAAAGGTCGGTGCAGCCGGTCGCCTTGCCCGCTTCGGCAATCAGCCGCTCGAACAGATCGATCTCGTAGTTGCTGTGCACGTGCTGCAGGATGGCGGCCAGACGCTCCAGGCCCATGCCGGTGTCGACGCAGGGCGCGGGCAGCTTGGTGACGCTGCCGTCTTCGTGCATCTCGAACTGCATGAACACGTGGTTCCAGATCTCGATGAAGCGGTCGCCGTCTTCCTCGGGCGATCCAGGCGGACCGCCGGGGATGTGCGGGCCGTGGTCGTAGAAGATTTCAGAGCACGGGCCGCAGGGGCCGGTGTCTGCCATCATCCAGAAGTTGTCGCTTTTGTAGCGGCCGCCCTTGTTGTCGCCAATGCGGATCACGCGCTCGGGCGGCAGGCCGATGGTTTTGGTCCAGATGTCGTAGGCCTCGTCATCTTCCTGGTACACCGTGGCCAGCAGCCGCTCGGCCGGCAGGCCGTAGACCTTGGTCAGCAGCTCCCAGCCCCATTCGATGCTCTCTTTTTTAAAGTAGTCACCAAACGACCAGTTGCCCAGCATTTCGAAGAAGGTGTGGTGGCGCGCGGTGTAGCCCACGTTTTCAAGGTCGTTGTGCTTGCCGCCCGCGCGCAGGCAGGCCTGCACGCTGGCCGCGCGCACGTAGGGGCGCTTGTCGGTGCCCAGGAACACGTCCTTGAACTGCACCATGCCGCTGTTGGTGAACATCAGCGTGGGGTCGTTGCCGGGCACCAAAGGCGATGAGGGCACGACGGTGTGGCCCTTGCTTTCAAAAAAGTCGAGGAAGGACTTACGGATGTCGGCGACGGACATGGGGGGGTTTGGAGGTTTTCATATCTTTTCGGGTTCTGGCGCTTGTGCATCAAGCGCGATCAGCTCAGTAATTGATAGCGGAGGCCAGTGAATTTGGCGAAGTCGCGGTCGAAGGTCAGCACTTCGGCGTTGTGTTCGATGGCGATGGCGGCGATGTGGGCGTCGTTGGTCAGGTTGCCTGCGGTGCCGCATTCCAGCAGCAGGCGTGCGAGGATATCCATATGGCGCACACCCGGCTGCAACAAGCGCGCATTGGGATGATTTAGCCATCCTTGCACGTCGGCCAGCGCCTCGGCGACGGTCAGCGGATTGGGCATGACACGCGCCATCGTCGACACACGCAGAAAGCCCACCAGCGGCAGCCATGCCAAGCCGATGCCGGTTGGCTCTTGCACCGCTTCGTCCAGCGCGTGGCGGGCGATCGCATGGTCCGGGCTGCGCGGGTTGGCCGCGTGAATCAGCAAATTGGTGTCAGGCAGTTTCATCAAGGTCAAGGCTCGCGCTGCTGCCGCTCGGCCTCCAGCCGCGCCTGCAACTTGAGAAACTCTTCAACATCCATCTCGCCCAGCAACTTGTTGAGTTGACGCAGATCCACTTTCGGCACGCCCATGTCATGGGTACGCTGGATGAACGGCGGAATGTCCACGCGTTCTGGCTCACCCTTGGCATGCAAAGGCACGATCTTCGCCACCGGCTTGTTGTGGCGCATGATGATCACTTCCTCGCCTGCCTCGGCGCGGGCGACGTATTCGCTCAAGCGGGTTTTGGCCTCGAACAGGCCAACGGCAGCGGTGGTCATGGCAGGCCTTTCATGCAAATTGGTTGAATCAACCAGATTTTAGCGGTTTTGCGCGGTTTGTGCGGCGCAGCAGCAGGGGGGCTGACACTTCCATCCGCGCCGTAACAACGCCGCGCACGGGCGCTGCACACTGGCCTGCTCTCCACTCTGCCAAGGACGCGACGTGATCGCCGTTATCTTTGAACTCTGGCCCGCCGAAGGCCAGGGCGACCGCTACTTCGACATGGTGGCAGGCCTGCGCGAAGACCTCGCTGGCATCGATGGCTTCATCTCGGTCGAGCGCTTTGAAAGTGTCAGTACGCCAGGCAAGTTCGTCTCGCTATCGTTCTGGCGCGACGAGGCCGCCGTGCCCGTGTGGCGCAACCAGCCGCCGCACCGCGCCGGGCAAGCCGAGGGTCGCGCCAGTGTCTTTTCCGACTATCGCCTGCGCGTGGCGCAGGTGCTGCGCGACTACGGCCCGCGCGAACGCACGCAGGCACCGCGCGATTCCAACACCCACCCTCTCGGAGTTGCCGCATGACCATCACCTGCTTCATCCGCTACGAAATCGATCCCTTCCAGAAAGATGCCTTTCGCCAGTACGCCGAAAACTGGGGCCGCATCATCCCGCGCTGCGGCGGGCATCTGGTGGGTTACTGGCTGCCCCACGAGGGGACCAATGACGAAGCCTGGGGCCTCATCAGCTTCGACTCGCTCGCCGCCTACGAGACTTACCGCGCCCGCCTTCGCGTCGACGACGAGGGTGCGCGCAACTTCGCCTGGGCGCAGGAAAAGCGGTTCATCCTGAAGGAAGAGCGCAGCTTCGTGCAGGGCGTGGCCGGTACGCTGAACCAGCCGGCGCGGCCACAATCAAGCGCGTGAACTCGCCCGAACCCCGCTTTGCCCGCATCGCCGCCATGATGGCCGACCCCACGCGCTCGCGCATGCTGGCGCTGCTGTTGTCGGGCGAATCGCGCACAGCAGGCGAGTTGGCACGCGCCGCAGGCATCACGCCGCAGGTTGCCACATCGCAGTTGGCGCAATTGGCGGAGGCGGGCTTGGTCTCCGTGCGGCCTCAGGGTCGCCACAAATACTTCGCGCTGGCCGATGCCGACGTGGCGCACGCGCTGGAGGCGTTGGCGCTGGTGGCCGAACGCGATGCGGTGGCCGCGCGCTGGCAGCGCCCGGCCTTTGGCGCGCTCAAGCACGCGCGGCGCTGCTATGGGCATCTGGCGGGCGAACTGGGCGTGGCGCAGTTGCGTATGCCGCTGGCGCGCGGCTATCTGCACGAAAGCGCAGACGGGTTCGCACTGACGGCCGCTGGCGAGCAATGGCTGGCCTCATTGGACGTGCTTCCCAATGCAGCAGCGCGCGGGCGACTGGCGTATCGCTGCATGGACTGGTCAGAACGGCAGGATCACCTGGCCGGCACGCTGGCCAAGGCCCTGCTTGACCACTACCTGCAAAACGACTGGCTGCGCGCAGACGCGACCAGCCGCGCGTTGCGCGCGACGCCAAAGGGCGAGGCGCATTTGTTGCCGATGTTTAGGGAAGCGCTGATCAATTCAGGCCCTTCGTAGTTGCCCGTCTTGCTGATGCGGGTGGTCACGCGGATGATCTGGGCCATAAGGCAAATGACCTTGGCATCGGCAGCCGACGAATCTGCCGGTTTTGAGCGCTATCGAAAGCCCACCCGGCAGATGCCTTGTTGGTGGAGATGCAAACGCTGGTGCCCTGGGCCGAGTTGGCTGCCTTGATCGAGCCGCGCCGGGGCCGGATGCCACCACCATCCTGAAGTTCAGGCACCTGTTGGAGAAACACGCACTGGGCCAAGCCATCTTCGCCGAAGTTGGCCGCATCCTGCAGCAGCGTGGCCTGCGCCTGAGCGCTGGCATCATCCTGGACGCCACCATCATTGCCGCGCCCAGTTCGACCAAGAACGCCGATCGCCAGCGCGATCCCGGGATGAGCCAGACCAGGAAAGGCAACCAGTGGCACTTCGGCATGAAGGTGCATGTGGGTAACGACAGCAGGACTGGGCTGGTGCACAGCGCCGTGGTCACCAGCGCCAACGTGCATAACAAGCACCCGCTGCCCGATCTGCTACAAGGCGATGAGAAGCGGTGCACGGCGACCGGGCCTATCAGGGTTGTGCCGGCATCATCAAGGCCAAGGCGCCGGCTGCGCGTGACTTCACCAACCGGCGGGTACGCAAACAGGGCTTTGAGGATGAAGCCGAGCGGATGCGCAACCGTGCCAAAAGCCGGACACGGGCCCGGGTCGGTCATCCGTTTCTAGTGCTCAAGCGGCTGTGGGGGTTTGCGAAGGTTCGCTATCGCGGCCTGACCAAGAACGCCAGCCGGGCATTCACGGCGCTGGCGATGGTCAATCTGTACATGGCTGCCAGGCGCGAGCCGGCATTGGCACGCCCGTAGTGGGCGCAACGCGGCCAGAACAGGCCGCAGATCAGATCACAGGGGGGGTCAGATGCCCCCAAACTGCAACATCTCAACGATGTTTGGCAGAAAACAACGTGCAGCCGATTCTTGATCAGCGTTTCCCTAGGCGTGTAGAGGCCCGCTTGTAGCGGGCACTGCTCACATCGCGACATCGTCCAGGTCAAACACCGCCATGCTCTCGACATGCGCCGTGTGCGGGAACATGTTGACCACGCCCGCGGCGCTGCAGCGGTAGCCGGCCTGGTGCACCAGCAGGCCGGCGTCGCGCGCCAGGGTGGCGGGGTTGCAACTAACGTAGACGATGCGGCGCGGGGGTTGCCAGGCTTCGGCGCCGGGCGGCAGCGGCTCGACATCGGGGGCGCCAATGCGGGCCTGGTGGACCGACGCCAGCGCCTTGACGAGGGCAAACGCCCCCTCACGTGGCGGATCGACCAGCCAACGGTCGGCTGTGCCGTCGCTCACCAGTTGTGCGGCGGTCATGTCGAACAGGTTTCTCGCTACAAAATCGGTAGTTGCCAGCGCTTTGCTGGCGAGCGCCGCAGCCTGATTTGTCTTGACGTTCTGGCGCGCGCGCGCGACCAGCGCTTCGCTGCCTTCGACGCCCAGCACCTGACCGGCCTGCGTGGCGATGGGGAGCGTGAAGTTGCCCAGGCCGCAGAACCAGTCGATCACCCGCTCGTGCCGCTGGGCGCTCAGCAGGCGCAGGGCGCGGGTGACGAGCACGCGGTTGATGTGCGGGTTGACCTGGGTGAAGTCGGTCGGCCTGAAGGGCATGGTGATGCCGAATTCCGGCAGGCGGTACGCCAGCTCGGGGCCGCCGTCGTCCAGCCGGTGCACGGTGTCGGGGCCCTTGGGCTGCAGCCACCATTGCACGCTGTGCCGGGCGCCAAAGTCGCGCAGCCGGGTCAGGTCGCCCGCCGACAGCGGCTCCAGGTGGCGCAGCACCAGCGCGGTCACGTCGTCGCCGCAGGCCAGTTCGATCTGCGGGCAGGTGTCGCGCGCATCCATGCCGGTGATCAGGTCACGCAGTGGCATCAGCAGCGCGCTGACGTGCGGCGGCAGCACGTGGCATTCGCGCATGTCGGCCACGTAGCGGCTCTTGCGTTCATGAAAGCCGATCAGCACTTCGCTGCGCTTGTGCACATAGCGCACCGACAGGCGCGCACGCCAGCGGTAGCCCCAGGCCGGGCCTTCGATGGGCCGCAGCAGGATGTCGGGCTTGACCTTGCCCAGGTGCCACAGGTTGTCTTCCAGCGCGCGCTGCTTGACGGCGACCTGGGCCGAAGCATGAAGGTGCTGCATCTTGCAGCCGCCGCACGCGCCCTGGTGCAGGCCAAAGTGCGGGCAGCGCGGGCGCACGCGCAGGCTGCTTTCGCGGTGCACCTCGGTCAGCGCGGCGGCTTCCCACTGGTTCTTGCGCTTGGTCACCGCGGCCGACACCCATTCGCCCGGCAGCGCACCGTCGATGAACACCACCTTGCCGTCCGCGCGGCGCGCAATGCCCTGCGCGTCCAGGTCCATCGAGTCGATGTGCAGCCAGTCGGGCGGTGTGGCGGAGGCAGTCTCTGGCTCTGGGTTCATGATGAAAAATGCCGCTTGCGCTGACAGGACAAGCGCAGGCAGCTATCAATTAAATAGTATTTGACACGCCGGCCCTACCCAACCCTGTCCCGCGCGCGGGAGAGCGAGCAAAAAAGGCTGCGCAGCAAGCCAAACCAAAGGCCGCGGAGCAGGCCACACTGGAACGCCGTGGTCGGGGTCCCCCCGACCACCAGCGTTGTCCCCTCCGGGGGATGGCGCGCAAAGCGCGACTCAGGGGGAGCCTATCTGGCGGGTAAATACCGCGCCGGGTCCACCGGCTTGCCCGCACGGCGGATTTCGAAATGCAGCTTCACGCGGTCGGCATCGGTCGACCCCATTTCGGCGATCTTCTGGCCCTTCTTCACGTTCTGGTCTTCCTTGACCAGCAGCGTCTGGTTGTGCGCGTAGGCCGTCAGAAACGTGTTGTTGTGCTTCAGGATGATCAGGTTGCCATAGCCGCGCAGGCCAGCGCCGGCATACACCACACGACCGTCGGCCGCAGCCAGCACCGGGTCGCCGGCCTTGCCGCCGATGCCCAGCCCCTTGTTCTTGGCTTCGTCAAAGCCGGCAATGGTGGGGCCGCTGGCCGGCCAGATGAAATCGACGTCGTCGGCGCCCGCCGTGGGCGCGGCGGCGGCAGCAGCCGGTGCGGCGGCAGCGGCAGCGGGCGTGGTCTGCGTCGCTGCCGGTGCGGTGGCCCGCGGCGCCGTGGTTGCAGGCGCGGCAGGGGGGCGTGGCGCCTCGGCCACGGCGGTGCCGGCGGGGCCGACCACGCGCAGCACCTGGCCGACCTCGATCACGTTGGGGTTGTCCAGGTTGTTCCAGCGGGCGATGTCGCGCCAGGGCTTGTTGACCTCGGTGGCGATCTTCATCAGCGTGTCGCCGGGGCGCACGGTGTAGTAACCCGGCTTGCCGGCGTTTTCGGCCCCCGGCAGCGTGGCGGGATCGACGCGCGGCGTTGTCACGGCGGTGGCGCCTCGGTCTTCCACCGGGGCGGGCTGCGTCGACGAGGTGGAGCAACCGGCCAGTACCGACAGCGACAGCAGCGCGGCGGCTACCCAAGTCTTGCGACCTGTGAAATACATACAAACCCTTCCTATGGCACTAGGCAAGGCCTGATTTTAGGGGCACGAAGTTAACGGCCTCCAGAAGCGTCTGCTGAATCCCCTGGCGCGACTTGTCGATGACCATCAGCGCCTGCTGTCCCGGCGTGGTGGCCACCGGCGCCACGATGCGCCCGCCGTAGCCCAGTTGCTCGATCCAGGCGTCCGGCACGGCCTCGCCGCCCGCCGCTGCCACGATGCCCGCGTAAGGCGCGCCCTTGGCAAAACCCGCCATGCCGTCGCCCAGGATCAGGTGCACGTTGGCGATGCGCAGCGGCCGCAGGTTGGCGCGCGCCTTCTCGTGCAGGTCGCGCAGGCGCTCGATGCTGTAGACCTCGCTGGCGATCTGCCCCATCACCACCGCCTGGTAGCCGCAGCCGGTGCCGATGTCGAGCACGCGGCCCAGCTTGCCGTCCGGCCCGCGCAGACCGCCCTGCATCAGCAATTCGAGCATGCGCGCGACCACGCTGGGCTTGCTGATGGTCTGGCCCAGGCCGATGGGCAGCGCCGTGTCTTCGTAGGCCTGCGCCAGCAGCGCGCCGTCGACGAAGCGGTGGCGGTCCACCGTGCCCATGGCGCGCAGCACCTGCGGGTCGGCAATGCCGTCCGCAGCCAGTTGTTGCACCATGCGGGCGCGTGCCGGGATCGGGTCGCGCGCCATGCTGGCCGCCTGCGGGGCCGAATCGTTGGTCACCGGCGTCGGCATGCCGGGCGGCGCTGGCGCGCGCACCGGCGCCCTGGCCAGCGGCTTGCCGCCCTGCCCCAGGTCGAGGCGGGCCGGAAAGCCCGGGCGTGGCGGGGTCGCCATCAGCCCTTGGCCTCGCCCTGGGCGTGCGGCGCCAGCATGTGGCCCAGGCCCTGCGCCCAGTATCCCAGCGCGTCGCGGTCGGTCAGGTCGACCTTCAGCGGCGTGATGGCGATGTGGCCTTCGGCCGTGGCATGAAAGTCGGTGCCCTCGGCCGCGTCGGCCGCCGCGCCGGCACCGCCAATCCAGTACATCGTGTCGCCATGTGGGCTGGCCATGGTGATGACGCGCTCGGCCGCGTGTCGGCGGCCCAGCCGGCACACCTTGGGCGGCTTGATCTGATCGAACGGCAGGTTGGGAATGTTGACGTTCAGCAGCCAGGGCTTGCCGCCGTCGAGCTGATGCGTGCCGATGCGCTGCACCAGCTCGGCCGCGCGCGCGGCGGCGGCGTCGATATGGCCCCAGCCCTTGTCGATCTGCGAGAACGCGATGGCCGGGATGCCGAACAGGTAGCCTTCCATCGCCGCGCCCACGGTACCGCTGTAGATGGTGTCGTCGCCCATGTTGGCGCCGTTGTTGATGCCCGAGACCACCAGGTCGGGCCGGTAGTCGAGCAGCCCCGTCAGCGCGATGTGCACGCAGTCGGCCGGCGTGCCGTTGACGTAGCGAAAGCCGTTGGCCGCCTCGTACACGTACAGCGGCGCGCGCAGCGTCAGCGCGTTGGACTTGGCGCTGTTGTTGTGCTCGGGCGCCACCACCTCGACCTGCACGCCCGGCAGCGCCTTCAATGCCTCGTGAAAGGCCACGATGCCCGTGGCCTGGTAGCCATCGTCGTTGCAGAGCAGGATCTTCATCGAATCAGCGTCACGCACAGTTGAAACCGATTGTAGGCGCGCCCTCGCCCCACCGGCCCGCGCGGCGCGGTCGCCGCAGGGACAGAGCGGCGCGCACGCCCGCTCCTATCATCGCCCATGCACGCTGGCGCGCTGCGCGCCGCCTTTTCGGACTTTCCTGGAGACAATCCCATGCATGCCTGGCTTTGCGAAAACCCCGTCGGCGTCGACGCCCTGACCTGGAAGGAACTGCCCGCGCCCCAACCCGGCAAGGGCCAGGTGCTGATTCGCATCCAGGCGGCCAGCCTGAACTTTCCGGACCTGCTGATCGTGCAGAACAAGTACCAGATGAAGCCCGAGTTGCCGTTCGTACCCGGCTCCGAATACGCTGGCGTGATCGAGGCGGTGGGCGAAGGCGTGACCGACCTGAAGGTGGGCCAGGCCGTGGCCTGCCTCAGCGGCACGGGCGGCTTCGGCACCCATACGCTGGCGCCGGCCAAGCTGTGCATGCCGCTGCCGCCGGGCTTTCCGCCGGTGGATGCGGCCGCCTTCATCATGATCTACGCCACCAGCCACCACGCGCTGATGGACCGCGGCGAGCTGAAGGCCGGCGAGACGGTGCTTGTGCTGGGCGGCGCGGGCGGCGTGGGCATGTCGGCCATCCAGATCGCCAAGCTGGCCGGCGCGCGGGTGATCGCCGCCGCGTCGACCGACGAGAAATGCGCCTTCTGCAAGCAGCTGGGCGCCGACGACACCATCAACTACAGCACCGAGGATTTGCGGGAGCGCCTGAAGGATCTGACCGGCGGCAAGGGCCCCGACGTCATCTACGACCCGGTGGGCGGCCCCTTCACCGAGCCGGCGTTCCGCTCCATCGCGTGGCGCGGGCGGCACCTGGTGGTGGGCTTTGCGGCGGGCGACATCCCGGCCATCAAGATCAACCTGGCGCTGGTCAAGGGCGCCAGCCTGGTGGGCGTGTTCTGGGGCGACTTCGCGCGCCGCGAGCCGGCCGCCAACGCCGCCATGATGCAGGAGCTGGCCACCTGGTACGCGCAGGGCAAGATCAAGCCCATGATCGACCGCCAGATGCCCATGAGCGAGCTGAAGGCCGCCTACGCCCGCATGGACAGCCGCGAGGTGAAGGGCAAGCTGGTGCTGGTGAACGAGTAATTGCTACAGATTATGTAGCCATAGGCGCGCTATGGGCAAGCGCGGACGGCTCATTTTATGAGCCGTTGAGGTGCGTGGAAGGCTGCGCTGAACGTCGACGCACCCGTCTTCCAACCCGCAAGCAAACGCTCCTTGATCGTCATTCCCGCGAAGAGCCTGCCCCCGCGTTCGCCACGGCAGAGGCTGCGCGGGACGGACGAAATACGTGTCGCTTCAAACCAGCAACGGGATCACCCCCGCCGCCCCTCGCGCCGCTCACGTGCGCGGCGCTGCTGGCGCGTCTCCTGCAAGCGGGCGGCGGCGATGTCCTTGGCGCGGCGCCGCTCGCGCCAGCCACGCGACAACCATCGGCCCAGCAGAAAGCTGCCGACGCCCATGATGACCATCAGGAAGATGCCGATGAAGGAGGGTTCGAGCACCATGATCACTCCACCCGCACGATGCCCGTGGGCTTGAACCCCAGGTCGGCCGCCTTGCCCTTGCGCGCACGGGCGGCGCGGGCGTTGTTGAGGCTGCGGATTTCGAGCGTTTCCTCGCGCGGCTTGCCGCCGCGGCCTATGCCAACAATGCGTACGCTGCGCGCGTAGGCGGCGGCACCGGCCAGCGTGTCCTTGGGCTCCAGGTCGATCAGGGTCAGGCCGCGGCCGCCCTTTTCCATCACCTTCAACTCGCCGATCTCGAAGGTCAGGATGCGGCCGCCCGCCGAGGCGCAGGCGACGTGCGTGGCCGCTACCAAAGGAATAGCTGACTGCGCTTGTCCTGCCTGCGCTGGAGGCGATTTTTGCTCTGACCCCAACGCCGCCAATGAAGGCCGGCAGATCTGCTCGCCCTCGCCCACCGTGATGAAGGCCTTGCCGCCGCGCTGGCGCGACAGCATGTGTTCGACGCGCGCCAGAAAGCCGTAGCCGCCCGAGCTGGACAGCAGCAGCGTGGCGCTGTCGGCACCCGCAAAGTAGTGCAGCGCCTGCGTGCCGGCGTCCAGGTCGATCAGCGTCGTGATCGGCTGTCCGTCGCCGCGCGCGCCCGGCAGGCTGGCCACCGGCACGGTGTACACCCGCCCGTTGCTGCCAAACACCAGCAGGTGGTGCACCGTGCGGCATTCAAAAGTGCCGTGCAGGCCATCGCCCGCCTTGAAGGCGAACCCCGCCGGGTCGTGCCCGTGGCCCTGGCGCGCGCGCACCCAGCCTTTTTCGCTGACCACCACGGTCACCGGCTCGTCAATGACCTTGACCTCGGCCACGGCCTTTTTCTCGGCCTGGATCAGCGTGCGGCGCGCGTCGGCAAACTGTTTGGCGTCGGATTCGATCTCCTTGACCATCAGCCGGCGCAGGCTGGCCGGGCTGCCCAGGATGTCTTCGAGGCTGCCCTGCTCCTTGCGCAGCTCGGACAGTTCTTGCTCGATCTTGATCGCCTCCAGCCGTGCCAGTTGGCGCAGGCGGATGTCGAGGATGTCGTCGGCCTGCCGCTCGGACAGGTTGAAGCGCGCGATCAGCGCGGCCTTGGGCTCGTCGCTCTCGCGGATGATGGCGATCACCTCGTCGATGTTCAGCAGCACCAGCTGCCGGCCTTCGAGGATGTGGATGCGGTCCAGCACCTTTTGCAGGCGGTGCTGGCTGCGGCGGGTGATCGTCTGCTGGCGGAACTCGACCCACTCGACCAGCATCTGCCGCAGCGACTTCTGCACCGGCCGGCCGTCCAGGCCCACGCTGGTCAGGTTGATGGAGGCCGACGACTCCAGGCTGGTGTGCGCCAGCAGGGTGCGGATCAGCTCGTCCTGCCCCACGGTGCGGCTCTTGGGCTCTAACACGATGCGCACCGGCGCGTCCTTGCTGGATTCGTCGCGCACCTCGTCCAGCACCGACAGCACGGTGCCTTTCAGCTGCGTCTGCTCGGGCGTCAGCGCTTTCTTGCCGGTCTTGACCTTGGGGTTGGTCAGTTCTTCGATCTCTTCCAGCACCTTCTGCGTGCTGGCGCCGGGCGGCAGTTCGGTGACGACCAGCTGCCACTGGCCGCGCGCCAGGTCCTCGATCTTCCAGCGCGCACGCACCTTCAGGCTGCCGCGGCCCGAACGGTAGGCGTCGTGGATGTCGCTGGCGGCGTTGATGATCTGCCCACCGCCAGGGTAGTCGGGGCCGGGGATCAGTGCGAACAGCTCGTCGTCGGCCAGCTTGGGGTTCTTGATGAGCGCCACGCACGCGTCGGCCACTTCGCGCAGGTTGTGGCTGGGGATCTCGGTCGCCAGTCCGACGGCAATGCCGCTGGCGCCGTTGAGCAAGGTGAACGGCAGGCGCGCCGGCAACTGGCGCGGCTCCTGCTCGCGGCCGTCGTAGTTGGGCTGGAAGTCGACCGTGCCTTCGTCGATTTCTTCCAGCAGCAGGCGGGTGATCTTGGCCAGGCGCGCCTCGGTGTAGCGCATGGCGGCAGCGCCGTCGCCGTCGCGGCTGCCGAAGTTGCCCTGGCCGTCGATCAGCGGGTAGCGCTGGCTGAAGTCCTGCGCCATGCGCACCAGCGCGTCGTAGGCGGCGGTGTCGCCGTGCGGGTGGTACTTGCCCAGCACGTCGCCCACCACGCGGGCGCTCTTGACCGGGGTGGCGGGCGTGTTGCCGGCCGCGCCGCCATAGCCCAGGCCCATGCGGTCCATGGCGTACAGAATGCGCCGCTGCACCGGCTTCTGGCCGTCGGCGACATCGGGCAGCGCACGGCCCTTGACGACGGACAGCGCGTATTCGAGATAGGCACGCTGGGCATAGGTGGCCAGCGCCAGATCGTCGTCCGACCCGCCGCCCTCCCCGGCCAGGCCTTGGACCGTTGGTTCTGTCATTCAGGAAACGAAAAAAGTGGGAATCAACTGCCGCTGGCAGCGGCGCTCACGCGCACGTCGCTGCCCAGCGCAGGCACCGTGTACAGCACGGGCGTCAGCGCGCTACCCGAAGCTTCGGCCGCCAGCGCGGCGGTGGCGGCCTTGGCGGGCTCGGCCGCCTTGGCCGTGGCGCCACCCAGTTCGACACGCACGCGGCCGCTACCCATGCGCCCGGCCGCCTTGGCCACCGGCTGCGCCGCCGTGGCGCGCGCATCGGCCACCGCCGTGGGCTGGGGCTTGAACACGCCGTACAGACCCATCACGGTCTTGACGTAACCCTGCGTCTCTTTGTACTTGGGGATCTTGTTGCCCGCGCGCTGCACGGCGCCTTCGCCGGCGTTGTAGGCGGCCACGGCCAGTTCCATTTCGCCCTTGAACAGCTTGATGAGATAGGCCAGGTAACGCGCGCCGGCGTTGATGTTGGTCTGCGGGTCGGTCAGCTTCTGCTCGACCGAGCGGGCCGGCAGCAGGTTGCCTTTGCGGTCCTTGCGGCCTTCCTTGTCGGCCAGCACGCCATATTGCTCGGCGGTGGTGGGCAGCAGCTGCATCAGGCCCACGGCGCCCTTGGGCGACACGGCGACGGCGTCAAAACCCGATTCGGCGGCAATGACCGCCTTGAGCAGTTCGTAGTCAACCTTGTGCGTCTTGGCGGCGGCCAGCAGGTGCTTGTGCACCGCCTTGTAGCCGGTGGAAGCGTCCAGGTTGGCAAAGCGCTTGGGCACCTCGAACTGCGGCTCGCCCTTCTTGCCGGCCTTCAGGCCCAGGCGCGAATCCTTCTGGGGCGCCAGCTTGGCGGCCGCGCTTTCGCCGGTGGTCAGGTCAACCTTGCCGACGTCGGCGCCCTTGAAATACAGCTGGTAACGGTCGTCCACCTGGCTGGCGGCGAAGTGCGTCACGCCCTGGGCGTCCACATAGGCCCACAGGTCGGCGTGCGCGGTAAGGTGCAAAAATGATAGCACCAAACCCAATATGGACAAGCGCCCACGGCGCGAAACCCCATTGAATCTTGAAGCTGAATGCATGCGTGTCGTCAGATGTCTATTTCCACGGCGTCGCCGTGCAGTTCCATGAGCTCGCGCCGCGACGCGGCTTCGCCTTTGCCCATGAGCTTGGTCATCTCGTCGGTGGTCTGGCTGAAGTCAAACCGGCCCAGCCGCACCGGCAACAGGCGGCGAGTGTCGGGATTGAGCGTGGTGTCCCACAATTGTTCCGCGTTCATCTCGCCCAGGCCCTTGAAGCGGCCAATCGTCCATTTTCCCTCAGATACGCCATCCTTGCGCAATTTGTCGAGCATGGCGGTCAATTCCCCGTCGTCCAGGGCATACATCTTGGCGGCGGGCTTCTTGCCGCGCGCCGGCGCGTCGACGCGGTACAGCGGGGGCCGCGCCACATAGACGTGCCCTGCGTCGATCAGCTTGGGGAAGTGGCGGAAGAACAGCGTCAGCAGCAGCACCTGGATGTGCGAGCCGTCGACATCCGCGTCCGACAATATGCAGATCTTGCCGTAGCGCAGGCCGCTCAGGTCGACCTCGTCGGCCGGCCCGTGCGGGTCGACGCCGATGGCGACCGAGATGTCGTGGATCTCGGTGTTGGCAAACAGCCGGTCGCGCTCGACTTCCCAGGTATTCAGCACCTTGCCGCGCAGGGGCAGCACGGCTTGCGTCTCCTTGTCGCGGCCCATCTTGGCGCTGCCGCCGGCCGAATCGCCCTCGACCAGGAACACCTCGTTGTCAGCGATGTCACGGCTTTCGCAGTCGGTGAGCTTGCCGGGCAGCACGGCGACGCCCGAACCCTTGCGCTTTTCGACCTTCTGGCCCGCGCGCTGGCGCGTCTGTGCGGCCTTGATGGCCAGTTCGGCCAGACGCTTGCCGTAGTCGACGTGCTGGTTCAGCCAGAGTTCGAGCGCCGGGCGCACGTAGCTGGACACCAGGCGCACCGCATCGCGCGAATTCAGCCGCTCCTTGATCTGGCCCTGGAACTGCGGGTCCAGCACCTTGGCCGACAGCACGTAGCTGGCGCGGGCGAACACGTCTTCAGGCATCAGCTTGACGCCCTTGGGCAGCAGCGCGTGCAGCTCAATGAAGCTCTTGACGGCCTGGAACAGCCCGTCGCGCAGGCCGCTGTCGTGCGTGCCGCCGGCCGTGGTGGGAATCAGGTTGACGTAGCTCTCGCGCACCGGCGCGCCTTCTTCGGTGAAGGCCACCGCCCATTCGGCGCCCTCACCTTCGGCAAAGCTGTCGGAATCCTTGCCCGCGTAGCCTTCGCCCTCGAAGATGGGCACCACCACGTCGCCGGTCAGCGTCTGCTCCAGGTAGTCGCGCAGGCCGCCCTTGTATTGCCAGCTTTGCGTGTCTTTTTTCTTCTCGTCGGTCAGCGTGACAGTGACGCCGGGCATCAGCACCGCCTTGCTGCGCAGCAGATGCACCAATTCGGTGCCGGGCAGCCCGGCGGATTCGAAGTATTTCGCATCGGGCCACGCGCGAACGGTGGTGCCCTGCTTGCGCTCGCCGGGGGCCAACGGCCGCAGGGTCAACGGCTCGACCACGTCGCCGCCGCTGAACACGATGCGCGCCACCTGGCCCTCGCGGTGGCTGGTCACTTCAAGGCGCTTGCTGAGCGCGTTGGTCACGCTGACGCCGACGCCGTGCAGGCCGCCCGAGAAGCTGTAGGCGCCGCCCTTGCCCTTGTCGAACTTGCCGCCGGCGTGCAGGCGGGTAAAGACCAGTTCGACCACCGGCGCCTTCTCTTCGGGATGCAGCCCGAACGGGATGCCGCGGCCGTCGTCCTCGACGCCCACCGAGCCGTCGGCATGCAGGGTGACGCGGATCTTCTTGCCAAAGCCGGCCAACGCCTCGTCGGCTGCGTTGTCGATCACTTCCTGGATCACGTGGAGCGGGTTGTCGGTGCGCGTGTACATGCCCGGCCGCTGCTTGACCGGCTCGAGCCCCTTCAGCACCTTGATCGAGCCCTCGGAATACCCGGTGGCGGACGAAACGGAAGTCGTGGACATAACCGCGCATTTTAACCCCCACGGCCTGGAACCACTGGATACAAACACAGATGAGCATACCAAGCGCTGGCGACCGGGCATCGAAATCCCCATCAAACAGGCCACCACCCCGCGACAATCCAGCGGATTCAGCTATGATTAATATAGTATCCAGGCTCAGCGACCCGACATGACAACGACCACCCCGCACGCCGACCCTCAGCCCTCGCCCTGGGTGCGCCGCTGGACGCCCCTGGTGGCGGACGGCGCGACGGTGCTTGACGTGGCCTGTGGCCGCGGCCGGCACATGCGCTGGTTTGCCGAGCGCGGCCACGCCGTGACGGGCATCGACCGCGACGCCGACGCGCTGGCCGTCGCCCGCGCCTGGGGCACGGTGGTGCAGGCCGACATCGAGAACGGCCCCTGGCCGCTGCCCGGCCAGCGCTTTGGCGCCGTGGTGGTCACCAACTACCTCTGGCGACCGCTGATGCCAACCCTGCTGGACGCCGTGGCGCCCGGCGGCGTGCTGATCTACGAAACTTTTGCCGATGGCAACCAGACCGTCGGCAAGCCCTCGCGGCCCGACTTTCTACTGCAGCCCGGCGAGCTGCTGCGCGCCTGTGCGGGGCCCGGCTGGCGCGTGGTGGCCTATGAAGACGGCTTCCTGCCGTCGCCCGAGCGCTTTGTGCAACGGATGGCGGCGGTGAGGCTGGGAGGCGTCGCCGTCAAAGACCCGCCGCGTTACCCGCTTTGAAGGGTTGCTGGCGCGCCGGCCTGACACCGAGCGTGCCATTGACGAATCGTCGCCCGCACCCAGTCCACCGGCAGCCGCTCCTGTTCGATACGGCCTTGGCTAGGCTGCGCCAGCAAGTCGCGGAACACCGCCTGCTCATCCGCCCGCAGACCTGGGGGAATCTCAGGCGTCGGCACCGGCTCAGCACCCGCTTGTTCGATGAAGCGCTGCCGCGTGGGCTCGTCCATACAGAGGGCCGTCAGCTGCGGCACCTGCTGCCTTGCCAGCGCCAGCATCGTCAGGCCCCAGGTGTCGATGTCGCCCCAGTAGGCCACCGCGCGCTCACGCAGCCAATCAGCGCGCAGCCAGGCCAAGTCCAGCCCGGCGCCCAGAATGGCGACCGTGTCCGGGAGTTCGCCCCCGGGCGGCAGGTGGTGCAGGCATTGGTGGTTTTCGACCAGCAGCAACGCGGCTCCAGGCGGCGGATGGCGCGCCAAATCGTGACTGCGCACGCGCAACACGGGCCAAGGCAGCAGGCTGCCGTCCAGATCGACCACGTCGAGCCAGTGCGTGCCTTCGGCTTGCGCGTCCAAAAAGTGCTCCAGCCCTTGACTCAACTGTCCGGGATGCTCAGTTTCCAGGAGCATTGTCAGCAGCGTGCGCTGGCGCTCCCACAGCTTGCCGTCGATGCCGGCAAACGGCAGGGCACGCAGCGGCAGGCCGGCGGCACAGCCGGGCGCCAGCTGCGCGGCCAGGCCGATGGCACGCGCCACGTCATTTTCGGCCGAGTTTTCCAGCAAATGGCGCTGGCGAATCAGCACCTTGAGCCAGTCAGGCCGCGCCTGCACGGCGGGCAGCACTGCCAGGCGCTGCAGGCGCGCAAATTCACGGCCGATGGCGGCCTCCTGCATGGCGGCGACCCATTCGACGGGCGTTTGCAGCACCCACGTGCGCGGCATCTCCACCGCCTCGGCCGTGCTGCGATAACGCCGCGGCTCCCACACCACATGGCCTGTCCGCACGGCACGCCACGCCTGCACGTGCTGGCGCACGGCCTGCAAATCGCTTTCCAAGCGTGACGCTGCCGGCAGCGGGATGGGCAGCTCGACCGGCCATGCGCCCTCCTCGGCCAGCAACTGGCGCAGGCGACGCGAGGTGTCGGCCCATTGGCGGCGCAGTTGCAGGGCGAGATCGGCGGGGGATTTCATGCAACGATCAAAACAGCCGAACAGCCGGACGCGCAGAGGACGCAGAAGGATTCAAAAATCATACGAATTGGCTGCGAATCCTTGCTGGAAAAGCGCAGGCAGCTATGTTTTTTGACATCTTCATGGCTATCCTTTTGCGTCCTCTGCGAATCCTTTGCGTCCTCTGCGTCCGGCTGTTCGGTTCCCGAAGCATTGAATCACCGCGACATCTGACCACCCGCGCGCGCCTCGATCTCCGCCCAACCCATCGATGCCAGCCGCGCCTGCGCCCCCTCACGGTGCACCAGGATGGCGCGCCGCGTGTGCTCGCGCAGCAGGCGCAATTCTTTGTTGGGCGTGACGAACAGCGGGTTCAGCCCGAACGCGCGCAGAGCCGCCACGATGCGCGCGGCCACGGCCTGCGAGGTGCGCGAGAACGCCTCGTCCAGCACCATCGTCGCAAAGCGTGGCTGCAAATCGGCGGCATCCAGCACGCCAGCCTGGCGCGCGCACAGCGCGTAGCTGAGCGAGGCGGTCAGCACGTAGATGGCGATCACCTCCTTCTCGCCGCCGCTGCCGCCTTGCGAGCCGGTGCGCCGCTCGATCACCTGGCCGCTGGCGGTGTCGATGACGGTAATGGCGAACTGCACGCGGTGGCGCGCGTCCAGCAGCGCGCGCGAGGCCAGAGTGCGCGGGTTGGCGGCCGCGTGGCGCAACTGCTGCACCACCTCTTGCAGCGCCTGGAAGTGGCTTTCGCCCTCGTCCGCATCAGCCTTGAGCGCGGCCACGCGCACCTGCTTTTGCGCCGCTTCCAGGTTTTTCACGCTTTGCGCGGCCACGCGCTGGCAGACCAGTTGCAAGTGGCGACCGGGTTGAAAGGCGACGCGCGCCAGCGTGGCGTTGATGGCGTCGATGCGCTGCTCGATCTCGTCCACCTCCTGCGTGATGCCGGTCAGCAACTGCGTCACGCCCTGGTCGCTGGAGGTGTTGAGGTAGCTCTGAAAACGATTGCGCTTGGCGGGCAGGTCTTCGCTCTCCAGCACGTGCAGGCGGGTGAGATACGCGTCGATGTCGGCCATCTCGGTGCCGGATTGGGCCAGCGCACCGGTGTCGACTTTTTGCGCGTTGCTCATGGCCGCGACGAGCTTTTTCTCGAGATCGTGCAACTGGCCACTGGCGGTGCTGAGCGTGGCCTGCGTCTCATCGCGCCAGTCGCGCTCTTTCATCGACAGTTGCGCGGCGGGCACGTCGGCCAGGTCGGGCAATTGGTCGCGCAGCGCGACCAGCGTGGCCTCGTCGGGTTCGGCGTTCGCGGCACGACGGCGCGCGTCTTGCAGCTTGTCTTGCGCCGATTCGAGCCGGTCAGACTGCACCGCCAACTCGGACGCGCGCTGCATGGCTTGCGACTGCACGTCGCGCAGCGCGGCTTGCGCCTCGGCCAACGCCTGGCGCGCCACGTCGACGCTGGAGCCGGGCTTCAGCAAGGCGTCGAGCCGCGCCTGCACCTCGTCCGCCACGCGTTGGCGGCCGATGTGGTCGATTTGCTCGAAGCGCAGTTCGGCCAAGCCTTTCAGCAGCACTTCTTCCTGCGCCTGCCGCTTGTGCTCGGCGATGGCGGCGTCGCGTGCGGCCAGGCTCGTGGCGGCATCGGCCTGCGCGGCTTTCAACTGCTCGGCCAGCGCCTGCAACTGGTCGCGGTTGTCGAAGCCGGTGAGCCAGCCCTCGCGCAGGTCGCGCCGGTCGTCTTTTTCATGGCGGCCCCCGGTGTCAGAAAAGCTGCCTTCCACCGTCATGGCGTGGTCGGTCTGCGCCAGCGCCTGCACCGAATCGACGCAGTGTCGGTCGCGCCTTGCCAGCACGGCCTTGGCAACGGGGGCCAACTTGTGCGCCTTCAATTTCAGCTTGGCGACGTAGCCATCTTCAAACGGCTGGCTGCCGCGCTCGCGCGCCTCGGCCAGCGCGGCCTTGGGGTCCAGCAGGCGCACCAACACGCCCCGGTTGTGGCGGCTGTTGACCCATTGCAGCGCCTGCGCAAACGCCGCGGGCGGCACCAGCAGGCGCAGGCGCTCGCCGCCCAGCGCGCGCTCGATGGCGCCGCGCCAGCGCTGCTCGGCGGGCAGCACCTCGACCAGTTCGGCCAAAAATGGCAACTCCTCGGACGCTAGGCCAACAGCGGCCGCCAGGTCGGCCCGCCAATCCTGATAGTGGCTGGGGATGTTGGAGCCGGGGCGCTGGCGAATCTTCTCGATCTCGTCCGCCAGTTCGCGGCAACGGCGCGCGTCGTCGCTGTGGCGGGCGCCGGCGTCGTAGGCCGATTGCTCTGCTTTTTGAAGCGACTCACGCAGAGTGGACGCCGAGGTAGCGGCTTTTTGGCGGTTGGATTCAAATGCAGCGGGCGTCAGATCAACCATCCAGCCGAGTCGTTGCATCAATTGCTGGTATTGCGCCGCCTGGCGCGCGGCCTCCGCCTGCTCACGTTGGTGAGCCGCCAGCAGACTCTTCAGCGTATCAATGTCGCCACCGCCGGCCTTGGCGTAGGCAGCTTGGCGCAACGCCACGGCATCTTCGTGCCGAACAGTCTGGCTGGCCAGGTCATCGACCTGCGCTTGCAGCCCTTGGATCATCGCCTGCAGCCTCTCGCACTCGGCCTGCCAATGCGTTTGCGCGGCCTGCGCAAACCACCAGGGCAGCGCGGCCAGCAGCTGCTGGGCCGCTTCGATGCGCGCCAGCGCTTCAAGACGGCGCGGCGCCAGCGCGGCCACCGGGCGCAGCGACTGCACCTGGGCGCGGGCGCGCTCCAGCTCGATGCGAATGCCCACCAGCTGATCGAACTCCTGCGCCACCTGCGCGGCGCGCTCGAAGGCCGAGCGGTCGTCCAGCACCAGTTCCCGAAAAATCTCGTCGATGCTGGACAGCTGCTTCAGGCCCGTGGCGCGGTTGAGCAGCCGGAAAGCGTTGTCGCCGACGGCAAAGCACCCTTGCACCTTGGCGAGGTACGCGCGCTTGCTGTCGAACACCTGCACCCCATCGGCCAGGCGCGCGGCGTGCTTCAGTCCCCGTGCGCCTTCCGCATCGAGCAAGGTGAGCCAATGCGGCAAGTCGTGCAGCGCCTCGGCGGAATTGGCCTGCTCGAACAGCCACACATCCTTGCGATCCGCCGCCGCGCGGCCGCTGCCTTCCAGCCAGAACACGCCGGCCAGCCGCACGTGTTGCTCGCCCAGCACGAATGTGGCGGCGATGCCGGTGCTGGTCTTGTCGGGCCGCGCGACGTGGCGGTTGTCGGTGGTGTTGCCCATGCCGCTGTCGCCGCGCAGGTAGGACATCAGGCTGCGGTCACTTTCGGTGCCGCCGGTGGAAGCCAGGTTGTAGCTCGGCCGCTCCACCAACAGCGTCATCAGCGCATCGACCAGCGTGGTCTTGCCACTGCCCGTGGCGCCGATCAGCGCGCTGCCCCAGGCGTCGAACTCGGCATGGTGCAGGCCGCCAAACGGGCCCCAGTTGAACACGTGCAGGCTGCGAAGGACGAAGCCGGTGGGTATTGCAAGATCGGGCGTCTCGGGCGTGTTCATGGCACGTAGTCGTTCAGGTCAACGACTTCGATGCCCTTCAGCTTGTTGGCAACGCCCTTGTCCCCGGTGATGATGCATGCGCAGTGATGGTGAATGGCCGTGGCGGCGTGCACCGCGTCGATCATCTTCAGGTTTTGCGTGGCTCGAATCTCGGCCGCAAGCTCCAGCACCGCCCGGTGGTGGGGCAGCAGTTGGAAAAAGCCATTGTCAAAAAGGCCCTTGATGTTTCTGACCTGAATGGGATCGTTGGCGCGCAAGGGTTGAACCAACAACTCCGCCAGACACAGCTCGCCTGAACACGCGTTGAACAGATCGTCCTCGATGCCCTGAAAAAGCGCCAGGCAGACGTCGAAATACCCCTCGGTCTGATTGATGAAGTAGATGATGGGATTGGTGTCGAAGTAGACGCGCTGGCCCGTCAACTTCTGCATCAGCGACTTCATCACTCCCATGACGCGCGCTCGCGCGCCAGATAAGCATGAACTTCGTCGACGTCCTTGCCATACATATCCTTGGCGATACCGGCATAGTCCATCACAGACTTTCGCTTGGCCGGCTCGGCACCCGCCGTGGCGAGCGTGATGACACCGTTCTGATAACTGGCCACCAGCACATCGTTGGCGCGAATCCGCGCGGCGCGAACAATCGCCATCGGCAATGTGATTTGGTGCTTTTCACGCACCGTGACTTGCGTCATCGCAGCCTCCAGAGGATAAAGTTGTAAAAATTCAGAATTTCCAACATGATAGGCGCTCGCATCGCCTGCTTCAAGTGCCCCCGTGCCATGATTGCCCACTTCATGGTGTCAGCCCAGGCGTCGCCCCATCTTGGGCGGCCAGCCCCTCCAATTGCCTCAGCAGCGCCAACAGGCTCTCCGGATTGGCCACATGGGCGATCACCGGGCGGATGGGCACCTGGCCGTTGTCCTGCACGTCGCCGACCACGCCGTGCTCCTTCAGGCCCGCCAGCAACTGGCGCAGGCGTTTGTCGTCTTTCTGGTCGCTGCCGCTTTCGCCCAGGTGCGTAGCGAGTTCAGCGCCCAGTTCGGCCAAGCCGACGCGCGCCACGCCGCCGCCGATGCCGGCTTGCTGTTCGTGCGCGAGGTAGTGTTGGCGCAGCAGGGCGAGCAGCAGCGATTGCTCCAGGTTCAGGCGCTGGCGGCGCACCAGGGGGTGCGTCCAGCCCGTGTTAGCGGATTCGGCACCGCCCTCAGGCGGCATGTCGGCCGCGTCGTCGCCGGCATAGTTGCGGCCCACGCTCAAATAGGCCAGCCCGCGCACCTCATCCAGCCGGCATTGCAGATCGAGAGGCTCCAACGCCTGGGCGATTTCGCGCGGGCGTTGGCGCAGCAGTTCGTAGACCTTGGGGCGCTCTTCTGCCTCGACCACGCCGGTGCGCAGCAGCTCCTGCACAACACTCTTGATGGCTGGGGGCGTGAGGGGGCCACTCTCAAGCGGCGTGGCTTCCAGACCCGGGTTTTCAGGCAAAACATGCGTCCAGGTCGGTGCCGTGTCTTGATGTTCCGCTCTCTTTTCAGGAGTATTCCGCTCGGCTGCTTGCTGCACGCGTTGGTCGAACACGTTGCTCATTGGCCCTCCTCCACCGCCACCACGTCACCGCGCGCCCGCTGCAAAGCCGCGGGCGTGAGCGGGATGTCAGGCAGCTCGAACTGCCATTCGCCGCCATCGGGCAAGGTCACGGGCACCTGCACGCGCGGGGCGACGTGCGCGTCGGCACCGCCGTGCAGCGCGGCGTCCAGCCACACGGCCAGCGTCTGCAAATCGTGCTCGGGCGGCAATGCACGAACAAGGTCAGGCCAATGCAGTCCATCCGGGTGGTCGACCAGAACGGCGGCGGTTCGCGCCAGCAGCGCGGCCTCGTCCAGCGTGTCGAAGGCGGCCCAGAAGGCGTCGTCCATATCATGAAGATTGACCGGCTGCTCGTCGAAGCTCAGCGTGGGCTGCGGCGCGTCGGTGCCGTCGCTGTAGACCAGCCGGTCCAGCGGCTTGATCTGGTGGTTGCCCTGCGCAAAGGCTAGCGCCACCGGCGGCACGTCGGCCGACGTGCGGCGCAGCGCCTGGCGCGACCAGTCCAGCCCCAGCGCGGCGTGCAGCACCTGCTGCACCAGCTGGCCGACGCGGTGGTGCTCGGCCGCCAGGCCGGTCTGCATGAAGCTGCGCACGTCGCTCTCGCTACGAGCGCGCGCGTCCATCACCTGGCGCGATTCGCGCACCAGCAGCGGAATCAGCCAGTGCAGGTCGCTGCGCTGCTGGTCGTTGAAGGCGGAGGCAGCCAAGGCGTGGGTGCGAATTTCCTTCAAGCGCGCCGCCATCTCCGTCAAGCCGCCGGCGCCCTGCAACTGCTCATAAAAGCCGTGAAAGACGTGGCCCTCGGGCGATTGCAGCAGCGCGTCGTGGCTGTCGAGCAGGCTGTCAAGCACCTGGCCGCGGTTTTGCTGCTGGCTGATGATGGTTTCGCGCAGCGCGCGGTCGGCTTCGCGATACGAATCCTCCACGCGACGAAAGTCGGCGCGCAGGCCCATCGCCAGTTCGTAGAGGTTCTTCATGCCCTCGATGGCGGGCGCGCCGGCCAGCACCTGCACGCGGCCGGCGCGCACGTCGGCCAGTTCGGCCTGCAGGGCTTCGATGCGGCGCTCCAGCGCGGCGGCGCGCGCTTCGGCGTCGGGGCTCAAGGCCAACGCCAACGCCTCGGCCTCTCGCTGCACCGTGGCCAGGCGCGAGGCGGTCGACGTCATGATGCGCTGGCGCAGGCCCGACACAAAGCCCAGCGCGTGTTGCAGCGCATCGGTCGCTTGCAACTTGCCTTCGCGCTCGGTCAGCAGGCGACGACTGATCCACTCGGCACTTTCACGCCGCGCCAGAACCAGCAACTCATCGGGGTCGCTGGTGCCGACTTCGAAATCGGGGTCGTTGGCGTACTCGCCCAGCATTGCGGCCAGGCTTTGCACCGCTTCTTCGTGGTCGACGCCGCCGACGCGGCTTTGCAGCAACGATTGCAGGCAGGCCAGAATCAGCGGGGCTCGCCGCGCTGCCAACAGCGACCAGGCCGGATGCTGGCGCCTTGCATGCACCAGCATCTGGCACCATTCGCGGGAACTCAAGTCGGGTCGCGTCATCAAGGAGTGAGCGTACACCGCCCCGTGCGATCTGATTCCCGCATTCTGCCGGCGCATCAATCTTGTTGACCCCCTAAAATGCTAGTTTTGCCGCTCTCGTCGAACACATGACTTCCATCACCGGCAGCATCGTCGCCCTTGTCACCCCCATGCTGGAGGACGGTAGCGTCGACTACCCGAGCCTGCGCAAACTGATCGACTGGCACATCGCCGAAGGCACCGACTGCATCGGCGTGGTCGGCACCACGGGCGAGTCGCCCACGGTCGACGTCGAAGAACACCAGGAGATCATCCGCGTCTCGGTCGAGCAGGCCAAGGGGCGCGTGCCGATCATGGCCGGCTGCGGCGCCAACTCCACCGCCGAGGCGATCGAGCTGGCGCGCTTTGCCAAGAAGGTCGGCGCCGACTGCCAGTTGCAGGTGGTGCCCTACTACAACAAGCCCACGCAAGAGGGCCAGTACCAGCACTTCAAGGCCATCGCCGAAGCCGTGGGCGACTTGCCGATGTACCTGTACAACGTGCCTGGCCGCAGCGTGGCCGATATGCAGCACGACACGGTGCTGCGCTGCGCCCAGGTGCCGGGCATCGTCGGCATCAAGGAAGCGACGGGCAACATCGAGCGTGCGCAGTGGCTGATCCGCGACGTGCCCAAGGGTTTTGCGGTGTTGTCGGGCGACGACCCGACCGCCGTGGCGCTGATGCTGTGCGGCGGCCAGGGCAATGTCAGCGTCACCGCCAACGTGGCGCCGCGACTGATGCACGAGCTGTGCGTGGCGGCCATCGCAGGCGACCGCCAGAAGGCGATGGAGATCCAGTTCAAGCTGATGCCGCTGCACAAGCAGTTGTTTGTCGAGGCCAACCCGATCCCCGTCAAGTGGGCCATGGCGCGCATGGGCCTGTGCCAGGGCGCCATGCGGCTGCCCATGACGCCGCTGGACAAGGCCAACGAGCCGGTGGTCGAAAAAGCGCTGAAGGCCGCCGGATTGCTCTGATTTCAGGAGCATACAGCGCTTTTCTGTTGCGGGCCAGAGACCGATTTTGTTCACAAGGATTGCGAACGTGACGTTTGTTCAACCCCCCTTCTCCCGCGCGCTGCTGGCCGCGGCGGCGGCCACGCTGGTCATGGGCGGCTGCTCCGTGCTGGAGCCCGACAAGATCGACTACAAGACGTCGGGCCGCGGCGTGTCGCTGGAGGTGCCGCCCGATCTGAGCCAGCTGCCCGGCCAGTCGCGCTACAGCATGCCCAGCGGCAGCGTGACCGCCTCCGGCTACCAGGCCGGCCAGGTGGCGGCGCAGGCTGCGGGCGTGCCCACCGCGTCCAACCAGGTGGCCGACGTGCATTACGTCCGTCAGGACGGCGAGCGCTGGCTGCGCGTTGATCGACCGCCCGAAAAGCTGTGGGGCCCGGTGCGCGACTTCTGGCTGGAAAGCGGCTTTCTGCTGGCGATTGACCAGGCCAACATGGGCATCATGGAAACCGACTGGGCCGAGAACCGGGCCAAGATCCCGCAGGACTTCATCCGCAGCACCCTGGGCAAGGTGTTCGATTCGCTCTATTCGACCGGCGAGCGCGACAAGTTCCGCACCCGCATGGAACGCAATGCCCAGGGCGGCACCGACATCTTCGTCACCCACCGCGGCATGGAAGAGGTGTATTCGTCGGCCCGCAAGGACAGCACCGTGTGGCAGCCGCGCGCGCGCGACCCCGAACTCGAAGCCGAATTCGTGCGCCGCATGATGGTCAAGCTGGGCGTGTCGCAGGAGCGCGCCAAGGCCGAGCAGGCCGCCGCCGTCACCGCACAAGCCAGCAAGCCCAACGCCCGCGTGGTCAGCGCGGCCGGCGTGCCGGCGGTGCAACTGGACGAGGACTTCGACCGCGCGTGGCGCCGCGTCGGCCTGGCGCTGGACCGCACCGGCTTCACCGTCGAGGACCGCGACCGCAGCAAGGGCATTTACTTCGTGCGCTACGTCGACCCCGCCGCCGAAAAGAAAGACCCCGGCTTCTTCGGCCGCCTGGTCGGCCGCGCCAGCCAGCAGTTGCCGACCAGCCAGTACCAGGTCGCCGTGCGTGCGCAGGGGCCGGGCAGCCTGGTGACGGTGCAGGACCGCGCCGGCGCACCCGCCAACGCCGCCGACGGGCAGCGCATCGTCCAGGTGCTGGCCGACGAGCTGAAATAAGCCGCCGCCCCGGATGCTGCGCTTTCGCAGCCTGGCCAGCGGCAGTTCGGGCAACGCCACCCTCGTCGAAGCCTACGACGGCCTGCACCACACCCGGGTGCTGGTCGACTGTGGACTGGGCCTGCGCCAGCTGCAGGCGGCGCTGGCCGCCGAAGGCCTGGGCCTGCAAGACCTGGACGGCGTCTTCATCACGCACGAACACGGCGACCACGTCGGTTGTTCACCCACGCTGCTGGCCCGCCACAGCGTGCCGCTGTGGACCAGCGCCGGGACTGCGCAGGCCATGGGGCTGGCGGACAGCACGCCGGGCTTGCACCGGGTGCGCGACGGCCAGGTGTTTTCCGTCAGAGGGATCGAATTCCACCCCTTCACCGTCCCGCACGACGCGCGCGAGCCGCTGCAACTGCGCTGCTCCGACGGCAACCGCTGGCTCGGAATGATGACCGACATCGGCCATGTCTCGGCCTATGCGCTGGCCAATTTGGCCGGCATGCACGCGCTGGTGCTTGAAAGCAACCACGACGTGGATTTGCTGGCGCGTTCGGCGTACCCCGACTTCCTCAAGCGCCGCGTGGGCGGCCAGCATGGGCATCTCAGCAACGTGCAGGCCGCCGCCGCACTGGCGGCGCTGCGGCATGACCGGCTGAACACGGTGGTTGCGGCGCACCTGAGCGAGCGCAACAACCGGCCCGACCTGGTGAGCCGCGCCTTTGCGACGGTGCTGAACTGCGCCGACGAGGACATCCTGCTGACGGCCCGCCGCGGACGTGACTGGCTGGTGGTGTGAGCGCGCGCCGGGCACGCAGAAACAAAAAAGCCACTCGACCAGAGTGGCTTTTTTGTTGGCGCGCCCTTCGCAGGGCGCGCGACAGCGGCCAATTACTTGGCGGCGCTGGCAGCAGCGGCAGCCGCGTTGGCGGCGCCGGCAGCGGCGTTGGTCGCGCCAGCAGCAGCGGCGGTGGCAGCGGTGGTGGCGGCGTCGGCGGCTTTGGCGGCAGCAGCGTTGGCGGCAGCGCCAGCGGCGTCGGCAGCAGCGCCCACGGCAGCGCCGGTGGCGGAAGCAGCGGCACCGGCGGCGGAAGCGGCTTCTTTCACGGCAGCGCCGGCGGCGGAAGCAGCGGCGTCCTTGGCGGCGTCAGCGGCGGAAGCAGCGGCGGCGGCAGCGTTGGCGGCCGACTCGGCAGCAGCCGGAGCGGGAGCGGGCGCGGGCGCCGGCTCTTCCTTCTTGCCGCAGGCGGCCAGCGAAGCGGCGGCGATCAGGGCGGCCAGCAGGAGCGATTTGTTCATTTCAATGGTCCTCGTCGTGGATTGGGAGTTATTTGACGGAAAGCCCCAAAGCGCTGCAGGTCTCACCGCCACGCCCTGGCTGAGAGAAAAGAACTCAACTCTTTCCGCTCAACCGAAAATTATAGCTTGCCGCCAGCACAATTGCGGCAAACCCTGATGCATCGGCGTCATGCGTGGCAAGCACGCATCAAAGTCCCAGGGTGTAGGCCGGAAATCCGGCGCTGCTGCGCGCCAGCCAGCCGTCGATGTCTTCCCGCAGCCGGCGCCGCCTGCCGGGGTCGCGGCCGCACCAGCCGGTGTGGCGAATGCCTTCGGTGCGCTGCAGCGCCCACGACGGCGCCCAGAGCGCGCTGGGCAGTTGCTGCGGGTCCGCCTCGCGGCAGATGCGGCATTCGATCTTGTGCGCCCATTGGCGCCGCCATTCGACGAATCGGGCATGCTGCCGCGGCACCTCGTCGTAGCGGCACGCCAGCAGCGTGCAGCCCTGCGCGTGGCGCACCCACTGCTGCAGCGCGTCGATCACGGCCGCGTCGTTCAACGGCCAGTCGACAAAGTCCGCATCGCTCAGCACCCATTGGGGCCAGCGCTCCGACGCCGCCCTTGCCAGGGCGGAGCGCACATGGCTGCGAAAGTTTTCGCGGCCCACGAAAGCCTGGGTCAGCGCATCGTCGCCAGGCGCCGGCTCATCGCGCATGCAGCCACCCGGCTTCGCGCCATTGGTCGAGCAGCGCGCGGGCATCGGCGCTCAGGCGCGCCACGTCGGCCGCCGGCAGGCGGCGCGCGTCGGCCAGCGCGCGCATGATGCGCGCGTCGCGGCCGCCGGCGCGGAAACCTTCGCCGTTGATGAACACGTGCTGCGCGTCGTAAAGCATGCGGGTGCGGCGGTCGAGCACCAGATCACCCGTGCCGGGCTGATCCGGCGCGGCCGCATCGAACCAGACGTTGGCCTTGGGCTCGGTCAGCATCTCGCCCAGCAGCAGCGCCAGGTGCTCGGGATGGTCGAAGGCCTTCTGCAGCGCGTCGCGCGCGAAGTCCAGCATGGCGTCGGGCAGCAGGGCCGGCTGCGCGGTCGCGGGCTGCCGGGGGTCGCGGTACGCCGCATCGCCCACCAGGTCGGTGGCATCGTCGGCCATGCGTTGCAGCACTTCGCGCACCATTTCGTCGCGCGCCGGCTGGCGAAAGCCGATGGAGCAGGTCATGCACTCGCCCACCGCAATGCCGTCGTGCGCCCAGCGCGGCGGCAGATAGAGCATGTCGCCCGGGTCGAGCACATATTCTTCCTCGGGCTCGAAGTCGGCCAGTATCTTGAGCGGCAGGCCTTCGACCAGCCGCAGGTCCTTCTGCCGCCCGATGCGCCAGCGGCGCTGGCCTTGGGCCTGCAGCAGAAACACGTCGTAGCTGTCGAAGTGCGGGCCTACGCCACCGCCATCGGTGGCGTAGCTGATCATCAGGTCGTCCAGCCGCGCATCGGGCACGAAGCGAAAGCGCTGCAGCAGCTCGTAGGCGCGCTCGTCATGCAGATCGACGCCCTGCACCAGCAGGGTCCAGCCGGCGCGGGCGGTGGGCGGCAGCGCGCGCCGGGCCAGCGGCCCGCGCCGCAACTGCCAGCCGCGCGCGCCGCTGCTGATGAGGCGCGATTCCACGCCCTCCTCCGCGGCCAGCGCAAACAGCTCGGCGCGCGCCAGCGGCGGCTTGAAGCCGGCGATGGCCTGACGCACCAGCAGCGGCTTTTTCTGCCAGTGGCGTTGCATGAAGCGGGCGGGCGACAGGCCGCCGAGAAGTGGCAGGGGTTGATCGAGATCCATGCCGCAAGCATACGCAGCCCGGCGCCGACCGCCTTGCGATGCGACAATGCGCGCCATGGAAATCACACCGCATTGCGTTGTTGGACTCACCTGGACGCTGAAGGACAGCCTGGGCGATACGCTGGACGAACTGAAGGAGCCGGTCGAGTTCCTGGTCGGCAGCGACGACCTGCTGCCCGCGATCAGCACCGCGCTGCAGGGGCATGAGCCGGGCGCGATGCTTGACCTGAATCTGGAGCCGGAAGACGCTTTTGGCGACTTCGACGAGCACCTGGTCTTTCTGGCCCCGCGCGACCGCATGCCCGAGGGCATCGAAGAAGGCATGCTGCTGGAGGCGGACGCCCTGCCAGCCGAATCGATCGCCGACGCACCGCCGGGCTCGATCTTCATGGTGACCGAGCTTTACCCGGAACACGCCGTGCTGGACGCCAACCATCCGCTGGCCGGCATTTCGCTGCGACTGCACCTGAAGGTGCATTCGGTGCGCGAAGCGACGGCCGACGAACTGGAGCGCGACAGCGCCGGGACCGGCTTTTTCAGGCTGCAACCCGAGCCGTCCGCCGGTACGCCCTGACGCACCGCGCGCCAGCCATAAAAAACGGCACCCGAAGGTGCCGTTTTTGCTTGGTGCTGGTCAGGCAGCGAATCAGCGGTAGAGCTGGTCGCCGTCGGCGCGCACGCGGTCGCCGATCTGCACGTTGGGCGCCTGCCCGTAGTCGAACTGACGCACGCTGCCGTTGTCGAACTGCACCGTGACGCGGTAGTAGTCGACATTGCTGCGGTTCATGTTCTGCTCCAGCGCGCGGCCGATCAACGCGCCGCCCACCACGCCTGCCACCGTGGCAGCCGTACGCCCGCTGCCACCGCCCACCTGGCTGCCGGCCAGGCCGCCGACGGCGCCGCCCACCACGGCACCCGCCACGCCGGACGTCTGGCCGCCGCGCAGGTATTCCACGTTGGTCACGCGACCGAACTGGGCGTATTGCGCCTGACCGGCGGGGTAAGTCGTGGTCGGGTAGCTGCCGACCGGGTAGGTGTTGCCGCCGAGCGGCGCGGGCTGCGCGCACGCCACCAGGGCGGCAGCGGCGCTGACCACGGCGAGAGAGGAAAACACACGAGGTGTGAGGGCCATGAGAAATCTCCTTGTGAATGGATCAAGTGCACCGTCCGGGACGTGCGCCTGCGCGATCAACGCAATGCAGGTCGATTTGAACGGCAAGCGTGTGGCGCTGCCACCCAGCAGTGGCGTAACGCAGCGTCAGCCGCGCGGCGCAGTCCGGGTAGGAATGCGCCTACGCCGACCCGGCCGCGGCATCAGCCACGACCGGTGGAACCATACCCGCCCGTGCCGCGCTCGGTCGCCACAAAGCCGTCCACCAGATTGAACGTCGCCTGCACCACCGGCACGATCACCAGTTGTGCAATGCGCTCCATCGGCTCGATGGTGAAGACCGTATCGCTGCGATTCCAGGCGCTCACCATCAACTGGCCCTGGTAGTCGCTGTCGATCAGCCCGACCAGGTTGCCCAGCACGATGCCGTGCTTGTGGCCCAGGCCGGAGCGGGGCAGGATCAGCGCCGCATAGCCAGGGTCCGCCAGGTGGATCGCCATGCCCGTGGGCACCAGCTGCCACGCGTTGGGCGCCAGCGTCAGCGGCGCGTCCAGGCACGCGCGCAGGTCCAGGCCCGCACTGCCGGGTGTGGCGTAGGCGGGCATCTGCTCGCGCAGGCGCGGGTCAAGGATTTGTACGTCGAACTTCATGCGTCCAACCCCGACACGCGGCGCGCGATTTCCTGCACCAGTTGCTGCGCCAGCAGGCGCTTGCTGGCGCGCGGCAGTTCGGTCACGCCCTCGTCGTCGACCAGCAGCAGCGCGTTGTCGTCCTTGCCGAAGGTGGCCGGGCCGATGTTGGCCACCAGCAGCGGCACGCCCTTGCGCGCGCGCTTGGCCTGCGCGTTGGCCTGCAGGTCCTGGCTTTCGGCCGCGAAACCGACGCAGTACAAGTCACCCGACTGCGCGCGCGGCGAATGCGCGATGTCGGCCAGGATGTCGGGGTTTTCGACGAATGCCATCTGCGGCACGTCGCCCGAGCCGTCCTTCTTGATCTTGTGCTCGGCCTGCGTGGCGGGCCGCCAGTCGGCCACGGCGGCGGTAGCTATGAATATATGAGCATCGTGCGCATGCGCCACGGTCGCTGCGTGCATGTTTCTCGCTGAATCGACGTCGACACGCCGAACGCCGCGCGGTGTGGGCAGGTGCACCGGGCCGGCGATCAGCGTGACGTCGGCACCGGCTTCACGCGCCGCGCGGGCAATGGCAAAGCCCATCTTGCCGCTGGACAGGTTGGTGATGCCGCGCACCGGGTCGATGGCCTCGAACGTCGGCCCCGCGGTGATCAGCACGCGCTGGCCCAGCAACGGCTTGGGCGCCAGAAAGGCGATCAATTCCTCCAGCAACTCGGCCGCTTCCAGCATCCGTCCGTCGCCGAATTCGCCGCAGGCCTGGTCGCCGTGCGCCACGCCCAGCACGGTGGCGCCGTCCTCGACGACCTGGCGCAGGTTGCGCTGGGTGGCGGGGTGCGCCCACATCTCGCGGTTCATGGCCGGGCCCAGCAGCAGCGGCACGCGATGGATCGGGCGCGCCAGGCACATGAGCGGCAGCAATTCGCCCGCCCTGCCCTGCACCAGCTGCGCGATGAAGTCGGCGCTGGCCGGCGCCACGACGATGGCGTCGGCCTCGCGGCTCAGGTTGATGTGCGCCATGTTGTTGTCGGGCCGCGCGTCCCACTGCGACACGTAGACCGGCCGCCCCGACAGCGCCTGCATCGCCACCGGCGTGATGAACTGACAGGCCGCCTCGGTCATGACCACCTGCACCGTGGCACCGGCCTTGATGAGCAGGCGGCAGAATTCAGCCGCCTTGAAGCAGGCCGCGCCGCCGGAGAGGCCCAGCACGATGTGGCGACCGGCCAGTTCGCCAGCGACAGCGGTCGCATTCGGGTTCGCATTCATGCCGCGCAATGTAGCAAATGGCCGCCGGGATGCCGGCTTTCCTATAATCGAAATTTCCCACCGAGCGAAGGCTCCAAGCCCTTCGTCCTGACATGACCAAATTCGTCTTCGTCACCGGCGGTGTGGTGTCTTCCCTGGGCAAGGGAATCGCCTCGGCCTCCCTCGCTGCGATCCTCGAATCGCGCGGCCTCAAAGTCACCCTCATCAAGCTCGATCCGTACATCAACGTCGATCCGGGCACCATGAGCCCCTTCCAGCACGGTGAAGTGTTCGTTACCGACGACGGCGCCGAGACCGACCTGGACCTGGGCCACTACGAGCGCTTCATCACCACGCGGATGAGGAAGGCCAACAACTTCACCACCGGCCAGATCTACAAGAGCGTGCTCGAAAAAGAGCGCCGGGGCGACTACCTGGGCAAGACGGTGCAGGTGATCCCGCACGTCACCAACGAAATCCAGGACTTCATCAAGCGCGGCGCGGGCGTGGGCACGGCCGGCGCGGTGGACGTCGCCATCGTCGAGATCGGCGGCACCGTGGGCGATATTGAGTCGCTGCCCTTCCTCGAAGCGGTGCGCCAGCTCAGCCTGCGCATGGGGCCGAACAACGCCGCCTTCGTGCACCTGACCTACCTGCCGTGGATCGCCGCCGCGGGCGAGCTCAAGACCAAGCCCACCCAGCACACGGTGCAGAAGCTGCGCGAGATCGGCATCCAGGCCGACGCCCTGCTCTGCCGTGCCGACCGGCCCATTCCGCAGGAAGAGCGTGACAAGATCAGCCTGTTCACCAACGTGGCGGCCTGGGGCGTCATCAGCATGTGGGACGTGGACAGCATCTACAAGGTGCCGCGCATGCTGCACGAACAGGGCCTCGACGGCCTGATCTGCGACAAGCTGCGCCTGAACACGCCGCCCGCCAACCTGAAGCGCTGGGACGGGCTGGTGCACGAAGTGGAAAACCCGCAGCGCGAAGTCACCATCGCCATGGTCGGCAAGTACGTCGACCTGTCGGACAGCTACAAGTCGGTCAACGAGGCGCTGCGCCACGCCGGCATGCACAACCACGCACGGGTCAAGATCGACCACGTGGATTCCGAAACCATCACGCCTACCAGCGTGGCGCAACTGGCCAAGTACGACGCCATTCTGGTGCCCGGCGGCTTTGGCGAGCGCGGGGTGGAAGGCAAGATCGCCACCGCCCGCTATGCGCGCGAGCACCAGTTGCCCTACCTGGGTATTTGCCTGGGCATGCAGGTGGCCACCATCGAATACGCGCGCAACGTGGCCGGCCTGGCGGGCGCCAACAGCACCGAGTTCGACGCCGACACGCCCCACCCCGTCATCGCCCTCATCACCGAGTGGAAAGACAAGGACGGCAGCATTCAGCAGCGCAGCGAAAAGTCTGACCTGGGCGGCACCATGCGCCTGGGCGCGCAAAGCTCCGACGTGCAGCCTGGCACGCTGGCGCACAGCATCTACGGCGACGTGGTGACCGAGCGCCACCGCCACCGCTACGAGGCCAACGTCAACTACCTGGACAAGCTGCGCGACGCGGGCCTCGTCATCTCCGCGCTGACGCAGCGCGAGCACCTGACCGAGATCGTCGAACTGCCGCAAAGCGTGCACCCCTGGTTCATCGGCGTGCAGTTCCACCCCGAATTCAAGAGCACGCCCTGGGACGGCCACCCGCTGTTCAACGCCTTCATCCAGGCCGCGCTGGCGCATCAGGATGCGCGCGTGGGTCAGGACGGCGCCAAGACGCTGAAAGCCGTCAAATGAAATTGTGCGGATTCGACATTGGGCTGGACCAGCCGTTCTTCCTGATCGCCGGCCCGTGCGTGGTCGAAAGCGAGCAGTTGCAGATGGACGTGGCCGGGCAGTTGAAGGACATCACCGGTCAACTGGGCATCCCGTTCATCTTCAAAAGCAGCTACGACAAGGCCAACCGCTCGTCCGGCACCAGCTTTCGCGGCCCGGGCATGGACAAGGGGCTGGACATCCTCGCCAAGGTCAAGCAGACGCTGGGTGTGCCGGTGCTGACCGACGTGCATTCGGAAGCCGAGATTCCTGCCGTCGCCCAGGTGGTCGACGTGCTGCAGACGCCCGCCTTCCTGTGCCGGCAAACGGACTTCATCCGCGCCGTGGCGCAATCAGGCAAGCCCGTCAACATCAAGAAGGGTCAGTTCCTCGCACCCCATGACATGAAGAACGTCATCGACAAGGCGCGCGCCGCCGCGCGCGAAGCCGGCCTGCCCGACGACAACTTCATGGCCTGCGAGCGCGGCGCCAGCTTTGGCTACAACAACCTGGTCAGCGACATGCGCAGCCTGGCGATCATGCGCGAGACCGGCGCGCCGGTGGTGTTCGACGCCACGCACAGCGTGCAGTTGCCGGGCGGCCAGGGTACGTCCAGCGGCGGCCAGCGCGAAATGGTGCCGGTGCTGGCGCGCGCGGCCGTGGCCGTGGGCGTGGCCGGACTGTTCATGGAAACGCATCCCGACCCCAAAAACGCGCTCAGCGACGGGCCGAACGCCGTGCCGCTGAAGCACATGAAGGCGCTGCTCGAAACCTTGCTCGCGCTCGATCAGGTGACCAAGCGCCAGCCTCTGCTCGAAAACGATTTCTCTGCCTGAAAGGAACCCCGCCATGCCCAGCGGCTACATCATCGCCAACGTGCGCGTCACCAACCCCGAGCAGTACGAGGAATACAAGAAGTGGTCGACCGAGGCTTTCAAGGCGCACAACGCCGAAATCTGCGTGCGCGGCGGCCAGACCCAGGTGATGGAAGGTGACTGGCAACCCGAGCGCGTGGTGATCGCCAAGTTTTCCAGCTTCGAGGCGGCCAAGGCCTTCTACGATTCGGCCGAATACCTCAGGGCCCGCCAGGCGCGCGAAGGCGCGGCCATCATGCGGCTGGTGGCGGTCGAAGGCGTCTGACGCCCGCTGAATACTACACTATTGATAGCACCCTGCGCTTATTCATCCAGCGCAGCAAGCATATTTGATTCTTTTTTAAAACCTTAGGAAATGACTCATGAGCGCCATCGTCGATATCGTCGGCCGTGAAATTCTCGACAGCCGCGGCAACCCCACCGTCGAATGCGACGTGCTGCTGGAAAGCGGCGTGATGGGCCGCGCCGCCGTGCCCAGCGGCGCCTCCACCGGCTCGCGCGAAGCGATTGAGCTGCGCGACGGCGACAAGGCGCGTTACCTGGGCAAGGGCGTGCTGAAGGCCGTCGAGCACATCAACACCGAGATTTCCGAAGCCGTGCTGGGCCTGGACGCGTCCGAACAGGCCTTCCTCGACAAGACCCTGATCGACCTGGACGGCACCGACAACAAGTCGCGCCTGGGCGCCAACGCCATGCTGGCCGTGTCGATGGCCGTGGCGCGCGCGGCGGCTGAAGAGAGCGGCCTGCCGCTGTATCGCTACTTCGGCGGCATGAACGGCTGCCAGTTGCCGGTACCGATGATGAACGTCATCAACGGCGGCGCGCACGCCAACAACAACCTGGACCTGCAGGAGTTCATGATCATCCCGATTGGCGCCAAGAGCTTCCGCGAAGCGCTGCGCCAGGGCGCCGAGGTGTTCCACGCGCTCAAGAAAATCATCCACGACAAGGGCATGAGCGTGGCCGTGGGCGATGAAGGCGGCTTTGCGCCCAACGTCGAGAACCACGAAGCGGCCATCCAGCTCATTCTGCAAGCCATCTCGGATGCGGGCTACACCGCCGGCCAGGACATCGTGCTGGGCCTGGACTGCGCCAGCAGCGAGTTCTACAAGGACGGTCACTACGTGCTGGAAGGCGAAGGCAGCGTCAAGCTGTCGGCGGCGCAGTGGACGGACATGCTGGCCACCTGGGTCGACAAGTACCCCATCATCAGCATCGAGGACGGCATGGCCGAGGGCGACTGGGACGGCTGGAAGCTGCTGACCGAGCGGCTGGGCCAGAAGGTGCAGCTGGTGGGCGACGACCTGTTCGTCACCAACACCAAGATCTTGAAGGAAGGCATCGACAAGCACATCGGCAACTCGATCCTCATCAAGATCAACCAGATCGGCACGCTGACCGAAACCTTCCAGGCCATCGAGATGGCCAAGCGCGCGGGCTACACGGCCGTCATCAGCCACCGTTCGGGTGAAACGGAAGACTCGACCATTGCCGACATCGCCGTGGGCACCAACGCCGGGCAGATCAAGACCGGTTCGCTCAGCCGCTCCGACCGCATGGCCAAGTACAACCAGTTGCTTCGGATTGAAGAAGACCTGGGCGACATGGCCGTGTACCCGGGCCGCGAGGCGTTCTACAACCTGAAGTAAGCGCTGCTGCAACGCCGACCAGCGCGGCCCGGCCGGCGCCCAGGCGTCGCCCGGGCCTCTTTTCCGCCCTGGCGCCCGCCCCGCTTCGCGCTATACTGCGGAAAAGATAGCACTTTAGCCCCGCCCCAGTGCGTCCATCCTGCCCATCATGACCTCCCGCATCGTTCCAGCCGTCCTGCTTGTGCTGCTGGTGGTGATTCACGCCCAGTTGTGGGTGGGGCGCGGCAGCCTGCCCAACGTGACGGCGCTGCAGCGCAAGCTGGACCAGCAGCAGGCCGCCAACGCCCAGGCGCGGCTGACCAACGAGCAACTGGCGTCAGAAGTGGAAGACCTGCGCGCCGGCCTGGGCATGGTCGAAGAACGTGCCCGCATCGAGCTGGGCATGGTCAAGCCCAACGAGATCTTCGTGCAGGTACATAAGTAGGAGGCATCGGCCTGAGCGGCTGATGCCGCTTTACACGCAGGGCCTGCTCCACGGCATTCGACCGCCCACCTCGGCAGAGAGACGCCAAAAATCAATAGTCCGGTTGCCAGTCCACCGTGATCCGGCGGGCCGTCAGGTCGACATCGTCCACGTAGGCGTCCACGAACGGAATCATGCGTTCGAGTGGCTTGCCGCTGTCCTGGTACGCGATCACCAGCACCTGCTGCGGGCCGGTGGCCATCAGGTCGCTGACTGTGCCCAACGCCACCCCTTCGCGGTTGACGACGGCCAGGCCGATCAGGTCGACCCAGTAGTACTCGCCCTCTTCCGGCGTCGGGAAGGACGAACGGGCAATGAAGATGCGCGCACCCTTCAGGCCTTCAGCGGCGGTGCGGTCGGGAATTTCGTGGGCGCTGGCGACCACCGCGGCGGCATGGTCGCGCGCTTCCTTGATCGACAGGCGAACGGTGCCTGAAAACGAAGGCTTTGCGCCGTGCTCGGATGGTTGCAGAAACCACCGCTTGGAAGAAAACAGCGCCTCGGGCGAGGCGCTGTAGGGCTGAACCTTGAACCAGCCCTTGATGCCCCAGGCGTCCAGGATGCGGCCGACTTCGACCGCGTCCGCCGGCAACGGGGCCGGCTCGGGCGCTCCCGGGTGCATCGGGATGTCAGGCGGCGGCGGGCGCGGCCTTGGCAGCCTGCTTGACCAGGCGGGCCACGGTGGGCGACGGCTGGGCGCCGACACCCAGCCAATGGGTCAGGCGGTCCTGGGCGATGCGCAGGCCTTCCTCGCCCTCGACGGCGCCGGGGTTGTAGAAGCCAATGCGCTCAATGAAGCGGCCATCGCGACGCACGCGCTTGTCGGCGACGACAATGTTGTAGAAGGGGCGCGCCTTGGCACCGCCACGAGACAGACGAATAACGACCATGGTGAAAAATCCTGTGGGTGGTGATTCCTGCATGCGGCCTGCCATCCCGGTTGGGGCAAGCTGGCGGACGACCGCGCTGCCGGGTTCTTTCGATGCTGAGACACGCGACATGGCCACCCGGCCAGCGACACATCGAAAAGCCTATGATTATAGCTTGGCCGCGCGGGCTCTGGCCTGCGCCTTGATGGCCCCCATCCAGCGCTGCTCCGCGATACCCGATACGACGCCTGCCCCGATGAAAAACAAGACCCTGGCCACCTGGCTCACATTCCTCGGCGGCCCGCTCGGGCTGCACCGCTTCTATCTGAGGGGCTTTGGCGACCTGCTCGGCTGGCTGCTGCCGATCCCCACCGCGCTGGGCCTGTATGGCGTCGAACGCGTGCAGCGCTTCGGGCAGGACGACCAGTGGAGCTGGCTGCTGATCCCGCTGCTGGGTTTCACCATCGCGGGTTGCGCGCTGATGGCCATCATCTACGGACTGATGACGCCAGAAAAGTGGAACGCGCGGTTCAACCCCCAGCTCGACCCCGAAGCCGCGCCCGGCCACACCCGGTGGATCACCGTGATCGGCATCGCCGTCGCCCTGATGGTGGGCACCGCGGTGCTGATGGCGTCGCTGGCTTTCAGCTTCCAGCGGTATTTCGAATACCAGATCGAGGAAGCGCGCAAGATTTCGCAATGACCTGCGCGCGCGGGCCGGGCCCGGCTTCGCCCCGCCAACGTCAGAACAGCACCAGGCTCAGCCAGTAGCCGACCGCCGCCACCAGCGCGCTGGCCGGAATGGTCAGCACCCAGGCCCAGACGATATTGCCTGCCACGCCCCAGCGCACGGCGGACGCGCGCTGGGTCGAGCCCACGCCGACGATGGCGCCCGTGATCGTGTGCGTGGTCGACACCGGGATGCCCAGCCCGGTGGCGATGAACAGGGTCAGCGCCCCCCCCGGTTTCGGCACAGAAGCCGCCGACTGGCTTCAGCTTGGTGATCTTCTGCCCCATGGTCTTGACGATGCGCCAGCCGCCAAACATGGTGCCGAACGCAATGGCGCCGTAGCAGCTGACGATGACCCACATCGGCGGGGCCGCGTCCGACGCGGCGGTGTAGCCGGTGGCGATCAGCAGCATCCAGATGATGCCGATGGTCTTCTGCGCGTCGTTGCCGCCGTGGCCCAGGCTGTAGGCACCGGCGCTCACCAGTTGCAGCCGGCGGAACCACTTGTCCACTCGCCCCGGCCGCGTGCGCCGAAATATCCAGGCCACGCCCACCATCATGAGCGAGCCGAACAGGTAGCCCAGCAAGGGCGACACGAAAATGAAGATCACCGTCTTCATGATGCCGGCGCCGATGAGCTGGCCGACGCCCGACTTGGCGATCACCGCACCCACGATGCCGCCGATCAGCGCGTGCGACGAACTGCTGGGAATGCCGTAGTACCAGGTGATCAGGTTCCAGGTGATCGCCCCCAGCAGCGCCCCGAAGACCACGTGCGTGTCCACCACCCCCGGCTGGACGATGCCCTTGCCCACCGTCGCCGCGACGCTGAGGTGAAAGATGAAGATCGCGATGAAGTTGAAGAACGCGGCGAACAGCACCGCCTGCGTCGGCCGCAGCACGCCGGTGGACACCACCGTGGCAATCGAGTTGGCGGCATCGTGAAAGCCGTTCATGAAGTCGAACGCGATCGCCAGCGCGACCAGCAGCGCCACGACCCACAGGGCAGCTTGAGCGGTTTCCATGGCCCGGCGCCCTTCAGGAATTCTCGAGCACGATGCCTTCGATCTGTGTGGCCACCGCCTCGCACTTGTCGGTCACCGTTTCCAGCAGTTCGTAGATCGCCTTGAGCTTGATGACCTCGCGCACGTCGGGTTCCTCGCGGAACAGCTTGCTCATGGCGGCGCGCATGACGCGGTCGGCGTCGGATTCGAGCTGGTCGATCTCCTCGCAGGTCTTGAGCGCCGCCTCGGCCACGTTCTGCTCGGCAATCTTGCCCAGCAGGCGCACCGCCGCCTGCACGCGTTGGCAGCACTTCACCGCCAGGTCGGACAGGCGCTTGATCTCTTCCGTCATGTGATGGATGTCGTACAGCGCCATGGTTTCGGCCGAGTCCTGCAGCAGGTCGGCCACGTCGTCCATCAGGTTGATCAAGCCGTGGATCTGCTCGCGGTCGATGGGCGTGATGAAGGTGGTGTGAATGAGCCGGTTGACCTCGGCCGTCACGCGGTCGGCGGCGCGCTCGGCGTTGTCCACTTCCTGGTTGTAGCGCGTGCGCGCCTGCGGATCGGCATAGTTGTCGACCAGGCGCTCGAACGCCTGCGCCGCTTCTACGATGCGGTCGGCGTGCTGGTTGAACAGGTCAAAAAAATTGCCCTCCTTGGGCAACAGTTTGCTGAACAGCATGAGACGGGTCTCCCCCTTCGATGGATCGTAGGCGCCAGAAATGGAAAGCATTTCATGACATTCACGTGAGTGTAACCACTCGGCAACCCTCGCTTCACAATCGGCGGGGCCAGATGCCATGCCAGCGCCCCGTCGGCTCGCCGCGCGCACTACACTTTGCCATCGCATTGAACGATCCCGGTCGCCTGGCCGATGTGCCGTCGTTGCCGAACCGGGCCTTTTCGCGCAGGAGACAACCGCATGCAATCCACGTCACTCATTGGGCGGGCGCCGAACCGCCGCCGCTTCACCCTGGCGCTGGCCGCCGGCGCCGCCTCGGTCGCCGCGCCCGCCTGGTCGCAACCGGCGTGGCCGTCCAAGCCGATCCGCATCATCGTGCCCTACACGCCCGGCGGGTTTACCGACCAGATGGCACGGCTGGTGCAGCCGGGGCTGCAGAAGGCGCTGGGGCAGACCATCGTGATCGAGAACAAGCCCGGCGCCAACAGCATCCTGGGCGTGGACGCACTGGCCAAGTCGCCGGCCGACGGCAGCACCTTTGGCGTGGTGATCGCCGCGTATGCCGCCAACACCACGCTGTACCCCAAGCTGCCCTACAACCCGGCCAAGGACCTGACCGGCGTGGCGCTGCTCGGGGTGTCGCCGCTGGTGGCGGGCGTGTCCAACAGCGCCCCGTTCAAGACCGCCAGCGAGCTGATCGACTACGCGCGCGCCCACCCCGGCAAGATCAGCTTCGGCTCGTCCGGCAACGGCTCGGCCGCGCACCTGACGACCGAGCTGTGGAAGATGCAGACCAGGACGTTCATGGTCCACATCCCCTACCGCGGTGCGGCGCCGGCGCTGACTGATCTGATTGGCGGGCAGATCCCGCTGTTCTTTGACGCCGCCACCGGCCTCATCAACCCCGGCAAGGCCGGCCGCGTGCGCCTGATCGGCGTGGCCGGCGACAAGCGCCTGCCGGTGCTGCCCGACACGCCCACCTTCATCGAGCAGGGCTTCAAGGACTTCACCGGCAGCACCTGGGCCGGTCTGCTGGCGCCTGCCGGCACGCCGCGCGACATCGTGCAGCGCGTCAACAGCGAGATCAACAAGCTTCTGGCCAGCGACGAGATCAAGGCGCGGCTGGACGCCATGGGCACGTTCGTCGGCGGCGGCACGCCGGAAGACTTCAACCGCTTCATCGCCGCCGAGACGGCCAAGTGGAGCAAGGTGATCAAGGCCGCCGGCGTCACCGCCGACGGTTGAGCCTGGCGCGACAAGGCCCGCCACGCGCAAACCTTCCCCACCGCCCACCATGAACATCCTGACCGCCGCGCAGGCGGCCGACTTGATCCAGCCCGGCTGGACCGTGGCCTGCGCCGGATTCGTCGGTGCCGGCCACGCCGAAGCCGTGACCAGCGCGCTGGAGCGCCGCTTCGAAGCCACGGGTGCGCCGCGCGACCTGACGCTGGTGTATTCCGCCGGCCAGGGCGACCGCGCGCGGCGCGGCGTCAACCACTTCGGCCACGCGGGGCTGGTGCGCACCGTGGTCGGTGGGCACTGGCGCTCGGCCACGCGCCTGATCGACCTGGCGCTGAAGGAGCAATGTGAGGGCTTCAACCTGCCGCAGGGCGTGATCAGCCACCTGTACCGCGCCATCGGCGGTGGCAAGCCCGGCCTGCTGACCAAGATCGGCCTGCACACGTTTGTCGATCCGCGCAGCGACATCGACCCGCGCTACGTGGGCGGCGCGGTGAACCAGCGGGCGCTCGACGCGCTGCGCGCGGGCGGCGTCCGCTGGGTCGAGCATGAGCGCTTTCGCGGTGAGGACTGGCTGTTCTACCCGCGCTTTCCCATCCACTGCGCGCTGCTGCGCGCCACCGCCGCCGACACGCGCGGCAACCTGAGCGCGCACGAAGAAGCCTTTCACCACGAACTGCTGGCCATCGCCCAGGCCGCGCACAACTCGGGCGGCATCGTCATCGCCCAGGTGCGTGAACTGGTCGAGCATCACCAGAGCCTGGCCGACATCCGCGTGCCCGGCCTGCTGGTCGACCACGTGGTGGTGTGCGAAGACCCGGCCGACCACCAGATGACCTTTGGCGAGGCGTTCAACCCCGCGTATGTCACCGCGTGGCGCGGCGCGCGCTTCACGCCCGACGCCGCGCCGGCCGACGAAGCGCCCTCGGCGCCGGCCCGTGCCGCGCCAGCGCAGGGCGACGGCAGCCAGCCCGCCGCCGTCGAGGCGCGGCTCATCGTGCAGCGCCGCGCCGTGCTCGAACTGGCGCGCCGCCAGCCGCGCGTGGTCAACCTGGGCGTGGGCATGCCGGCCGCCGTGGGGCGACATGGCGCATCGCGCGGGCCTGCATGGCTTCACGCTCACCGTCGAGGCGGGGCCGGTGGGCGGCATCCCCGCCGACGGCCTGTCGTTCGGCGCCTCTGCCTACCCCGAGGCGGTGATCGACCAGCCGGCGCAGTTCGACTTCTACGAAGGCGGCGGCATCGACCTGGCCATCCTCGGCCTGGCGGAGCTGGACGGCGCGGGCAACGTCAACGTCAGCAAGTTCGGCGAAGGCGATCAGGCCCTGATCGCGGGCGTGGGCGGCTTCATCAACATCACGCAGAGCGCCAAGGCGGTGGTGTTCATGGGCACGCTGACGGCGGGCGGCCTCCGGGTGGCCGTACAAGGCGGCCAGTTGCGCATCGTGCAGGAAGGCCGGTTGCAGAAGATCGTGCCGCAGGTGGCGCACCTGTCGTTCAACGGCCGCTACGTGGCCGGCATGGGCACCGACGTGCTCTACATCACCGAGCGCGCCGTGTTCGCCATGCGCCCAGGCACCGACGGCGAGCCCGTGCTGACGCTGGTCGAAATCGCCCCCGGCCTGGACGTGCAGCGCGACGTGCTGGCGCACTGCGGCGCGCCGGTGGCGGTGGCGCCCGACGTGCGCAGCATGGACGCGCGCATCTTCACGTCGCTGGACGACTCGGCGGCGTGGCTGCGCGACTGAGCCGCCAGCGCCCCTTCACCCGCCGCGAAAGATGAAATACACCGCGCCCACCATGCACAGCGCGGCCCACAGGTAGTCGAGCTTGATCGGCTCCTTCAGGTAGAGCAGCGCGAACGGCACGAACACCGCCAGCGTGATCACCTCCTGCATGATCTTCAGTTGGCCGATGCTGAACTGCTGGTGCCCGATGCGGTTGGCCGGCACCTGCAGCAGGTATTCGAACAGCGCGATGCCCCAGCTCACCAGCGCGGCCACGATCCACGGCGCCGACGACAGGTTCTTCAGGTGGCCGTACCAGGCGAAGGTCATGAACACGTTGCTGGCCGTCAGCAGCAGCACGGTCTGCAAGGAGATGGGCAAGGATTGAAGGGTTTGCAACATGGCGGTGTGAACTACGTTTTTGATAGCTGGCCGCGCAGGTCAGGCAAGCGCGGAGAGCCTGTTCTGCTTGAAATGGCGAGCGGCGAATGTCCTGACACACCGCCTCATGCGTCCAGACGCTGAATGCGCTGCCCGGCCACCGCCGCCAGCGCATCCGGCCCCACCCGCGCGGGCGCCATTTCATGCAGCGGCACCAGCACGAAGGCGCGCTCGTGCATGCGCGGGTGTGGCACCGTCAGGCGCGGGCTTTGGATGCGCGCGTCGCCGTACAGCAGCAAGTCCAGGTCCAGGGTGCGCGGCGCGTGCCGGTAGGGGCGCTCACGGCCCGCTGCCTGCTCCAGTTTCTGCAGCGCATCCAGCAGCACGGGCGCGGGCAACCGGGTCGACAGTTGCACCACCGCGTTGAAGAAGTCCGGCCCGCCGGCATCGACCGGCGCGGTGCGGTAGAGGCTGGAGCGCGCGGTCACGCGGGTGTGCGGCAGCGCGTCCAGCGCATCGATGGCTTGCGCCAGCGCCGCCCGCGGCTGACCCAGGTTGGCGCCCAGCGCGACGTAGGCGACGACAGGTTCGCGCACGTCCATCGCGGTCGCGTGCGGGGTCAGCCGGGCTCGCCCGGCGCGGGCGCGGCCGGCGCGCCGTTGCCGCCGGCCGGCTTGCGGCGACGGCGGCGGCGCTTCTTGGCCGGTGTGGGCGCACCTTCGCCGGCATCGTCGTGCATGTCGTCTGCTCTGTTTTCAATAGCTGCCGGCGCTTGTCCGTCGGGCGCAGCGGCCGGTTTTGGCACACGATGCACGCGCGGCGCCTTCTTGGCACGCTGCTGCTCGGCGCGCAATTCGCGCACCAGGCTTTCGCGCTCGCCGTCGTCGGCCACGCTGAACGCCTGCCACCAGTCGGCCAGCTCTTCGTCGATCTCGCCGACGTCGGCGCGCAAACGCAGAAAGTCGAAGCCGGCACGAAAGCGTGGCTGTTCGGCCAGGCTGAAGGGGGGTGTTGCCGCTGCGCTTTTCAAAGCGCGGCTGCATCATCCAGATCTCGCGCATGTCGGCGCCCAGCTTGCCGCGGCCCGACACGTCGCCCACGCGGGCGTTGAACACTTCGTCGATGGCGTCCTGCAGCGCCGGAAAGGGGTGTTCGCCGCGCGCCAGCCGCGCGTTCCAGCCGCCCAGCACGTCCTGCCACAGCACGCTGGCCAGCAGGAAGGACGGCGCCACGGGCTTGCCTTCGGACACGCGGCGGTCGGTGTCGAGCAGCGCGGCCTTGACGAAGGGCTGGTTGGCACGCTCGACCACCAGGTCCAGCAGCGGATAGATGCCCTGCGACAGCCCCAGCGCGCGCAGCTGATCGACGCTGGCGACGGCATGGCCGGTCTGCAGCAGCTTGATCATCTCGTCGAACAGGCGGCTTTGCGGAATTTCGGCCAGCAGGCCGCGCGCCTCGACCAGCGGGCGGGCCGTCTTCGGCTCCAGCCTGAAACCGAGCGTCGACAGCTTGGCACCGAAACGCACCGCGCGGATGATGCGCACCGGGTCTTCGCGGTAGCGCGTGGCGGCGTCGCCAATCATGCGCAGCAGCTTCTTCTGCGCGTCCTGCAGGCCGTGGTGGTAGTCGACGACCACGCGCGACTCGGGGTCGTAGTACATGGCGTTGACGCTGAAGTCGCGCCGCGCGGCGTCTTCTTCCTGCGATCCCCAGACGTTGTCGCGCAGCACGCGGCCCGACGCATCCACAGCGTGCTTCATGCCGGCCAGCTGGCCCTTGGCAGTGCGCTCGTTGCCCTGCACCATCGCGTCGGCGGTGGCGTTGTCGACGTAGGCGCGGAAGGTGGAAACCTCGATCACCTCGTGGTCGCGCCCGCGCCCGTACACCACGTGCACGATGCGAAAGCGCCGGCCGATGATGAAGGCGCGGCGGAACAGCGCCTTGACCTGCTCGGGCGTGGCGTTGGTCGCCACGTCGAAGTCCTTGGGCTTGAGGCCCAGCAGCAGGTCGCGCACCGCGCCGCCGACGATGTAGGCCTCGTAGCCCGCCTCCTTCAGCGTGCGCACCACGTTGGCCGCGCGTTCGTCGACCAGGGCCGGGTTGATGCCGTGGCCGTCGGGGCCAATTTCGGCGCGCTTGCCGAAGCGCTTGCGGCCGTTGCCGTTGCCGGTGGCCCTGTCGATCAGCTTGCCGATGAATTTCTTGATCATGATGAAGGGAACAGTTCGAGGATGCGCCAGCCGCGTTCGGTGGCCACGGCCCGCAGCGTGTCGTCGGGGTTGGTGGCCACGGGGTGCTGGGCCTTTTCCAGCAGCGGCAGGTCGTTGCGCGAATCGGAATAGAAAGTGATCTCGACGTCGCCGAAGCCGAGGCCGCGCGCACGCAGCCATTCGGCCACGCGCGTGACCTTGCCCTCGCGGAACGACGGCGTGCCGGCGATTTCGCCATTGATCCAGCCGCCCGGCCCGCGCGCCAGATTGACGGCGATCAGCTCGTCGATACCGAAGCTGTGCGCAATGGGCCGCGTGACGAATTCGTTGGTGGCCGTCACCACCACCAGCTGATCGCCCGCCTTGCGGTGCGATTCGACCAGCGCGCGCGCCTGCGGCGTGATGGCCGGCGCGATCACTTCGCGCATGAAGCGCGTGTGCGCCTCGACCGACTTGCCCGCGCCCTGGCGGCGGATCGGGTCGGTGGTGAAGCGGATGTATTCGGCGATGTCCAGCGTGCCGGCCTTGTACTGCTCGTAAAAGGCGTCGTTGCGGCGCTTGAACTCGTCCGCGTCGGTCCAGCCGATGCGGGTGGTGAACTCGCCCCACGCGTGGTCCGAATCGATCGGGATCAGCGTGTGGTCAAGGTCGAAAAGGGCCAGTTTCATCATCTCATCGTATCCCAACGCCCATTCACAGGGCGCAGACAGCTATTCATCTTGTAGCATCGACTTGACCAGCGGGATCGTGATCGCGCGTTGCGTCTGCAGCGCATAGCGGTCCAGGTGGTCCAGCAACTGCATCAGGCTGCCCAGGTCGCGCGAGAAGCGGCCCAGCACGAAGTTCATCACTTCGTCCGACAGGAACACGCCGCGCGCGTCGGCCGCGCGGCGCAGCACGGCGCGTACGTCGGATTCGGGCAGCAGGTGCAGCTCGAACACATGGCCCCAGCCCAGGCGCGTGCGCAGGTCCTCGCGCAGCGGCAGGTCGGCCGGCGGCAGCGCACCCGCTGCCAGCACGGCACGGGGCCTGCCATTCTCGGGCGCTACCGCCTGGACGAACCATTGGAATGCGGTGTGCTGCAACTCAGCGCCGTAGCGGTGCACGTCGTCCATCAGCACAGCTTCCCAGGCGTCGTCGAACGGCAGGCGCGGCGGCGAATCGGCGCCCAGCCAGCCGACGGCGGCGCCCTGCTCGCGCAGGGCCTGGCGCGCGGCGCGAAGCAGGTGCGTCTTGCCGCTGCCGGACGGGCCCCACAGGTACGTGGGCACGGGCGCGCGGGTGGCGCTTTCGGTCCACAGCCGCAGGTGCTGCGCCATCTGCACATTGCGCCCGGGCAGAAAGCCGTCCAGCGTGGGTTCGGGGGCGAGGCCGATGTCGAGGGCGATTTGTTTCACGCTCCCCCCCGAGTCGGCCCCCGGCCGCCTTCCCCCCGGGGGGACAATGCCAGCGGCCGGGCCAAGCCCGCTCCGCGGCATTCCGGCATGGCCTGCTCCGCGGCCGTCGGAGACACGATGGCTCCCGCGCCCGCGCAACACGCATGAAAGGAGAAATACAAGGGGAATGCAGCGCCTAGAATCAAGGGGTCGATTTTACGTGTGCGCCCTGTTGCGGCGCCTGTCGCCGTTTCTTTCTGCGTGCCGATGACTTCTTCTTCCGCCCCCACCCCTCTCAGCTACAAGACCGCCGGTGTTGACATCGAGGCCGGCGACGCCTTGGTCGAGCGCATCAAGCCGCTGGCCAAAAAAGACGATGCGCGAGGGGGTGCTGTCGGGGCTGGGCGGCTTCGGCGCACTGTTTGAGGTGCCCAAGCGCTACCAGGAGCCGGTGCTCGTCAGCGGCACCGACGGCGTGGGCACCAAGCTCAAGCTCGCCTTCGAGTGGAACGTGCACGACACCGTGGGCATCGACCTGGTGGCCATGAGCGTCAACGACGTGCTGGTGCAGGGCGCCGAGCCGCTGTTCTTCCTGGACTACTTCGCCTGCGGCAAGCTGGACGTGGACACGGCGGCCGCGGTGGTGGGCGGCATCGCCCGCGGCTGCGAACTGGCCGGCTGCGCGCTGATCGGCGGCGAGACGGCCGAGATGCCCGGCATGTACCCGCCGGGCGAATATGACCTGGCGGGCTTTTGCGTGGGCGCGGTCGAGAAGTCGAAGATCCTCACCGGCCAGGGCGTGGCCGAAGGCGACGTGGTGCTGGGACTGGCCAGCAGCGGCGTGCACAGCAACGGCTTCAGCCTGGTGCGCAAGTGCATCGAGCGCGCGGGCGACGGGCTACCCGACACGCTGGACGGCCAGCCCTTCCGCCAGGCGGTGATGCAGCCCACGCGCATCTACGTCAAGAACGTGCTGGCCGCGCTGGCAGCGCATCCGCATTCAGACAACGCCGGCTCGCCGGTTGGCATCAAGGCGCTGGCCCACATCACCGGCGGCGGCCTGCTGGAGAACATCCCCCGCGTACTGCCCGACGGGCTGGCCGCGCACCTGGTCAAGGGCAGTTGGCCGCAGAGCGAATTGTTCGCCTGGCTGCAGGCCACCGCGGGCATCGACGACATCGAGATGAACCGCACCTTCAACAACGGCATCGGCATGGTGGTGGTGGTCGCGGCCGACGCCGCCGCGGCCTGCGCCGCCACGCTGCGCGCCGCGGGTGAACAGGTGTACGACATCGGCCGCATCGCCCCGCGCGGCGCGGGTGCCGCCGTCACCGTGGCCTGACGCCCGCCGCAACCCTCACCCGCGCGCCGCCCTTGCCTGCCTCCCACCGCTCCCAGGTCCGCGAAACCGCGGCGGCCATTGCCAGCCACCTGATGATGGTGGCGGCGCTGCTGCTGATCATGTGGCAGGGTCTGCTGCCGGGCCTGCTGTGCGCCTGCCTGGGCTTTCTGGCGGCGCGCTGGCTCACGCCGCGGCTGGGCCGGCTGGTGCGCGCACGCGACGGCACCGCGCCGCGCCTGGCGGCGGCGCTGGTGGCGCTGCTGCCGCTGGTGCTGATCGCCCTGCTGGTGCCGCGCGCACGCGGCGTGATCCTGGACGCGCCCACGCAATACCGCGAACTGCTGGCCTTTCTGGCCCGCACGGTGCTGGAGGCGCGCGACAAGCTGCCGCCCGACATCGCCACGCAATTGCCGCGCGGCGCCGAAGACGTGCAGCGCGTCATCGCCAACTACCTGGCCAGCAAGGCCGGCACGCTGGCCACCACCGGGCGCACGTGGCTCACCGGGCTGCTGTTTGCCTTTGTCGGGCTGCTGGTGGGCGCGTTGGCAGCGGCGCGGCCCACCGTCATCCTGCTGCGGCCGCTGTCGGCACAGTTGCACCTGCGGCTGACCCGCTTTGGCGAGACCTTCCGCCAGATCGTGGTGGCGCAGTTCTTCATCGCGCTGTTCAACGCCTGTCTTACGGCGATCTTCCTGCTGGCGGTGCTGCCGCTGTGGGGCTACCGGCTGCCCTACACCTGGGCGCTGATCCTGTTCACCTTCGTCGCAGGGCTGGTACCCATCGTCGGCAACCTGCTGTGCAACGCGGTGCTGACGCTGGTGGGCCTGTCGGTGTCGCCCATCGTGGCGTTGGCCTGCCTGGCCTTTCTCATCGCCATTCACAAGGCCGAATACTTCATCAACGCCAAGGTCATCGGCCACCGCACGCACATGAGCGTGTGGGAGCTGCTGACCGTGATGTTCGTGATGGAAGCCGTCTTCGGCCCCGCCGGATTGGTGGCCGCGCCGCTGTTCTACGCCTACGCCAAGAAAGAGCTCGAAGCGTCAGGCTGGGTGTAGGCGTTCGCCTGGCTGGCCGCCATAGCTATGCTATTAATAGCTTAAAGTGCTTTACCAGTGTGCGCAAGCGCCTGGGTTTACCGTCATTTGAACGCCCCCATCCGGTGTCCGGATTTGATCGGGGCCGGTCCTTTTCAGGCCGGACGCGCGGCGCACGGCGGCGCATGATCGACGCCTTTCCACCCGCCCATCGCCGCCATGAAAACCGCCCTGCTGGTCATCGACGTCCAGGAATCGTTTCGCCACCGCCCCTTCTGGAGCGAGCGCGACCTGCCTGCTTACCTGCGCGCGCAAAACGCGCTCATCGGCGGCTGCATCGAACGCGGCGTACCAGTGGTGCGCGTCCTGCACCAGTCCGGCCCCGACGCGGCGGACAACCCGTTTTCGGCCGCCAGCGGCCAGGTACGCGCCCTCGAAGGGCTGCTTCCCTTCGACGCCGCAGCCACCTTCACCAAGTCGCGCCACAGCGCGCTGGTCGGCACCGGGCTGGACGTATGGCTGACGGAGCGTGGTATCGCACGCCTCATCGTCAGCGGCGTCCGCACCGAACAGTGCTGCGAAACCACCGCGCGCCACGCGTCCGACCTGGGCTGGACGGTCGATTACGTGGCTGGCGCCACACTCACCTTCGACATGCGCCAGCCTGACGGCACCCCACTGGCCGCCGCCGATATCGTGGCGCGCACCGTCACCGTGCTGAAGGACCGCTTTGCCACCCTGTGCACGGTGGACGAAGCCCTGGCGCGCGCCGCATGACCTGGCGCGTGCAACTGCTGGCCTTCGACGACATGGAGGCGCTGGACTTTGCCGGCCCTTATGAAGTGTTCACCACCGCGGCGCGCCTGCAGGCGCGGGCCGCGCCCGGTGCCCCGCCCCTGTTCGACGTCACCACCGTCGCGCAGCGGCTGGCGCCGGTGCGCGCCCGCGCCGGCCTGCGCGTGCTGCCCGACCATGACTTTGCCGCCGCACCACCTGTCGATCTGCTGGTGGTACCGGGCGGCGTGGTCGACGGCGCACTCGCGTGCCGCGAAACGCTGCGCTGGATTGCCCGCCAATCCCTCAGCGCACGCATCACCGCATCGGTGTGCACCGGCGCCTTTTTGCTGGCGGCGGCGGGCGTGGTCACGCACGGCCCCGTCACGACGCACTGGGAAGACGTGGCCGACCTGCGTGCGCGCTGGCCGGCGCTGCAGGTGCTGCAGGGCCCACGCTGGGTGGATCGGGGCGGCGTGGTCACGTCGGCCGGCATCAGCGCCGGCATCGACATGAGCCTGCATCTGGTCGAACGCCTGGCCAGCCGTGAACTGGCCGAGCGGACCGCCCGCCAGATGGACTTTGCGTGGGAAGATCGCGGCCATACCGTCGCACCATGACCGTCGCCGATTCGCCAGCACCCATCGATGTCGTCTTCGTCCTGCTGCCCGGCAGCCTGGTGCTGGACTGGGCCGGGCCGGCCGAGGCATTGCGCAGTGCCAACGCGCAGTTGGCGGCGCAAGGGCTGCCGGCGCGCTTCAGGTTGCGCTTTGTCGGCCTGCAAACGCAGGCCACCAGTTCGGTGGGCGCCGTCGTGGCCGGCCTGGAGCCGCTGCCCGCCACACTGCCTGCGCCATGCTGGCTGGTGCTGGTCGGCCAGCCCGGCGCGACCATTGACCTGGACACGCCCGAGGCGCGCGCCGCCCTGCATTGGCTGCGCGGTCTGCGCCCGCGCAAAGACCGGCTGGAACTGCTGTGCGTGTGCGCGGGCACGCTGCTGGCCGCAAACGCCGGTCTGCTGGCCGGCCGGCGTGCCACCACGCATCACCACCATCTGGACGAATTGCGCGCCGCCGAACCAGCGTGCGAGGTCGTCGCCAATCGCGTGTTCGTGGACGATGCGCCGGTGTGGAGCAGCGCCGGCGTCACCTGCGGGGTGGACCTGACCCTGCACCGCATCGCTCAGGTGTGCGGACCGGCGCTGGCGGCAGCCGTGGCCCAGGCGCTGGTGGTCGGCTGGCGGCGCGGACCACAGGATTCCGAGTTTTCGCCCTTTCTGGCGCACCGCGCGCACCTGCATGCGGCGCTGCACCGCGTACAGGACGCCATTGCCCAAGCCCCGCGCGCCGACTGGTCACAAACGGCCCTGGCACGCGTCGCTCATACCTCGCCGCGTCACCTGGCACGCTTGTTCGCCGAACATGCCGGCGTCAGCCCGCAGGACTACCTGCGCAGCATCCGGCTTGGCTTGGCGCGACGCGCGCTCAGCGCCGGTCACACGGTGTCGCAGGCCGCCGAACTGGCCGGCTTCAGCTCAGACGCGCAACTGCGGCGCGCCTGGCGTGCATCGGGGTTGCCGGGCGCACCGTCGCAGGCAGGCTCGTGACCCGTCCAGGCGTCACGGCTGCTTGCGCCGGATCACGCTGGCCTTCTGCGCATCATCTTCGTAGAAATAGACGCGCTGGCCGCTCTGCCACGTGCCGAGCCACAGCATGTTGGCCGAAATCGCGTCGTGGTCAGTGGCCGAAAAAGGCTGAGAGTAGGTGGTCACCACTCCACGATAAGGACGATCGAGGTTTTCCAGTCCCTTCTTGATCGCCGGTCCGCTCAGGTCGCCCTTGCCCTGGAACATGGCGCGGAGCAGCAGATGGACCGCGTCATAGGTTTGCGCTGCGGACATCATGGAGCCGATGGTCGCCTCCTTGGACAGCCTGTTGTAACGGGTGAAAAAGCTCTGGTGCCGCTCAAGGAACCGGTTGGGCAGAATGGTCTGCACCATCATGGCGCCCTCGACCGCGCCGCCGGAGTTTTCGAGAGCCGAGCGGTGCGACAAGCCCCAAGGACCAAACTGCGGCACCTTCCACCCCAGTCTGGCCCGGCTGGCGGCGATCACGCCTGATTCAGGCCCCACCGTCCAACCAATCAGCGCGTCGGCGCCGGAATCACGCGCCCGAGCCAACTCGGCGTCCAGCGACTTGGTACCGACATCGAAACGCGCAACGAAGTGGGGCTTGAGCTTCGCCTTCTCCAGCGCGGCCTCCAAGTCCTTCAGGCCAGTGTCTCCGTAACCGGACTTATCCACCAGCAGGGCCGGTTTGCCGAGCTTGCGCTTGACCAATTCATTGACGAGAAACTGGGTCTGGAGTTGATCGCGTGCCGAGTTGCGGAAGATGTAGCTTTCTGCCGCCGGATATTTGGCGGTTAATACCGTACCGGTGGCGCAACTGACGATCAGCACATGCTTGGCGTTCTGAAACACGTCCAGCGCTTTCATGGCGTTGCCGGTATTGCAAAAGCCGATCGTGGCGACAACCTTTTCTTGTTCGACCAACTCCTTAGATACCTTCAACGCCTCATCAGGATTGCCCTTGTCATCGCGCACGACCAGTTCAAGCTTGCGGCCCAGATAACCGCCGACTTCGTTGATCTCGTCCATCGCCACCTGAGCACCCACGCGCGCGCTGTTGCCCATGTCGGACGAGCCTCCAGTAAGCGGAAACACAATGCCAAGCCGTATCGGCGCAGGTCCAGTCGCCGCCGGAGCTACAGCGGTCTGAGCCAAGACAGGTGTGATCGCGCCTGCAACGGCCAGCACCCCCACCAAGGCGCATACGCGACGGGTGGCAAAAACAAAGGACATATTGGTTCCAAATGTGACAGGATCGAGAGTTATCCTATTGAATTACACGATCTTTTGTCAATTTACGAACTTTGTAGTAATTGAATTGCAGCACTGCAGGCGCGAAGGAGTCAAATGGGTGCCGTAGATATTGCTCATGCGCCGGGATTCGGTCGTAGCGCATTAATGGCTGTCTTTCTAGCAAAACCTGCGTTACCGAAATAGGCACCCTTGTAGGCAGGTGCCATGACAACGCCCGTCAACGGGCGTGGCCGCCCAATTCACGCAGTCGAGACGCCATGACGTCCCGGTCGCTCGCGTCGCCCGACTCCCGCAGGTACAGCGCCAGATCTTCGGCCGCCCGGCGGGCCTCCCCCAATTCGGCCAGCGCCAGGCCGCGGTCGCGGTATTCGACCCAGGCCTCGGGCAGCAGCGTGACCAGCCGGTCCTGCACACGGACAAAGCGGCGCCAGTCCTCCTGCGTGCGGTGAATGTCCTGCAGGTTGCGCAGCATGCGCGCCAGGATCAGCCGGGGGCCGACCGGGCGCAGGTACGGGGCCAGCGCCCGGTCGTCGCGGGGCAGGCCCGCCAGGTCGGGGCGCCATTCCTCGACGCGGTCGCGCAGCTCGGCGCGGTCCAGCGACTGGCCGGTGAACGGGTCGATCACCACCCGACCTTCGGCCAGCTTGACCTGCACCAGAAAATGCCCTGGAAAGCCCACGCCCTCGGCGCGCAAACCCAGGCCCTGCGCCAGTTCCAGCCACAGTACCGCCAGCGAGATCGGAATGCCGCGCCGCGTATGCAGCACCACGTGGATCAGGCTGTTGTCCGGGTTGTAGTAGTCGTTGACGTTGCCGGCAAAGCCCAGGTCGCCGAAAAAGAACTGGCCCAGCGCGCGCAAGCGTTCCATGGGGTCGGCGTCGGCGGCCACGCGCCGCCGCAGGCGATCGGCCAGTTGATCGATGTCGTGCATGACCTGCTGCACGTCCAGATCAGGGTAGTCGTCTTGGCCGAGCGTGGCGGCGGCCTCCAGCAGCGGCAGGCCTTCGTCGCGCTGCACCAGGCTGGCGAAATAGGCCAGCGGCGTGGGGGCGGAAAAATCGAACTGCATGCCGCTTTGTACCGGGCCGGCGCAGGGCACGTCAATGTCGGGCCGCGATCTTTCAGCGCCGCAGCAACTGGCGCAGCTTCAGCCCCGACGCCAGCAACGCGCCGAAGTAGATCAGCACCGCACCCAGGATCATCGCGGCCAGCAGCCCCATCCGCATGCCGCTGTGCGCGCGCAGCGCCACCCAGTCGAAGCGTTCGGCGCCCCACAGCAGGAACGCCGTCATGAGTGCGGTGGCGCCGATGAGCTGGGCCGCAAACACGGGCCAACCCGGCTGGGGCCGGTAGCTGCCGCGGCGGATCAGGCCGATCAGCAGCCACAGCGCGTTGACCAGGGCGCCCAGGCTGATGGACAGCGTGAGCGCCGCATGGCGCAGGTGCGGCACGAGGATAAGGTTGAACACCTGCGTCAGCACCAGCACGCCGATGGCGATCTTGACCGGCGTGCGGATGTCCAGGCTGGCGTAGTAGCCCGGCGCCAGCACCTTGACGGCCACCAGCCCCAGCAGGCCTATGCCATAGCAGGCGAGCGCCACGCTGACCTGCCCGACGTCGTTGTCGGAGAAGGCGCCGCGATGGAACAGCGTGGCGATCAGCGGTGTGGCAAAGGCTAGCAGCGCCGCCGCGCACGGCAGCGCCAGCAGCACGACCAGTCGCAGGCCCCAGTCCAGCATCTGCGAATAGCGCGCTGCGTCGCCGCTCGCGCGCGCGGCTGCCAGTTGCGGCGTCAGCACCACGCCCAGCGCCACGCCCAGCAACGCGGTAGGAAACTCCATCAAGCGGTCGGCATACCAGACCCAGGTGACGCTGCCGGCGGCCAGGTGCGAAGCGATCTGCGTGTTGATGAGCAGCGACAGTTGCGCCACCCCCACGCCCAGGAGCGCCGGCAGCATCAGCGTCAGCACCTGGCGCACGCCCGCATCGCGCCAGGCGGCGCGCACGCGCCCCCAGGTCAAGCCGATGCGCGGCAGCAGGCCCAGGCGGCGCAGCGCCGGGATCTGCACGCCCAACTGCAGAATGCCGCCCAGCATCACCCCTGCAGCCATGGCGTAGATGGGCTCGATGCCCATGCGCGCGAACCACGGCGCACCCAGCCAAGCGGCCCCGATCATCGCCACGTTCAGCAGCACCGGCGTGGCGGCCGGTACGGCAAAGTGCTTCCAGGTGTTGAGGATCCCGGCCGAAAACGCCACCAGCGACATGCAGCCGATGTACGGAAACATCCAGCGTGTCATCAACACCCCGGCGTCGAAGCTCCTGGCGTCCAGCCCGCTGGCCAACGCCCACACCAGCAGCGGTGCGGCCACGATGCCCACCACGCAGGTCGCCAGCAGCGCCCACGTCAGCGCCGTGGCCACGTCGTCGATCAGCACCTTGGTGGCCGCGTCGCCATCGAGCGCCTTGCTGGCGGCCAGCACGGGCACGAAGGCCTGGCTGAAAGCCCCTTCGCCAAACAGCCGCCGCAGCAGGTTGGGGATGCGAAAGGCCACGTTGAAGGCATCCGTCAGGCCGCTCACCCCAAAGGCCGACGCCATCAGCAGGTCGCGCACCAACCCGGTGACGCGCGACACCAGCGTCAGCAGGGAAACGGTAGAAGCGGCTTTGAAAAGACTCACGAAAGACCTTGTGGCGAGGCGCGAGTGTAGCCAGTGGAGTTGGACTTGGAGTTCCCGTCGTCTCACGGACGGTCAAGCGCAGAAAATTCGGCGCACGTTCAGCGGTGCTCGCCACCCGAGATTGCTCTGATTTTCCTTGATTGACCTGCTCGAACGCATTGGGTGGAAGATAGGCAAAGCCGGCCCAGGTGGACGATGCGTGATATCGGCGGCCCAGAGCGTCGATTTGGCTGCGTGGCGACAAGCTGGCGATTGACCATAACGGTCGCTGGCTTGGCCTCAGGATCGCGCCGTGTGATGCCTTGCAGTCCCCACGGCGCATCAGGCGTTCGATGCCCTTTTTGTTGACGATTAGAGAAACGCTGATCAAGCGGCCGTGGGGGTTGCGAAGGTTCGCTACCGCGGCCTGGCCAAGAACGCCAACCGGGCATTCACGGAGCTGGCGATGGTCAATCTGCACATGGCTGCCAGGCGCGTGCCGGCATTGGTGCGCCCGTAGTTGACGCAACGCGGCCACAATAGGCCGCAGATCAGATCACAGGGAGCCAGCTGTCCCCGAAGTGCAGCACCTCAACGACGTTTAGCAGGCAGCAGCGCGTAGCGATTGCTTGATCAGCGTTTACTTAGCAGTTGAGATCGTTCAGATGCATGCACCAAACTTCCCCAAGCGGTGATAAGACGGCGGCTTGGACTGCAGATCGGACCAGATTAGATCGACGTGGCGCACCGTCCAGCGGACGGGCTCAGGCAGCGGCGTCGGCGTGGTGTGCTCGGCGCGGCGCAAGGTCGTCAGGTGCGGCTGCCAACCTTGCGTGGCGGCGGGCAAACCCACCTGGCGCGCCAGCAATGCAGTAGCGTGATGCAGCGCCTCCAGTTCGGGTGTGCACTGGGGCAGCAGCACGGCGATGGTGCCGCTGGGCGCTTGCCAAAGGGCTGTCTGCGTCAGGCTGATGCCGAACGGTTCAAAGCGCAGCGTCGCCAGCGCGTCCAGCCAATCGCGCTCGTGTGGCGCATCGACCTGATTAAAGAACTGCAGCGTGATGTGCATGCGCTCTGGCACAGGGTGCAAGCGGCGCGGCAGGCCGGGCCAGCGCTGGCGTTCGGCGTCGATGGCGGCGCAGGCTTCGGGCGGCAGGAACAGCGCGGTGAACAGGCGGCGGGGCGGCGCGGGTTGATGCAATTCGTTCATGGCGAACAGCGCGGGCTGAAGCAACGGATCGTGAAGGGCGACGCGGCGACGGGCCATGGTCAATGAAAGTCGCGGCTGGTCGTCAAACCGGCGATGCGGCCGAGCAGCGGTGTGAGGTCAACAAAGCGCCGCGCGATCAGGTGGCGCACGTGGCGGTCGCTGTCCGCGCCAAGTTGCCATTCGCCCTGCACCGCCAGCAAGCGCGCGCGCAGCAAGGCGTTGCGCTGCGGCTCGTCGGCACGCAGGCTTTTCCAGACGATGACGTTGACCGGGCCGGTTTCGTCTTCCAGCGTGACGAAGATGGTGCCCTTGGCGGTGGCTGGCTGCTGGCGACCGATGACGATGCCGCAGGCGCGCACCTGTTCGCCGTGCGGCACCGCCTTCAGTTCCTCCGCGCTTTTCAGGTGCCAGCGCTTCAATCGCGGCCGCAGCAATGCCACGGGATGGCGCCGCAGCGTGAGGCCGAGCGCGGCGTAGTCGTGCACGATTTCCTCGCCTTCGGGCGCGGCGGCCAGCGAGAGCGGCGCCTCGTTGATGGGCGCGTCGCGCAGCAACTCGGGCGCGGTTTTCAGCGCCGCCCCCTGCCACACCTGCTGACGCCGGTGCCCGGCCAGGCTGCGCAGCGCGTCGGCGGCGGCGAGCTGGTTGAGATCGCGCGTGTCCAACCCGGCACGCCGCGCCAGGTCGTCGACGCTGGCAAAGGCTTGATGGGCGCGCGCGGCCTCAATGCGGTGGGCTGCTTCTTTGCTCAAGCCTTGCACCAGGCGCAGGCCGAGGCGCACGGCCGGACGGCTTCGCTCCCTCGCCCCTGCCCTCTCCCGCAAGGCGGGAGAGGGGGCAAGAGAAAGTGAATCAGGTGCGGCCTGCGCGGATTCAATGAAATCATGATCTGACCCCAATCTGTCTTCCAGCGCGCAATCCCAGCCGCTCACCGTCACATCAGGCGGTAGCACGACCACGTCATGCCGCTTGGCATCCTGCACCAGTTGCGCGGGGCCGTAAAAGCCCATGGGCTGCGAGTTGAGCATCGCCGCCAGAAACGCCTCGGGTTCATGGCATTTCAGCCAGCTGCTTTCATACGCGATCAGGGCGAAGCTGTAGGCATGGCTTTCGGGGAAACCGTACTCGCCGAAGCCCAAAATTTGCCTGAAGATGCTGTCGGCAAATTCGGCGCTGTAGCCGCGCTCTCGCATGCCGTCTTTCAATTCCGCCTCGAACTTGTGCACGCCGCCGTGCCGCTTCCATGCCGCCATGGAGCGGCGCAGCTGATCGGCGCGCTCGGCCGAAAAACCGCCAGCGATGATGGCTATCTCCATCACCTGTTCCTGGAAGATCGGAATGCCCAATGTGCGCTCCAGCGCCTTCTTCAGTGCCGGTTCGGCGCCGGGCGGTTCGTGTGACGAACGCTCGCACTTGTAAGTCTTGTCGCGTGCCCATCGCTCGCGCGCCTGCAGATACGGGTGCACCATGCCGCCGCTGATCGGCCCGGGCCGCACGATGGCGACCTGCACCACCAGGTCGTAGAAAACGGCCGGCCTGAGGCGCGGCAGCATCGACATCTGCGCCCGGCTTTCGATCTGGAAGGTGCCCACCGTGTCGGCGCGCTGAATCATTTGGTAGGTCTTCTCGCAGTCGCGCGGGATGTCGGGGCGCGTGAAAGCCCGGCCATGTCGGTGTGCCACCATGGCCAGGCATCGCCGCAGCGCAGTGAGCATGCCCAGCGCCAGCACATCCACCTTCATCATGCCCAGCGCTTTCAGGTCGTCCTTGTCCCACTGGATGACTTGCCGATCGGCCATGGCGGCGTTTTCGACCGGCACGAGGCGCACCAGCGGCGGCTCGGTCAGCACGAAGCCGCCGACGTGCTGGCTCAAGTGGCGTGGCGCGCCGCGCAGTTGCTCGGTCAATTCCAGCCACAGCCCGGCCAGGCGCGGCGCGATGGCGGCGCCCACGGTCTGCGCCAGATCGCCCAAACGGTGCGCGGCCAGGCCGTCGTCGAACCAGTGGTGGTCTTTGGCAAAGGCGTCGATCAGCCGCTCATCCACGCCCAGCGCCTTGCCCACATCGCGCAGGGCGCTGCGTCTTCTGTAGCAGATCACGGTGGCCGCCAGCGCGGCGCGGTCGCGCCCGTATTTGCGATAGATGTACTGGATGACTTCCTCGCGCCGCTCGTGCTCGAAATCGACGTCAATGTCGGGCGGCTCGTTGCGGCGTTGGCGGCTGATGAAGCGCTCCAGCAGCGGGTTCGAAACGCGCGGGTCGGCCTCGGTGATGCCCAGGCAATAGCAGACCACCGAATTGGCCGCAGATCCGCGGCCCTGGCACAGGATGCCCTGCCCACGCGCCCAGCGCACAATGTCGTGCACGGTGAGGAAGAACATCTCGTATTGGCACTCGGCGATAAGAATGAGTTCCTTGTCGATAAAGGCCTGAACGTGTGCTGGTGTCCCTGCGGGAAAACGCCATGCCGCGCCCTCGCGTGTGAGCCGCGTCAGGGCTTCGATGGGCGTTTGGCCATCTGGCACGGTTTCCTTCGGGTAGTTGTATTTGATTTCGTCAAGCCCAAACGTGCATCGACCGGCCACATCCAGCGTGGCGGCCAGCAGCTCGGGCGCAAAGACTTCCGCCAGCCGCGCGCGCGGGCGCAAGTGGCGTTCGGCATTGGCTTGCAGTGCGAAGCCGCAGTCGGCCACCGGCTTGCCCAGGCGGATGGCCGTCATCACGTCGTGCAGGCGCTTGGCCGAACGCACGTGCAGGTGCACGTCGCCTGCGGCGGCCAGCGGCCAGCCGGTGGCTTGGCTGAGCTGCCGCAACTGCGTCAGCCAGAGCGCGTCGTCGGCATCGCCGTGCAATTCGGCCAGCAGGGTGATTTTTGAATCAAAACCGGCATGTGTCGGCGTAAACAAACACGGGTTAGATATCAATTCGATAGCGACCTGAGATTGCCGGACAGGCGACCAGAGCAGTTCGCAGGCCTGCAGCGCGCGCAGCGCATCGGCCAGCGATGGCAGCGTGTATTGGCCCTTGGGCGCGGCGCGGCGGCAGGCGCTGATGAAGCTGCACAAATCGCCCCAGCCTTGCAGGTCGCGCGCCAACGTCACCAAGGTGCCTTGTCCTTCAAAGCGGAATTCGCTGCCGACCAGCAGCTTGAGCGGCTCGTACGCGCCCAGGGCTGCGCGTGCGGCCTGCAGTTGCAGCAGATCGGCGTCGGCTTCGCCGGCTTCAAGCGCTGTCTGAGCATCTTTTCGCGCCTTCCACGCCCGTACCACGCCAGCGACCGAGCACTCGTCGGTGATGGCCAGCGCCGTGTAGCCCAGGCCCAGGCGCGGCGCACCAGGTCTTCGGGGCTGCTGGCGCCGCGCTGAAAGCTGAAGTGCGTGAGGCAATGCAGTTCGGCATACGGCGGCGACGCGGGCGCGGGCGGGTGAGGACGGCGCGGCAGCACGTGGATGGTGGCGCCGACGGAACGTGCACGCGCGGCTTTCTTCAGCGCTTGTGCGCGCTGGGCCATTTCCTTGCGGCTGGGCTCAGGCATACAGGCCTTGCAGAAACCAGCGCGGTCGCCCGCCTGCGTCGTGCCGGGCCGAGGTGGCGCGTTCGCGGTAGATCCACAGCAGTTCGGCGGCGGGGTTCTGCGCGATGTAGTAGTCGCGCGCGGCGGGCCGGGGTGAATCGCGCTGCGCTTGATCGGGCGCCTGCGGCCACCAGCCGGCTTCGACGCGGCGCGGGCCCGTCAGCAGCCGCAGCGGGCCGCCATGGCAGGGCTGACCGTCGGCTTGCAGGTCCAGCGGCAGCGGCTCGCGCAGCAGCCAGGTGGGCGCCAAGGCGTCGGGCAGATGGGCGGCGCCGCCTTCAGCGCCATCCGCCTTCACCCGCAGGGCCGCGGGAGGGCGTGCCTTGCCGCCCTGTAAAGACTTTGCCGGCGCACGCTGCTGCTGCCTTGCAGCAACGGGCGGCAACGCTTTTTGCGCAGGCCGCCAGCCTTGCATGCATTCGGGCCGGTGGTCGGCGCGCAGCGTGGGGGTTTGCACGCTGGCCGGCCCCAGCCGCGCGCCGACGCGTTCGATGAACACGTGCAGCGGATCGCCGGTGCGCTGGTCTTCGGGCAGAAAACTGACGCTTGGCGCCCCCCAGGGCGCGGTGTCGATGCTGCGCAGACGCAGCCAGGTGGCGGGCGCCAGCATGGGCGTGTGCGCCAGCCGCTCGGCCAGCAGGCGGCGCAGGTGCGCCATGGCTTGCTGGGCCTCAGCGGTGCGGATGACGAGCGACTGCGTGGGCGGCAGTTCGCGGCCGTCCAGGCGTTTCAAATCGAGCGTCCACGACAGCTCAAAGGCCAGCACGCCCTGCTGGCGCGCGCACAGCCAGCCCTGCAGAGACGCCAGCAGCCGGGCCGCCGACCACAGCAGCGCCGGCGCATCTTCCACCCGCGCGGGCAGTTCCAGCGACTGGTCGAACCGATCGGGCAGCATGAGCCAGGGGTAGCTCTCGGGCGCCAGGCCCCAGGCGATGTCGAGCGCGCGGCGCAGATCGGGGCCGAAGCGCCGCACCATGGGCGCGCGCGGCAGGGCGTGCACGTCGCCCCAGGTGCGCAGGCCCAGCCGCGACAGCAGGGCCAGGTGCGGGCGCGCGGCGGTCAGCGTGGCCAGCGGCAGCGCGGCCGGCCGCTGCGCCGGCAGCGGCCGGCCCTGAACGCGCTGGCGCAGCACCGCCAACGCTATTATTCCTATAGCTGCTTGCGATGATTCCACGGCGACCAGAGCCGGATTTGATTGATGAATGCGGCGCAGCAGCGCCCGCTGGCCGCCCCACAGACGCAGGCTGCCCGACACCTCAAGCAGCAGCGCTTCATCCACCCACGCCACGTGCGGGGTGAACTGCAACGCCCACCAGCCCAGCGCCTGACGCGTCGGCACGGTGGCGTCGGGCGGCGCCTCGGGTGCAGGCCGCGCAGCGCAGGCCGCGCCAGCTTCGTCAAGCGGCCACTGCAAGGCGATCCAGTGCATGGCTTTCTTTCTGATCATCGAACCACAGCACCTGACCGCTGGCGACAGCGCCAAAGCGCGCGGCCTGCTGCTGCGCGCTGGCGGCCAGCAGTGCGCGCAGCGGCGGCGCCTGCGCGGGCAGGTGAATGGGCGCGGCAAGCGGTGGACCGCGGCGCTTGAGAATGTCCACGCACAGCGAAGGCGCGATGTCTTCGTCCACGACGGGGTTCGCCTGTGCGCGAGGGCGCACGCGGCCCTCGCCTGCGCCCCTGCTGGACGCATCACGCCAGCCCGCGCGCTCATGCGCCTGGGCCTGCACCGCCACCCGCAGACGCAGCCGCGCGCACGAGTTGGCCGCCAGCGCCGCTTCTGGTCGCAGCACGAACAGCAGGCTGTCGGCCCGCAGCGCCGCCGCCGCATGCAAGCGGCGCAGATCGGTGGCGCGCGCGCGGGGCAGCCAGGCCAGCGCGACGGCCACGTCGGCGCAGCGCAGCGCCTGCTCGGTGGCCCAGAGCTGCGCCACTGGCGTTTCGCCGCGCACCCACAGCAGCGACGAAGCTGCCAGCCCGCCCGCCGTGAAAGCGGGCAGGAACGGCTCATGCGGCGGATTGACCAGTGCCACCGCGCCGCCGGACGCACGCTGGCGCGCCGCCACGGCGGGCAGCAGCAGCGGCCAGATGGGCGCATCGGGCGCAGCTTGCAGCAGCTCGATCAGCGCGCCCAGCGGCCAGCCGCCGCCGGGCAGTTCGGCATCGAGCGCGGCATGGCCGGTGGCGGCCACCCGCTCGGTCACGCACAGCAGTTCGTCGGCCGGCCAAACGCTGGTACTGATCGACGACGGCAAGAAAGACAAGGCACGCATTCAACACTCCAAAATACTGTTGTTTTATACAGTTTTTTGAAGGGCGCGTCACCATTTTCAGCGCCGAAAAAAAATCAGGAGCAGCCGGGGCTTAGCCGTCGCGGGCGCGGCGGCGGTTGATCGTCAAACCGATCAACCGGGAAACCACACCGGCGATGTACATCACGCCCGCCAGCTCTTCCAGCATGACCAGCGCGCGGCCCATCGGCTTGACGGGCGAGATGTCGCTCAGCCCCACGCCGGCCAGGGTGGTGAAGCTGAGGAACAGCAATTCGAACCAGGTGCGCGGCTCATCGGGTCGCACCGCGGCCGGAAAGGTGCCGGGCGCCAGCAGCTGGCAGGCCATGTACAGGTGCGCAAAGGCCCAGGCCAGCACGGTGAAGGTGGCGCCAGCGGCCAGCAACTCGTCCGTGGTTGCCGCGTCGTCCTGCAGCATGTAGGCGATCAGCGCGCCGGTGGCGTAGAAGTAGAACGCTGCTTCCAGCACCGAAATGGCCAGCAGCAGGTGGTTGCTGGGCGCCACGCGTTGCGCCACCCACAGCACCAATACGCTGGCGGCCAGCGCCATGGCCCCGCTGTTGGCGGCCGGGCTCTGGCGCACCATGCGCAGCGCCATGCCCAGCATCACCAGGCCGAACAGGCTGAGCACGATCTGCCCCGCGCGCCCGGTGCGGCCGTCGTCCAGCGCCGCGTACAGCAGCACGCCGATCAACTGCACCGCCAGCAAGGCGGCCGAGGGATAGCGGCGCAGCAGCACCAGGAGGCGAAGCGGTGTGATCATGGCCGCGATTGTCGCCACACCGCCGCCGGCGGTGCGCGCTGCTTGCGCCACAATCGGTGCCCATGAGCCCGCCCGCCGACCGCCCGATCCGCCACCAGTACGAAGATTTCCTGCGCCATGTCGACACGCACGGCGTGTTCAAGGCTGACCGCACCGGCACCGGCACCCGCAGCGTGTTCGGCCACCAGATGCGCTTTGATCTGAACGAGGGCTTTCCGCTGGTCACGACCAAGAAGGTGCACCTCAAAAGCATCATTTACGAACTGCTGTGGTTTTTGCGCGGCGATGGCAACGCGCGCTGGCTGCAGGAGCGCGGCGTGACGATCTGGGACGAATGGGCCAAGCCCGATGGCGACCTGGGGCCAGTGTATGGCGTGCAATGGCGCTCATGGCCCAAGCCGGATGGCGGGCACATCGACCAGATCGCGCAGGTGGTGCAAACGCTCAAGACCAACCCCGATTCGCGCCGCATCATCGTGAGCGCCTGGAACGTGGCCGACCTGGACCAGATGGCGCTGATGCCTTGCCATGCGTTTTTTCAGTTTTACGTGGCGGATGGCAAACTTAGTTGCCAGCTTTACCAGCGCAGTGCCGACATTTTTCTGGGCGTGCCCTTCAACATCGCCAGCTACGCGCTGCTGACGCACATGCTGGCGCAGCAGTGCGATCTGGCGGTGGGCGACTTCATCTGGACGGGCGGCGATTGCCACATCTACAGCAACCACGAAGCGCAGGTGAAGGAGCAACTCAGCCGCGCGCCCTTTCCCTACCCCACGCTGCACATCAAACGCCGCCCGCCGTCGATCTTCGATTACGAATTCGACGATTTCGAGGTGCGCGATTACCAGCATCACGCGGCGATCAAGGCGCCGGTGGCGGTTTGAATTTTCAAGCCAAATCGGCCTGCAGTGTTTACACATCAAGCGCAAACAGCTATCAATTTTGAAGTTTCTGGAATGACGGATTTGCTTTCCCTCTACCGCACCATGGTGCGCATCCGCGCCTTCGAAGACGCGGCCGAAATCGCCAGCCAGGGCGGCGTAGCGGCCTGGGGCAAGGAGGCCTCGTCCACGCCGGCGCTGGTGCGCGGCCCGCTGCACCTGTCCACCGGCCAAGAGGCCGTGGCCGCCGGCGTATGCGCGCACCTGACGCCCGCCGACCTGCTGACCAGCACGCACCGCGGCCACGGCCACACGCTGGCCAAGGGCGCCGATCCGGCCAGGATGATGTGCGAGCTGTTCGGCCGCGCCACCGGCTACAACGGCGGCAAGGGCGGCTCGATGCACATCGCCGATTTCTCGGTCGGCATGCTGGGCGCCAACGGCGTGGTGGCCGCCGGCCTGCCGATTGCGGTGGGCGCGGCGCAGGGGCTGAAGATTCGCGGCGTGGACGCCATCGCCGTGTGCTTTTTTGGCGACGGCGCCATCAACCGCGGCCCCTTCATGGAAGCGCTGAACTGGGCCGTGGTGTACCACCTGCCAGTGCTGTTCGTGTGCGAGGACAACCGCATCAGCGCCACCACCGCCAGCGCACCCATGACGGCCGGCCCCGGCGCCAGCGCTCGCGCGTCTGCCATGGGCATCGCCGCGGTCCAGGTCGACGGCACGGACGTGCGGGCCGTGTCGAACGCGGCCGAGGCACTGATCCGCGAGATCCGCGCCGGCAGCGGCCCGCGCCTGCTGCATGCGTTGACCGACCGGCACAAGGGGCATGTCTCCGTCGACCCCGGCACGTACCGCGACCCCGCCGCCGTGGCCGCTGCACTGGCGCGCGATGTCATCGGGCGCACGCGCGCGCAACTGGTGGCGCAGGGCCACGCCGCGCAGGTCGAGCAGATCGAGCGCGAGGCGCAGGCCGAGATCGACGCCGCCGTGGCCACCGCCACCGCCGCGCCGCTGCCGGACCCATCGGCCGCGTACACCGACATTCAGAACACCGGCGCGGGGGTGTGGGCATGAGCGCAGTGAACATGACCTACGCGCAGGCCGCCGCGCTGGCCTTGTCGCAGGCAATGGAAGCCAACCCCCATGTCATCGCGCTGGGTGAAGACCTGGGCCGCGGCGGCGTGTTCGGACAGTACCGCGACGCCGAGGGCGCGCCGCTGGTACAGCGCTTCGGGCCCGATCGCATCATCGACACGCCGATTTCCGAGAGCACCATCGTCGGCGCTGCGGTCGGCATGGCGCTGGCAGGCTGCACGCCGGTGGTCGAGTTGCGCGTGGTCGACTTCGCGCTGTGCGCCATCGACGAGGTGGTCAACCAGGCCGCCAAGAACCGCTACATGTTTGGCGGCCAGGGCCGCGTGCCGATGGTGATGCGCATGCCCATCGGCATCTGGTCGTCGTCGGCCGCGCAGCACAGCCAGTCGCTGGAGGCGTGGTTCGCGCACATTCCGGGGCTGGTGGTGGTCGCGCCTTCCACCCCGGCCGACAACCACGGCCTGCTGCTGGCGGCGCTGGCTTCGGGCGACCCGGTCGTCTACATGGAACACAAGGAGCTGTGGGCCACGCCCGGCCCGGTGACGCCCGGCGACGTCGTACCGCTGGGCCAGGCCCGCGTGGTGCGAGAAGGCGGTGACGTGACACTGGTCAGCTGGTCGCGCCAGATGCAGGCCTGCGAACAGGCGGCCGAGCAACTGGCCGCGCAAGGCGTGCAGGCCGAGCTGATCGACCTGCGCACCCTCTGGCCTTGGGACAAGGCCGCCGTGCTGGCCAGCGTGGCCAAGACCGGCCGCCTGCTGGTGGTGCACGAGGCAATCCGCGTGGCCGGCTTCGGTGCCGAGATCGCCGCCACGGTGGCCGAAGAAACCGGCGCGCGCGTGGCCCGACTGGGCGCGCCGCGCATCCCCGTCGGCTACGCGCCCACGCTGGAAGCCGAGGCGCGCGTCAGCGCCGCGCAGATCGCCGCCACCGCGCAGAAACTGGTGCAGCGATGAGCAGCAGCCGCCCGCACATCGGCCTGATCTGGGCGCAGGCGCGCAACGGCGTCATCGGCCAGAACGGCGTGATGCCCTGGCACCTGCCGGAAGACCTGGCGCACTTCAAGCGCACCACGCTGAGCCACCCCGTCGTGATGGGCCGCCGCACGTGGGACTCGATCCCACCGCGCTTTCGCCCCCTGCCCGGCCGCACCAACCTCGTCGTCACGCGGCAAGCAGATTGGCATCAAATAGGCGCCCAGCGCTCGTCCAGTCTGCGCGAGGCGCTACAAAAATGTGAGAAAGCCGAAAGAATCTGGATCATCGGCGGCGCGCAGATCTACGCCCAGGCCATGCCCCTGGCCGACGAACTGGTGGTGACGCACATCGACGCCGACTTTGCCGGCGACGCCCACGCGCCCGCCATCGGCCCCGAATGGCGCGAGGTGGCGCGCGACGAGCGCGTGGCCGCCAACGGGCTGCGGCTGGCCTTCGTCACCTACCGCCGCGCCAGCGCTTAACCCTGCACGCAAAGCGGCCGGCGTGACCGGCCACAATGGGTCTGGCGATTCTTCGCGGTACAAGGAGACAGGCGCCATGCCCACCCGCTTCAAGGTCGGCGACCACGTCGGCTGGCATTCCGAAGCCGGTCACGTCAGCGGCCGCATCACCCGCGTGCACACGCGCGACTTCGACTGGAAGGGCTACCGCCACCGCGCTGGCCCGGACAACCCGCAGTACGAAATCCAGAGCGACAAGACCGACCACGTGGCGGTGCACAAGGGCTCGGCGCTGCGCCACGTCAGCGAGTGAAGCCGTGGCGCAGCGGCTGCCGATCTGCACCATCGGCCATTCGACCCTCAGCATCGACGCCTTTGCCGAGCGCCTGCGCGCAGGCCAGGTCCAGCGCGTGATCGACATTCGCGCCATCCCCCGCTCGCGCACCCACCCGCGGTTCAACCAGGCCACGCTGCCCGACGCACTGGCGCCCTTCGGCATCGGTTATGCGCACATTGCCGCCCTGGGCGGACGGCGCAGGCGCAGCCGCGACGTGCCGCCCGAAGTCAACGGCTTCTGGGACAACGCCAGCTTTCACCACTACGCCGACTACGCGCTGCACGCGGCGTACCAGGAGGGCCTGGCTGAACTGCGCAAACACGGCCAGCGCGAACGGGTGGCCATCATGTGTGCCGAAGCCGTGTGGTGGCGCTGCCACCGGCGCATCGTCGCCGACTGGCTGATCGCGGCGGGCGAATCGGTGCGACACATCCTGCCGACGCGCATTGACGAGGCGCGGCTCAACCCCGGCGCCCATGTCGGGCCGCAGGGCATCGTCACCTACCCGGCACCCGCCGACGCACCATAGGCGACATGAAGATCACGACATGGCCCTGGCATGGCGAACCCAGGCGCCCGCGAGTTCGGCGACAATCCTCTCGTCGGCGTGCTTGTCGCCTTCGAAACGGCCTCTGTGCTCGTCACCGCCAACGATCTGGCGAATCCTCACCGCGTCATGCGCCCCACATGTCAAAGCCGGCCGGCGGTCACCGCCCGCGAGGCACTCGGTTGACCAGGACATGGGTATACCCCCCATCACGCAAGGAGAATCACGTGTCATCACCGATTGCACTTATCACCGGCGGCGCCACCGGTATTGGCAAGGAAACCGCAAAGCAGTTGGCCGCCAAAGGCGCCACAGTCATCATCACCGGACGGCGCCAGCCTGAAGGCGACAAGGCAATCCAGGAGATTCGCGCCTCGGCGGGTCCCACGGGCCAAGCCTCGTTCGTGCGCAACGACGTGAACGACGAGGAGGCTGTGCGTGGCCTGATCGCCGACATCGTGCGCCAACACGGCCGGCTCGACATGGCCGTCAACAACGCCGGCATCTCCAACGAGAACAAGACGCTCGACCAGTCTGACAGTGCAGCCTTCAGGGCCATGCTCGACACCAACGTGCTCGGCCTGTACTACTGCATGAAGCACGAGATCCGCCAAATGTTGACGCAGGGTGGGGGCGCCATCGTCAATCTCGCGTCCATTGCCGGCTTGAACGGCATCCCTTGGGCGCCCGCCTACGCCGCGACGAAGCACGCCGTCGTGGGGCTCACCCGCTCCAGCGCGCTGGACCACGCCAAGCAGGGCATCCGCATCAATGCGGTCGCGCCGGGCGCCATCCGCACCGACTTGATCGCCGGGCAAATCCAGCTCGGGCAATACGACGAGAAGATGATCTCGGCGATGCATCCGATGGATCGGATGGGAGAACCGGTCGAGATTGCCAGGGGCATCTGTTGGTTGCTGTCGGACGAAGCTTCCTTCGTGACCGGACACGTCCTGAACATCGACGGCGGATTCCAGGCCAAATAAGATGACTCCCGACGCCTCGTCGAATCTGATTCCGGCGGTGCTCGCGTACTTTCAAGGCGAGCGGCACGAGATGCTGTCGATCCTCGGGGTCTCCGGCGTCCTGGCGGCGATCGTCGTGTTGTTTTTCCTGACGGTGCGCGACAGTTTCGCCAGGGGATTGATGGTCACCGTGCTGGTCTGCGCCGCGCTGCTGTCCGCCACGGCCATCACCCTGCTGGTTCGCGACCAGCGCTTGAGTCAGTCCTTGGTGTCAGCGCTCAGCGGCGCGACCGGGCCGACCGCCGTCGAACAGGAGCAGACCCGAATCACGGCCGTGATTGGCAACTACCCGCGCTATCGCTGGGGTGCTGCGGTCGTCGGCTTGGCGGCGCTGCTCATTTTGGCGCTGTCGCGCCAGCCGTGGCTGCACGGCGCGGCCGCGGGAATGCTGCTGTTGGTGGTGGCGCAGGTGGTGATCGATCGCTACTCGGAAAACCGAGCGACGAGCTATTTGGCGCAGCTTTCGCTACGCTCCCAATAAGGGCGCATGCAAACGGGTGCCGCCATCGGGGGGAGTGTGGTCGCGGCCTGAGCGACTTCCGTCCCGAATGAGACCAGAACCCCGCCGCCCAATCCAGCGCACGCTCGGGTGGTTCATCATGGGCGCTGCGTGGCCGCTGATCGTGGCCTGCGCCGCCATGGCGCCCATCAACCCATGCATCGAGCAGGTGCAGCCGGACGCCGGCTATCGGGGTAAGCAACTCGCCGCGCCTCAACGTGCTCAGGTTTCCAAGATGGGAGACAACCTTGGTCGGCTTAAACCCTCCATTCGGACTCTCCGAGTGGTTTGACCAAAATCCGCTCTGGGTCGATAGTTCGCGCATCCAGTCAAAGTCGAGTCAGTCGCGACGCAGCCATCGGTGCCGCAGCCTGGGCCTCGACGGCGCTGAACGGGTCACACCGCTCACCTCGGAAATACCAATCCGCGCCAACTACGTCTCGTGCGCACCTCGTTGTCTTGCGCTCGCGTTGTGAGAAGAGCATGAGATGCCCCCACGCGCCGATCGAACCATGCAGTACGCGGGAACGACTGAAGTCTGCGCTGCTGAAGGGTGCTCCACGGCAAAATTGCGAGCAATCGCCTCAACGTCTCCCAGCAATAGAGGTCGGTGCCCAAAGTTTGTGTCTTCACCTCAGGTCACCGTGCCTCCGGTGTCCAAGCTGCTACACCTAAGCGTCGCTTTTGCATGGCGATCAGATCGGGTAGCTAGGCGGGTAGCTACGCGGATCACCGTTGAGTTTTGTATGTTTAACTTATTGATTATTAACGTTTTTTATTTTTCATGAAGATCACCACCTGGAACGTCAACTCCCTCACCGCCCGCCTGCAGCATGTGCTGGACTGGCTGGCCGCCAACCCGGTCGACGTGCTGGCGCTGCAGGAACTGAAGCTCACCGACGACAAGTTTCCGCTCGACGTGCTGCGCGAGGTGGGCTATGAGGCCGCCGTGTTCGGCCAGAAGACGTACAACGGCGTGGCGCTGCTGTCGCGCGCGCCCATCGCCAGCGTCACCCGCAACATCGTCGGCTTTACCGACGAGAACTCGCGCGTCATTGCCGGCACGGTGGACGGCCCGGGCGGGCCGATCCGCATCGTCAACGGCTACTTCGTGAACGGGCAGGCACCGGGCACCGACAAGTTTGAATACAAGATGAGCTGGCTGCGCGGCCTGCGCGACTGGCTGCGCGAGGAAATGGCTGCGCACCCGCGCCTGGTGCTGCTGGGCGACTTCAACATCGCACCCGAAGACCGCGACAGCTACGACCCGGTGGGCCTGGCCGAGACGATTCACCACACCACCGAGGAGCGCAACCACTTCAAGGCGCTGCTGGGCCTAGGCCTGACGGATGCGTTCCGCCTGTTCGAGCAGCCCGAAAAAAGCTACAGCTGGTGGGACTACCGCATGCTGGGCTACCAGAAGAACCGCGGCCTTCGCATCGACCACATCCTGGTCAGCGAAGCGCTGGTGCCCGGCGTGCAGGCCTGCGCCATCGACCGTGTGCCGCGCAAATGGCCCAAGCCCAGCGACCACGCGCCGGTGACCGTGACGCTGGGCTGAGTGAGCCGGCGCGTCGCCCGCGCCGCCGCTCAATCGCGGTCGGCGTCGATGCCCAGTTCCTGGATCTTGCGCGTGATGGTGTTGCGGCCGATGCCGAGCTTTTGCGCCGCCTCGATGCGGCGGCCCCGCGTGGCGGCCAGCGCGGCGGCGATCAGGCGCGCTTCGACCTGGTGCATCAGGTGATCCCACACGTCGGTGCGGCCGCTGGCCAGCAACTGGGAGGCTTCGGCCTCCAGCCCGTGCTGCCACGACGACGGCGCGGCCATCTGCGCCACGGCCGGCGATGCCTCTGACGCTGGCGCGGCGCCAGCCGATGGATCGGCGCCGTGTGCCATGGCTGCTTCGGGCTGGTTGGCGCCCTGCACCGCCGGCTCGGGGGCTGCAACGTCCGCGTCGGTCTGCAGGATTTCGGGCGGCAGGTCCTTCACCTCGATGACCTGCGCCGGCGCCATCACGGTGAGCCAGTGGCACAGGTTCTCCAGCTGGCGCACGTTGCCAGGAAACGCAAAGCGCTCCAGCCGCGCCAGCGCGGGGGCAGACAGGCGCTTGGCTTCCACGCCCAGCTGGCGCGCGCTCTGCTGCATGAAGTGGCGCGCCAGCGCCGGAATGTCCTCGCGCCGCTCGCGCAGCGGCGGCAGCCGCAGGCGGATCACGTTGAGCCGATGGAACAGGTCTTCGCGGAAGGCGCCCTCCTTCACGCGCTGCTCAAGGTTCTGGTGCGTGGCGGCGATCACGCGCACGTTGGACTTGACCGCGGCGTGGCCGCCCACGCGGTAGAAATGGCCGTCCGACAGCACGCGCAGCAGCCGCGTCTGCAGGTCGAACGGCATGTCGCCGATCTCGTCGAGGAACAGCGTGCCGCCGTCGGCCTGCTCGAAGCGCCCGCGACGCATGGTCTGCGCACCGGTGAAGGCGCCGCGCTCGTGGCCGAACAGTTCGCTTTCCAGCAGGTCCTTCGGGATTGCTGCGGTATTGATAGCAACAAAAGGCCCACTGGCGCGCGGTGAATGCTTGTGCAGCGCGCGGGCCACCAGCTCCTTGCCGCTGCCCGATTCGCCGGTGATCAGCACCGTCACGTGGCTTTGCGACAGCCGGCCGATGGCGCGAAACACGTCCTGCATGGCGGGCGCCTGGCCCAGCATTTCGGGCGCGGTGGCCTGCGCTTCGCCCACCGTGTCTTCGCGCCGGCTCTCGGCGACGGCGCGATGGATCAGCTCGACCGCCTTGGGCAGGTCGAAGGGCTTGGGCAGGTATTCGAACGCGCCGCCCTGAAAGCTGGACACCGCGCTGTCCAGGTCGGAAAACGCGGTCATGATGATCACCGGCAGGCCGGGCAGGCGCTCCTTCACCTGGCTCAGCAGGTCGAGCCCGCTGCCGCCCGGCATGCGGATGTCGCTGACCAGCACCTGCGGCGTGCTGCCTTCGTCCAGCGCGGCCAGCACCTCGCGCGCCTGGGTGAACGAGCGCGTCGGCAGCGCTTCGCGCGACAGGGCTTTTTCCAGCACGAAGCGGATGGATTGATCGTCGTCCACGATCCAGATGGGCTTCATGTCGGCAGGCTCCTCGCAATCGGGTTGCACGGTTTCAGGGCAGCGGAATGAGGATCCGGAAATCCGTCCGCCCGGGCTGGCTTTCCAGCTCGATCAGGCCGTGGTGCTGCTGCACGAAGGTCTGCGCCAGCGTCAGGCCCAGGCCACTGCCGCCGTCGCGTCCCGACACCAGCGGCGCAAACACGCGGTCCTTGATCGAGTCCGGCACGCCCGGCCCGTTGTCGATGACATGCAATTCCAGTGCCAGTCGATAGCGCTGCTTGCCGAAAGTCACCTGCCGCAGCACGCGCGTGCGCAGCACGATCTCGGCGTCGCCCTGCGCGATGCGCGCGGCCAGCGCCTGCGCCGCGTTGTGCACGATGTTGAGCACGGCCTGGATCAGCTGTTCGCGGTCGCCGCGAAAGTCGGGGATCGAGGTATCGTAGTCGCGCACCACCTTCAGCCCGCGCGGGAATTCGGCCAGCACCAGCGCGCGCACGCGTTCGCACACTTCGTGGATGTTGACGTCCTCCACCTTGGGCTGGTGCCGGTGCGGCGCCAGCAGCCGGTCAACCAGCAGCTGCAGGCGGTCGGATTCGTGGATGATGACCTGCGTGTATTCGTGCAGCGCGCGGTCGTCGATTTCCATCTCCAGCAGCTGCGCCGCGCCGCGAATGCCGCCCAACGGGTTCTTCACCTCGTGCGCCAGGTTGCGAAACAGCTCCTTGTTGGCCTTGGCCTGCTCGGCCAGCCGCTCCTCGCGCTCCTGCCGCGCCTGCTGCTCCAGCGGCAGCAGCTCCACCACCAGCTCGCCCGGCGTTTCCGTCTGCGCCACGATCACATGCACCGGCAGGTGTTCGCCGCCGTGGCGCTTCAGTTGTGCGTCGTAGCGCAGCGCAGCAAATTCGTTGCCGCGCGCGCCCTGCAGCGCGTGGCGCAGCGTGGCGCCGTCGGCAAAGTATTGCTGCAGCGACGTGCCTTCAATGCTGCGCCAGGACAGGCCCACGGCGTCTTCCAGCGCCGCGTTGGCAAACAGCACCACAGCCGCCTCGTCGATCACCGCGACCAGCGTGACCAGCAGGTCGAAGGCCTGAAAGCGCGCGGGATGGGGACGGCGGGATGAGGGCATGGGCGACGGCGAAATGGGCCGCCAGCCCTTGTCCATCAAGCGCTGGCAGCTATGATTTTCGCAGAAAACCGGGCGGCCCGCCGGGCGCTTGCACAGGCGCGGGCGCGCTTACTTGAAGCGGCCCAGTTCGCGCCGGATGCCTTCGATGTCGCTCTGGTTGCGGGCGATGGAGGCCTTCATCTCGGCCACGCGGTCCAGGTACTTCTGGTAGTTGCGGGCCTCGCCGCCGATCTTGTCGGGCTCGCCGTTGTTGTAGTCCTTGACCAGCTCGGCCTGGCGCGATTCGGCGCGGCGCAGTTCCTGCTCCAGAATCGCCTTGGCGTCGGCGTCGCGCGCGCGCTGCTCGGGCGTGTCGATGCGCGGCGCGGCCGCGGGTGCGCTGCCCGGCGCGCGGGCGGCCGACGGCGCGGCGGCCGCGCTGCGCGTGGCGGGCGCGGGCGCCGGGGCGGCCGCGGCCGGCACGGTGCCGCGCACCACGGTGACGTTGCCGCCCTCCACCACCTTGCAGTCGCTGCGGCCCTTGATCTGGTTGGTGTATTCGTTGCCGCAGCGGTAGATGCGGTCCTGCGCCGCCGCCGGCAAAGCCGCGCCCGCCAGCACGGCGGCAGCCACGGGGTAGCAAAGGGTCAGCAGTGGGGTTTTCATGAAAATTCCAAAGTCCGGTCACGCCGCGAGATCAGGACACCGGTCCAGAATGCGGAGTATCTGGCAAATAGACCCGCTTGACCACGGCATGTTCCCGCCGCGGCAGCAAAAAGGGCGGCCAAAGCCGCCCTGAAGGTAACGAAGTCGCCGTGCGGCGACGCACATTACAACGAATAGTACATATCGTACTCGGCCGGGTTGACCTGCACGCGGATGCGGTTGACTTCGGTCATCTTCAGCTCGATGAAGGCGTCGATCCAGCTGTCGGTGAACACGCCGCCCTTGGTCAGGAAGGCGCGGTCCTTGTCCAGCTCTTCCAGCGCCTGGTCGAGGCTGTGGCACACGGTGGGCACCAGCTTGTCCTCTTCGGGCGGCAGGTGGTACAGGTCCTTGGTGGCGGCTTCGCCGGGGTGGATCTTGTTCTCGATGCCGTCTAGACCCGCCATCAGCAGCGCCGAGAAGCACAGGTACGGGTTGGCCATCGGGTCCGGAAAGCGCGCCTCGATGCGGCGCGCCTTGTCGCTGGCCACGTGCGGGATGCGGATCGAGGCCGAGCGGTTGCGGCTGGAATAGGCCAGCTTGACGGGCGCCTCGAAGTGCGGCACCAGGCGCTTGTAGCTGTTGGTGGTCGGGTTAGTGATGGCGTTCAGCGCGCGGGCGTGCTTGATGATGCCGCCGATGTAGTGCAGCGCGGTATCGCTCAAACCGGCGTAGCCCTTGCCGGCAAACAGGTTCTTGCCGCCCTTCCAGATCGACTGGTGCACGTGCATGCCGCTGCCGTTGTCGCCGTGGTAGGGCTTGGGCATGAAGGTGGCCGTCTTGCCGTAGCTGTCGGCCACGTTCCAGATGACGTACTTCATGCGCTGCGTCCAGTCGGCGCGCTCGACCAGCGTGCTGAACTTGGTGCCGATTTCCATCTGGCCGGCGCCCGCCACTTCGTGGTGGAACACTTCGACCGGCACGCCCAGCGCTTCGAGGATCAGCACCATTTCGGCGCGCATGTCGTGCGTCGAATCGACCGGCGGAACGGGGAAGTAGCCGCCCTTGGTGGTGGGGCGGTGGCCGCGGTTGCCGCCTTCGAGCTTCTGGCCGCTGTTCCAGGGCGCTTCGTACTCTTCGATCTTGTAGAAGCTGTTGCCCGGCTCGGTGGCCCAGCGCACGCTGTCGAACACGAAGAATTCCGGCTCGGGGCCGAAGTAGGCGGTGTCGCCGATGCCCGACGCCTTCAGGTACGCCTCGGCGCGCTTGGCCAGCGAACGCGGATCGCGCTCATAGGCCTTGCCGTCGCCCGGCTCCAGCACGTCGCAGGTCAGCACCAGCGTCGGCTCGTCGTAGAAGGGGTCGATATAGGCCGTGCCCGGATCGGGCATCAGCAGCATGTCCGAAGCCTCGATGCCCTTCCAGCCGGCGATGGAGGAGCCGTCGAACGCGTGGCCTTCGCTGAACTTGTCCTCATCGAAGTGGGACACGGGCACGCTGACGTGCTGCTCCTTGCCCCGGGTGTCGGTGAAGCGGAAGTCGACGAACTTGCATTCGTTTTCCTTCACCAGTTTCATGACGTCGGCGACGGACTTGGCCATCAGAGTTCTCCTGTGGGGATGGTGGTTCAAAAAGGTTGACGAGACGGGGAATGCAGCTTCCATGCCAGCGCCGCGAGGGCCTGCACCCGCGTGGCGCATTCCGCACCGGCTCGGATTGTGCCTTCAGACAGGCCCGGATGGACTGACGCAGATCGCAAAGCGTGCACGTTTGACGCACCGATTTGGCTTTGCAGCGCACATTATTGGTGCGTCGCACGTTTCAGCGCACCAATTCAGGGCCATAGCGCAGGTCGAAGGGCTGCAGCCAGGCGCGCAGATCGACATACGCCGCCTCGGCCTGGGCCGCCGGCCCCTTGACGCCCAGTTCGATGTGCGCGCCGTGTTGCGGGTGATCCACGCTGGGCAGGCTGAACACCTTGATGCCGGGGTGCGCGGCCTCGACGCGCTGCATCACCGGCGTCAGCGTCGCTTCCATGCTGCCGTACAGGATGACCGAGCGCTCGACCCAGGCGGTGCGCTGAAAGGCGTGCGACCAATCGGTGTCCAGCGCCCACTCGATCATCGGCCAGGCCATCACGGGGAACCCCGGCAAAAAATAAATCATGCCCCCACGCTCCCCCGCTGCGCGCGGTGCGCTGCCCCCCGAGGGGGCCGCATCCCGCCTGGGGAGCGGCCCGGCGGCGGGATTGTCGCCCCCACGCTCCGCTGCTTCGCATGCTGCGCTGCCCCCCGAGGGGGCCGCATCCCGCCTTGGGAGCGGCCCGGCGGCGGGATGAGCACCCTTCGCAGATCCAGCCAGCGCAAACCCCGGAATCTTGTTGTAAGGGTTGGGAATGATGCGCGCGCCCTGCGGAAACACGCCCATGTTCAGGCGATGCTGGTTGTCGGCGCGGTCGGGTTGGTAGGGCTCGCCTTTCTCGCGCGCCACGTCCTGCATGCGTTCCTCGATCAGCGCCTTGGCTTCGGGGTGCAGTGCCAGCGGCACGCCCAGCGCCGCGGCGGCGCACTGGCGCGTGTGGTCGTCGGGCGTGGCGCCGATGCCGCCGGTGCAAAAGACCACGTCGCCGCTGGCAAAGGCGAGCCGCAGCGCGGCCGTGATGCGGGCCGGGTCGTCGCCCACGTACTCGGCCCAGTCCAGGCGCAGGCCACGCGCGGCCAGCAGTTCTATCACCTTGGGCAGGTGCTTGTCGGCGCGCTTGCCGGACAAAATTTCGTCGCCGACGATGATCAGCCCGAACACGGGCGCGGCGGTTTCAGCGGCGGGCATGGGCATCTCTCCAGGAAGCATCGGTCACGGCAGGCCGCTCGGGCGGCAGCGCCACGGGCGCGGGCGGAGCGGGCGCGCGCTCGGCCCGCAGTTGCTGCAGCGCGTTCAGCGCATAGTGCGCGAACCACAGCGACGAGAACACGAACACGAAGGTGTAGATCCAGATCGCGACCGGCACCAGCACGACGAACAGCGCGGCAAACAGCAGGCCCGACGCCCACACCACGCCGGGCGCGGCGCCCATGTACCCGCACAGCACGCCCATGGCCAGCAGCGGCCAGCGGTGCGCCTTGAGGATGGCGCGGCGTTCTTCTGCGCTGGCGTAATCGGCCAGCACGTCGAAGCTCATCACCCGATAGGTCAGCCAGCCCCAGATGAGCGGCGGCAGCACCAGCACCAGCGGCGGAACCAGCCACAGCGGCAGCGTGACGAGCAGCGCCAGCACCGCCACGGCCAGCGAGCCGGCCGACCAGCCAATGGAAGCCGCCAGCGACGCGCCGCGCTGCCGCGCCAGCTGCGGAAAGCGCCGCTCGGCCACCCTGTGGGCCAGCGTGGGCGTGAGCAGCATCGACACGATCGACAAGGTGGCCAGCACGATCACCGGCGTGGCCAGCGCCACCACGGCCAGCGGCGCCAGCAGCCCGACCAGGCCGCCGGGCCGGTCGATGCCCAGCCGGCCGTCGAGCCAGTTCAGCACCGCCCAGCCGTGCAGCGCCGCCTGCATCCAGGCCACGGCGGCGTCCCACCACAGCCAGCCCAGCACCAGCGACAACGCCGTCATGGCCAGCAAGGGCAGCAGCGTCATGCCGATGACGCGCGGCACAAAGGCCTGGGCCAGCGCGCGCACGAAGGCGTCAAACAAGGGCTTCAGCATGGCACCCCGCAGCGCGGTGGAACTGGCAGCGTTTTCATCATTCACTCTGGCCGCCAGCGCTTGCCCATACAGCGCGAGCAGCTATGCAACTCATAGCTTTTCGGCGGCGTCTGCGGGCCGGCGGTCGAGCCCCGCCAGCCGCTTGAGCCCCAGCCACTGCTGCGCCCAGAAGCCACGCCCGTAATCGCGCCCGCGCAACACCTGGTCGTCGATGCCGGTGGCGTCGATGCCGGGGCGCCAGTCGGCGCTGCCCAGCAGCATGTCCCACCACGGAAACAACACGCCGTAGTTGCCACCGTAGGGACTGTAGGCGCTCGTGCCCGGCTCATGCCCCAGCGCGATGGCATGGTGGCGGCGGTGAAAGCTGGGGCTGACCAGCAGCCGGTTGCCGATGCGGCCCCACGACCAGCGCAGGTTGGCGTGGTGCAGGCTTTCCAGCAACTGCGTCACGGCCACCAGCGCCACGAACTGCGCCGGCGCCACGCCGATCACGATGGCGACGACGACAAAAATCACGTCGGTGATGACCGAATCGAGCAGGTGGTTGCGGTTGTCACTCCACATCGTCATCTGGCGCTGGCTGTGGTGCACGGCGTGCAGTTGCCACCACCAGTGCCAGCGGTGCTGCGCACGGTGGATCAGGTAGCCGATGGCGTCGAACAGCACCAGGTAAATCAGAAAGCTGACCCAGGCCACATCGGTCACGCCCGGCCACAACTGGTCGACCTGAAGCGTGGGCAGCCCGTGCGCGCGCAGCCAGCCGATGCCTTCGGTCAGCCACAGCTCGACGCTGAAGAACATCACCAGCTTGAACAGCCCCAGCCGGTGGATCAGCGTGTAGACCACATCGATGGCGATGGCGTGCCGGTCGCTCACGCGCTCGACCGGCCACAGGCGCTGCAGCGGGCCGATGACCAGCAGCATCACGGCGATCTGCACCAACCCCGCCAGCAACCAGCCGGTGGCGGCAAAGCCGTCTTCCAGCAGGTTGCCAGCGCCCACCGCAAAAGCCACGGGCTGCACGGCGGCTTCGAACAGCCACTGCTGCGCGGCGGCGAAGGCGTCGGTCACGTTGTCAAGCATGGTCCTGTTGATCCAAAACACGTCCGCCTGAAACCGCCCCGCTCACCCGTCATTGCCGCGAAAGCGGGCCTCCAGCGGCGCATGCCAAAGCGCGCTGCCGGCGGATGCAGGGATTCCCGCTTTTGCGGGAATGACGAGGATTCAAGTGGTTTGATTTGCAAGCGATATCGAGGCCCCTCCCCATCGGGGCGAAATTTGCAGGTGGTCAACCCCCGTGCGACGCGATCCAGCTCTGGTAATCGGGATGCTCGCGCAAGGTCTTGAAGCAGAAGCCGCGCGCCTGCAGGCCGCTGACCAGCGGCTCCAGCACCGCGGGCGCCCACGGGTCCTGGCGCGACCAGATGCCCAGGTGCGCCATCAGGATGTCGCCGGGGCGGATGTCTTGCAGCGCCTTTTTCAGCAGCGCGTCGTTGGGGTACTGGCCGCTGGGCAATTCGTCGCCCAGAAAGCCGGCCGGCGCCCAGCCGACGTGCTTGAAGCCGCAGGCCTCAGCGGCGGCCAGCAGCTTGGGCGATGTCTTGCCGCCTGCGGCGCGGAACAGCGGCAGCACCTTGTGCTGCGTGACCGAGGCCAGCCGGTCGGCCGCCAGTTGCAGGTTGCCGCAGTACTGCTCGGCGGTCCAGCTCATGGTCTTGCCGGCCTGCGCGCCCGACGACGGGCGAATGCGAAAGCGCGGCGCGCCGCCCGGCTGCGCCGGCGGCAGGTCGCCCTGCCAGTAGGCGTGGTCCCAGGTGTGGCTGGCGAATTCGTGCCCTTCGGCGGCGCGCGCCTTCCACCACGGTGCCCAATGCTTGCCCAGCGTGCCGTCACCTTCGCGCGTGCCTTCCTGGGCGGCGAAGAAGGTGGCGCGCACGTTGCGGCGCTTCAGCACATCGGCGATCAGCGGCGCCACGCCCATGTGCCCGGTGTCGAAGGTCAGGTACACAGGCTTGCACGATTCCGGTGCTTTTTGCGCCGCAGCGCCCGTCCCAAAAGCGCAGGCAGCTATTGAAAAAATAGCAATCGCCAATGCCTGTAGGCGCCCCCCTAGTCGTCGAACCAGAGGCCGCGGAGCAGGCCAGTCGCGGACGCCGCGGAGCGGGCTTGGCCCGGCCGCCAGCGTCGTCCCCCTGGGGGGGAAGGCGCGCAGCGCCTCAGGGGGGGATTTACTGCCTCGGCGCATGATCCAGCGTCCACACACCGTGCGGCGACTTGCCCACCTTGACCTGGTGCACCACCTTGCGCTGCTTCACGTCGATCAGCGTCAGGCGCCCGGCCCAGCGCGATCCGACCATGATCAGCGAGCCGTCGGCCGAGATGTCCATGCAGTCCGGCCCCGACGGTGCCGGAAAGGTGTCGACCGCGACGAACTTCTCGTAGTCGATCTTGCTGATGGTGTTGGCCACCCGGTTGCTGACGAACACGTGCCGCCCGTCGCCCGTGGCGCGGAAGGCGTGCGCGCCCTTGCCGGTGGGAATGGTCTTGACCAGCTGCGGCGCCTTGCCGCCAGCCACGTCGTACACCTCCACGCCGTCGCCGCCTGTCAGGCCCAGCAGCAGGTGCCGGTCGTCGGGCGTGACGAACACGTCGGCCGGCAGCGGGCCGGTCTTGACGCGGTGCTTCAGCGTCTGCGTGGCCAGGTCGATCACCACCAGCTCGTCGCTGTCCTGCATGCTGGACCAGACGGTGGTGCTTTTCGTGTCGATCCACAGGTGGCTGGGCGTGCGGCCGGTGGGGATGCGCTTGACCAGCGTGGGGTCGGTGCCGTTCCAGCTGTAGATGTCGATGTGGTTCAGCCGGTTGGCGGCCGTGACGAACCACTTCATGTCGGGCGAAAAGCGCAGGTGGTAAGGGTCGCGGATGCCCCGCACCGTGCGCTGCACCTCGGCCGTGCGCGGGTCGATGAAGGTGAGCGAGTCGCTGGCGGCGTTGGCCACGATGACCGACTTCTCGTCCGGCGTCAGGTAAAGGTGGTGCGGCTCCTTGCCGGTGGGGATGCGCTTGATCTCGGTCCAGCGGACCGCGTCGATCACGCTGACGTTGCCGTCCAGCGAGTTGAGCACGAACACCGGCGCCGGCACGCGCGGCGCCGCCGTGGCCGGCGCCGAGGGTTGCGCGTGCAGCCAGGCCGCGGGCCAGGCAGACGCGGCCAGCAATGTGGCGGCGCGGCGGCGCGAAATCGGTAAAAAGGAAGTTGGCATCGCCATGAAAGATTTCTGAAACAGTGCGTGAGTGTAGGACGGCTGCTCGACGGCCCGCGCTCACTTAACATGGCAGCCATGCAAGCCGTGGACATCGATGGCGTTTTTCTTGAGCTGGCACAAGTCCCCGCGCCACCGGGGGCCGACCCGGCGCTGCCGCCGCTGGTGTTTCTGCACGAGGGGCTGGGCTCGGTCGCCATGTGGCGCGACTGGCCGGCCAGCCTGTGCGCCACCACGGGGCGCGCAGGCATCGTGTATTCGCGCCAGGGCTACGGGCGATCCAGCCCGGTGGCCGATGTGCGCGGGGCGCCGCGCCGCCACGCGAACGGCACGCGGTCGGGTCGCCTGCAGCCGGACTACATGCATCGCGAGGCGCTGGAGGTGCTGCCCCGGCTGCTGGCGCGGCTGGGCGTCGAACGGCCGGTGCTGGTCGGCCATTCGGACGGCGCCACCATCGCGCTGATTCACGCCGCGCACCACGCGGTGGCGGCGTGCGTGGCCATGGCGCCGCACGTGATGGTGGAGGACATTTCGGTGCAGTCGATCGCCGAGGCGCGCCAGGCCTACGAAACGACCGACCTGCGCGAGCGGCTGGCGCGCTACCACGACGACGTGCAGGTGGCCTTCTGGCAATGGAACGACGTCTGGCTGTCACCCGCGTTCCGCGATTTCGACATCCGCGACGAGGTGCGCACCCTCCGCGCGCCGCTGCTGGCCATCCAGGGCGTGGACGACCAGTACGGCACCATGGCCCAGGTGGATGACCTGGCCGCTGCCGTGCCGCATGCGCGCACCCTCAAGCTGCCGGCGTGCGGGCATTCGCCGCACCGCGACCAGCCGGCGGCGGTCAACCAGGCCATCGCCGCATTCCTGCGCGCCTGACAGCCGGCACAGCCCGGTCGACTGACGCTGTTCCGACACGGCTTGAAGGCCGGCGCTGACGTGGCGCGGGCCTGCTGCGGCCTATCGTGCGGTCACTCAATCACTTGCAGGGGGCACCCATGTCACACCGATTCACTACCTCCACTTCTGCTTCTGCTGCGCCGCGCTGGCGTGCGTCCGCCACGGCGCTGCAACTGGCCGCCGCGCTGGTGGCCCAGGCGCCCGCCACCGCGCTCGTCGGCGTGGGCGCGCTGGCGCTGGCGCCGGCCGCGTACGCCCAGCGTGGGCCGGCCGTGGCTCAGCCGCAAATCGACCGGCTGGAAGTCACGTCCGACGCGGACCTGGCGCCCGGCGCCGAACTGGAACTGCGCCTGTTCGGCACGCCGCGTGGCAACGCGTCGGTGCGCATCAGCGGCGCCAAGCCCATCAATGTGGTGCTGAAGGAATCGCCGGCCGGCAGCGGCGAATACGTCGCCTACTACACCGTCAAGCGCGCCGACGGCCTGGCCGTGGGGCAGGCGGTGCGCGCCACGCTGCGGCGCGGCAAGCTGGCCACGGTGGCCAACTACAGCGTGCCGGCCGTGGCGGGCGCGGGCACGCCGCCGCCCGCCGCGGGCCTGCGCATCGACAGCTTCACGGCCGCGCCGGTGACGCGCCTGTTGCCCGGCACCGAGCTGGTGGTGACGGCGCAGGGCATGCCCCGCGCGCGCGGCAGTTTCGAGATCGGCGGCTTGGCCAGCGACATTCCGATGCGCGAAGTGCGCCCTGGCGTCTACGAGGGCCGTTACACCCTGCGGCGCGAAGACCGCATCACCGCGGCCTCGCCGGTGGTGGCCAGCCTGCGTTCGGGCAACCAGGTGGTGCGCGCCAATCTGGCGCAGCCGCTGGTCGGCGACACGACCGCGCCCACGGTGGTCAACCTGGCCCCGCGCGAAAGCGAGCGCGTGCCGCCGGGCGTGGTCTACGTGTCGGGCAACTTCGAGGATCGGCGCGGCACGGGCGTCGACCCACGCAGCGTGCGTCTGGCGCTGAACGGCCGCGACGTGACGGGCGACACGCAGATCACCGCGCAGTCGTTCAGCTACCGCGGCCAGCTGCCGCCGGGCGCCTACACGGCCCAGCTGGTGGCGCGCGATGGCGCTGGCAATGAACTGCGGCGCGACTGGCGCTTTGACGTCGGCGCGGCCCCCGCGGTGCTGGACGTGCAGCTGACCGGCCCGGTGGGCGATGTGGTGGACGGCCGCAACCCCGTCGTCATCCGGGGCCGCACGGCCCCCGGCGCCACCGTGCAGGCGCGGGTGACCGGCCTGTTGCAGGTGGCCGGCCCCATCGGGCTGGAGCAGGAATTGCTGAACCAGACCCTGACCGCGGACGGCGCGGGCAACTTTACCGTGCAGTTCCAGCCCGCCGGGGCGCCGGGATCGCGCTACGACGTCCATGTGGTGTCGCGCCGCGACGGGCGCAGCGACGAAGCGCGCTTGCGCCTGACGCAGCGCTGAAGCTAGGAGTCTGCGCGGTAGAAGGCGTCGAAGCGAAACGCGCGAAAAACGAGGACAGCGTGGTGATACCGACAAGCCCATAGCCGGGCTATGGGCGCCGGAGGTAGCGCCGCGATGGACCGTTTTCTCGCGCGTTGCAGCCGACGCTCCTTCTGCCGCGCAGACTCCTAGGCGCCCACGCGGCACACGGCGGGCAGGCCGCCGTGTGCCGCGTTTGTTTTTTAGCCTTCAGGCCTTGAGCAGCGCCAGCTCGTCGGCCGTGAGCCAGCGCCACTGCCCGGGCGCCAGATCGTCGGGCAGCGCCAGCCCGCCGATGCGCGAACGGTGCAAGGCCTCCACCCGGTTGCCCACGGCCGCCACCATGCGCTTGACCTGGTGGTATTTGCCTTCGGTCAACGTCAGCAGCAGGCGGTGCTCGCCCGCGGCCTCTGCTGAGGCGGCAGCGACCGGTTTCGGGTCGTCGTCCAACACCACGCCGGCGCGCAGCCGCTCGATCTGCCGCGCGTCCATCGGGTGGCGCGTGGTGACTTCGTACAGCTTGGGCACCAGATGGCGCGGCGAGTTCATGCGGTGGATGAACGCGCCGTCGTCGGACAGCAGCAACAGGCCCGTGGTGTCCTGGTCCAGCCGGCCCACCGCCTGCACGCCCGCCACCTTGCCGGCGGTCGGGCGCTGGCGCAGCGGGGGCGGCAGCAAGGTATAGACGCTGGGCCACGCGCCGGGCCGGTGCGAGCATTCGTACCCCGCAGGCTTGTTCAGCATCACGTAGGCGCGCTCGTGGTAAGTCCAGGGCCGGCCCTGCACGCTGTAGTGCAGCGGCGCGGTGCTGACGTCCACCGTCTGCGCCGGGTCGTGGCACGGGCACCCCTGCACTTCGACCAGGCCGTTTTCGACCAGGCCCGCGCACAGCCGGCGCGTGCCGAAGCCTTGGCTAAACAACAGGTCGGTGATACGCATCGTGCGGCGCGCCGTCGTGAACACGCCCGCAGTGCGCCTGCAGACGTCGCGGGACTCTGTACATCAAATGGTTAGGAGGCAAGCGGGTTTTTGATTCTTTTTGGTCGTTTCCACGTAATATCCCTCACACAAGAACATGGCCTTGAGAGGGCTGCGCGCGGGAGATCATGTTAAGTGAACTGAGCGACTCGGGCATTCCCCTGCTGCTGGCGGCGCTGGTCGTGGCCGCGCTGGGGCTGGGTGCCCTGTTTCTGGCTCGCCGCGGGCGGCGCAGCCCGTCACGGCGCCTGCCTCAGCAATGGCCGCTGCAGCCGCGCCGACTGGCCAGCAGCGCCGAGCGGCGCGTCTGGCGCTGGCTGCGGGCCGCGTTTCCAGACCACCAGGTCATGGTCAAGCTGCCGGTGACGCGCTTCACCATGGCGCTGCAGGCCGACAAAGGGCAGGAATGGTTCGAGGTGCTGCGCGGCGCGTACTGCACCTTCACCGTATGCGACGACCATGGGCAGGTCATCGGAGGGGTTGACGTGATGGACGGTCATGGCCCCTCGCGCGCCAACCGCCATCTGAAACAGACCTTGCTGGCCCAGTGCGGCATCGGTTACTGGGTGGTGGCCGGCGATTCACTGCCCGAGCCGCAGCGCGTGCGCGCCGCGTTTCTGGGCACCGGGGCGGCCGACCTGGCGCCGCGGGCCGATGCGCAGGCCGAACTGCAGGCCGTGCGCCACCAGTTGCACGAAGCGCTGGACCGCAACCGCCACCACCGCGACCGGGTGCCACCGACCGGCGGAGCCCGTCACGCCGCGGTGGTGCCGTCGCCGCAGCCCGACTCCTTCCTGGGCCCGCTGGACAGCCGCGCCGCCCCGCTGGAACGCGCCTGACGTCCGCTACGGCCCTGCGTCAGGCGGGCGGCGCCTGGATGAAGTGCGTGCGGTAGTGCTGCAGCTCGTCGATGGATTCGTGCACATCGGCCAGCGCGGTGTGCGACTGCTGCTTCTTGAAAGCGTCCACCACCTCGGGGCGCCAGCGGCGCGCCAGCTCCTTCAGCGTGCTGACGTCGATGTTGCGGTAGTGAAAGAAGGCCTCCAGCCGCGGCATGTACCTGACCAGGAAGCGCCGGTCCTGCCCGATGGTGTTGCCGCACATGGGCGAGCAGCCCTTGCTGACATAGCGCGCCATGAACGCCAGCAACTGGTCGGTGGCCTGCTCCTCGGTCAGCGTGGAGGCGCGCACCTTGTCGATCAGGCCGCTGCGGCCGTGGGTGCCCTTGTTCCAGCTGTCCATCGCGTCCAGCACGCTGTCGGGCTGGTGGACGACCAGCACCGGGCCTTCCACGCGGGTGCGCAACTGCGGGTCGGTGGCGATGACGGCGATCTCGATGATGCGCTCCTTTTCCGGGTCCAGCCCGGTCATTTCGCAGTCCAGCCAGATCAGGTTCTGGTCGGATCGGGCCAGCGCGGGCGCGGTGTCGGGGATGCAGGCGGTCTCTGTCATGGCGCCCGATTGTCCACGGGATGCGCCCACCGCCTTGCGACCGGCGCCAGCGCCCTAAACTTGGCAACCTGCGCATTCCGCCCGACCACCCGTACCCGCCTTGACCGAAACGCCCTCTCCTGCCCTTCTCACCAGCCTCGTGTTCAGCCTGGCGCTGCTGGCCAGCGTGGCCGTCAAATACTGGCTGGCTTCGCGCCAGATGCGCGCCGTGGCCCGCCACCGCGACCGCGTGCCGGCCGAATTTGCCGGCGTCATCGGCCTGCCGGCGCACCAGCGCGCGGCCGACTACACCGTGGCCAAGCTGCGCTTCGGCGTGCTCGAGCTGGCGCTGGCCAGCGCCGTGCTGCTGGGCTGGACCTTGCTCGGCGGGCTGGATGGACTCAATGGCGTGCTGATGGACGCCGTCGGCCCGCGCCCGCTGCTGCAGCCGCTGGCGCTGCTGGTGGCGTTCGCGGTCATCAACGCGGTGATCGACCTGCCTTTTGCGCTGTACCAGACCTTCGTCATCGAGCAGCGCTTCGGCTTCAACAAGATGACGTTTCGGCTGTGGCTGGCCGACCTGCTGAAGTCCACCCTGGTGGGCGTGGTCATCGGCGTGCCGCTGGCTGCCGGCGTGCTGTGGCTGATGCAGGCCACGGGCGCGTGGTGGTGGCTGTGGACCTGGGGCGCCTGGGCGCTGTTCAGTTTGCTGATGCTGGTGATCTACCCCACCGTCATCGCCCCCCCTGTTCAACCAGTTCCAGCCGCTGCAGGACGAATCGCTGAGAGAGCGCGTGACGCAGCTGATGGCGCGCTGCGGCTTTGCCGCCAAGGGCCTGTTCGTGATGGACGGCAGCCGCCGCAGCGCACACGCCAACGCCTATTTCACCGGCTTTGGCGCCGCCAAGCGCGTGGTGTTCTTCGACACGCTGCTGAACCAGCTGACGCCGCCCGAAGTCGAGGCCGTGCTGGCGCACGAGCTGGGCCACTTCAAGCACAAGCACATCCTGCAGCGCATTGCCGGGCTTTTTGCGGCCAGCTTGGCCGGCCTGGCGCTGCTGGGCTGGCTGGCGCAGCAGCCGTGGTTCTACGCCGGGCTGGGCGTGGCGCCCAACCTGCCGCCGGCCATGGGCGGCGCGGTGCCCAACCACGCGCTGGCGCTGCTGCTGTTCATGCTGGCGGTGCCGCTGTTCACGTTCTTTTTGTCGCCGCTGATGGCGCAGCTGTCGCGCAAGCACGAGTTCGAGGCCGACGCCTACGCCGCGCAGCAGGCCAGCGCGCAGGACCTGGGCAACGCGCTGGTCAAGCTGTACAAGGACAACGCCAGCACGCTGACGCCCGACCCGCTGTACGTGCGCTTCTACTATTCGCACCCGCCGGCCAGCGAACGCATCGCGCGCATGGGCGCGCGCGTGCAGCCGGCTTGAGGCGCATTTTTTCGATCCAATGAGGCCCTTGCGCTGATGGAAAAACGGCTTTCAGCTATCGAAATTGAAGCATTCCTGGCACGTCACCCCGGCTGGGACTACCGCCCGGCCGACGGCGGCGCGCTGCACAAGACCTGGCGCTTTGCCGACTTCCACCAGACCATGGCCTTCGTCAACGCCGTTGCCGCCATCGCCCACGCGCGCGACCACCATCCTGACCTGCACGTCGGCTACGACCGCTGCGCCGTGCGCTGGACGACGCACGACGCCGGAGGCGTCACCGCGCGCGACGTGGCGGCGGCCGGCGAAGTCGACGCGCTGCCCGAAGCCGCCCCGCCCGCGCCTGGCGCTGCGGCGCGCGACTGAACCGCCGCATGGCCAAGCCGCGCCGCTCACCCCCCGCCACGGCGGCCAGCCTGCAGCCTGGTCTCGTCGTCAGCAGCCACGGCCGGCACTGCGTGGTCGAAACGCCCGAGGGCGAGCGCTTCATCTGCCACCCGCGCGGCAAGAAACTGCAGGTGGTGGTGGGCGACCGCGTCGGCTGGCTGCCCAGCCAGGACGAAGGCACCATCGAGCGCATCGACGAGCGCCGCAACCTGCTGTACCGACAGGATGAAGTGCGCACCAAGAGCTTTGCCGCCAACCTGGACCGTGTGCTGATCCTCGTCGCCGCCGAGCCGGAGTTTTCCGAACACCAGCTGGCGCGCGCCCTGATTGCGTGCGAGGCCGAGCACATCGAGCCGCTGATCGTGCTGAACAAGGCCGATCTGGCCGAGCCTTTTGCCCGCGCCTGGGTGCGGCTGGCGCCGTATCGCGTCATGGGCTACGCCGTGCTGCCGCTGGCCGCCAAGCCGCGCGGCGCGCTGCCCGACGGCGCCTGCTCGCTGGACGATCTGGTGCCGCAACTGACCGGCCGCACCACCCTCATCCTCGGCCCTTCCGGGGCCGGCAAGAGCACGCTGATCAACCGCCTGATCCCCGGCGCCGCCGCGCAGACGGGCGAAATCTCGCAGGCGCTGAACAGCGGCAAGCACACGACGACGACGACGACGTGGTACTGGCTGGACGACGCCAGGACCACGGCCCTGATCGACTCGCCCGGCTTCCAGGAATTCGGCCTGCGCCACATCGACCCGATGCAGCTGGCCGCCTACATGCCCGACATCAAGCCGCACGTGGCCGAGTGCCGGTTCTACAACTGCACGCACCTGCACGAGCCGGGGTGCGGCGTGCGCGCCGCCGTCGACCTGGATGCGAAATCAGCCGCCAGCGCTCAACAGATCAGCACACACCGCTACAAAATCTACAGCGATCTGTTTGGCGAGCTGACCAGCAGCGACGGGCCCAGGTAGTCTGCGTACAGCGCAACCCAGGCGCTCAACGCTGGCCCGGCTGCACCAGATCCATCCGCCTCTTGATCCGCGCCGCCTCAGGCGCATCACCGCGCTGCTCGGCCAGCCTCGCCTGCACGCCCAGCCACGCCAGCAGCGGGCGGCGCCAGCCCTGCTGCGAGGCTGTGTCCACCGCCTGATCGACCACCGCCGGGCTGGCCTGGGTGCGGCGCAGCAGCACGCCGGCAGCCACCAGTCTGCCGAGCGGGTCGTCGGCCGGCGGCAGTGCGGCGCTGGCCGCGCCGCTGGCGACGGCGCGGTGGTGCTCGAGCAGCAGCGCGGCCTGCGCGGCGGTGAGCACGCGGCCGTCCAGATAGTCGGCGTAGGCGCGCTCGGCGTCGCCCGCGTCGGCGCGCAGTGGCTCAAAGCCCGCGCAGGGCTCGAACACCAGGCTGGCGACGCGGGTGGCGCAGCGGTTGAGTTCGATGCGCGCGACCTGGTCGGGGCGGCCGGTGCGCGCGGTTTCGGCCCGCGCCAGCTCAAACTCGCGCGCTTCGACGCGGCTGTCGCCCTTGAGGTAGGCCTCGGTAAAGCGCTCGACGTGGCCGATGGCGTTGATCTTCCAGTCGGGCACTTTCGGGCCGCTGCTGCAGCCGGTCATGGATACTATCAATAACGTAGCTGCAAGCGCCTGTCGGACAAGCGCTGGCGGCTTGTTTGACTTGTATTTCGGTGGATGCGCCAGCCCCTCACCCCTGCCCTCTCCCCAGCGGGGCGAGGGAGAAAGACCGACGCTCGGGCGGCTGCGAGAGATCATGGCAACTTGACTTCCTTGTCCTTCGGCGCAAACGGCCACTTGCGGTTGATCTCGGTGATCAGCGAATCGATCTTGCGCAGGCTGGCTTCGACGTCGGCGCGCAAGTCGCCCAGGTTCGTGGTGGCCTGGTTGGCGTTGCTGGCCACGCCCTGCACTTCCTTCAGCACGGCATCGGCCTTGACCACGGTCTGGCGCACGTCCTGCAGCAAGGCGTTGAGCTGGCGCACGGCCGCTTGCGCGTCGGGCACCAGGCCGTCCTTGCCCAGCACCTGGCTGTCGGCCTTGCGGATGACGCCGTCGACCCGCACGGCCACGGCGTCGAGGTTCTTCACCAGCTGGTTGGTGCGGTCCAGCAATTCGGCCACGCGGCGGGCGTCGGCGTCGTTGCCGGTGACGGCGCCCATCAACCCGCCCTTGCTGCTGTTCAGGCGTTCGGTGAAGGTGCGGACCTGGTTCAGCGAGGCGTACAGCGCCGAATCGGCGCCGGTCAGTCGGTTGACGCTTTGCAGCACGTCGCGCGCGTCGGCCACCATCTTGGGGATTTCGGCCGACACGTCACCGCGCAGCACGACGCGTTCGCTGTTGGGCGGCAGCGGCGGGTCGTCCAGGATGCCCGAGAACGCGCGCAGGCGCGCCGCCCCGACGAGGCCTTTTTCCAGGGTGTAGACGCTGGACGTGCGCAGCCAGTGCGCCGACTTCACCGGCACGTCGACATGGATGCGCACGGTGCCGCCTTCGACCAGCTCGATGCGGCTGACGCGGCCGATGGGAAAGCCCGAAAACGTCATGTCCATGCCCACCACCACCCCTTCGGAGTCGTCGGTGGTCAGGTACACCTTCTGGGTCGCCTCGAACGCGCCGCGCACCCACATCAGGTACAGCACCGAGAGGGCGATGATGAGCACCATGAACAGCAGCAGCAGCGCGGCGCGCAGCTCCAGCGCACGCTGGGCGCGGCGCGAGGCGGGCGTGGCCTCGGCTTCGCGCGCGTCCAGCGCCACGGCCGCGGGCGGCTGCGGCTTGGGCAGGGGCGGCGGTGAATCGGGCGGCGGCGTGTTCATCGGTCCGTCAATAGTAATTGCCGACCAGCGAGGCGATCTCGATCACCAGCATCAGCACGAACATCTGCACCAGGCCCTGCAGCTCGACGCTGGTGCGCGAGGCGCGGCGCGAGATGTCGCGCAGCGCGTTGGCCACCGGCAGCAGCGCCACCGCCAGCGCGAACAGCAGGGTCTTCAGGCAGAAGATGAGCGACACCACCGGGTTGAAGATGTTGCCCACCGCATGGTTGTACGACGCCGCCCCCGCCAGGGTAAAGCCGTGCACGGCGATGTAGGCCAGCACCAGCGAGATCAGGCACGACAGCAGGGCCAGCAGCAGCACGGCGAACATGCCGGCCAGCACGCGCGGCAGCACTTCCTGGCTCAAGGGCTCGACGCCGCGGGCGCGCAGCGCATCCAGATGGCCGGCGCGGCGCAGCTTGTACAGCTCCGACCCGCCGGGGATGGTGTATTCGACGGCCACGTACAACGCGGCGATGAGCGGGATCAGTTCCAGCACCAGCACGCGCACCACGGCGTCCAGCGCGTACTGTGTCAATCCGTAAGCAAAGGCGGTGACCACCAGGATGCGAATCAGCACCACGTTGAACAGCGCCATCAGGATGGTGAAGCCCGGCATGCCGGGGCCGGAGGCGTAATAGACGTGGCGCAGCACCGCCTGGCGGCCCTCCGCACCGTAGCTGGACGGGGAAAACGCCAGCACCGCCACCTGCGCGCCGATGAAGATCACCGTCCACCAGCCGTACAGCCAGCGCACCGCCCCGCGCCCGACGCCCAGCAGCCAGCCGTACAGCGAAAACCCGGTGGTCATGGCCGGGCATGATACCCGCGGGCCCCGCGCGGCGTGCGCCGTCAGCCCGGCGCAAAACCGCTTCCGTAAGATTCGGCGCGCTTCGGAGGGGTCCCGCCAGCCGGGCGCAGTCGCCGAAAGCTCAAAAACCCGCGGTTAGAGGGTCGCGTCCACTGCTTTTACCGCGTCGCTGCGTTATATTGCACCGCACAACCGATCGAGAAGTTCTTTCATGCTCTATCAAATCTACGAGGCGCAGCGTTCGCTGCTCGAACCCTTTGCGGACATGGCCGACGCCGCCGCCAAGCTGTACGGCAACCGCCATACCCTGCTGGGCCAGATGCCCATGGCGCAGCGCGTGTCCGCCGCCTATGCGCTGTTCCATCGCCTGGGCAAGGACTATGAAAAGCCCGAATTCGGCATCCGCAAGGTCGAAGTCGACGGCGTCGAAGTCGCCATCGACGAGCGGGTCGAGATCGACAAGCCGTTCTGTCAGCTGCTGCGCTTCAAGCGCTTCTCGGACGATCCGGCCACGCTGCTCAAGCTCAAGAGCCAGCCGCCGGTGCTGATCGTGGCGCCGCTGTCCGGCCACTACGCCACACTGCTGCGCGACACCGTGCGCACCATGCTCGAAGGCCACAAGGTCTACATCACCGACTGGAAGAACGCCCGCATGGTGCCGCTGTCCGAAGGCGAGTTTCACCTGGACGACTACGTCAACTACGTGCAGGAATTCATCCGCCACCTGCAGAGCAAGTACGGCAACTGCCACACCGTCAGCGTGTGCCAGCCCACCGTGCCGGTGCTGGCCGCGGTGTCGCTCATGGCCAGCCGGGGCGAGAAGACCCCCGTCACCATGACCATGATGGGCGGCCCCATCGACGCGCGCAAGTCGCCGACCACGGTGAACAACCTGGCCACGCAGCGCAGCCACCAGTGGTTCGAGAACAACGTGATCTTCCGCGTGCCGCCCAACTACCCCGGCGCCGGCCGCCGCGTGTACCCCGGCTTCATGCAGCACGCCGGCTTCATCGCGATGAACCCGGACCGCCACGCCAGCAGCCACTACGACTACTTCAAGGACCTGATCAAGGGCGACCAGTCCAGCGCCGATTCGCACCGCCAGTTCTACGACGAATACAACGCCGTGCTCGACATGGACGCGGACTACTACCTGGAAACCATCCAGACCGTGTTCCAGGACTTCAAGCTGGTCAACGGCACCTGGGACGTGCGCTCGCCCGAAGGCAAGCTGGAGCGCGTGCGTCCGCAGGACATCACCGGCACCGAACAGCTGACGGTGGAAGGCGAGCTCGACGACATCTCCGGCTCTGGCCAGACCAAGGCCGCGCACGCGCTGTGCAAGGGTGTGCCGCGCCGCGAGGGCGACCACCTTGAAGTCAAGGGTGCGGGCCACTACGGCATCTTCAGCGGCCGCCGCTGGCGCACCGTGGTGTACCCGCAGGTCAAGGCCTTCATAGCCGAATTCCACGCCAAGGCCATGGCGTCGAAAGAAATCATGCCCGAGCGCATCCCCCTGCTGCCTGAGTCGCCCGCCGCGGCCCCGGTGGCACAGGACGCGCCCGCTGCCGCCCCGGTGGCTGCGCCCGCCCCCGCCAAGGCAGCCCGCGCAGCAGCCCGCCGCCCGCGCGCCGCCACCCCGGCGCCCAAGGCCAAGGCCGCGGCCCAGCCCGCCGTCAAGACCGCCTGGCGCACCGCCAACGGCAGCGCACCCGTCAACGCGGCCCCATCCGCCCCGGCCAACGGCCGCAATCGCGCTGCCAAGACGGCGCAGAAAACCCCGGCACGCCGCGCGGGCGGCGCATCGTCGCGCTGATGGCGCGGCGGGCCCGTGCCGCCCTGCAGCCAACGCCCGCCTTGGCGGGCGTTGCTGTTTGACGAAGGCCGCGCGGCATGACAAACGGCTACCCCTCCGCCCTGGCGCGGCGCCTGCTGGACGCGTTGCCGCAGACGCAATGCACGCGCTGCGGCTACCCGGATTGCGCTGCCTACGCGCAAGCCATCGCGGCAGGTGACTCTGCCATCAACCAGTGTCCGCCCGGCGGCGCCGAGGGCATTCGCCGCCTGTCCCGGCTCACCGGCCTGCCTGCCCTGCCCCTCAACCCCGAGCACGGCGCCGAAGGCCCGCGCAGCGTGGCCTGGATCGACGAGGCCTGGTGCATTGGCTGCACGCTGTGCATCAAGGCCTGCCCGGTCGACTGCATCGTCGGCGGCAACAAGCGCATGCACACGGTGATCGAATCGCAATGCACCGGCTGCGAGCTGTGCATTCCCGCCTGCCCGGTCGACTGCATTGCGCTGGAAAACGTCACCGGCCAGCGCACGGGCTGGGACGCGTGGTCGACGCAAGACGCCCACGCCGCCCGGGAACGCTATGAATTTGTGAGCTTGCGACGCAAGCGGGATGAGCGCCAGCACGCCGAAACGCTTGAAAAAAAGGCCGAGCACAAGCTGGCCCACCTGGCGGAATTGACGCACACCGACAGCGAGGCCGAACTGGCCCGCAAGCGCGCCGTTATCGAGGCCGCGCTGGCGCGGGCGCGGCAAAAACGCGATACGTGACGCGCTTCAGCGCAGCTGCGCGTTCAGCTTGTCCAGCGCCGCCGCGCCGGGGCACAGGTCGGCCTTGCCCAGGCTGTTGAGCGGGCGTGCGCTGGTGTTCTGCGAGGCATGCAGGTCGCCCGCTTCGGCTTCGACAAACAGCAGGCCCGTGAGCAGCTCGCCTTCGGCGGCGCGGGCGTGCATGTAGCTCATGGCGGCCACGCGGTCGGTCGGGTCGTAGTCGGTGTGCAGCTTGCGCAGGCGCAGGGTGGTGCCATCGTGCTGTTCCACGTCGACCACCTCGCCCGGCTGGATGGTGGCGGTGATTTCTTCGCGGCCCGTGATGAAGTCGATGCGGCTGACGGCCTCGTTGTGTTCGCGCACCCAGTCGTAGCTGCGGGTGCTGCCGGCGTGGTTGTTGAACGTGACGCAGGGGCTGATGATGTCGATGAACGCCGCGCCGCCGTGGCCGATGGCAGCCTTGATGAGCGGCACCATCTGCGCCTTGTCGCCCGAGAAGCTGCGCGCCACGAAGCTGGCGCCCAGCTGCATGGCCAGCCCCACCAGGTCGACCGGGCTGTCGGCGTTGACGACGCCCTTCTTGCTCTGGCTGCCCTTGTCGGCGGTGGCCGAGAACTGGCCTTTGGTGAGGCCATATACGCCGTTGTTCTCGACGATGTAGACCATGTTGACGTTGCGCCGCATGGCGTGCGCGAACTGGCCGAGGCCAATGGAGGCCGAATCGCCGTCGCCCGAGACACCCAGGTACAGCAGGTCGCGGTTGGCCAGGTTGGCCCCCGTCAGCACGCTGGGCATGCGGCCGTGCACGGTGTTGAAGCCGTGGCTGGCGCCCAAAAAGTAGTCGGGCGTCTTGGACGAGCAGCCGATGCCCGAGAGCTTGGCCACGCGGTGCGGCTCGATGTCGAGTTCCCAGCAGGCCTGGATGATGGCGGCCGAGATCGAATCGTGGCCGCAGCCGGCGCACAGCGTGGAGACCTTGCCCTCGTAGTCGCGCCGGGTGTAGCCGACCTTGTTGCGCGTGAGCGAGGGGTGGTGCAGGCGGGGTTTGGCGATGTAGGTCATGCCTTGCTCTCTTGCGGTGAAACCACGGCGTCGTGCACATGGTCGGTGATGTATTCGGTGATGAAGCGCGCGGTGATCGGCGTGCCGTCGTAGTGCAGCACCTTCTGCAGCTTGGCGGGGTTGATCTCCAGTTCGTTCACCAGCAGGCTGCGCAGCTGCGCGTCGCGGTTCTGCTCGACCACGAACACCGTCTCGTGCGCGTCGATGAATTCCTTGACGCTGGCCGGGAACGGAAACGCGCGCAGCCGCAGCGCATCGAGGTGGATGCCCTGGCCAGCCAGCACATCCAGCGCCTCGTGCATGGCCGGGCTGGTCGAGCCATAAAAAATGACGCCCAGCCGCGTGCGCTTGGCGGCCGGGCGCGGCACCGGCTGCGGCACCAGCGTGGCGGCGGTGGCGAACTTGTGCAGCAGGCGCTGCACGTTGTAGATGTAGTCCGGCCCGCGCTCGGAATAGCGCGCATAGGCATCGCGCGTGGTGCCGCGCGTGAAGTAGCTGCCGCGCGTGGGGTGCGTGCCGGGCAGCGTGCGCCACGGGATGCCGTCGCCGTCCACGTCCTTGTAGCGGCCGAAGTCCTTGTGCTCCAGGTCTTCGGCCGTCATCACCTTGCCGCGGTCGTAGTCGCGCGCGTCGTCCCAGGTCAGCGGCTCGCACAGGCGCTGGTTCATGCCGATGTCTAGGTCGGTCATCACGAACACGGGCGTTTGCAGCCGGTCGGCCAGGTCGAGCGCGGTGGCCGTGTGCTCGAAGCATTCCTTCGGGTCTTCGGGGAACAGCAGCACGTGCTTGGTGTCGCCGTGCGAGGCATAGGCGCAGGCCAATACGTCGGCCTGCTGCGTGCGTGTGGGCATGCCGGTGGACGGGCCGCCGCGCTGCACGTTGATGATGGTGACGGGAATTTCGGCAAAGTAGGCCAGGCCGATGAACTCCGTCATCAGCGACACGCCAGGGCCTGATGTGGCGGTAAAGGCCCGCGCGCCGTTCCAGCCCGCGCCCACCACCATGCCGATCGAGGCCAGTTCGTCCTCGGCCTGCACGAAGGCATAGTTGTGCCGACCCTCGGCGTCCACTCTGAACTTGTTGCTATATTTTTGATACGCCTCGGCCACCGACGTGGACGGCGTGATGGGGTACCAGGCGCACAAGGTGGCGCCGCCGTACACCGCGCCCAGGCCGGCGGCCGTGTTGCCGTCGATGAAGATGCGCTGGCCCACGCGGTGCGCGCGCTCCACGCGGATCGGCAGCGGGTGCTTCAAGTGTTCCCTGGCAAAGTCGCGCCCCAGGTTGAGCGCCTGCACGTTGGAGGCGATCAGCTTTTCCTTGCCCTTGTACTGCTCGCCCAGCAGGCCTTCGATGGCCGCCGGGTCCATGTCCAGCAGCACCGACAGCGCGCCCACGTACATGATGTTCTTGAACAGCTGGCGCTGGCGCGGGTCGCTGTATACGGCGTTGCAGATTTCGGTCAGCGGCATGCCGATGACGGTGATGTCGTCGCGCAGCTCACTGGCCGGGCGCGGGCGCGTGCTGTCGTAGAACAGGTAGCCGCCCGGTTCGATCTCTTCCACGTCGGCGGCCCAGGTTTGCGGGTTCATGGCCACCATCATGTCGATGCCGCCGCGCCGGCCCAGGTAGCCTTTTTCGCTCACGCGCACTTCGTACCACGTGGGCAGGCCCTGGATGTTGCTGGGGAAGATGTTGCGCGGGCTGACCGGCACGCCCATGCGCAAAATGGCCTTGGCGAACAGCTCGTTGGCGCTGGCCGAGCCCGAGCCGTTGACGTTGGCGAACTTGATGACGAAGTCGTTCGTCGCAGTGATCTGTGTCATGCCGCGGTCCTTTCTGCGCAAACCACCACCGGATTGATCGCATCGCCGGCCTTGGCCGTATTCAGCAGGAATTTCTGCATGTCCCACGCGCCGGTCGGGCAGCGCTCGGCGCACAGCCCGCAGTGCAGGCACACGTCTTCGTCCTTGACCAGGATGCGGCCGGTCTGCAGCATCTGCGAAACAAAGATGTCCTGGTCCAGGTTCTCGGCCGGCGCGTTCAGGCGCTGGCGCAGTTCGGCCTCGGTGCCCGGCGCGGTGAAGGTGATGCAGTCCATCGGACAGATGTCGACACAGCCGTCGCATTCGATGCACAGCTTTGGCGCGAACACGGTCTGCACGTCGCAGTTCAGGCAGCGGCCCGCTTCCTTGAACGCGGTGCGCGCGTCAAAGCCCAGTTCCACCTCGACCTGGATGCTGGCCAGCGCCTTTTCGGCCTTGGCCCACGGCACCTTGTAGCGCAGGTCGTTGCTGGGGTCGTTGTCGTAGCCCCATTCGTGGATGCCCATCTTTTGCGACATCAAATTGGTGCGTGGCGGCGGCTTGGCGGTCACGTCCTGACCGTTCAAGGCCAGGTCGATCGACACCGCCGCCTCGTGGCCCTGCGCCACGGCCGTGATGATGTTCTTGGGGCCATAGGCCGCGTCACCGCCGAAGAAGACGTTGGGCACACTGGACTGGAACGTGCCCTCCTTCAGCACCGGCAAGCCCCACTTGTCGAATTCGATGCCGCAGTCGCGCTCGATCCACGGAAAGGCGTTTTCCTGACCGACGGCGATCAGCACCTCATCGCAGCCGAAGAGCACGTCCGGCTCGCCCGTGGGCACCAGGCTGCGGCGACCTTTGTCGTCGTATTCGGCGCGCACCACCTCAAACGTCATGCCCGTCAGCTTGCCGCCTTCATGCACGAAGGCCTTGGGCACGTGCATGTTGATGATGGGAATGCCTTCGTGCTGGGCGTCTTCCTTTTCCCAGGGCGACGCCTTCATCTCGTCAAAGCCTGAGCGCACGATGACCTTGACGTCTTCGCCGCCCATGCGCCGGGCCGAGCGGCAGCAGTCCATCGCGGTGTTGCCGCCGCCCAGCACGATGACGCGCTTGCCGACTTGGGTGACGTGCCCGAACGACACCGAGGCCAGCCAGTCGATGCCGATGTGGATGTGCTTGGCCGCTTCCTGCCGGCCCGGAATGTCCAGGTCGCGCCCGCGCGGCGCGCCGCTGCCCACGAAGATGGCGTCGTAGCCTTCGGCCATCAGCGCCTTCATCGAATCGATGCGCTGGCCGCTTTTGAACTCAACGCCCAGCGCAAAGACGTAGCCGGTTTCCTCGTCGATCACGCTTTCGGGCAGGCGAAAGCGCGGAATCTGCTGGTGCATGAAGCCACCCGCCTTGCGCTCGCCGTCGAACACCGTCACCTGGTAACCCAGCGGCGCCAGGTCGCGCGCCACCGTCAAGGATGCCGGCCCCGCGCCCACGCAAGCAATGCGCTTGCCGTTCGACGGCAGCGGGCGCGGCATGCGCGCCACCACGTCGTCCTTCAGGTCGGCCGCCACGCGCTTCAGGCGACAGATGGCGACGGGTTCGGGCTTTTCGGCGTTGGCCTCTTCCACCCGGCCGCGCCGGCAGGCCGGCTCGCACGGGCGGTCGCAGGTGCGCCCCAAGATGCCGGGAAACACGTTGGACACCCAATTGACCATGTACGCATCGCCGTATCGGCCCTGCGCAATCATGCGGATGTATTCGGGGACGGGCGTGTGCGCGGGGCACGCCCACTGGCAATCGACGACCTTGTGGAAGTAGGCCGGATCCTGGGTATCTGTGGCTTGCACGGAATATCTCCTCACCCGGTGCAAAGGCTTCTTCATGGCCTTGGCGCTGGCCGGATACCCCACAGTCTACGACGACACCGGCCCCGCCCGGCTGATCCAGCGCATTTGTGCGCGCTGTCAGCGGCTGGCGACGCCGTCCTACGGGCGCACGCTGGTGGGCGCGGATAGAGTCGTCTCGCCGCTTAACCCTCGCAAGACAAGGCGGCGCACCTTTATCCACCACCAGCCCGAATGGGGTGGCCCATGCCTACCCGCCGCAAGAAGAAGATGCTCTGGACCATCGCCATCACCGCGCTCGTGACTGTGCTGGCCGTGGTCCTGGCGATGAACTTCGCCACGCCCGAGAAGAAGCTCGAGCGCAAGATCGACCACCGCTACGCCATCAGCGCCCCGCAATACCGGCGCGAGATGAGCGTGATGCTCGGCCCCGCCATCGTCGGCGGCAACCGCGTCGAAGAATTGCAGAACGGGGACGAGATCTTTCCCGCCATGCTCAAGGCCATTCGCGCGGCCAGCAAGACCATCACCTTCGAGACCTACATCTACTGGTCGGGCGACATCGGCAAGGAGCTGGCCGAAGCGCTGGCCGAGCGCGCCAAGGCGGGCGTGAAGGTGTCGGTGCTGCTCGACTGGGTGGGCAGCATCAAGATGGACGAGGCGCTGATCCAGACGATGAAGGATGCCGGCGTGCAGGTGGAGCGCTACCGCCCGCTGCACTGGTACAACCTGGGCCGCATGAACAACCGCACCCACCGCAAGCTGCTGGTGGTGGATGGGCGGATCGCCTTCACCGGCGGCGTGGGCGTGGCCGAGCAATGGACGGGCCACGCGCAAGACCCGGACCACTGGCGCGACATGCACTTCCGGGTGGAAGGCCCGGTGGTGGCGCAGTTCCAGGCTGCCTTCAACGACAACTGGATCAAGACCACGGGCGAAGTGCTGAACGGCGCCGACCACTTTCCGCCGCCGCAAAAGGCGGGCGACATGGACGCGCACATGTTCATCTCGTCACCCGCCGGCGGCAGCGAGAGCATGCACCTGATGTACCTGATGGGCATTGCCGCGGCCGACCGGTCGATCGACCTGCAGGCGTCGTACTTCGTGCCCGACGAGTTGATCCACAAGGCGCTGATCGCGGCGCGCCAGCGCGGCGTGAAGGTGCGCATTTTGGTGCCGGGCGAGCACATCGATTCGGACACCGTGCGGCTGGCCTCCAAGGCCGAATGGGGGCCGTTGCTGCAGGCGGGCGTGGAGATCCACGAATACCTGCCGACGATGATGCACAACAAGCTGCTCATCATCGACCAGGAAATGACGTCGGTCGGATCGACCAACTTCGACGTGCGCTCGTTCCGCCTCAACGACGAGGCGAGCCTGAACGTGTACGACCGTGGCTTCGCGCAGAAGATGACGCACGTGTTCGAGGAAGACCTGAAGCACACCAAGCGCTACACCTTCGAGGTGTGGGAAAAGCGCCCGGTGAAGGACAAGCTCATCGAGCGCTTCGTACTGCCAATCAAGTCGCAGCTCTGATTGCTATCTTTTAAATAGCTTCTCGCGCCTTTCCATCAAGCGCTGAGGGCTGAAAAGGCCTGAATGACTTCGGGCGGCGCCTGCACCAGCTCGATCAACACGCCCTCGCCCGCAATCGGAAATTCGTCGTTCGCCTTGGGGTGCAGGAAGGTGATGTCGTAACCCGCGGCCCCCTTGCGGATGCCGCCCGGCGCAAAGCGCACGCCTTGCGCCGTCAGCCATTCGACGGCCTTGGGCAAATCATCAATCCACAGGCCGATGTGGTTGAGCGGTGTGGTGTGCACCGCCGGCTTCTTCTCGGGGTCGAGCGGCTGCATCAGGTCGACCTCGACCTTGAACGGGCCTGAACCGATGGCGCAGATGTCCTCGTCGACGTTCTCGCGCTCGCTCTTGAACGTGCCGGTTTTTTCCAGACCGAACATATCGACCCACAGCGTCTGCAGCCGTTGCTTGTCGGGGCCGCCGATGGCGATCTGCTGTATGCCGAGGACTTTGAAGGGACGTGTCATGGGTTAGCTCCAGGTGGTGATGTTGATTTTTTGAACGCAAAGGACGCAAAGACTTCGCAAAAGCGCAAAGAAAATTTCAGTGCTGTTCGGCGTCTTTTTGCGCCACTTTCGCGTTCTTTGCGTTCAAAGGTTTCAGCTGTTTAAAAAGCCGGCTGAGTCGACACGCCCCACGCCGGCCGCCGCCATGTCGGCCCAGGCGGTGGCCAGCGAGCCGTTCAGGTCGATGGCGCGGCAGGCGTCCTCGATCACCGTGGCTTCAAAGCCGGCGGCGCGGGCGTCCAGCGCGCTCCAGGCGACGCAATAGTCGGTGGCCAGGCCGCACAGGTACAGCGCCGTGATGCCGCGCGCCTTGAGGTACGCGGCCAGGCCCGTGCTGGTGCGGCGGTCGGCTTCGACGAAGGCCGAGTAGCTGTCGACGTGGCGGTGGAAGCCCTTGCGGATGATGAGCTGTGCCTGCGGAGCGTGCAGAGCGTCGTGCAATGCGGCATCGCGCGTGCCCTGCACGCAGTGCGTGGGCCACAGCACCTGTTCGCCATAAGGCAAGGTGATGGTTTCGAACGGTGCGCGGCCCGGGTGGTTGGCGGCAAACGAGATGTGGTCGACCGGGTGCCAGTCCTGCGTCAGCACCACATTGGCGAAACGCGGCGCGATGCGGTTGATGACGGGCACGATGGCATCGCCGTCGGCGACCGGCAAACCGCCGCCGGGCATGAAGCCGTACTGCACATCCACGATGAGCAAGGCCTCAGAATCTTTGAACGTCGTCATGGTGGTGTGCAGAAGCGGTCAGCGGTCTCAAATATCAATGAAATCGGGCGTTGGCGCCGGTGGACAGGGCTATTTTAGCTATCAAAATAAAAGCATACCCGGTCAACGCACGCGCTGGATGGCGGGCAGCACCTGGCCGCGGATCAGCATCAGCGCCTGGCCGCGCGACATGCTTTCGGCGTGGCGGCGCGACGTCACGGCCACCACCAGATCGAGCGGCGGGTACACGTAAATCCACTGCCCGCCATACCCGTTGGCCATGGCGGTGCGGCGCTCGGCCTTGCGGCTGGGCGCGGTGGGCGACACCCACCACAGGTAGCCGTAGGCAGAAAACAGCGGTGCGCCGCCGGCGTTCTGCCGCTCGGTGGCCGCGCGCACGTACGCGGCCGGCACCAGCGCCCGGCCCTGCCAGCGGCCTTCGTTCAGCACCAGTTCACCCAACCGCGCCATGCCGCGCGTGGTGAGCGACAGACCCAGCGCCCCCAGGTCATGCCCTGCAGCGCCCTGGCGCCAGTCGAAAGCATGAATGCCCAGCGGCTCGAACAGGCGCTGGCGCGCGTAGGTCGACAGCGGCTGCTGCAGCGCGTTGGCCAACGCCATGGCCAGCAAGTTGGCCGCGCCGTTGTCGTAGGTGAACTTCTTGCCGGGATCGTCCAGAAAGGGACGGCGCACGATCCAGCCCAGGTCGTCGTCGCGGTCGCGCTGCGCGGTCTGCTCTCCTGGCCAACCGGCCGTCATGGTCAGCAGATGTTCAAAGCGCAGGCGCTGCACGCGCGCATCGGCGCCCATGCGCAGCAGCTGCGGCAGCCGCAGGGCAACCAGCTCCTGCGGGCCGCGCACATGCCCATCGGCCTGCGCCTGGCCAAACAGCAAGGCCAGCACGCTCTTGGTCACCGACTGCGTGTCCTGCAGGGTATCGGCGGTGAGGCCGGTGCGATAGAACTCGAAGGCCAGGTGCCCGCGATGCACCACCGCCACGCTTTGCACATCGGGCAACTGCGACTGGATGTGGGCAGGCAGGCCGCTGAAGGCGCGCTGGTGCTGCGCGGCCAGCACGGCGGGCGCTGGCGGCCATGTGACCGGTGCGGCATCGGCCACGCGCTGCGCATAGGCTGGCAACGCCGGCCCGAAGGCGCCCGCCATCGCCAGCAGCGCGGCCGCCAGCACGCGCCGGCGGCCTACCTTGCCCTGCCGAAGGATCGACCTGCGCATGGGTTCAACCATAAAACGGGCGCGAGCGCTGTTCATGCAAAGGCGCGGAGCTATATTTTTCATAGCTTTCAGCCAATCCAGCCTGGTCAACCCATCTGCCACGCTCAGCCCTCGCCCACCGCCAGCCATTGCGCCAGCAAGGCCTGCCCGGCCGCCAGTTCACTGGCCGACGCAAAGCGAATGCCCAACACCTTTTGCCGCCCTGCCGCACCGTGCAGCAACTCGACCTGCTTTTTGGGCACGCCGAAAGCCGACGCCGCCCAGTCGATCAGCGCCGTGTTCGCCTTGCCGTCGACCGGCGGCGCGCCCAGCCGCACGCGCAACGCACCCCCGTGCGAACCCGCCGCCTCGGTTCGCTTGGCGCCCGGGGTGGCGTGGATCGGCAGCTTGAGCAGGTGCGCGGCCACGGCGGTCAGCGCGGTTGCAAATGGCGGCGCAGCCACGCGGCGAAGGCGGCTTCGTCGATATCGCTGGCGGCGAGGGCCAGGGTGGTCAGGACACAGTCGACGTGCGGCGCCTGAATACGATGGCCATTGAGCCGCAGGAACAGCTGAGCAGCCACGAAGCCCGTGCGTTTATTGCCATCAATGAATGGATGATTTCGCACCAAGCCAAAGGCGTAGGCAGCCGCCAGATCCGCGATATCGGGCTCCCCGTAGTTGGCCAGTTGCCGCGGACGTGCCAGTGAGGAATCGAACAAACCCTCGTCGCGCACACCGGTGGCGCCGCCATGCTCGGCCAGCTGCTCTTCATGCACGGCCAGAAGCACCTCACGCGACAACCAACGCCAAGCCTGGTTGGCAGCGGCAATCACTTGGCCAACTCGCGCAACACGTCGCGGTATTCCTTCATGATCTCGCGCGCCACCTCCATCTGCTCGGCAAACTCGGCGTCATAAGGCCGCAGGGTCACGCCGTCGGGAACCTCGGTGACGTACAACGAGTCACCCTTGCCGACCTTCAGTCGGGCCAGCATCTCCTTCGGGAGGATGACCCCCACCGAGTTACCAATCTGCGTGACTTTGAGGGCGACAGCGGTGGACATGGCGGGGCTCCGATCGATGCGGCAAGTTATAACAATCGTTATATCTTAATCCCGCCTTGCCTCATCCGCAAGCAAGGCCCTCGCTCGCCTATTCAAACTCCACAATGGGCTGATCGACCGCCAGGCTGTCGCCCTTCTTCGCGCGCACTTCCTTCACCACGCCGTCGGCGCTGGCGAACAGCACGTTCTCCATCTTCATGGCTTCGATCACGGCCACGCGCTCGCCGGCCTTGACTTCCTGACCCGGCTGCACGGCCACCTGCACCAGCAGGCCCGGCATGGGCGACAGCACGAACTTGCTCATGTCGGGCGGCGCCTTGTAGGGCATCAGCTTGTGCAGTTCCGCAGTGCGCGGGTGCATGACGATGGCGTCCATCTGCGTGCCGTTGTGCACCACGCGGATCGCCAGCGGGTTCTTGCCGGCGCCACGCTGCATCTGCGCCGTGAACGGCTTTCCGTTGACGCTGCCGGTGATCCGCGCGTCGCCGATCTCGTTGTCAATGCTGATGTGATAGGGCTTGTCGCCCTCGGGCAGATGCAGCGTCAGCGGGGTCGGCTGGCCGGGCAGGGTTTCGCCGGCCGACACGTCGGTGTAGCGGTTGTTGCCGCCCTCGCCCAGCACGCACACCGTGAACTGGCGTGCCGGCAGGCGCTTGAAGCCTTCCCAGAACTGGCCCTGCAGCCCGCTGGCGCGGTTGCGGTAGAACATGTGCAGGTGCGCCGCCAGCGCCTGCAGAAAGTGCGGGTCGTCGTGCGGCACGTCCTCGGCGCGGAAGCCGTGGGCGTAGTGCTCGGCGATGAAGCCGGTGTTGAAATCGCCGCTCACGAACTTGGGATGCGCCAGCAGCGCGGCCTGGAACGGGATGTTGCTCTGCACGCCCTTGATGACGAAGGCATTCAGCGCCTCGCGCATGCGGGCAATCGCGTCGTTGCGATCCGTGCCGTGCACGATGAGCTTGGCGATCATGGAGTCGTAGTACATCGGAATCTCGCCACCGTCGATCACGCCCGTGTCCACGCGCACGCCCACGTCGGTCGTCGCCTGGCCCTGGAACAGGTTCTGCTCCGGCGGCTCAAAGCGCACCAGGCGCCCGGTGGACGGCAGGAAGTTGCGGAACGGGTCTTCGGCGTTGATGCGGCATTCCATCGCCCAGCCAACCTTCTTCACGTCGGCCTGCGTGAAGGCCAGCTTCTCGCCCGCCGCCACGCGGATCATCTGCTCGACCAGATCAAGCCCCGTGATCAGCTCCGTCACCGGGTGCTCCACCTGCAGGCGCGTGTTCATCTCCAGAAAGTAGAAGTCCTGGTTCTTGCCGACCACGAATTCGACCGTGCCCGCGCTCTGGTACTTCACCGCCTTGGCCAGCGCCACCGCCTGCTCGCCCATCGCCTTGCGCGTGGCGTCGCTGATGAAGGGCGACGGCGCTTCCTCGATCACCTTCTGGTGCCGGCGCTGGATGGAGCATTCGCGCTCGTTCAGATAGACCACGTTGCCGTGGCTATCGCCCAGCACCTGGATCTCGATGTGGCGCGGCTGCTCGACAAACTTCTCGATGAACACGCGGTCGTCGCCAAAACTGTTGCGCGCCTCGTTCTGGCACGCGGCAAAGCCGTCGAACGCTTCCTGATCGTTGAAGGCCACGCGCAGCCCTTTGCCGCCGCCACCGGCCGAGGCCTTGATCATGACGGGGTAGCCGATGCCCTTGGCAATCTCCACCGCCTTTTCGGGCGTTTCAATCGCGTCGTTGTAGCCGGGGATGGTGCTGACCTTGGCCTCATTGGCGAGCTTCTTCGATGCGATCTTGTCGCCCATGGCCGCAATCGAATGCGCCTTGGGGCCGATGAAGGCGATGCCCTCATCCTCGCAGCGCTTGGCAAAGGCTTCGTTCTCGCTCAGGAAACCGTAGCCGGGGTGGATCGCCTGTGCGCCCGTCTGCTTGGCGGCTTCGATGATCTTGTCGGCCAGCAGATACGACTCACGCGACGGCGGCGGGCCCAGGCGCACCGACTCGTCGGCCATCTGGACAAAGCGCGCGTATTTGTCCGCGTCGGAATACACCGCCACGGTGGCGATGCCCATTTTCTTGGCTGTCGCTATGACGCGGCAAGCAATTTCGCCACGGTTCGCGATAAGGATCTTGGTGAACATGATGCTGATATTCCTAATGATTCTGGCCTGCAGCGCCCATTTAGCAAGCGCAAGCAGCTATTGATTTCAGAGCGGAATGTTCCCGTGCTTGCGCCACGGGTTCTCCAGCTTCTTGTCCTTCAGCATCGCCAGGCTGCGGCAGATGCGCTTGCGCGTTTCGTGCGGCTGGATCACGTCGTCGATGAAGCCACGGCTGCCGGCGACGAAGGGGTTGGCGAAGCGGGCCTTGTATTCGGCCTCGCGCTTGGCCAGCTTTTCGGGGTCGTTCTTGTCTTCCCGGAAGATGATCTCGACCGCGCCCTTGGCGCCCATCACCGCGATCTCGGCGTTGGGCCAGGCCAGGTTGACGTCGCCACGCAAGTGCTTGGAGGCCATCACGTCGTACGCGCCGCCGTAGGCCTTGCGCGTGATGACGGTGATCTTCGGCACCGTGCATTCGGCATACGCGTACAGCAATTTGGCCCCGTGCTTGATGATGCCGCCGTATTCCTGCGCTGTGCCGGGCATGAAGCCGGGCACATCGACAAAGGTGATGACGGGGATGTTGAAGGCATCGCAAAAGCGCACGAAGCGCGCGGCCTTGATGCTGCTCTTGATGTCGAGGCAGCCCGCCAGCACCAGCGGCTGGTTGGCCACGATGCCAACCACGTTGCCATCCATGCGCGCCATGCCGATGACGATGTTGGCGGCGTAGTCGGGCTGCAGTTCGAAGAACTCGCCATCGTCCACCGTCTTGGTGATGGCTTCCTTGATGTCGTAGGGCAGGTTGGGGTTGTCCGGGACCAGCGTGTCGAGGCTCTTGTCGGCGCGGTCGACCTTGTCCAGCGTGGGCCGGTACGGCGCTTTCTCGCGGTTGCTGGCGGGGATGTAGTTGAAGAAGCGCCGCAGCATCAGCAGCGCCTCGACGTCGTTCTCGAACGCCAGGTCGGCCACGCCGCTCTTGGTGTTGTGCGTCAGCGCGCCACCCAGTTCCTCGGCCGTCACGCTCTCGTGCGTCACGGTCTTGACCACCTCGGGGCCGGTGACGAACATGTAGCTGGTGTCCTTCACCATGAAGATGAAGTCGGTCATGGCAGGGCTGTACACCGCGCCGCCCGCGCACGGGCCCATGATCATGCTGATCTGCGGGATGACGCCCGAGGCCATCACGTTGCGCTGGAACACTTCGGCATAGCCGCCGAGCGAGGCCACGCCTTCCTGGATGCGCGCGCCGCCTGAATCGTTGAGGCCGATGACGGGCGCGCCCACCTTTATGGCCTGGTCCATCAGCTTGCAGATCTTCTCGGCGTGCGCCTCGCTCAGGGCACCGCCGAACACGGTGAAGTCCTGGCTGAACACGAAGACCAAGCGGCCATTGATGGTGCCGTAGCCGATCACCACGCCGTCGCCCGGGATGTGCGTGGCGTCCATGCCGAAGTCGGCGCAGCGGTGCTCGACGAACATGTCCCACTCTTCGAAGCTGCCAGCGTCCAGCAGCACCTCGATGCGCTCACGCGCGGTGAGCTTGCCTTTGCCGTGCTGCGCGTCAATGCGCTTTTGCCCGCCGCCCAGGCGGGCGGCGGCGCGCTTTTGTTCGAGTTGTTCAAGAATCAGCTTCATGGGGTTCCTTCGCTTTGGATTCGCTCGTTCTATGAATTAAATGGGCCTCTGGCGCTTGCCAGATCAAGATGTATTGCTATCTTTTATGACGTATTGGACAGCTGCGCTGCCAGCAGCGTGCGCGCCGCCGTCGATGGCGCCACGCGCCCGGCGGATACGGCCTCCAGCATCGCCGGCAACTCCGCCCTGACGCCCAGATGCGCGCGAAAGGCGCTTTTCAGGCCCGCGTCGATGCGTTCCCACATCCACGCCAGGTTCTGCTGCTGGCGCCGTGCGGCCAGGCGCCCGTTGGCAGTTTGCAGATCCCGGAACTGCGTGACGGCTTGCCAGAAATCGTCCAGCCCCTCGCCCTTCAAGCCACTGATCTGGATCACGCGCGGGTGCCACTGGGCCTCGTCGTGGTGGGCATGTTCAGGATTGCCATGCAGGCCGAACAGGCGCAGCGCCGACTGGATCTGCGCCCGCGCGCGCGTGGCGGCGGCCGGGTCGATGTCGGACTTGTTGATGACCACTAGGTCGGCCAGTTCCATCACGCCCTTCTTGATGGCTTGCAAATCGTCGCCCGCGTTGGGCAATTGCAGCAGCACGAACATGTCGGTCATGCCGCTCACCGCCGTTTCGGACTGGCCGACGCCCACAGTCTCGACCAGCACCACGTCGTAGCCCGCCGCTTCACACACCAGCATGGCTTCGCGTGTCTTCTCGGCCACGCCGCCCAGCGTGCCGCTGCTGGGGCTGGGGCGGATGTAGGCAGCTTCCAGTGTCGAGAGCCGATCCATGCGCGTCTTGTCGCCCAGGATGGAGCCGCCCGATACGGTGGATGAGGGGTCAATGGCCAGCACGGCAACGCGATGGCCTTGCTCGATCAGGTACACGCCGAGCGATTCGATGAAGGTGCTTTTGCCCACGCCGGGTACGCCGCTGATGCCGATGCGCAAAGACTTGCCCGTGTGCGGCAGCAGCGCCGTCAGCAATTCGTCGCCCTGCGCGCGATGATCGGCGCGCGTCGATTCAAGCAGCGTGATGGCCTTGGCGATGGCGCGGCGCTGGGCGGGGCCAGGGGCGGCGGTGATGGCGTGCACGGTGGGCATTGCAGGCAGCCGCTTACAGGATCTCGAATGCCTGGCCATCGGGCAGGCGGTAGCGCGAAAAGTCCCGCCGATCCATCGTCATGATGCGCGTGACGCCGGTGTCCGCCGCCAACTGGTACAGCGAGGCATCGGCCAGGTCCATCTCAGTGCGCGGGCGCTCGGTGTAGCGCTGCATGACGGGCACGAAGTCCAGCAAGGCGGCCTGGTCGAACGGAAACACCGACACGGCGCCGCGACCCAGCCAGTTGAGCAAGGCAAAGCGGTTGGGCGGCGGCACCAGATAAGTCGCCTCCGCCACGCAGGCCCAGGTGGTCCACAGCGTCCAGTTCTCCAGCGCGGCCAGCGCCAGCAGATCCTGATAACGCGAACCTTCGGGCTCATTCGTGCCGAAGGCTGCCACCATGGCGCTGGCATCAATCAGCGCGGAGGCCATGCTTGGCTCTGAGCTTGGCGATCAGGTCGGCGCGCGATCGTTCGGTGTCGTAGGCTATCTGATGCTCGGCGACAAAGGCCTCGGACAGCGCCGCGCTGTGTGGGTCTTGCGCCATTTCGGCTTTGGCCTGCAGCATCAGTTCATACGGATTCCTGCGTCCCAGCGCGCGCTCCACCGCTTCAATGATGAATTGCGATTTGGTCACGCCCTTTCGCTGGGCGGCCAACTCCAGCTCCTTCTCCAGCAAAGGGCTCATGCGAACAGAAACAGCCATGGCACACTCCAATTGAAATACCGTATTACTGTATCACAATCTCAGCTTTTTGCCTTCCTGATCTGCTCCAGCACATCCTTCGCGCTGGCCGGAATCGGCGTGCCCGGCCCGTAAATGCCCTTGACGCCTGCCTCGTACAGAAAGTCGTAGTCCTGGCGCGGGATGACGCCGCCGACGAATACGATGATGTCGTCGGCGCCCTGCTCTTTCAGCGCTTTCAGAATGGCCGGCACCAGCGTCTTGTGGCCGGCAGCCAGCGTGCTGACGCCGACCGCGTGCACGTCGTTCTCGACGGCCTGGCGCGCGCATTCTTCGGGCGTCTGGAACAGGCTGCCGATGTCCACGTCAAACCCCAGGTCGGCAAACGCCGTGGCCACCACCTTGGCGCCGCGGTCGTGGCCGTCCTGGCCCAGCTTGGCGATCATCACGCGCGGGCGGCGGCCTTCTTCGTCGGCGAAGTCGGCGATTTCTTTCTTGAGCTTGTCCCAGCCTTCGGCCGAGTCGTAGGCGGCTGCGTACACACCGGTCACCTTTTGCGTGTCGGCGCGGTGGCGCCCAAAGACTTTTTCCATCGCATCGCTGATTTCGCCCACCGTGGCGCGGGCGCGAATCGCCTTCACGGCGGCGTCGAGCAGGTTGCCTTGCCCGCTATCCGCTATCTTTGTAATAGCTTCAAGCGCTCGCTGCACCTGCGCTGCGTCCCGTTTTTTCTTGATATCGTTCAGGCGCGCGATCTGCGATTCGCGCACCTTCACGTTGTCCACCTCCAGAATTTCGATGGCGTCTTCTTTCGCTAGCTTGTACTTGTTGACGCCGACGATCACGTCCTTGCCGCTGTCAATGCGCGCCTGCTTTTCGGCAGCCGCGGCTTCGATCTTGAGCTTGGCCCAGCCCGAATCCACCGCCTTGGTCATGCCGCCCATGGCATCGACTTCTTCGATGATGGCCCACGCAGCATCGGCCATGTCCTGCGTCAGCTTTTCCATCATGTAGCTGCCGGCCCACGGGTCGACCACGTTGGTGATGTGCGTCTCTTCCTGGATGATGAGCTGCGTGTTGCGCGCGATGCGGGCGCTGAATTCGGTGGGCAGCGCAATGGCCTCGTCAAAGCTGTTGGTGTGCAGGCTTTGCGTGCCGCCGAATACGGCCGCCATCGCTTCGATGGTGGTGCGCACCACGTTGTTGTAGGGGTCCTGCTCGGTCAGCGACCAGCCGCTGGTCTGCGAATGCGTGCGCAGCATCAGGGACTTCGGGTTCTTCGGGTTGAATTCCTTCATGATCCGGCACCACAAGAGGCGCGCGGCGCGCATCTTGGCGATTTCCAGATAGAAGTTCATGCCCACGGCCCAGAAGAAGGACAGGCGCCCTGCGAACTCGTCCACGTCCATGCCCTTGGCCAGGGCCGTCTTCACGTACTCCTTGCCGTCGGCCAGCGTGAACGCCATCTCCAGCGCCTGGTTGGCGCCGGCTTCCTGCATGTGGTAGCCGCTGATGCTGATCGAGTTGAACTTCGGCATGTTCTTGGCCGTGTACTCGATGATGTCGCCAATGATCTTCATCGACGGCTCGGGCGGGTAGATGTAGGTGTTGCGAACCATGAACTCCTTGAGGATGTCGTTCTGGATCGTGCCCGCCAGCTTGTCCTGGCTCACGCCCTGCTCCTCCGCCGCCACGATGTAGCCAGCCAGGATGGGCAGTACCGCGCCGTTCATCGTCATCGACACGCTCACCTTGTCGAGCGGAATGCCGTCGAACAGGATCTTCATGTCCTCCACGCTGTCGATGGCCACCCCGGCCTTGCCCACGTCGCCCGTCACGCGCGGGTGGTCGCTGTCGTAGCCCCGGTGCGTGGCCAGGTCGAACGCCACGGACACGCCCTGCCCACCGGCAGCCAGCGCCTTGCGGTAGAAGGCGTTGGATTCCTCCGCAGTGGAAAAGCCGGCGTATTGGCGGATCGTCCACGGCCGCACCGCGTACATCGTCGCCTGTGGGCCGCGCAAAAAGGGCTCAAAGCCCGGCAGCGTGTTGGCGTAGGGCAGGTTCGCCGTGTCTTCCGCCGTGTACAGCGGCTTGACGGTGATACCGTCGGGCGTCAGCCAGCCCAGTGCGTCCACGTTGCCGCCGGGGGCGGATTTCTGCGCCGCCTTTTGCCAGTCGGCCAGCGTGGCGGGTTTGAATTCGGACGACGAATGGCTCATGGTGTTCGACTCTCGATGACGATCGGCAGAAAAAATCGGCTTGAACAGGGCGCCTGCGCCCGGCAGGCCACCGCAGCAGGGCGGGTGCGGGCCGCGCGTGGCTGCTGACCCACGCCAGCGTTGGCCACCCGCCCTTGTTTTCCGTAATTATTAATTCAAAATCCCCGGCCAAGCTTACAATGCGCCAGAAATTTTTGACCCGCATGACCACGGCCCGACTTGCCCCTCGCGCACTTTACGAAGAAGTGGCTGAGCGCTTGCGCCAGCGCATCTTCGCCGGTGAACTGGCGGCGGGCGACTGGATCGACGAGTTGCGCATTGCCGAGCAGATGGGCATCAGCCGCACGCCGCTGCGCGAAGCGCTGAAAGTGCTGGCTGCCGAAGGGCTGGTGACCATGAAGGTGCGGCGCGGCGCCTACGTGACCCAGACATCGCCCAAGGACCTGGCCGACGTGTACCACCTGCTGGCCCTGCTCGAAACCGATGCCGCCAGCGCCGTCGCCGGCCGCGCCAGCGATGCCGAACTGGCCGAACTGGCGGCGCTGCATCAAGACCTGGAAACCGCCCTGCCCGACACGGCGCGCTTCTTTGCGCTCAACGAAGCCTTCCATCTGCGCCTGCTGGAACTGGCCGACAACCACTGGCGCCTGCAGATGGTGCAGGACCTGCGCAAGGTGATGAAGCTGCATCGCCAGCATTCGCTGCAGAAGGCCGGGCGCCCCGCGCAATCGCTGGCCGAACACCGCGCGCTGATGGCGGCACTGACCGCGCGCGACGCCGTCGGCGCGGCGGCCTGCATGCGCGTGCACATGCAGGGCGGCCTGGACGCGGCCAGCTGACCCCCCGCGGCGGCGCACCACACGCCGCATCGACCGGCCCGCGCCCGCCAGCGCGTGGCGCAATGGCTATAGTATTGGTAGCTTGCCTCGCAGTCCCCACGTGCGCTCGCTGACCTTATGACTCCTATTTCACGTTCTTCGCCCACCCGTCGCTGCGTGCTGATCGCCGGCGGCGCGCTGGCCGGCCTGAGCGCGCCCTGGGCCGCACGGGCCGCCACCGACGCCGCCTGGCCGCGCCACGCCGTGGTGCCGGGCGGCGTGGCCCGCATCGACCTGGGCCCCGCCGCCACGCGGCCACGGGCTTTCGCCGACGACGCGCCGCTGCTGGTGGTGGGCGACCCCATCGTCTGGACGGCGCTGGTCGGCATTCCGCTGTCGGCCACGCCGGGCACGGCGCACATCCGCGTGGCCGCGCCCGATGGTGAGCGCCTGCTGGACTACACCGTGACGCCCAAGCGCTACACCGAGCAGCACCTGAAGGTGTCGCCCCGCACCGTCGACCTGTCGCCCGAGGACCTGGCGCGGCACGAGCGCGAGCGCGTGCACCAGCAAGGCGTCATTGCCACCTTCAGCGCGCCGCCCGCGGGTGACCTGAAGATGCGCGTGCCCTGCCCCGGGCGGCGCTCCAGTTCGTTCGGGCTGCGGCGCTTCTTCAACGGACAGCCGCGCAACCCGCACAGCGGCATGGACATTGCCGCGCCCACGGGCACGCCGGTGGTCGCGCCGCTGGCCGCCACCGTCATCGACACGGGCGACTACTTCTTCAACGGCCAGACGGTGTGGCTGGACCATGGCGGCGGCCTGCTGTCGATGATGTGCCACCTGAGCCGCATCGACGTGAAGGCTGGCGACCGCCTAGCCGCCGGGCAGCGGCTGGGCGCCGTGGGCGCCACGGGCCGCGTGACCGGCCCGCACCTGCACTGGACGGTCAGCCTCAACCGCGCCTCGGTCGATCCGGCGCTGTTCATCGATTAGGGCCGGTGCTGGCCCACCTTGCCGGATCGCCGCCACCCCGTGCTTGTCCGCGTTGACATCGCCCGGCGCCGCTGCGAGCATCGCCCCGTCATGCCTCAATCCACTACCTCGCTGTCGCCGCTGCGGCGCGCCCTTTCCGTCTCGTCGCTGCTGCTGGCCGCCACACTGGCCGGTTGCGCATCGCCACCGCCCGTGCTGGCCCCGCCGGTGCGCGCCAGCGTCCGCCCCGACCAGCCCTTTACCGACAGCGTTGGCATCCGCTTTGTGCGCATCCCGGCCGGTGAATTCATGATGGGCAGCGACGAGTCGCCGCAAGCGCTGGCCAAGTCCTTTCCGCATGCCGACCCCAAGCGCCTGACCGACCTGGCCGACGAGCGTCCGGTGCACCGCGTGCGCATCACGCGCGACTTCTGGATGGGCGCGCACGAGGTCACGGTGGGGCAGTTCCGCCAGTTCGTGCAGGCCTCGGGCTACGTACCCGAATCGATCCGCGACGGCACCGGCGCCTACGGCTTCAACGCCAACTACGACCCCTCGCGGACCGAACGCGGCGACCTGTTCGAAGGGCGCGATGTGCGCTATTCGTGGCTGAACACCGGCTTTGCGCAGACCGACCGCCACCCGGTGGTCAACGTCACCTGGAACGACGCCGTGGCCATGGCGGCCTGGCTGAGCCAGAAGGAAGGCGCGGTCTACCGCCTGCCCACCGAGGCCGAGTGGGAATACGCCGCGCGTGGCGGCTCGCGCACGCGCTACCCGGCAGGCGATCACCCCGACGTGCTGCTCAAGACCGCCAACACCTTCGACCGCGAAACCGCACTGCGCTGGCCGCGCTGGCGCGAGCAGGCCGGCCACGGCACCGACGGCTACCCCTTCACCGCGCCGGTGGGCAGCTACCAGCCCAATGCGTTCGGCCTGTACGACATGATCGGCAACGCCTGGGAATGGTGCGCCGACTGGTATGGCGAGGACTACTACGCCCGCTCACCCATCGATGACCCGCGTGGCCCCGCCGACGGCAACGCGCGCGTGCGCCGTGGCGGCTCCTGACACAGCTGGCCGCTGTATTCGCGCGTGGCCTTCCGCAACTGGAACACGCCGGAGACACGCTACGTGCTGGTGGGCTTCCGTCTGGTGCGCGAAAAATGACGCTCCCTGAGGCGCTGCGCGGCTGCCCTTGTGGAGGACAGCACTGGTAGCCCAACCACGGCGTTCTCGCAGGAACTGGTTCGCGGCCAATTGGCTTGACTGTGGGCTATGGCACCCCGTTACCACCAAGCGGGTCACTCATCGCAGGCGCACCGCCCCTGGTGCGGCGGAGGGCCGTCATCCGCCACCTGCCGCGCTTCATATCAACCGGATCAATATATAATCGAAGGTTTTGCCGACAACATCCACAAACCATTAAAGGAATACTTCCATGGCCGCTGGTAAGCCCAAGAAGAAGAACCCCCGCCTGGCATCGGGCCGCAAACGCGCCCGCCAGAACGTCAAACTCAACGCTGCGAACACCTCGCTGCGCTCCAAATACCGCACGTCGGTGAAGAACGTCGAAAAAGCCGTTCTGGCCGGCGACGTCGAGAAGGCCAAGAGCGCCTTCGCGGTGATGCAGTCGGTGGTCGACTCGGTCGCCGACAAGGGCATCTTCCACAAAAACAAGGCCGCTCGCGACAAGAGCCGCCTGTCGGCCAAGGTCAAGACCCTGGCCACCCAGCCCGCCGCCGCCTGACGGATTTCAGGCAAACAGCCCGGTCGGGGCATGCAGCCATGCAATGCCCCACCGCCGTTTGAATCGGGTGCGCTGTCGGCAAAAAGCAAAAACCGCCTTCGGGCGGTTTTTTGTTGGCGTTGTTCCGTGGGCGAGGCGCCGCCGGCGACTCAGGGGCGGTCTGGTATCAGGCAGGCCTCGATGACCTGCAGTTCGTTGTCGGCCGCAAAACCCATCACGAAGTCCCAGGCCATGGGTTCGTGGTCCTTCAGGGCGCGGTGCACCACCACGGCCTTGACGCCGTCCAGCGTGGTTGGCACGCACCAGGGTGAATAGCTGATGTGCCCACCCGGCCCCTTGGCGCCGCCGGGGCGGAACTGCGCCATCACCCCCGCCAGGCGCTCGGCCCAGTCGCTGGGGCGGAAGGTGCGGCCGTCGCGCGTGATGCCGCGGATGAAGATCTCGTTACTGGTGGGTGTGGGCGTCATCGTTTCCTGACACCGCCGGGCACGCTTGTGGCATGTTGCGGTGCAACGAAAATTGTATCTTATATAAGACTGAATCCAGCCCCGCAGCGCACGCATTGCAGTGATGCGAAGCTGGCAACAAAGCCGCCGGAGCGGCGACCTAGAATGCGGCTTCAGCGGGCCTGTGGGCCCGATTCTTATTGTTCACGCATCAAGGAGCCGCCCGTGACCGCGCACATCGAAGCCGCCTCGCCCCACACCATGAACACCTACGCCCGCCTGCCGATGGCGGTCGATCATGGCCAGGGCTGCCGCGTGTTCGACGTCAACGGCAAGAGCTACCTGGACGGCCTGGGCGGCATTGCCGTGAACACGCTGGGCCACAACCACCCGAAGCTGGTGCCGGCGCTGCAGGACCAGATCGGCAAGATCATCCACAGCAGCAACTACTACCACGTGCCCAACGCCGAGGTGCTGGCCAAGAAGCTGACCGAGCTCTCGGGCCTGACCAACGTGTTCTTCTGCTGCACCGGGCTGGAGGCCAACGAGGCGGCGCTCAAGCTGGCGCGCAAGTTCGGCCACGACAAGGGCATCGCCAACCCGCAGATCGTGGTGTACGAAAAGGCCTTCCACGGCCGCAGCATCGCCACGCTCAGCGCTACCGGCAACCCCAAGATCCAGAAAGGCTTCGAGCCGCTGGTCGAAGGCTTCATCCGCGTGCCGATGAACGACATCGAGGCGCTGAAGAAGGCCACCGAGGGCAACCCCAACGTGGTGGCCGTGTTCTTCGAAACCATCCAGGGCGAAGGCGGCATCAACCCCATGCGCATCGACTACCTGCAGCAGCTGCGCCAGCTGTGCGACGAACGCGACTGGCTGATGATGATCGACGAGGTGCAGTGCGGCATGGGCCGCACCGGCAAGTGGTTTGCGCACCAGTGGGCGGGCATCAAGCCGGACGTGATGCCGCTGGCCAAGGGCCTGGGTTCGGGCATGCCGATCGGCGCCGTGGTGGCGGGGCCGAAGGCGGCCAACATCTTCCAGCCCGGCAACCACGGCACCACCTTTGGCGGCAACCCGCTGGCCATGCGCGCGGGGGTCGAGACCATCCGCATCATGGAAGAAGAAGGCCTGCTGGACAACGCCGCCAAGGTGGGCGCGCACCTGAAGACCGCGCTGCAGAAGGCGCTGGCCGGCAACCCCGGCGTGAAGGAAGTGCGCGGCCAGGGCCTGATGATTGGCATCGAGCTGACCAAGCCGTGCGGCGTGCTGGCGCAGCGTGCGCTGGACGCCGGCCTGCTGCTGAGCGTGACCGCCGACAGCGTGGTCCGCCTGGTGCCGCCGCTGATCCTGACCGAGGCCGAGGCGGACGAGATGGTGGGCATCCTGGTGCCGCTGATCGAGGCCTTCCTGAAAGAATGAAATGAGCGCGCCCATCAAGCATTACCTGCAGTTTGCCGATTTCACGGCGGATGACTACGCCTACCTGTTCGCGCGCTCGGCCCTCATCAAGCGCAAGTTCAAGGCGTACGAGAAGCACCACACGCTGGGCGACCGCACGCTGGCCATGATCTTCGAGAAGGCCAGCACGCGCACGCGCGTGAGCTTCGAGGCGGGCATGTACCAGCTGGGCGGCAGCGTGGTCAACCTGACCAGCGGCGACAGCCAGCTGGGGCGCAGCGAGCCGATCGAGGACACGGCGCGCGTCATCAGCCGCATGGTCGACATCGTGATGATCCGCACCTTCGAGCAGGGCCGCATCGACCAGTTCGCCGCCCATTCGCGCGTGCCGGTCATCAACGGGCTGACGAACGAATACCACCCCTGCCAGATCCTGGCCGACATCTTCACCTTCATCGAGCACCGCGGCCCGATCCAGGGCAAGACCGTGGCCTGGATCGGCGACGGCAACAACATGGCCAACACCTGGGCGCAGGCCGCCTCCTTGCTCGGCTTCACGCTGCGCGTGTCCACGCCGCGCGGCTACGAGGTCGACACGCAACTGGCCGCGCTGGACGGCAACGGCAGCGGCAAGGGCTGGCAGAACTTTGCCGACCCGCGCAAGGCCTGCGAAGGCGCCGATCTGGTGACCACCGACGTCTGGACGTCGATGGGCTACGAGGCCGAGAACGACGCCCGCCGCAAGGCCTTTGCCGACTGGTGCGTCGACGCCGACATGATGCGCGCCGCGCGGCCTGACGCCCTGTTCATGCACTGCCTGCCCGCGCACCGCGGCGAGGAAGTCACCGCCGACGTCATCGACGGCCCGCAGTCGGTGGTGTGGGACGAGGCCGAGAACCGCATGCACGTGCAGAAGGCGCTGATGGAATACCTGCTGCTGGGCCGGCTGGACTGAGCGCCGCTGCACGCACGTCCCACAACGTCTCCGCGCCATGCGCCCGCGCCAAGAAGACTGCCTGTCCTGCGGGGCGTGCTGTGCCAGCTTTCGAGTCGATTTTGCTGCCATTGAATTGCAGTCCGAAGGCGGCCCGGTGCCCGACGGCCTGGCCGCACGCCTGACGACCAGCCTGTGCCGCCTGCGCGGTACCGACCACCTGCGGCCGCGCTGCGCGGCGCTGGGCGGGCAGGTGGGCCAGCGCGTGCGCTGCGGCATCTATGAATGGCGCCCCTCGCCCTGCCGCGAGTTCGATGCCGGCTCGGACGCCTGCCTGCATGCGCGCCGCCAGCATGGCATGGAGCACGCCGCTTGAGGCGTGGTCAGGACTCTCTGGAGCTGACCCATGTGCGGCTGTTGGCTCCTTCCCCCGCTGGGGGAAGGGAGCCAGAAACCGCTGATTACCATGCCCAGGTCACTATCAATAAACTAGCTACCAGCGCTTGACTGACAAGCGCTGGCGCCTATTTTTTCTTGACGCCAGGCGGCGGGCAGGCAGTGCAGTCGCCACAATCGTGACACCCCCCTTGCCCCGCGCCCGCGCCCAGCCCCAGGCGCGCCGCCACCGACTTGCGCCAGCGCGCGGGCATGAAGTGCCACAGCGCATACAGCGCCGCCACCGCCACGATCAGCGCCACCACCACCTGCTGCATCACCCGGCTCCCCAGGCCAGCGCCACGCGGTAGGTGACGAACGCCGCCACATAGGCCAGCCCGAACAGCTGCACCAGCATGATCAGCGGCCAGCGCCAGCCATTGGTTTCGCGCCGCACCGCCACCAGCGTCGACACGCACTGCGGTGCATACACGTACCACGCCAGCAACGCCAGCGCGGTAGCCAGGCTCCAGCCGTGCGCCAGCAGGCCCTGCAATTGGGCCGCCACGTCGTCACCGCTGGCCGACAGCGCATACACCGTGCCCAGCGCGCCCACCGCCACTTCGCGCGCCGCCATGCCGGGCACCAGCGCAATGGCAATCTGCCAGTTGAAGCCGACCGGCGCCAGCAGCTTCTGCAGCTGCAGGCCGATGCGGCCGGCGTAGCTGTGCAGAATCGCCGGCCCTTCGGCGCCTGCAGGTGCGGCCGGATAGCTGGACAAAAACCACAGCAGCACCATCACCGCCAGGATGATGCCGCCCACGCGCTGCAGGAAGATGCGTGCCCGGTCCCACAGCCCGAAGGCCAGCTGGCGCGGGCTGGGCCAGCGGTAGGCGGGCAGTTCCATGATCAGCGGCGTGGGCCGGGCGTTGCCACCGCGCGCCGACAGGCGGTACACCCAGGCGATGCACAGCGCGCTGACGATGCCCGCCACGTACAGCGCAAACAGCACCAGCCCCTGCAGGTTGAACAGCCCCGCCACCCGGCGTTGCGGAATGAACGCGGCGATCAGCAGCGCATACACCGGCAGCCGCGCCGAGCAGGTCATCAGCGGCGCGATGAGGATGGTGACCACCCGGTCGCGCCAGTGCGTGATGGTGCGCGTGGCCATGATGCCGGGCACGGCGCAGGCAAAGCTGGACAGCAGCGGAATGAACGAGCGCCCCGACAGCCCCACGCGCCCCATGACGCGGTCCAGCAAAAAAGCCGCGCGCGGCAGGTAGCCCGAATCCTCCAGCGCCAGGATGAAGGCGAACAGGATCAGGATCTGCGGCAGGAACACCAGCACGCTGCCCACGCCGGCGATCACGCCATCGGCCAACAGGCTGCGCAGCGGCCCGTCGGCCATGTGGGCGCGCACCCAGGACGCTGCGGCGTCCATGCCGGACTTGATGCCCTCCATGGGCCATTGCGCCCAGCTGAACACGGCCTGAAACATCAGCAGCAGCACCGCGCCCAGGATCAGCATGCCCCACACCGGGTGCAGCAGCACGCGGTCGACGGCGTCGTCGCGCGCCAGCGGCCGGGCTGGCGAGCGCACGCAATCCGCCACCAGTTGCTGCACGGCGCGCTGCGTCAGCATCACGTCTTCGATGCCGGGGGGGGTCTGCCGCCACCCGCGGTGCGCGGCCGATCAGCGGCGGCCGGTAGGCGTCCAGCGCCGCCACCAGCGCATCGGCCCCGCCGCCGCGCACGCCCACCGTGGGCAGCACCGGCACGCCCAGTTCCTTTGACAGTCGCTCGGCATCGACCTGGATGCCCAGGCGCTCGGCCATGTCGGTCATGTTCAGCGCCACCAGCAGCGGCAGGCCCAGGCGCTGCGCCTCCAGCACCAGGCGCAGGTTCAGCCGCAGCTTGGTGGCGTCGACCACGCACACCAGCAGGTCGGGCAGCGGCTCGCCCGCGCGGCGGCCGGTGACGATGTCGCGTGTGATCTCCTCGTCCAGGCTCAGCGCGTTCAGGCTGTACGCGCCGGGCAGGTCCAGCACCCGCACCTCGCGCCCGGTGGGTGACAGCAGGCGGCCTTCCTTGCGCTCGACCGTCACGCCGGCGTAGTTGGCCACCTTCTGGCGGCTGCCCGTCAGCAGGTTGAACAGCGCCGTCTTGCCGCAGTTGGGGTTGCCCAGCAGCGCCACGCGCAAGGGGCGCGCGCTGCTGGCCAGCACGCGCGGTTCGGCAACGTGCCCGGCGCTCAAGGCCGGGGCGGCCGCGTCCTGCGGACGGTTCATGCGCCCGGCCCCTCGACGTGCCGCACGCCGATCAGCGCGGCTTCGCGCGCGCGCAGCGCAAAGGTCGACTGACCGCCCAGCCGCAGCGCCACCGGCCCCTGCCCGCCATGCGCCTTGGCCACGATGCGCACCGTTTCGCCGGGCAGAAAGCCCAGCTCGATCAGGCGCAGCAGCACTTCGCGGTCGTCCGCGTCGGCAGGTCGCTGCAGGCGTTCGATCACGGCGCGCGCGCCCACGGGCAGCGCCAGCAGCGACACCGGCAGGGTCGCCGCGTCGTCAGCGACGGCAGATCGCGCGCTTTCCATCCACAAACCTATTGAATGACAATGATTCTCATTTTAAAACCGGCCGATGACGCCCCACGTTGACTCAGGTCAGCGCCGGTGCACGCCGCCCCGCGGGAAATTCCGGAGCGCAAAAGCCGCCGCCAGTTGGAATAAACCGACACCACGCCGCCGCCAAAGCACTAAGGTGCGCAGCATGCGCCATCTCTGGGACATCTCACCCCCCGTGCACGCCGGCTCGCCGGTGTTTCCGGGCGACACCCCCTACGCCCAGCAATGGGGCGCGCAGATCGGCCCCGGCTGCCCGGTCAACGTCAGCGCGCTCACGCTGTCGCCGCACGTCGGCGCGCATGCCGACGCGCCGCTGCACTACGACCCGGCCGGCGCGGCGATTGGCGCGGTCGACCTGGCGCCCTACCTGGGGCCGTGCCGCGTGATCGACGCCATCGGCGTGCGGCCGCTCATTCTTTGGGAGCACCTCGCGCACGCCACACAAGGGCTGCCGCCGCGTGTGCTGGTCAGAACCTACGCGCGCATGCCGGTCGATGCGTGGGACGCCGGGCTGGCCGCCTTCGCGCCCGAGACGGTGGAGCGCCTGGCCGATGCCGGCGTGCGCCTGATCGGCATCGACACCGCCAGCATCGACCCGGCGGACAGCAAGACGCTGGACGCGCACCAGGTCATTCGCCGGCGCGACGTGCGCGTGCTGGAAAACCTGGTGCTCGACGACGTGCCCGAAGGCGACTACGAACTGATCGCCCTGCCCCTGAAGCTGATGACGGCGGACGCGTCGCCGGTGCGGGCGGTGTTGCGGGGGTTGGGTTGACAGTTTTTTGAACGCAAAGGGCGCAGAGGTTGCGCGAAAGCCGCAGAAGGTTTTTTTGAATGAAATCGGGCGCTTGCGCTTATACAGCAAGCGCCGAAAGCTATTTATTTGAGAGCAGACATGACGACATTGCTTGATTGCCAGCAGTGGGATGCACAAGACCCGTTGCGCGCCTTGCGCGACTTGTTCGACCTGCCCCAAGGCGTGATTTACCTCGACGGCAACTCGCTCGGCGCCCTGCCGCGCGCGGTGCCGGCGCGCGTGGCGCAGGTGGTGGCCGAGGAATGGGGGCGCGACCTGATCCAGAGCTGGAACAGCGCCGGCTGGTTCGACCTGCCGCGCCGCGTGGGCGACAAGATCGCGCCGCTGATCGGCGCGGGTGCAGGCGAAGTGGTGGCCACCGACACCACGTCGACCAACCTCTACAAGGTGCTGTCCGCCGCGCTGCACGTGGCCGCGCAAGACGCGCCCGGGCGCCGCACCATCGTCAGCGAACGCAGCAACTTCCCGACCGACCTGTACATCGCCGAGGCGCTGTGCAAGGAGCGCGGCTGCACGCTGAAGCTGGTGGAGCCGCACGAGATCGCAGCCAGCCTGGGCGCGGATGTCGCCGTGCTGATGCTCACCCACGTCAACTACCGCACCGGCGCCATGCACGACATGGCCGCCGTCACCGCCGCCGCGCACGCCGCGGGCGCACTGATGGTGTGGGACCTGGCGCACAGCGCGGGGGCGGTGCCGGTCGACCTGACGGGCGCAGACGCCGACTACGCCGTGGGCTGCGGCTACAAATATTTGAACGGCGGCCCCGGCGCGCCGGCCTTTGTGTGGGCGCACCCGCGCCACGTCGACCGCTTCTGGCAGCCGCTGGCCGGCTGGTGGGGGCACGCCGCGCCGTTCGCGTTCATACCCGGCTACCAGCCCGCGGCAGGCATCGCGCGCTTTCAGTGCGGCACGCAGCCCATCGTCAGCCTGTCGGCGCTGGACTGCGCGCTGGACGTGTTTGCCGAAGCCGAGCGATTCGGCGGCATGGCCGCGCTGCGCGCCAAGTCGCTGGCGCTGACGGATGTGTTCATCGAATGGGTTGGGCAGCTGTGCCCCGGCGCCTTCACCCTGGTCACCCCGCGCGAACACGCCCAGCGCGGCTCGCAGGTGTGCCTGACGCCGACCGAACAACTGCCCGCTGGCAGCGCCTACGCCATCGTGCAGGCGCTGATTGCGCGCGGCGTGGTGGGCGACTTCCGCGCGGGCGACGCCGCGCAGCCCGACATCCTGCGCTTTGGCTTCACGCCGCTCTATCTTTCGCATGAAAACGTGTGGCAGGCGGTGCAGGCACTGCGCGAGGTGCTATTGAACCAGGAGTACGCGCTGCCCCAGTTCAACCGCAAGCTGGCGGTGACTTGAAACCCGTCCTTGAACGCAAAAGACGCAGAGATGCTGCAAAAGTTGCAAAAGAAGCTGCATTTTTTGATATCTGATTTTTGCGTTCTTTTGCGAAACCTTCGCGCCCTTTGCGTTCAAAAAAACTTTAAACCCACCCGCCATGACCACCCCCGAGTCCATCGTCCACACCGAACGCGCCCAGCTCGACTTCAGCGGCAGCATGAGCTATGGCGACTACCTGCACATCGACCAGATCCTGAGCGCGCAGCACCCGCTGTCGCCTGCGCACGACGAGATGCTGTTCATCATCCAGCACCAGACCAGCGAGCTGTGGATGAAGCTGCTGCTGACCGAGCTGGGCTCTGCCATTGGCGATGTGCGGGCCGACCGGCTGCCGCCCGCCTTCAAGAAACTGGCGCGTGCCAGCCGCGTGATGGAACAGCTGGTGCACGCGTGGGACGTGCTGGGCACCATGACGCCGCCGGAATACAGCGCCATCCGCCCCTACCTGGGGCCGTCCAGCGGCTTCCAGAGCTTTCAGTACCGCTGCATCGAATTCGCGCTGGGCAACAAGAACGCCGCCATGCTGAAGCCCCATGCACACCACCCCGAGCGGCTGGCGCTGGTGCAGTCGTTCTATGAAGCGCCGTCGCTCTACGACGAAACGCTGCGCCTGATGGCGCGCAGCGGCCTTGCCGTGCCGGCCGACCACCTGCAACGCGACTGGACCCAGCCCTACCCCGAAAGCGACGCCGTCGAGGCCGCGTGGCTGCAGGTCTACCGCGCGCCCGAGCAGCACTGGGACCTGTACCAGCTGGGCGAAAAACTCACCGACCTGGAAGACGCCTTCCGCCTCTGGCGCTTTCGGCACGTCACAACGGTGGAACGCATCATCGGCTTCAAGCGCGGAACGGGCGGGACCGGCGGCGTGAGCTACCTGCGCAAGATGCTGGACGTGGTGCTGTTTCCCGAGTTGTGGCGCTTAAGAACGGATCTGTAATTCAGCGCTCGATCAGAACGCCACATTCGGACGCGAAGGACGCGAAAACCCGCGAAGGTCGCAAAGAAAACCTTCATGGATTTCGTTCGCGTCCTTCGCGGAACCTTGGCGCCCTTCGCGTCCGGCTGTTCAGGCGGCGGTCAACGGAAAAACAGGAGGGTAACGATCACGAACAGCGGCACCAGGATGCCGAAGCTCCAGGCCATGTAGCCGAAGAAGCTGGGCATCTTCACGCCGCGGTCTTCGGCAATCGCCTTGACCATCAGGTTGGGCGCGTTGCCGATGTAGGTCAGCGCACCCATGAAGACCGACCCCGCGCTGACGGCCGCCAGCGTGGTGGCCAGCGGGCCCATCAGCTGCGCCGCATCGCCGCCGGCGGTGTTGAAGAACACCAGGTAGGTCGGCGCGTTGTCCAGGAAGGCGCTGAGCATGCCGGTGGCCCAGAAGTACATCGCCGGGTTGGGCGTGCCGTCGGCATGGGTCACGGCGCGCACCACGGCGCCGAACGGGCCGTTCACGCCCGCCTGCAGCATGGCGATGACGGGGATGATGGTCAGGAAGATGCCGGCGAACAGCTTGGCCACTTCCTGCATCGGCCCCCAGCCGAACTGGTTGCTGGCGTGCACCGCCTTCGGCGTGATGGCCAGCGAGACCAGGGTGACCGCCACCATGCCGATGTCGCGCACCAGGCCGGGCAGGCCCACTTCGGTGCCGAACACGTTGAACACCACGCCCGGCTTCCAGATGCCGCTCATCAGCACCAGCGCGACCACGCAGCCCAGCAGGAGGAAGTTGGCCGCGCCGTCGAAGCCAAAGCGCTCGTCGTCGGGCGTCGGGTCGTGGCGCTGCACGCCTTCGCGCTTGTAGAGCCAGCTGTCGAGCAGGAAGAACATCACCAGCAGCGTGACGACCAGGAACAGCGTGTCGGGGAAGATGTGGCTCACCGTCCAGAAGAAGCTCACGCCCTTCAGAAAGCCCAGGAACAGCGGCGGATCGCCCAGCGGCGTGAGCGAGCCGCCGATGTTGCTGACCACGAAGATGAAGAAGATGACGACGTGCGCGTTGTGGCGCCGGTTGTCGTTGGCGCGGATCAGCGGGCGAATCAGCAGCATCGACGCGCCCGTGGTGCCCATGAAGCTGGCCAGCACGCCGCCCACCAGCAGGATGGCCGTGTTGAGCAGCGGCGTGCCGCGCAAGTTGCCGCGGATGTAGATGCCGCCGGACACGGTGAACAGCGCCGTCAGCAGCACGATGAAGGGCAGGTATTCGGCCAGCAGCGCGTGCACCAGGCCAGCCCAGGCCGTGCCGGGGCCGAACATCAGCGCAAAGGGCAGCAGAAAGGCCAGCGCCCAGGCCGCCGCGATCTTGCCGAAGTGGTGGTGCCAGAAGTTTGGCCCGGCCAGCGGCCAGATGGCAATCGACAGCAGGATGCCCACGAACGGCACGGCCCACAGCACCGACAACTGGCTGCCGTCCAGCGTGGCGGCTTGCGCGGGGCCGGCCAGCAGGGCGATCAGCGGCAAGGCGCCCCAGCGCACAAAGCGCCTTGAAAGACGCGTGGAAATGTCGGTGATGGGTGTCATGGGCAATGGGGTCGGAAAATCCAGTTCATCAAATAAATGAAGCCCCAGGGCTTGTCCATCAAGCGCATGAAGCTATGCTAAAGATAGCAACCGCCTAGCGGATGATAGGCAGCGGGCGGTTGATGGGCACCGCCGGCGGTGGCGCGGGCAGGTCGAACACCTGGCGCAGGTAGCTCAGGTAGCCTTCGTCCTCCACCATGGTCTTGCCCGGTGTATCAGAAATCTTGGCCACCGGCTGGCCGTTGCATTCGATCATCTTCAGCACCAGCTGCAGCGCCGCGGGGCCCACATCGTTGGTCAGGTTGGTGCCCACGCCGAAAGCCACCTGGATGCGGCCATCGAAGCGCTCAAACAGCTCGATGCAGCGCTGAATCGTCAGCCCGTCGCTGAAGATGATGGTCTTGGTGCGCGGGTCGCAGCGGTTGGTCTTGTAGTGCTCGATCATGCGCTCGCCCCACTGGAAAGGGTCGCCCGAGTCGTGCCGCGCGCCGTCGAACAGCTTGCAGAAGTACATGTCGAAGTCGCGCAGGAAGGCGTTCATGCCGTACACGTCGGACAGCGCGATGCCCAGGTCGCCGCGGTATTCCTGCGCCCATTTCTCGAAGCCGAACACCTGGCTGTCGCGCAGGCGTGGCCCCAGCGCCTGGCAGGCCTGCAGGTATTCGTGCGCCATGGTCCCCATGGGCCGCAGGTCCAGTTCCATGGCGAACAGCACGTTGCTGGTGCCGGTGAGCTGGCCGGTGCTGCCCAGGCGCTGCTTCAGCGTCTGCACCACCTCGCGCTGCCAGTCGCGCGAAAAGCGGCGGCGCGTGCCGTAGTCGGCAATGCGGATGCCGTGCAGCGCGGGCGTTTCGACCAGGCGCAGCTTTTCGTCCAGCCGGCGCCGGCCCTCGGCCAGGTCCAGGCCCGGCTGCGTGTTGCGGTAGTACACCTCGCTGACGATGGCCAGCACCGGAATTTCGAACATGATGGTGTGCAGCCAGGGGCCGCGCACGCGAATGTCGACCTCGCCGTTGTCCAGCGGCGTGAGGTGGATGTACTTCTGGTTGAGCTTGAACAGGCCCAGGAAGTCGACGAAGTCGCTCTTGACGAAGCGCATCGAGCGCATGTAGTCCAGCTCGGCTTCGGTAAAGCGCAGTTCGCACAGCTGGCGGATCTCGTCGCGGATCTCGTCGACGTACGGCGCCAATTGCACGCCGGGCGACCGGCACTTGAACTTGTATTCGACCTGCGCGCCCGGAAACTGGTGCAGCACCGCCTGCATCATGGTGAACTTGTACAGGTCGGTGTCGAGCAGGCTTTGAATGATGCCGGGCATGTTTGTCTCAATCGTTATTCCGCGCGGTCCTCGCGCCGCGCGTTGTCGGGGCAGTGTAACGATATCGTCATCGCGCAGGGCGGGGGGCTGGCGAGCGCCCTGTGTCGCCGTTTGCATCGCCTGTGGCGTGGCGCCTACGCCGTCAGCGCGCACGCATGGCGCGTCCGCTATCTGCTATTCAATCGAAAGCTTTATACGCTGGCAGGACAAGCGCAGGAGGCCAGTGCGTGCTTGAACCGTGCCGCAGTTTGGCCAGCGAAAATCCAACAGCCGGACGCAAAGTACGCAGAGATTGTGCAGAGGACGCAGAAAAAAACAGATCAATCTGCCTTTTGGCTGTTTCTTTCGCGTCCTTCGCGTCCGGTACCCTGTATCGAGCATCCAACCCAGAAGGCGGCGCCCCCTACTCCACCCAATGCGTGAAGCTGTCCACTTCCTCGCGCGGCGTGTGGAAGGTGTTGACCAGCGCCGCCTCGTCGGCCCAGCCCAGCGACATGCCGCACACCAGCATCTCCTCGGCCGTGGCGCCGATGTGGGGCAGCACGATGGAGGCGTAGTCGTTCCACGCCGCCTGAGGGCAGGTGTGCAGGCCGCGCGCGCGGGCCGCCAGCATGATGTTCTGCAGGAACATGCCGTAGTCGACCAGGCTGCCCTGCCCCATCACGCGGTCGAGCGTGAACATCAGCCCGACCGGCGCGTCGAAGAACCGGAAGTTGCGCTGGTGCTGCGCGTGCATCTTGTCCTTGTCGCCTTTTTCGATGCCCAGCAGGCCGTACAGGCTCCAGCCGTTCTGGCGGCGGCGCGCCAGGTAGGGGTCGACCCAGTGGCGCGGGTAATAGTCGTAGTCGGCGCGGAACTTGGTTTCCAGCTCGGGGTGCTGGCGCAGCTCGTCGTGCGCGGCGCACACCTTCTGCACCAGTTCGTCCTTAGGGGCGCCCTGCAGCACGTACACCTTCCAGGGCTGGGCGTTGGTGCCGCTGGCCGCGCGGCGGGCGACGTCGAGGATGTCGTGCAGCGTCTCGCGCGGCACTGGCGTGGGCAGGAAGGCACGGGCCGAAAAGCGGTTTTCGATGGCCGCGTCGACGCTGGCGGGGTCGTGGATCTTGGCGCTTACTTGGGACATTGGAGTTGCTCCAGAACGGATTTGAGGGCGGCCGGCAGCGGCACGGGCCGCTGCGTGGCGCGATCGACATAGACGTGGATGAAATGGCCCTTGGCCGCGGTCTCGGGCGCGCCTTCGGCAAACAGGCCGACTTCGTAGCGCACGCTGGACGAGCCGATGTGCGCCACGCGGATGCCCGCCTCGACGTTCTGCGGAAACGCCAGCGGCGCGAAGTACTGGCATTGGGTCTCGATGACAAAGCCGATCACGTTGCCGTTTTCGGTGTCCAGCACGCCCTGCTCGATCAGGTGGGCGTTGACGGCGGTGTCGAACCAGCTGTAGTAGACAACGTTGTTGACGTGGCCGTACTGGTCGTTGTCCATCCAGCGGGTGGTGATGGTGCGAAAGGCGCGGTAGCCGGCTCGCGGCTCGGGTCGGGGGCGGGCGGGGGCGTTCATCGCGCGACATTCTGCCAGCGGCGCCAGTATTCCAGCGCGATGGCGAAGGTGTTCATCTGCACCTGCACCGTGGTGCCGATGTCGTGCCCGTAGCCGCCGCCCATGCTGAGCGCCAGCGGCAGCCGGCGCCGCCACGCCCAGTCGAACACGCGGCGGTCGCGCGCCATCAGGCCGTCGTAGGTGAGCTTCAGGCGGCCCAGGCGATCGCCTTCGTGCGGGTCGGCGCCGGCCAGGTAGAACACGGCGTCGGGGCGGAATCGGCTGTCCAGCTCAACCAGTGCCAGGTCCAGCGCGTCCAGGTAATCGGCGTCGCCTGCGCCGTCGGGCAGGCCGACGTCCAGGTCGCCCGCCACCTTGCGGAACGGGAAGTTCTTTTCGCCGTGCAGCGACAGCGTGAACACCGACGCATCGCCCGCGAAGATGGCCGCGGTGCCGTTGCCCTGGTGCACGTCCAGGTCGATCACGGCCACGCGCGGCGGGCGCGCCAGCCCGCGGGCCGCCTGCTGCTCGCGCTGCAGCACGCGGGCCGCGACGGCGATGTCGTTGAACACGCAGTAGCCGCCGCCCGCGTCGGCGCTGGCGTGGTGCGTGCCGCCCGCCAGGTTGGCGGCCACGCCCTCGGCCTGCGCCACGCGCGCGGCCAGCACCGACGCGCCCACCGAACGGCGTGAGCGCTCGACCATCGCCTCGCTCCACGGAAAGCCGATCTCGCGCTGCGCCGTAGCGCTAAGCGTGCCCTGCGCCACCTCGGCGATGTAGCGCGGCGCGTGCGCCAGCGCCAGTTCGGCGTCGCTGGCCGGCTCGGCCTGAGCCAGGGTGACGCCCGGCTGCTCGGCCACCAGCCGGTCGCGCAGACGCTGGTACTTGCCCATGGGAAAGCGGTGGCCCGGCGGCAGCGGCAGCACGAAGCGGGTGGAGTAGAAGGCTTTCATCACGGAACGGCGGGCCGGCGCGCGCAGCGGCCTTTAGAACACCACATCTAAAAATGCTGCAGCGCACCAAATTGGCTTGCAATCGCTGACAGAGACCTTAAAATTCGATCCATGCTGCGCTGCAACATCAAACCATGACCCAGCAGCGGCAACCCGAGCGAGTTTTCCAATCCACTATTCTCTAGGAGAGACGTATGCTGACCCCCGAACAAATGGTTGCTTCCCAGAAAGCCAACATGGAAACCCTGTACGGCCTGACCGCCAAAGCCTTTGAAGGCATGGAAAAGCTGGTTGAGCTGAACCTGCAAGCCACCAAGGCCGCGCTGACCGAGTCGGCCCAGCACACGCAAGCCGTGCTGTCCGTCAAGGACGCCCAAGAGCTGATCGCCCTGCAAGCCAGCCTGTTCCAGCCGATGGCCGAGAAAGCCGCTGCCTACAGCCGTCACCTGTACGACATCGCTTCGGGCACGACCGCTGAATTCAGCAAGGCCTTCGAAGGCAAGGTCGCCGAAGGCCAGGCCCAGTTCGCCGCCCTGGTGGACAACGCCGCCAAGAACGCCCCCGCCGGCTCCGAGACCGCCGTCGCCATGATGAAGAGCGCCGTGGCTGCCGCCAGCAACGCGTTTGAGTCGGTGCAGAAGGCTGTCAAGCAGGCTTCCGACGTCGCTGAAGCCAACTTCAACGCCGTGGCCACCAGCGCCACCAACGCTGCCAAGAACGCCGGCGCCGCTGCCAAGAAAGCCGCCCGCTGATCGTCCCCGGCGCGGCCTGCTCACCCCGTGAGCGCTGCGCCGCCGATCCAGCTCTGCGCTTGGCCGGGTTCGTCCCGGCCAAGTCGCCAGAGCAAAGCCCATGAAACAAAGGCTTTGCTCTGGCGAGCGAACCGCGATGCCACCTGGTTGTCTCCTCGGGTCCTTTCGACACCCTCCGGGGGTGCAGGGATCCCTTCAAGGGCTGATTGCGAGATCAGCCCTTTTTTTGCGTCCGCGCCGGCGCGAAGCGCCCCCCGGCCTCACGCCACGTCAACCGCGCACCTCCTGCTGGCGTTGGATTCACATTGATAACTGAGAACCATTCTCGTTTGCGTTATCATCCACCCCCCTTCGGAAAATTCACCAGAAAGCACAGCATGAAGAAGCAATGGGTCGCGGCCGCCGCCGCGCTGGCGTTGGCATGGGGCGCTGCCGCGCAGGCGCAGTCGCAGGAGCTGAACCTCTACTCCGCCCGCCACTACGCGACGGACGAAGCGCTCTACAACGACTTCACCAAGGCCACCGGCATCAAGATCAACCGCGTGGACGCCGACGACGCGGGCATCATCGCGCGCCTGAAGGCCGAGGGCAGCGCCTCGCCGGCCGATGTGATCCTGCTGGTGGACGCCGCCCGCCTGTGGCGCGGCGAACAGGACGGGCTGTTCCTGCCCGTCAAGTCCAGGCTGCTCGACGACGCGATTCCGGCCACCCTGCGCGCCAGGCCGGCGGCCGATGGCGGCACGCCGTGGTTTGGCTTTTCGACCCGCGCGCGGCTGGTGGTGTACGACAAGCTCAAGGTCAAGCCCGCCGACGTCGACACCTACGAGGAACTGGGCGACCCCAAGAACAAGGGCAAGCTGTGCATCCGCAGCGGCTCGCACCCCTACAACCTGAGCCTGTTCAGCGCCGTGACCGAGCACCTGGGCGAGCAGAAGGCCGAGGCCTGGCTCAAGGGCATGGTCGACAACATGGCGCGCGCGCCCAAGGGCGGCGACACCGACCAGATCAAGGCCGTCGCCAGCGGCGAATGCCAGATCGCTGTCACCAACAGCTATTACCTGGCGCGCCTGATGCGCTCCGGCAAGCCCGAGGACCGCGCCGTGGTCGAGCGCGTGGGCGTGGCTTTCCCCAACCAGTCCAGCTGGGGCACGCACGTCAACATCGCCGGCGCCGCGGTGACGCGCCACGCCAAGAACCCGGCCAACGCGGTCAAGTTCCTCGAATACCTGGCCAGCCCGTCGGCGCAGAACTACTTTGCCAACGGCAACAACGAATGGCCGGTGGCCAAGGGCGTGGTGACAGACAACCCGGCGCTCAAGTCGATGACCGGCGGCAGCGGCCAGTTCAAGAGCGAAACCATCCCGGTCAGCGCCGTGGGCGCGCACCAGCTCAAGGTGCAGCAGATGCTGGACCGCGTGGGCTTCAAGTAAGTCGCGCGGCAGCCGGGCCGGCCCGCCTGTGCGATGGCGCCTTTCGAGGCGCCATTTTCATGATGAAATCCGGCCCCAACGCTTGCCAGATAAGCGCCGGATGCTATGAATTTGGAAGCACCCTGACCAGCCGCCCCTGCGGATCGTCGGTCACCACGTACAGCAGCCCGTCCGGCCCCTGCCGCACGTCGCGGATGCGCTGGCCCAGGCCCTGCAGCAGCTTGTGTTCGGCCACCACCTTGCCGCCCTTCAGTTCGATGCGGTTCAGGTACTGCATCTTCAGCGAGCCGACGAACAGGTTGCCCTTCCACGCCGCGCCATAGCGGTCGCTGGTCAGAAAGGCCATGCCCGACGGCGCGATGGACGGCGTCCAGTGGTGCAGCGGCGGCGCCAGGCCCGGCGCGCTGGCCTTGCCGCTGCCGATGGGGCTGCCGTCGTAGTTGACGCCAAAGCTGACCTGCGGCCAGCCGTAATGGCGGCCGGGTTCGGGCAGGTTGATCTCGTCGCCGCCCTGCGCGCCGTGCTCGTGCATCCACAGGCGCCCGTCCGGCCCCATGGTGGCGCCCTGGCCGTTGCGGTGGCCGTAGCTCCAGATCTCGGGCAGCGCGCCGGCCTTGCCGACGAAGGGGTTGTCCCTGGGCACGCTGCCGTCCTTGCCCACGCGCACGATCTTGCCCAGGTGGCTGCTCAGCAAGGGCGCGTCGTCGCGGCGCGAAAAGCGGTCGCCCAGCGTCAGGAACAGCGTGCCGTCCGGCTTGCCGTCCACCATGCGCTCGACGATGCGGCAGCCGAAGTGCGCCGTGCTGCTGACCTTGGGCTGCTGGCTGAAGATCACCCGCACGTCCTCCAGCCGCGTGGCGTCGTCCGACAGCCGGGCACGCGCCAGCGCGGTGCTGTTGGTGTTGCCCGGCCCCGGCTCGGCGTAGCAGAAGTAGATCGTGCGATGGCGCGCGAATTCGCTGTCGGTCACCACATCCAGCAGACCGCCCTGCCCGCGCGCGGCCACGTCGGGCAGGCCTTTCACCGGTGGCTGGATGCGGCCGTCTGCCTCGACCACGCGCAGGCGGCCGGGCCGCTCGGTGACGAGGAACCGCCCGTCCGGCAGAAACGCCACCGCCCACGGGTGCTGCAGCCCGCTGGCCACCGTCTCGTATTCGCCCGCTTCGGCGGCGCGCTGGGCCATGGCAGGGGCCAGCGCCGCCAGCGCGAGTGCGCCGATCCGCACGCCGGGCGACCTGAGCAGACGACCTGACAAAGCCATATCAACCCCCTTGCATGAACCACTTGGCCCATTGTGGGCCATTGGCGGCCCGCGCGGCACGGCAATGACAGGTGTTCCCAAACGGCGTTTGCGGGCCTTCCACAGGCTGATTTGCATCAAAACGTCTGCTTCGAGCCCGCGGATTTCGGGTAAACCCTGAGCAATTGCAGGGCATCGGTGGACGACGGCATGGGCAGTTGTCCTACACTACGCCCCGGCATCCACGGGCCTGGGCCCTGATACCACCTCATTTTCGTCGGCAGCCGATGGCTTGGCTGCCAGCCTGACAGACCCGTGTACCGCCGACTGCGGTGCCGTGACAGAACGGATTCATGCTCAAGCCCGTCATCGCCACGATCCTGCTCGCCGCCAGCGTCCATTCCGCCCACGCGGCCCCCGGCCAGGATGATCTCGACAAGTTGCTCCTTCAGAAGGGGCTGGTTTCCCGCCTCAGCGACACCCTCCAGCAAGCCACCGACCGCGCCGGCGACCTGATCAAGAACGCCATGGGCTCGCTGGGCGTGCCCTACCGCCTGGGCGGAACGTCGGCCGACACCGGCTTCGACTGCAGCGGCTTCGTGCGCGCCATGTTCCAGCAGACCGTGGGCCTGGTGCTGCCGCGCACCGCCGCCGACCAGGCCGCGACCACCGCCCGCATCGAAAAGGCCGACCTCAAGCCCGGCGACCTGGTGTTCTTCAACACCATGCGCCGCAGCTACAGCCACGTGGGCATCTACATGGGCGAAGGCAAGTTCATCCATTCGCCCCGCACCGGCTCGCACGTGCGGGTCGAGAACATGAACATCAGCTACTGGCAGAGCCGTTTCGACGGCGCTCGCCGCGTGCTGGCCAGCGATTCGCCCAGCCGGGCCGGGTCGGGCATCACCTCCACCTCGCGTGTAATCGACCGCGATTCGCCCGCGCCGACCACGGTGCGGCTGGGCGCCAACCTGAACCTGTTCGGCAGCTCGGCCAGCGCCAACAACGCACCGGTGGCCGATGTGGCGGCCGGCGGCGACAGCATCTGAAGGCGCCCGCGCCCTTCCCCTGAAAGGCCCATCCGGGCCTTTTTTCTTGGGCGCGGCAGCGCCTGTGCCAGAGAAGCGTCAGTCGTCCGCGTCGCGCAGCCCAGGGAACAGCACTTCAGTGAAGCCAAAGCGCGTGAAGTCGCGCATCCGCATCGGGTACAGCGTGCCGATGAGGTGGTCGCACTCGTGCTGCACCACGCGGGCGTGAAAACCCTCGGCTTCGCGCTCGATGCGGTCGCCATACGGGTCGAACCCGCTGTAGCGGATGCGCCGCCAGCGCGGCACCACGCCACGCAGGCCGGGCACCGACAGGCAGCCTTCCCAGCCCTCTTCTTCCTCGTCACCCAGCGGCGTGATGACCGGGTTGCACAGCACGGTGCGCGGCACCGGCGGCGCGTCGGGGTAGCGCGGGTTGACGGCGTCGGTGCCGAAGATCACCAGTTGCAGGTCGACGCCGATCTGCGGCGCCGCCAGCCCCGCGCCGTCGGCGGCTCGCATGGTTTCGAACATGTCGCGCACCAGCAGGTGCAGCGCGTCGGTGTCGAAAGCCTCGACCGGGCGCGCGTGCCGCAGCAGGCGCGCGTCGCCCATTTTCAGAATCTCGTGGATGGCCATGGCCCGATCATCGGGCATTTTGGCGCCGCGCCAAGGTCAGCGCCTGCCAAAGCCTCCGCGGCCGCCGCGGCCGTGCGCCCCGTGCCCGTGATGGCCCCGGTGCCCGTAGGAACGGCCGCCGCCCCAGCCACCCCAGATGCCGAGCGACACCGTCGGCCCCCAGTAGGCCCGGTAATACGGCGCGCTGTAGTAAGCGGCGGGCGCCCCGTAGTAGGCGTTGCCGTAGTACGGCGCGTAGCCGGGGTTGGAATAGACCACCGGCGCGCCGACTTCATACGGCCCCACCGGCGCCACCACGCAGCCGCCCAGCAATGCCGCCAGCGCCACGCCTGCGCCGGCCGCCAGCCGCCGCGCCAGAGAAGATGAACACTTGACCACCATGTCCGCTGCTCCTGAAAAAACCCTGATCGGGCGGCAGGCCGCGGCCGGTCGCCCCCGTGCACGCACTGTAGTACGGCCATGTAAAGCGCGCCTGACCGCCCCCGCGCCGGCGCTGGCTCAGGTCGTCGCCAGCCAGGCCGCGCCGCGCACGCCCGACGAATCGCCATGCCGGGCCGGCGCCAGCACGGTGCGCACGCTGTCGCTGAACACATGCGGCGTCCAGAGGCGGGGCACCTCGTCGTACAGCTCGGCCACGTTGCTCATGCCGCCGCCCAGCACGATCACGTCGGGATCGAGCACGTTGATGATCTGCGCAAGCGCCCGCGCCAGCCGCGCGGCGTAGCGGTCCAGGCTGTCGCGCGCAGCGGCGTCGCCCTCGCGCAGACGGGCCACGATCTGCTCGGCGCGCAGCGCCTGGCCAGTGGCGGCCAGGTGGTCGGCCGCCAGCGCGGGGCCGGACAGCCAGCTCTCGAGGCAGGCCCGCCGCCCGCACCAGCAGGCCGGGCGCGCCAACTCGTCGGCCGACGCCAACGGCAGCGGGTTGTGGCCCCACTCGCCCGCCACGCCGTTGCGCCCGTGCAGCAACTGGCCACGCACCACGATGCCCGCACCGACGCCGGTGCCGAGAATGGCGGCGAACACCACCTCGGCGCCCGCGCCCGCGCCATCGGCGGCCTCGCTCAGCGCCAGGCAGTTGGCGTCGTTCTCGAACCGGATCAGACGCTGCAGCAGCGCCTGCAGGTCTTCGCGCAGCGGCTGACCGTTCAGCACCGTGGAATTGGCGTTGCGCACCCGCCCCGTCAGCGGCGACAGGCTGCCGGGTATGCCCATGCCCAGCGGCACGCCCGACACCCCCAGCTGCGCCTCGACCCGGGCCACCAGCGCGGCGACGGCGCGCAAGGTGCCCGCGTAGTCGCCCTGCGGCGTGGCGCAGCGCTCGCGCAGCAGCAACGCGCCCTGCGCGTCCATGGCGACGATCTCGATCTTGGTGCCGCCCAGGTCGATGCCCAGGCGCAGGGGCGTCACACGCCGCTCCCGCCCAGCAGCGCGCGCATGCCGTCCTCGTCGATCACCGGCACGCCCAGCTCGCGCGCCTTGTCCAGCTTGCTGCCGGCCTCTTCGCCGGCCACGACGTAGTGCGTCTTCTTGCTGACGCTGCCGGACACCTTGGCGCCCTGCGCTTCGAGCAGCGCCTTGGCGTCGTCGCGGCTCAACGTGGGCAGCGTGCCAGTCAGCACGAAGGTCTTGCCGGCCAGCGGCAGCAGCGCGGCGGGCGCGGGTTCGCCTTCGGGCCAGTGGATGCCCACGGCGCGCAGTTGCTCGACCACTTCGCGGTTGTGCGGCTGGGCGAAGAAGGTGTGGATGCTTTCGGCCACCACCGGGCCCACGTCGGGTGTCTGCAGCAACTGGTCGGTACCGGCGGCCATGATGGCGTCGAGCGTGCCGAAGTGGCGGGCCAGGTCCTTGGCCGTGGTTTCGCCCACGTGGCGGATACCCAGCGCGAACAGAAAGCGCGCCAGCGTGGTCTGCTTCGATTTTTCGAGCGCGTCGAGCAGGTTCTGCGCCGACTTGGCCGCCATCCGGTCGAGCGCCGCCAGGCTGACGAAGCCCATGCGGTACACGTCGGGCAGCGTCCTGACCACGTTGCCGTCGACCAACTGGTCAACCAGCTTCTCGCCCAACCCCTCGATGTCCAGCGCGCGGCGGCTGGCAAAGTGCAGCAGCGCCTGCTTGCGCTGCGCCGGGCAGAAGATGCCGCCGGTGCAGCGGTGGTCGGCCTCGCCCTCTTCGCGCACCACGTCGCTGCCGCACACCGGGCAGTGCGTGGGCATGCTGAATTCGGACGCGCCGGCTGCGCGCTTGTCGGGCAGCACCGACACGACTTCGGGAATCACGTCGCCCGCACGGCGCACCACCACCGTGTCGCCCACGCGCACGTCCTTGCGGCGCGCTTCCAGCTCGTTGTGCAGCGTGGCGTTGGTCACCGTCACGCCGCCGACGAACACCGGCGCCAACTTGGCCACGGGCGTCAGCTTGCCGGTGCGGCCGACCTGCACGTCAATGGCCTGCACGGTGGTCAATTGCTCTTGCGCCGGGTATTTGTGGGCCACGGCCCAGCGCGGCTCGCGGCTGACAAAACCCAGTTCGCGCTGCAATTCCAGCGCGTCGACCTTGTAGACCACGCCGTCGATGTCGAACGGCAGCTGGTCGCGCTCGGCCGCCACGTCGGCGTGGAAAGCTATCAATTCAGAAGCGCCCTGCGCTTGTCTGGCCAGCGCCGAGACCGGAAAACCCCATGATTTGAGCGCCTGCAGCACCTGCCAATGGCTTTGGAAATCGGGGCCGCCATCGGCGGGCGGCGTGACTTCGCCCAGGCCATAGGCGAAGAAGCTCAAGGGCCGTTCGGCGGCCATGGCGGGGTCGAGCTGGCGCACCGCGCCGGCAGCGGCGTTGCGCGGGTTGACGAAGGTCTTGGCCGCCTTGTCGCCAGCGGCCATGCGCGCGCGCATGCGCTCGTTCAGCGCCTCGAAATCGTCGCGGCGCATGTAGACCTCGCCGCGCACCTCCAGCACAGGCGGCGCATCGCCCGCAAGGCGCAGCGGGATCTGGCGCAGGGTGCGGATGTTCTGCGTCACGTCCTCGCCCGTTTCGCCATCACCGCGCGTGGCGGCCTGCACCAGCACGCCGTTTTCGTAGCGCAGGCTGATGGCCAGGCCGTCGAACTTGGGCTCGGCCACGTAGCCGATGGGCTGGCCGGCCAGCACGGCCTGCGCGACGGGGCCGAGCGGCTCGGCGCGGTGGCGCGCATCGCCCGCTTTCAGCGCGGTGCGGCGCTGCTCGCTGGCCAGGTAGTTGCGCACCTGCTCGTCGAACTTTTCGGCGCCGGCGGGCGAGGTGTCGGTTTCGGTGCGGATGCTGAGCATGGGCACCGCATGGCGCACCGGCGTGAAGCCGGGCAGCACGGCGCCGCCCACGCGCTGGGTGGGCGAATCGGGCGTGCGCAGTTCGGGGTGCGCGGCCTCGATGGCCTGCAGCTCGCTAAACAGCCGGTCGTATTCGGCGTCGGGGATTTCGGGCGCGTCGAGCGTGTAGTACTGGTACGCCGCGCGGTTCAGGGCAGCGCGCAGTGCGGTCGCACGGGTGGCGATGGATGCTTCACTATTCATAGCTGCCCGCGCTTTCTGGACAAGCGCCAGCCCCTAAACAGACGATGAATGTTCACGTTCAGCCCGAGTCATTGCCTGGCCATCGTCCGGTGGCTGCGAAGCAAGCCCGAAGAGGCCGCGGAGCAGGCCATGCCGGAACGCCGTGGCGCGGGCTTCGCCCGGCCACTGGCGTTGTCCCCCTTGGGGGGGAAGGCGCCGCAAGCGACTCAGGGGGGGGTGTCATGTTCAGCTGAAGAGGCGCCGCGCCTGCGCCGAGCCCGCGGCCAGGTCGTGCGCCTCCAGCGTGTCGTACAGGCGCTCCAGATCGGCGCCGATGGTGTCGATCATGGCCGGCTGCAGCGCGTGGCCGGCATCGTCGGTGATGACGCCATTCATCGCCTCGGCCAGCGCAAACGCGGCGTCGCGCAGTTGCGCAAACGGCTGCTCCTGGCGCAGCACCTGCGGCACGTCGAGGTTGAGCGTGACTTCCTTGATGGCCGAGTGCGCGGGGTCTTCGGACAGCGCGGCGCGCGGGTCAAAGCTCAGGTCCAGCACCGGCGGCAAACCAGGCTCGCGCGAAGGCAGCACCATGCGGCCGGGAATGACCCCCGCCACAAAGCCCAGCCGGGCCGCCTGCTGCTGGATGAAGCCGGGGCTCCACGCCGTGGCGCGCGCGCGCAGCGTAAAGCCCAGTTGCGCGTCGTGCTGGCCGGCAAACTGGTCCAGCTCGCGCGCGCGGGCGACTTCGTGCAGCATCTCGGTGAATTCGGGCGCGCCGCCGACGGTATCGGCGTATTGCTGCGTCTTCATCACGAATTCGGAATACTCGATTTCGTTGAGCGCGCCGGTGCGGTTGGCGAGCTGCACGCCCGCCTGCAGCGCCGTGTAGCGCTGGCCCGCGACGGGGTATTCCCACTCGCCGCTCTGTTCGTTCTGCCCTTCGACCGCGAACGGCTTGCTGCCCACACGCCGCGTCACCGGCAGCGCCGCCAGCAGCGCGTCGCCCGACACCACGCGCCCGTCCAGCGCAATCGGGGCGATGACGTCGATCAGCGCGTCCAGCCGCGGGCGCTTTTCGGGCGTCGGCAAGGGCCCGAGCGGCTGCAGGCTGGCCGCCGCGTCGAACGACGGCTCGATCCGCTCGGCCGTGGCCATGGCCCCTTCGATGGCCGGCTCGATGCGCGTTTCGCCCGCGGCCACCGGCGCCTCATCCGGCTGCGCCTGCCGCGGCTCGTTGCGCCGCGCGTTCCAGGTGTTGTAGGCGATCACGCCCCCCAGGATCAGGCCGCCTGCGACGGCCAGGCCGACTTGAAGAGAACTCATGCACGCGCTCCCTGCACAGAAGCATTTCCGATGGCCGCGGAGCAGGCCACACCAGTGGACGCCATGGAGCGGGCTTGGCCCGGCCATTGGCGTCGTCCCCCTGGGGGGCTGAGGCTTGCGGCTCCAGACCTGCTAGTGCAGGTCTGGACAGGCCGAAGAGCCGCTGCCTCTGGCAGCGAGCACGTGGCTCGACCCGACTCAGGGGGGGTGCGTCATGCCTCGGCCATCCCCACGGCACTTTCCATGTCGACGGCCACGATGCGCGACACGCCCTGCTCCTGCATGGTCACGCCAATCAGTTGTTCGGCCATTTCCATCGCGATCTTGTTGTGGCTGATAAACAGGAACTGCGTGCCCTGCCCGCTCATCTTGGTGACCAGCTTGGCATAGCGCTCGGTATTGGCGTCGTCCAGCGGCGCATCGACCTCGTCCAGCAAGCAGAACGGCGCGGGGTTCAACTGGAAGATGGCAAACACCAGCGCGATGGCCGTCAGCGCCTTTTCGCCGCCGGAGAGCAGGTGGATGGTCTGGTTCTTCTTGCCGGGCGGCTGGGCCATGACCTGCACGCCGCTGTCCAGAATTTCTTCGCCCGTCATCACCAGCCGCGCGTGCCCGCCGCCAAACAGCTCGGGGAACATGCGGCCGAAGTGTTCGTTGACGGTGTTGAAGGTGCCGCCCAGCAGCTCGCGCGTTTCGGCGTCGATCTTCTTGATGGCGTCTTCCAGCGTGGTCATGGCCTCGGTCAGGTCGGCGTTCTGCGCGTCGAGAAACTGCTTGCGCTCGCGCGCCGTGGTCAACTCATCCAGCGCGGCCAGGTTGACGGCGCCCAGCGCCTGAATCTCGCGGTGCAGGCGGTCGATGTCGCCTTGCAGGCCTTGCAGGCGCACGTTGCTCTCAAGGATGGATTGCTCCACCGCCGCCAGGTCGGCCTGGGCGTCGGCCAGCAGTTGCGTGTACTGCTCGGTGCCTAATCGCGCGGCCTGCTCCTTGAGTTGCAGGTCGGTGATGCGCTGGCGCAGCGGATCGAGTTCGCGCTCGAACTGCAGGCGGCGCTCGTCGGACGCGCGCAGCTTGGTCGTCAAATCGTCGTAGGTGCTGCGCTGCGCGCCCAGGGCCTGCTCGCGCTCCAGCTTCAAGGCCAGCGCGGTTTGCAGGCCGGCTTGCGCGGCGGCGTCGGTCAGGCGCGTGAGTTCGTCTTGCGCGCGCTGCTGCTCGGCGTCGATGCTAGACGCCTGTTGCGTGGCGGTGTCGATGGTGCGTGCCAGTTCGCCCCGGCGCGCTTCCAGGCTGCGCTGGGCAAACGTCGCTTCCTGCGCCTGCCGCTCTAGCGTGCGCTGCTGCTCACGCGCCTCGGCCAGCTTGCGCTCGGCCTCGATCACGCGCTCGTCCAGTTGCGCATGGCGCTCCTGCGTGTCGGCGAGCTGCATGTCGAGCTCTTCAAAGCGCGCTTCCGATGTGACGCGGCGCTCTTGCAGATCGCCCAGCGACGCATCCACTTCCGACAAGTCACCCGCAATCTGCTCGCTGCGCGCGCGGGTCTGCTCGGCCAGTTGTGTCAGCCGCAGCGTTTCCACCTGCAACTCGTGCGCGCGCTGCTGCGCCTCGGCGGCCTCGCGCCGCGTGCTCACCAGGCGCTGGCTGGCGTCGCTGTAGGCGGCTTCGGCCTTGATGAGGGCGTTGCGCGCTTCTTCGCTGATGAAGGACTGCGCGCGCTGCTGCTTTTCGAGGTTTTCGATTTCCTGCGCGCGCGCCAAGAGGCCCGCCTGCTCGGAATCGGGCGCGTAGAAGCTGACGCTGTGGGCGGTGATGCAATGGCCGCTCTTCACGTAAATGGCTTCACCCATTTTCAGCCGCTCGCGCGCAGCCAGCGCCGACTCGATGCTATCGCTGGTATAGCAGCCGGCCAGCCAGTCGGCCAGCAGCGCCTTCTGCCCCGGGTCATTCAGGCGCAGCAGATCGGCCAGTCGCGGCAGCGCGCCAGGCGCTTCGGGCAGCGCGGCGCTGGGCGGGCTGTAGAAGGCCAGCTTGGCCGGCGGCGCATCGGCCGCGAAGGCGCGCACCATGTCGAGCCGGCTGACTTCCAACGCGGCCATGCGCTCGCGCAGAGCGGCTTCCAGCGCGTTTTCCCAGCCGGCCTCCACGTGGATGCGGCTCCACAGGCCGGCCAGCCCGTCCAGCCCGTGCTTGTGTAGCCAGGGCTTGAGCTTGCCGTCGGTCTTGACCTTTTCCTGCAGGGCTTTGAGCGCCTCCAGCCGCGCCGACAGGTCGGCGTGCTTGGCGGACTCCTGGTTGACGGCCTGCTGCGCCGCTCGGCGGGCGTCGTCAAGCTGGGGCACGCTGTCTTGCAACTCTTGCAGGCGCGCGTCGGTGACTTCGTGGCTCTCTTGCGCGGCGCCCAGTTGCGATTGCAGGTTGAGCAGGCGCTGCTGGTCGGGCGCGGCCAGTGCGTTCTTGTCGGCACTGAGTTTTTCGCGCCGCGCGTTCAACTGGCGCGTCTGCTCTTCGATGCCGCGCTGCTCTGCGGCCAGCACCTGGATCTGCTGCTGCACCTGGCCCACGGCCGTGCGCTGCTCGGCGGACTTGGCTTGCGCCTGGCGCAGCGCGTCTTCCAGGTCGGGCAGCGCGCCCTGCTGCTCTTCCAGTTGCGCGGCCAGGGTGATGGATTGCTCCTCGGCCTCGGCACCCCGGGCGGCCAGGTTCTCGATTTCTTCTTCGGCCTCGGACTTGCGCGCCGCCCATTGGCCGATCTGCTCTTTCAGCTGCAACAGGCGGCTTTCGGCGCGCTGGCGGCCTTCGACGACGAAGCGAATCTCGGCCTCCAGCCGGCCGACTTCGGCGCTGGCCTCGTACAGCAGGCCCTGGGCCTGGTTCACCTGATCGCCCGCGGCGTAGTGCGCCTGGCGAATGGTTTCCAGATCGGCCTCGACATGGCGCAGATCGGCCACGCGCGATTCGAGGTCGTTGACGGCCTTTTCAGCGTCGGCCTTGAGCTTGACCTGGCCCTCTTCGGCCTCGGCGCGCTTCAAGAACCAGAGCTGGTTCTGCTTGAGCGACGCCGACGCCTGCAGGTTTTGGTACTGCTGCGCGACCTCGGCCTGCTTTTCCAGCTTTTCCAGGTTGGCGTTCAGCTCGCGCAGGATGTCCTCGACGCGCGTGAGGTTCTCGCGCGTGTCGGACAGGCGGTTTTCGGTTTCGCGCCGGCGCTCCTTGTACTTGCTGACCCCGGCCGCTTCTTCCAGAAACAGGCGCAGCTCCTCCGGGCGCGATTCGATGATGCGGCTGATCGTGCCCTGGCCGATGATGGCGTAGGCGCGCGGTCCGAGGCCGGTGCCCAGAAACACGTCCTGCACGTCGCGCCGGCGCACCGGCTGGTTGTTGATGTAGTAGCTGCTGGTGCCGTCGCGCGTGAGCACGCGCTTGACCGAAATCTCGGCAAACTGTGCCCATTGCCCGCCGGCGCGGTGGTCGGCGTTGTCAAACACCAGTTCAACGGACGAGCGCGACGCCGGTTTGCGCGTGGTGGTGCCGTTGAAGATGACGTCCTGCATCGACTCGCCGCGCAGCTCGGATGCCTTGGATTCACCCAAGACCCAGCGCACGGCGTCCATGATGTTGGACTTGCCGCAGCCGTTGGGCCCCACCACGCCCACCAGTTGGCCCGGCAGCATGAAATTGGTGGGTTCGGCGAAGGACTTGAAGCCCGAAAGCTTGATGGAGTTGAGACGCACTGGCGAAGGCGCGGCCGCAGCGGGCCGGTGTCAGGGTACGGGCAAAACGGCAATGATACCGTGCGGGGCTCCGGGCAATGGGCCTCGGGCTGCCAGCCAGTGGCTGTGTTTCAGCCCGAAATTGCTATCCTTATGAGAGCATCTGGCGCAGACTGAACCAGCGCGGGAGCCCGTTTTCAAGCCCAACGAACCGGGCCGCCCTGTCAGACGCGGTCTCTCAGCCCTTTCACCCCGGCTTTTTCGGCGCAGTGGTCGCAGCAGAAGAAGCGCCCATCGCCGGCCTCCAGCCCGTGGCCCAGGATGCGCACCTTGCAGTGCTCGCAGCTGGGGGCCAGCTTGTGCGCGGCGCACTCAAAGCTGTCGAAGGTGTAGGTTTCGCCGGCCATGGCGGTCTCCTTGTCGGATGGTTGGTCAGCCCACTGTAGAAGCCGCGCAGCGCCGCCGCCGTAGGACGGCAACGCGTGGCGGGCGTCGGCCGCGCCGCAAGCGTGGCGGCGGACGGCCTGGGCCCCGCGGATAATCGCCGCCATGAACCCCCTTCTAGCGCGACTGCAGCCCTACCCTTTCGAGCGGCTGCGCCAGTTGTTCGCGGGCGTGACGCCCGACGCCGCCCACCGCCCGCTCAGCCTGGGCATTGGCGAGCCCAAGCACCCCACGCCCGCCTTCATCCAGCAGGCGCTGGCCGACGATTTGCCGACCGGACTGTCGGGCTACCCGCCCACGGCCGGCTCGCCCGAGTTGCGCGCCGCCTGCGCGGGCTGGCTGCAGCGGCGCTACGGCGTCGCGGTGGATGCCGCCACTCAGGTGCTGCCCGTGCTGGGCTCGCGCGAAGCGCTGTTCGCGCTGGCGCAGGTGGTGGTCGACCCGACGCGGCCGCAGGCCACCGTGGTCTGCCCGAATCCGTTCTACCAAATCTACGAGGGCGCAGCGCTGCTGGCGGGCGCCACGCCCTATTACGTGGCCAGCGATGCGGCGCGCAACTTTGCGCCGCGCTGGGACCAGGTGCCGGCCGAGGTGTGGGCGCGCACGCAACTGGTCTACGTCTGTTCGCCCGGCAACCCCACGGGCGCCGTGATGCCGCTGGACGAATGGCGCATGCTGTTCGAACTGAGCGACCGGCACGGCTTCGTCATCGCGTCGGACGAGTGCTACAGCGAGATCTACTTCCAGGGCGAGCCGCCGCTGGGCGGGCTGGAAGCGGCGGCAAAGCTGGGCCGCACCGACTTCAGGAACCTGGTGATGCTGACCAGCCTGTCCAAGCGCAGCAACGTGCCGGGCATGCGCTCGGGCTTCGTGGCGGGCGACGCGGCGATCATGAAGCAGTTTTTGCTCTACCGCACCTACCACGGCAGCGCCATGAGCCCCGTGGTGCAGACCGCCAGCATCGCCGCCTGGGGCGACGAAGCGCACGTCGAGGACAACCGCCGCCAGTACCGCGAGAAGTTCGCCGCCGTCACGCCGCTGCTGGCCCAGGTGATGGACGTGCGCCTGCCGGACGCGTCTTTCTACCTCTGGGCCGGCGTGCCGGCGGCCTGGAACTGCGACGACGCGGCGTTCGCGCGCGCCCTGTACGCTCAATACAATGTGACCGTTTTGCCGGGCAGCTACCTGGCCCGCGAAACCGAAGGCGTCAATCCGGGTCGGGGCCGCGTTCGCATGGCCTTGGTGGCTGAAACGTCCGAGTGCGTCGAGGCGGCCGAGCGCATCGCGGCGTTGTGCCGGGCTTGATCGGCGCTGGCTTTGCGGGCCAGCCACCCGCTGTAGTCCGTCACACCACACTTTTGCCAACCCGGGGAAATGTCATGAACAAACAATCGGTGCTCTTGGCCGCGCTGTCGCTTGCAGCCCTCGTGCCATCCCACGCCCAGACGATGGATCGGCCCACTTACAAGGTGGGCGATGCCTGGGTGTACATCAATGAAAATGCCCTGACGCACCTGCGGAGCGCCGATTCCAGGTTCAGGATCGCCGAAGCCCGCCCCGACGGCTACCGCGTGATCGGCGGCACGCAGACTGCACCCAACATCACATGGGACATCGATGGCGCCACCCTGGCGGTGGACAAAGGCAACGTGATTGCCTACGAGAAGCCCGAGATGCAGTGGCCGCTGGCGGTCGGCCGGAAGTGGCAAACCGTCAGTACGGTCAAGCGCGTGGATGGCATCACGGCATCGAGAAAATACGATGTGCAAGTCGAGACCTACGAGGACGTTCAAACGCCCGCGGGCACCTTCAAGGCGTTCAAGGTCAAGACCACCGGCTGGCATCAGTTCGACAAGAGCGATGCCAATGGCAACAACCGCGGCTACACGGATCGCACCGATTGGTGGTCACCCGAGGTGGGCCGGCCCGTCAAGACCGAATTGCGCGACGGGGGCCCTCAGGACCGGACGATCCGCACGCTGCAAAGCTTCACGCGCAACTGATTTCCCTCGCTCTTTTTTCGCTCTCTCTAAACAACACCGATGACCCAAACACTGCAATCCATCATCGACACCGCCTGGGACAACCGCGCCAGCCTGTCGCCCGCCAGTGCCCCGAAAGAAGTGGCCGACGCCGTCGAGCACGTCATCAGCGACCTGAACGCCGGCCGCCTGCGCGTGGCCACGCGTGAATCGGTGGGCCAGTGGACGGTGCACCAGTGGATCAAGAAGGCCGTGCTGCTGTCGTTCCGCCTGAAGGACAACGAACGCATCAGCGCCGGCGACCTGGGCTTTTTCGACAAGGTGCAGACCAAGTTTGCCCATCTCGACGACGCCGCGCTGCGCGAAGCCGGCGTGCGCGTGGTGCCGCCGGCCGTGGCGCGGCGCGGCAGCTTCATTGGCAAGGGCGCGGTGCTGATGCCCAGCTACGTCAACATCGGTGCGTATGTAGACGAGGGCACCATGGTCGACACCTGGGCCACCGTGGGCAGCTGCGCGCAGATCGGCAAGAACGTGCACCTGTCGGGCGGCGTGGGCATTGGCGGCGTGCTGGAACCGCTGCAGGCCGGCCCCACCATCATCGAGGACAACTGCTTCATCGGCGCGCGCTCCGAGGTGGTCGAAGGCGTGGTGATCGAGGAAAACTCGGTGCTCGGCATGGGCGTCTACATCGGCCAGAGCACGCCCATCTTCAACCGCGACACGGGCGAAATCAGCTACGGCCGCGTGCCCAGCGGCAGTGTGGTGGTCAGCGGCAACCTGCCCAAGAAGACCGCGGCCGGCCAGGACTACAGCATGTACGCGGCCATCATCGTCAAGCGGGTCGACGCGCAGACGCGCTCCAAGACCAGCATCAACGACCTGCTGCGGCCCTGATTGCGTTTCATAATAAAAAACGCGCCAACCGCTTACCGCACAAGCGCCGACAGCTACTTTTTATATAGCAACCTCATGACCCGTCCAGACCCGGCCGCTGCCAGCACCATGGAGCGCATCCTGCACCTGATGGCCGAAATGAAGGCGTCGGACGTGTACCTGTCGGCCCATGCGCCGGCCACCATCAAGATCAACGGGCAGTACATGCCGCTGAACCCGCAGGTGCTGCCGTCCGACACGGTGCTGAACCTGCTGACCGAAGTGGTGTCGCCCCACCGCATCGAGGAGCTGAAGGAAACCGGCGAGCTGAACATGGCCATCCCCATGTACGGCGTGGGCAACTTCCGCCTGTCGGCCATGCGCCAGCGCGGCACGTATGCGGCGGTGATCCGCTTCATCAGCCCCGACATTCCCGAACTGGATTCGCTCAACCTGCCCAACGTGCTGAAGCACCTGGTGATGGAAAAGCGCGGCCTGATCCTGATGGTGGGCGCCACCGGCGCGGGCAAGTCGACCACGCTGGCGTCGATGCTGGACCACCGCAACAAGCACATGGCGGGCCACATCCTGACCATCGAGGATCCGATCGAATTTGTCTTCACCAACCGCAAGTCGCTCATCAACCAGCGCGAGGTCGGCTCCGACACGGCGTCGCTGCACGTGGGCCTGAAGAACGCGCTGCGGCAGGCACCCGACGTCATCATGATCGGCGAGATCCGCGACCGCGAGACCATGAGCGCCGCCATCGCCTACGCGCAGTCGGGCCACCTGTGCCTGGCCACGCTGCACGCCAACAACAGCTACCAGGCGCTCAACCGCGTGCTGTCGTTCTACCCCGCCGAAGTGCGGCCCACGCTGCTGGGCGACCTGGCGGCGTCGCTCAAATCCATCGTGTCGCAGCGCCTGCTGCGCACGGTGGACGGCGGGCGCATTCCCGCGGTCGAAGTGCTGCTCAACACCAAGCTGATCGCCGACCTGATCGAGAAAAGCGACTTCTCCGGCGTCAAGGAGGCCATGGACAACTCCATCGCCGAAGGCTCGCAGACCTTTGAGGAAGACCTGGCGCGCCTGATCAGCGAAGGCAAGATCGACCGCAAGGAAGGCCTGGTCAACGCCGATTCGCCCACCAACCTGATGTGGCGCCTGCAAAACGACACCGGCCGCCGCTCGGCCAACCAGCCGGCCGAAGTAGAGTTGCCCAGCGACGAGCCGTCGTTCACTGAGATTTCGCTGGACGTGCGGCCCGGCCAGGCGGGCGCCCTCGAAGACCGCGTGCCGCCGATGGGCGCTGCCGCGGGCGGTCTGGCGGATTCGCGCATTGGCGGGGCGTGATGGTCAGGTGGGGCTTGATCGCTTAGGCATCGCGCCACCTCCACAGCCGTCATTCCCGCGCAGAGCCTGCCCTCGCGAAGTCGGGGCGAGAATGACGAAGCAAGAGGGCCGAGTCAATTGGATATGCAGCCGACCCATCCGCTTTGAGCGTGCGGCGTGACGATCGGCGATAACCCAACCCCAACGCTCAACCCCCAACACCGAACCCCCATGTCCCCCACCCGCCTGCTCGCCGAACAACTCATCGCCCGCCCCTCGGTCACGCCGCAGGACGCCGGCTGCATTGACCTGATTGCCGCGCGCCTGGCGCCGCTGGGCTTCGTGTGCGAAGTCATCGACAGCGGCCCGGCCGATTTCCGCGTTCGCAACCTGTGGGCAAAAAGGCCTGCAGCGCTGACCGATCCAGCGCAGGAAGCTATCAAAACGATAGTTTTTGCCGGCCACACCGACGTCGTGCCCACCGGTCCGCTCGATCAGTGGACCAGCGACCCCTTCACCCCCACCGAGCGCGACGGCAAGCTGTACGGCCGCGGCGCCAGCGACATGAAGACGTCGATTGCCGCCTTCGTGGTGGCGGTCGAGCAATTCCTGGCCGCGCGGCCCGACGCGCCGCTGAACATCGCCCTGCTGCTGACCAGCGACGAGGAAGGCCCGGCGGTCGACGGCACGGTGGTCGTGTGCAACCAGTTGAAGGCGCGCGGCGAGCGGCTCGACTACTGCATCGTCGGCGAGCCGACCTCGGTCGACCGCACTGGCGACATGATCAAGAATGGCCGGCGCGGCACGCTGTCGGGGCGGCTGGTCGTCAAGGGCATCCAGGGGCACATCGCCTACCCGCACCTGGCGCGCAACCCCATCCACCAACTGGCGCCCGCCCTGGCCCAGCTGGTGGCCATCGAATGGGACCGCGGCAACGCCTTCTTCCCGCCCACCAGCTGGCAGGTCAGCAACATCCACGGCGGCACCGGCGCCGGCAACATCATTCCCGGCCAGGTGGTGGTCGACTTCAATTTCCGCTTCTGCACCGAATCGACGCCCGAATCGCTGCAATCGCGCCTGGAGGCCGTGCTGCGCGACCACGGGCTGGACTACGAACTGACATGGGTGCTGGGCGGCCTGCCCTTCCTCACCACGCCGGGCAGCCTGGTGGATGCCGTGCAGGCCGCGATCCGCGACGTCACGGGCATCGAAACCGAGCTGTCCACCACCGGCGGCACCAGCGACGGCCGCTTCATCGCGCGAATCTGCCCGCAGGTGGTCGAACTCGGTCCGCCCAACGCCAGCATCCACAAGATCGACGAACACATCGCCCTGGCCGATATTGCGCCGCTGACCGCAATCTACCAGCGCGTGCTGGACAACCTGGCCGCCACCGCAGCGCCCTGACTTGCTCCCTCGCCCTCGGGTAGAGGGCGGGGGTGAGGGCCGCGCCGCATCGCGGACACTCGATCACCACACACCGCCATGACCCTGACCGACCTCGTGACCGACACCGAACGCCAGCTGACCGAAGCCGGCGTCAGCTTCGGCCACGGCACCACCAACGCGCGTGACGAAGCGGCGTGGCTGGTGCTGCACGCGCTGGGCCTGCCGCTCGATGTCGACCTTGAAAATCCTGAGTTCCATCGGCCGCTGACGCTGGACCAGCAAGCGCAGGTTGCTACGCTTTTAAAAGCACGCATCGAATCGCGGCGGCCGCTGGCCTACCTGACGCGCGAAGCCTGGCTGCAGGGCGTGCCCTTCTACGTGGATGAGCGCGCCATCGTGCCGCGCAGCCTGATCGCCGAATGCATCGCCGACGGCAGCGTCGACCCCTGGCTGTCCGACCAGACCCGGCGCGTGCTCGACCTGTGCACCGGCAACGGCAGCCTGGCCGTGCTGGCCGCCCTGGCCTGGCCCGACGTGCAGGTCGACGCCGCCGATCTGAGCGCCGACGCCCTGGCCGTGGCGCGCATCAACGTCGACCAGCACAACCTGCAGGGCCGCATCGCGCTGATCGAAAGCGACGGCCTGGCGGCCTGCGCCGGCCCGTACGACCTGATGCTGTGCAACCCGCCCTACGTCAACGCCGCCAGCATGGCCGCGCTGCCCGCCGAATACCGCGCCGAACCCGACATGGCGCTGGCCGGCGGCGCCGACGGCATGGACTTTGTGCGCACCCTGCTGCGCGACGCGCCGTCCCGCATGGCAGACGACGCGGTGATGGTGCTCGAAATCGGCCACGAGCGCGCGCATTTCGAAGCCGCCTTCCCGCACCTCAGCCCGGTCTGGCTGGACACCAGCGCGGGCGGCGATCAGGTGCTGCTGCTGACGCGTGAGGCTTTGACGCCATGATCCAACTGCAGAACATCACCCTGCGTCGCGGCGCCAAAGTGCTGCTGGACGGCGCCAGCGTCACCCTTCAGCCGGGCGAAAAGGTCGGTCTGGTGGGCCGCAACGGGGCGGGCAAGTCGACGCTGTTCGGGTTGTTCAACGGCACCTTGCATGAGGACGGGGGCGATTTCTCGATGCCGGCGCACTGGCGCCTGGCGCAGGTCGAGCAGCACATGCCGGAATCGTCCGAAAGCGCCACCGATTTCGTGCTTTCGGGCGACCAGCGCTTGTCCACATTGCGCGATCAGCTCTCAAAAGCAGAGCAAGCGGGTGACGGCATGGCGATTGCGCAGGCGCACAGCGATCTGCACGATGCGGGCGCGCACGACGCCACAGCGCGCGCGCAGGCGCTGATCCTGGGGCTGGGCTTCAAGGTGGGCGAGCTGCGTTCGCCGGTCAACAGCTTTTCGGGTGGCTGGCGCATGCGGTTGCAGCTGGCGCGCGCGCTGATGGCGCCGAGCGACCTGCTGCTGCTGGACGAGCCGACCAACCACCTGGACCTGGACGCGCTGGTGTGGCTGGAAGGTTGGCTGTCGCGCTACGACGGCACGCTGATCGTCATCAGCCACGACCGCGAATTCCTGGACGCGGTGACGCGGGTGACGCTGCACATCGAGCACGCGCGGCTGACGCGCTATGGCGGCAATTACAGCGCCTTCGAAGAACTGCGCGCGCAGCAACTGTCGCTGCAGCAGGCGGCGTTTGCGCGGCAGCAGGACAAGATCGCCCATCTGCAGAAGTTCATCGACCGCTTCAAGGCCAAGGCGACCAAGGCGCGGCAGGCGCAAAGCCGCGTCAAGGCGCTGGAGCGCATGGAAAAGATCGCGCCGGTGCTGGCCGACGCCGAGTTCCAGTTCGAGTTCCGCGAGCCGGCCAACCTGCCCAACCCGATGCTGGCGATTCGCGACGCGACGTTCGGCTACCGCGCTGCCGACGCTACAAAAACAGAAGCTGCCGCCGCAGATACAGCAAGCGCCGGGCAGGAAAAAGACGGCTCAGCCCCGCTGCCCGAATACGCCACGTCCAACGCCCTGCGCGCCGCGCTGATGGCGCGCGGCGAATGGCCGCCCGAGCTGCAGCCGGGGGACCGCGTCATCCTGACCGACGTCACGCGCAGCGTGCTGGCGGGCCAGCGCATCGGCATCCTGGGCGCCAACGGCCAGGGCAAGTCCACCTTTGTCAAGACGGTGGCGCGTACCCTGCCGCTGCTGACCGGCCAGCTGACCGAGGGCAAGGGCCTCCGCATCGGCTACTTCGCCCAGCAGGAACTGGACGTGCTGCACCCCGGCAGCACGCCGCTGGAACACATGGTGCGGCTGGCGCGCGACACCGGCCAGGAAAACACCGAGGCCGCGCGCGAGCAGCAGTTGCGCAACTTCCTGGGCACCTTCAATTTCCCGGGTGAGATGGTGCTGCAGCCGGTGGGCCAGTTCAGCGGCGGCGAAAAGGCGCGGTTGGTGCTGGCCATGATCGTCTGGCAGCGCCCCAACCTGCTGCTGCTGGACGAGCCCACCAACCACCTGGACCTGGCCACGCGCGAGGCGCTGGCGGTGGCGCTGAACGAGTTCGAAGGCACCGTCATGCTGGTCAGCCACGACCGCGCGCTGCTGCGCAGCGTGTGCGACGAATTCTGGCTGGTGGCGCGCGGCGGCGTGGCGCCGTTCGACGGCGATCTGGAGGACTACCAGCGCTACCTGATCGATCAGGCACGCCAGGCGCGCGAGGCCCACAGTGCCCAGCTTGCTTCCAATACCATAGCTGCCAGCGCAGATCCGGACAGCGCCAGCGGCCTGAATGATGCAAAACCCGCGGTGCCCGCGCTCAACCCCGCCGAACAGCGCCGGCTGGAAGCGCAGCGCCGCCAGCAGCTGGCCGACCGCACGAAGCCGCTGAAGCGCGCGCTGCAGCAGGCCGAGCAGCGCATGCAGGCCCTGGCCGCCGAGCAGGCGGGGCTGGAAGAGCGCCTGTCCACGCCACTGGCGCCCGCCGACATCGCCGAGGCCGCCCGCCGGCTGAAGGCCGTGGCGGCCGACATCGCCGCGCTGGAAGACGAGTGGCTGAGCCTGACGAGCCAGATCGAGGCCATCGAAGCCGCCTGAGCCGCCATGTAGGCCAACGCCGCAATTTGCGCGCCGGGCTTGGGCCGGCGGCCCGATCGGCGTTACAGTGCCCCGGTCATCAACACCACCGGGAAGGGGTACACACCATGGGCATCATCGTCACCATCATCGTCGGGTTCGTCGTCGGCCTGCTGGCCCGCGCCATCATGCCGGGCAACCAGAGCATGGGCATGATCATGACGACCATTCTGGGCATCGTGGGCGCCATCGTCGGCCAGTTTGGCGCCAACGCGCTGGGCATGACCGGCCCCGTGGGCTGGATCGGCTCGATCGTCGGCGCGATCATCGTGCTGCTGATATACGGTATGGTCACCAAGCGCGGCTGATCCGCACCACCGACAGCACCGCATCGCCATGGCATCACGCAGCAAACCCGACGCGCTGGAACTGGCCCGCGGCAACACGCAGCTGGAAGCAGCCGTGCTGCGCAGCCGCAAGCTGCTGGGCCGCCGCGCGCTGGCGGCCGGCGTGGCCGGCGCGGTGCCCTTGCCGGGGCTGGACTGGGCGGTCGACGCGGCCATGCTGACGCAGCTGCTGCCCAAGATCAACGCCGAGTTCGGCCTGGCGCCGCACCAGATCGCGCAGCTGGACGCGGGCGAAAAAGAGCGCGTGCAGAAGGCCGCGGCGGTCGTCGGTTCGATCGTCGTCGGCCGGCTGGTCACGCGCGACCTGGTGATGCGCTTTGCGCGGCTGCTGGGCAAGCGGCTGACGGTGGCGCAGGCCACGCGCTACGTGCCGATTGCCGGGCAGCTGGTGTCGGGCGCGCTGGGCTATGCCGCGCTGCGCTACCTGGGCGAGCAGCACATCCGCGACTGTGTGCGCGTGGCGCAAAGCGCGCAACTGCTGCTGCCGGCGCCCGCCGCGACCGAGCCGAAGAAGGGCTGGCTGAAAACCAGCCTGGGCCGCAAGGCCTCGCCCGACGGCACGGCGTCGGCCTGACGCCGCCCTGCCCTCGCCCCACCGCCGGCCCTGTGCCGGCTTTGTTGTCAGCGCCGAGCCTGCGCCTCAAACCAGCGGGCCACCATGGCGCGCTCGCCGTCGGTCATCTGCGTGGCGTTGGACAACGGCATGGCGCGCGTGACCACCACCTGCTGGTAGATCTGCTGCGCGTGCTGCTCGACGGCGGCCTGCGAATCGAAGCGCAGGTTCTTCATCTGCACCGCTTCACCGTGGCACGACTGGCAACGCTGCTCGATCATGGGCCGCAGTTGCGCGTAATCGACGGTGGCGGGCACCGCGGCCACCGCCGCCGGCGCCGGACGCAGCCAGGCCATGACGCCCAGCAGCACCAGCACGCCGGCCGCCGCGTACGGCCACGGATTGGCGGCGCGCCCGTGGTGCCAGCCGTGGCGCTGCACGAAGAACTGGCGGATCAGCGCGCCGGCCAGCATCATCAGACACAGCACCAGCCAGCGCTGCGGGTGGCTGTAGAGAAAGCTGTAGTGGTTGCTGAGCATGGCAAACACCACGGGCAGCGTGAAATAGGTGTTGTGCACGCTGCGCTGCTTGCCGCGTTGGCCGTGAATGGCCAGTGCGCTGGCGTCGTAGGGCTGCCCCGACGTCATGGCGGACACCACCTTGCGCTGGCCGGGGATGATCCAGAAGAACACGTTGGCGCTCATGGCCGTGGCCAGCATGGCGCCGACGATCAGGAACGCCGCGCGGCCCGAAAACAGGTGGCACGCCAGCCAGGCCGAGAACGCCACCACCACGATCAGCAGCGCGCCGACGATGCGCTCGCCGTTGGGACGGAACCCAAACACCCGGCAGATGGCGTCGTACACCACCCAGAAGCCGACCAGAAAGGCCACCGCCGCCAGGCCGGCCGCGGCGGGCGACCAGTCCAGCACCTGCCGGTCGACCAGGAAGGCGCTGGCGTTCCACAGGTACAGCACGCAGAACAGCGCAAAGCCCGACAGCCAGGTCGAATAGCTTTCCCAGTAGAACCAGTGCAGCTTGCTGTCGATGCCGCCCTTGGGCGCCACCATGTACTTCTGCGGGTTGTAGAACCCGCCGCCGTGCACGGCCCACATGGCACCGTCCACGCCCTTCTTCTTCAGGTCGTCGGCGGTGGGCGCCAGCAGGTTGTTGTCGAGAAAGACGAAGTAGAACGATGAGCCGATCCAGGCGATGGCGACGACGACGTGCAGCCAGCGCAGCAGCAGGTTGGCCCAGTCGAGCAGGTAGGCTTCCATGAACGATGTCCTATGCAAGAGGGCTCGCCACCGCGGGCGCTGCAAGCCGTTCAGGTCGATCGCGCATCGGGCGCTGCAGCCAGCCGGCTGCGCGGGCGCCAGGGCACCGCTGCGATCTGGCGCAAAGTGTATACAAAGCGCTGGGCGAACGCCAGACGCGCGAAGCCCTTAAGGCAACGCTGAATAAGTCCGCGCGGAGGCTGGCGCTGTAGTTTGGGATGGGATGCAAGGCGCAAACCGCAGCCATAGCTTGGGCTATGGCGAGGATTTGCAACGCCGCAGACCGCCCAAATCCACAGATGCCAGCGCCGCGAGGGCTTGTTCAGCGTCGCCTTAGAGCACCCAGGCCAGGTCGGCCTCGGCCTGCATGGTCAGCGCGCCTTCGTGGTCCTGCGCCCACAGCCGGACGTGGCGGCCGTCGTCCGACGGCTGGCCGCAGACGAAGAACGGATGCCCGTCGAACAGCGGACGCACGGCACGAAAGCTGAAGCGCTCCAGCACTGCCAGGGCTTCGTGCCGGCGCACCAGGTCGGTCAGCAGCGTGGCGATCAGCGGGCCGTGCACGATGAGGCCCGGATAGCCCTCGACCTGCGTAACGTAGCGGCGGTCGTAGTGGATGCGGTGGCCGTTGAAGGTGAGCGCGCTGTAGCGGAACAGCAACGCGTCGTCGGGGTTGATCTGCCGCCGCCACGCCGGCGCGGCGTCGACCGCCACCGGCGCAGGCGGGGGATCGCCGGGGCGCGCGGCGGCGCGGTAGACGATGTCGTGCTCCTCGGTCAGGCAAAGGCCGCTTTGGTTGTGCACTTCGTGCCGGACCAGCACAAACACCATCTCGCCCGACCGCCCGTTCTTGTGCGTGACCGATTCGATGCGCGAGACCTTGCGCGCGGCGTCGCCCACGCGCAGCGGGTTGCCTGGCGCCCACTGCAGGCGCCCGCCCGCCCACATGCGGCGCGGCAGCGGCACCGGCGGCAGAAAACCGCCACGGCGTGGGTGGCCGTCGTCGCCCAGCTGGCTTTGCGGCGCGTGCGGCAGAAAGTACAGCCAGTGGCCCAGCGGCGGCACCTGGGTGCCCTTTTGCGGCGCCGGATCGTCGCGGTCCAGCGTGGCCGACAGCCCGCGCAGCGGCGCCGCGGCAATGTCGTCGGGGGTTTCTTCGGTGCGGCCCACCCATTGCTGCAGGTGGGCGACGGCGGCGGCGTCCAGTGGGGGCCGCAAGGCGTTTTCTGTCGGGTTCATGCACCGCATGGTGCCGTGAAAGCACGGCGCCCACAATGGTGCGGCGTCAAACTGGCGTCTCGTCCGCCCCGCAGCGACGCGATGCGTGAACGGCGCGGATGACCGTCACTCGGCCACCGCAGGCGTCACCGTCCACGGCGCCTGCCAGCCGCCGCCCAGCGCCTGGATCAGCGACACCGCCGCCTGCTGGCGCTGCTGCTGCAACTGCAGCAGGCTGCGGCGCGCACTGAGCGCGCTGGCTTGCGCCGTCACGACGTCGGTGTACGACGTCAGGCCCGACTGGTAGCGGTTCATCTGCTGCTGTTCGATGCGTTCGGCCGCTTCGGCGGCGGCGCGCACGTGCTCGGTCTGCGCGGCCAGCGTGGCCAGGGCGCTCAGCTGGTCCTCGACTTCCTTCATGCCGTTCAGCGCGGCCTGGCGGTAGCGCGCCACGGCGGCGTCGCGCGCGGCCATCGTCTGCGCCAACCGGGCGTCGCGGGCGCCGGCGTCGAACACCGTCTGCGCCAGCGCCACGCCCAGCGACCACAGCAGGCTGGGCGCCGACACCAGGTTGGCCAGGCTGGAGCCGCCCGCGCCCAGGCCGGCGCTCAGGCTCAGGTTGGGAAAGTACGCGCTGCGCGCCACGCCGATCTGCGCATTGGCCGCCGTCACCGCGCGTTCCGCACCGGCGATGTCGGGGCGGCGCAGCAGCAGCAGCGACGGCAGCTCGGTCGGCACCGCGGGCGCCGCGGCCACCCAGGGCGCGGGCGCCAGCGAAAAGCCCGCCGGCGCCTCGCCCACCAGCAACGCGATGGCGTGTTCGTAGGTGGCGCGGCTGCGCTGCAGCGCCACGCGCGTGGCCTGGGCGTTGCGCAGCGTGCTCTGCGCCTGGAAGGTGTCGGTGCGCGGCACCACGCCCACGTCGTAGCGGTTCTGCGTGATTTTGGCGTTGCGCTGGTAGCTGGCGATGATCTCGTCCATCAGCGCGATCTCGGCGTCGGCCTCGCGCAGCGCGAAGTAGGCCGCGGCCAGGCTGGCCTGCGCGTTGAGGCGCGCGCCGGCCAGGTCGGCCTGGCTGGCCTGCACGCTGGCCGACTGGGCGTCGACCGCGCTGGCGATGCGGCCCCACACATCGGGCGCCCAGCTGGCGTTGAGGTTGAGGCTGGCCGAGCCGGTGGTGGCGCGGTTGTCGCCGCCGCTGCGCTGCTGGCCCAGCTGCGCGCCCAGTTGCGGCAGCAGCTCGGCCTGCTGCTGGCGCAGCAGCGCCTGCGCCTGCGCGACGTTGGCGGCCGCGGCCTTCAGGTTCTGGTTGGACAAGTCCACCCGCTCGACCAGCCCGTGCAGGACCGGGTCGTCGAACAGCCGCCACCATTGGCCCTGCGCCCAGGCGCGCGCCTGGTCGGCACTGACCCAGCCGGCGGCGGGCGCGGCGGTCTTCCACGCCATCGGCACCGGCATCGGTTCCATGGCCGTCTTGGGCGTCAGCGAGCAGGCGCTGAGCAGGCAGGCTGCGGCGACCGCGGCTGCAAGGCTTTTGGGCGCCCTGCGCTGATGGGGCAAGCGCATGTAGCTATGTTTTTGATAGTCATTCATGGCAAAGGCCGACGGCGGACATGAATGCCCGCCTTACGTAATGGGTGCGCCGAACACAGGGCCGCGCATCCGGCCAAGGGGAAAGACGCCGAAGGCGGATCAGGCCGTAGCTCATGCCGCCCCCCGCGCCAGGTGCGCCTCGTTCGCCGCGCGCTGGCGCAGCCGATCCAGCAGCACGTAGACCACGGGCGTGGTCAGCAGCGTCAGCAACTGGCTGGCCAGCAGGCCGCCAATGATGGTCACGCCCAGCGGCTGGCGCAGCTCGGCACCCACGCCAAAACCGATGGCCAGCGGCAGCGCGCCGAGCGCCGCCGCCAGCGTGGTCATCATGATCGGCCGAAAGCGCATCAGCGCCGCCTCGCGCGCGGCCTGCGCGGCGGTCAGCCCGCGCGAACGCTCGGCTTCCAGCGCGAAGTCGATGATCAGGATGGCGTTTTTCTTGACGATGCCGATCAGCAGGAACACGCCGATCAGCGCCATGATGGAAAACTCCAGCTTCATCGCCAGCAGCGAGAACACCGCGCCGAAGCCCGCCGACGGCAGCGTGGTCAGGACCGTCAGCGGGTGGATCAGGCTTTCGTACAGGATGCCGAGCACGATGTAGATCACCACGATGGCGGCAATGATCAGCATCGTCTGTTCGGACTGCTGCTTCTGCGCTTCGGCCGCCGCGCCGCTGAACTGCCCGCGCACGTTATTGGGCATGCCGATGGCGGCCTCGGCTTCGCGCACGGCGCGGCGCGCCTCTTCCAGCGACACGCCGTCGCCCAGGTTGAACGACAGCGTGCTCGACAGCTCGCCGCCGTCGTGCCCGACCGACGTCGCCACCGCCCGTTCGCGCACCGTGGCAAAGGCCGACAGCGGCACCATGCGGCTCTCCTGCGCCGACAGCGGCTGCCCCGTCGACGCGCTGCGCAAGGCGGGGTTGGCCGACACCGCCGCCGCTGCCGTTGCAGTCGACGCGGCCGTTGTCGCCGACGACGAGGCGCCGCCGGTCGTCGCCACCGCGGCATTGGCGCTGGCGGCCGTGCTGATGCGGCCCGCGGGGACGAAAGTGTCGCGCAGCACGACGGGCGACTTGGCGAATTCGGGCGCCCATTCCATCACCACCGAATACTGGTTCACGTCGGCGTACATGGTCGCCACGCTGCGCTGGCCGAAGGCGTTGTAGAGCGCGCTGTTGATGGCGCTGGTGGTCACGCCCAGCTGCGACGCACGGTCGCGGTCGACGTCGATGAAGGTCTCCACGCCGTTCTCGGTCTGGTCGTCGTCAACGTCGGTCAGGCGCTGGTCCAGCTTCATCTGTTCGGACAGCCGCTTGACCCAGGTCTTCAGGTCGGCCTGGTTGTCGGCCTTCAGCGTGAACTGATAGGTGCTGTTGCTGCTGCGCCCGCCCATGCGAAGTTCCTGCACGGGGTTCAGGAACACGCGCAGGCCGGTGATCTGGTTGAGCTGCGGGCGCAGGCGGTTGATGACTTCACGCGTGCTTTCCTTGCGTTCACTGGTCGGCTTGAGCGACGCCGACAAAAAGCCGCCGCCCGCACCGCCGCCGCCCGAAAAACCCACCACCGTCTGCACCGCCGGGTCGCGCCGCACGATGTCGACCGCCTGCTGCAGCTTGTCGGCCAGCGCGCTGGACGAGATGCTCTGGTCGGCGCGCAGGCCGCCCTGCAACTGGCCGTTGTCCTGCTCAGGAAAGAAGCCTTTGGGAATGGCGATGAACAGGTACACGTTGAGCGCCACCACGGCGGCCAGCACGGTCATCACGGTCCACGGCGCGGCCAGCGACCAGTCGAGCGCGCGGCCGTAGCCACGCTGCAGCGCGGCCTGCGCGCGCTCCAGGCCGCGGCGGATGGCGCCGGCGCGGCGCGGCGCGGCCGACGCATCGATCCCGTCGTGCCGGTGGCGCAGCAGCATGGCGCACATCATCGGCGTGGTGGTGAGCGAGATGACGAGCGAAATCGCCACCGCGATGGACAGCGTCATCGCGAATTCGCGGAACATGCGGCCGACCGCGCCGCCCATGAACAGCAGTGGGATGAACACCGCCACCAGCGACAGGCTGATCGTCAGCACCGTGAAGCCGACCTCGCGCGCGCCGCGCAGCGCGGCTTCCCTGCGCGGCACGCCTTGTTCAAGGTGGCGCGAGATGTTCTCGAGCACCACGATGGCGTCGTCCACCACGAATCCGGTGGCCACCGTCAGCGCCATCAGCGTCAGGTTGTTGAGCGAATAACCCAGCAGGTACATCACGGCAAAGGTGCCCAGCAGCGACACCACCGTCGCCACGCCGGGAATCAGCGCCGAGCGCAGGTTGCGCAGGAACAGGCCGACGACGACCACCACCAGCAGGATCGAGATGACCAGCGTCAGCTGCACCTCGCGCACCGACGAACGGATCATGCCGGTGCGGTCGATGGCGACGTCCAGCGCAATGTCCTGCGGCAACTGCGCGCGCAGCCCAGGCAGCAGCGCCATGATGGCGTCCGCCGTCTCGATCAGGTTGGCGCCCGGCTGCTGCGTGACGGTCACGACGATGGCGAGCTTGCCGTTGAACATGCCGCGCGTGCGGGTGTTCTCCACGCTGTCGACCACCCGCGCCACATCGCCCAGCCGCACCTGCGCGCCGCCGCGCGATGCGACGATGAGGTCCTTGTAATACGCCGCGCGCAGCCCCGGCGGCGGCGTCAGTATCTGCAGCGCGCGCCCGGTCTCGTGGGTGCCTGCCTCGACGATGCCCTTGGGCCGGTTGGCGTTGTTGGCCTGGATGGCGGCACGCACGTCCTCGCTGCTGATGCCCAGGTCGTTCAGCACGAAGGGGTTCAGCTCGACCCGCACGGCCGGCAGCGACCCGCCGCCCAGTTCGACATCGCCCACGCCCGGCACCTGCTGCAGGCGCTGGCTGACGACGTTGCTGACCGCGTCGTACACCTGCCCCGGCGTGCGCGTGTCCGACGTCAGCGCCAGGATCAGGAAGGGCTGCGCGGCCGGGTTGCGCTTTCGATACGTCGGGTTGCTGCGCAGCGTGGCCGGCAGGTCCACGCGCGCCGCGTTGATGGCGGCTTGCACTTCGCGCGCGGCGTCGTCGATCTTGCGGTTGAGGTCGAACTGCAGCGTGACGCGGCTTTGCCCCGTGCTGCTCCACGACGTCATTTCATTGACGCCGGGAATGATGCCGAGGTAGCGCTCCAGCGGCGTGGCGACGCTGCGGGCCATGTCGGACGGACTGGCGCCGGACAGGCTGGCGCTGACGCTGATGACCGGAAAGTCCACCGCCGGCAGGCGTGCGATGGGCAACAGGAAGAAGGCGACGATGCCGGCCAGGGCGATGCCGAGGGTGAGGAGGACGGTGGCGACGGGGCGCTGGATGAAGGGGCGGGAGAGGTTCATGCGCGGACCTCTCGGGCGCGCCGGCGGGGAAGCGCTGCTGGCCGGGATGTGCGCCCGGCGGCGCAGTCACTTTCTTTTGCTCCGCCAAAAGAAAGTAACCAAAGAAAAGGCGGCCCCACTGGCCGTGTCCCTTCGCTGCGCTGCGGGCAACCTGCGATGCTCGGGCGCGGGGCGGCGCTGCGGAACTCGCTTTGTTCACTGCGTTCACTTCGCTCAGACAGCCGCAGCAAGTCAGAGCACGAAGCGCGGCATGCTGCGCTGCCGCGCCCGCCCCACGCCCTGCGCTTCTCGGCACGGCCAGAGGGGAGGTCAAGTCCAAACGGGCCATCGCAGCGCTCGGCCCTCGGCTCATGTGCTCGGCTGCCTCGCGCATTCAGGAGAGGGAGCAACCAACGGCCGAGCGCAGCGATGGCCCGTGCGGTTTTCCCCTCCCCTCTGGATGCGCCGAGGAGCGCAGCGGGCGGGGTGCGCGAATGCACCGCAGGATGCATTCGCTTCGTGCTCTGACTCGCTGCGGCTGTCTGAACGAAGCGCTGCAAGCGCGCAGTGAGTTCCGCAGCGCACCCCGGCCGCGAGCACCGCAGGTTGCCCGCAGCGCAGCGAAGGGTCGCAGCCAGTGGGGTCGCCTTTCTTTGGTTACTTTCTTTGGCGAGACAAAGAAAGTGACTACGCCGCCGGGCGCACATCCCGGCCGACGGCGCATCCCCAAAAAACAAACCAAAAACCAGCCCAGCGCTTACCCCATCAGCGCCACAAGCTACCATTTCAGGAGCAATAGAGGGCGCTGAATCAAGCATGCCCCACCCCCACACGCTCCCCCGCCCCACCCCGAACCCGCGCCCCCAACCGATCAAACCACAGGTAAATCACCGGCGTCGTGAACAGCGTCAGCAGTTGCGACAACACCAGCCCACCAAAGATCGCCAACCCCAGCGGCCGCCGCAATTCGGCCCCGTCACCAAACGCCAGCATCATCGGCAGCGCCGCCGCCAGCGCTGCCAGCGTCGTCATCAGGATCGGGCGAAAGCGCAGCAGCGCCGCCTGGTGAATCGCGTCCTGCGGCGACATGCCTTGGTGGCGCTCGGCGTCCAGCGCGAAGTCGATCATCATGATCGCGTTCTTCTTCACGATACCGATCAGCAGGATCAGGCCGATGATGCCCACAATGTCCAGCGGATGCCCGGTGACCCACAGCGCCAGCAACGCGCCCACGCCGGCCGACGGCAGCGTGCTCAGGATGGTCAGCGGGTGCACATAGCTCTCGTACAGCACGCCCAGCACGATGTAGACGCACACCAGCGCCGCCAGAATCAGCCACAGCTGGTTCGACAGTGAGCCTTCGTACGCACCGGCCGAGCCGGTCATGCGCAGCGTGACGCCCGGCGGCAGCCCTTCGGCCTGCGCCGCCGCCTGGATGGCCTTGACCGCCGCGCCCAGCGACACGCCGGGGGCCAGGTCGAACCCCACCTTGGCGGCGGGGTACTGCGCCACGCGCGTCACCTGCAGGGGCGCCGGCTGTTCCACGATGCTGGCGATGCTGGACAGCGGCGTGGTGCCGCCACCCGACGTGCGCAGCGGCAGGTTCATCAACGCCTGCAGGCTGGCGCCCTCGTCGCGCTGCGCTTCCAGGATGACGCGGTAGTGGTTGGTCTCGGTGAAGATGGTCGAGACGATGCGCTGGCCAAAGGCGTTGTAGAGCGCGTCGTCGATGCTGCTGGCGGTGATGCCCAGGCGCGAGGCGTTGTCGCGGTCGACCCGCACGAAGGCCGCCTTGCCCTGCGCACCGGCGTCGGTGGTGGCGCCGCGCAGTTCGGGCAAGGTGCGCAGGCGCGCGGCCAGGCGCTGGGCCCAGGCGTCGACTTCGGCGGTGTCCACGCCTTCCAGGGCGAAGCGGTATTCGGTGGCGCCGCTTTCGCTGTCCACCGTCAGGTCCTGCGTCGGCTGCACCAGCACCGTGGTGCCGGGCGCACTGCGCTCGGCCGCCTGCGCCAGGCGCTGCATGATGGCGGCCTGCGATTCGCCGAACACGCCGCGCGGGCGCAGGTTGACCACCAGCCGCCCGTTGTTCAGCATGGTGTTGTTGGCGGCGTCCACGCCGACCACCGAGCTGACCGACTGCACCGCCGCGTCGTGCAGCACCGCCTCGGCCGCCGCACCCTGCAGCGCCGCCATGCGGTCGAACGAGACGTCGGCCGGCGCCTGCACGCGCAGCTGCAGCTGGCCCGTGCTCTGGGTGGGGAACAGGCCCTTGGGAATCGCCCAGTACATCAGCGCCGTCAGCAGCAGCGTGCCCACGGCCAGCAGCAGCATCACCGGCTGATGGGCCAGCACCCAGCGCAGGCCCAGGTCGTACTGCGCGATCACGCGGTCGATGCCGCGCTGCATGGCGGCACCGAAGCGGGTCTGCGCGTGGTCGAGCGGCTCCAGCCAGCGCGCCGACATCATGGGCACCAGCGTCAGCGACACCAGCGCCGAAATCAGGATCGTCAGCGCCAGCGTCACCGCGAATTCGCGGAACAGCCGGCCGATCACCTCCTGCATGAACAGCAGCGGAATCAGCACCGCCACCAGCGACACGGTGAGCGAGATGATGGTGAAGCCGATCTCGCCCGCGCCGTCGATGGCGGCCTGCCATGGCGACTTGTTCATCTCACGATGGCGGGCGATGTTTTCAATCACCACGATGGCATCGTCCACCACGAAGCCGGTGGCGATGGTCAGCGCCATCAGCGTCAGGTTGTTGAGCGAGAAACCCAGCAGGTACATCACCCCCGCCGCGCCCACCAGCGAGATGGGCACCGCGATGGAGGCTATGAGCGTGGCGCGCAGGCTGTGCAGGAACAGGAAGATCACCAGCACCACCATCACCACCGCCAGCACCAGCTCGAACTGCACGTGCCGCACCGACGCGCGGATGCCTTGCGTACGGTCGGTCAGCACGGCCACCTGCACGCTGTCGGGCAGGCCCTGCTTCAGTTCGGGCAGCTGGCGCTGGATGGCGTCCACCGTGGCGATCACGTTGGCGCCGGGCTGGCGCTGCACGTTCAGGATGATGGCCGGCCTGAAGCCGCCTTCACCGGGCGCGGACGCCGCGGCAGCGCTGGCGCGCGCGGCGCCGTCCGGGTGGATGGCGGCCCACGCGCCCAGGCGGCTGTTTTCAGACCCCGGGATCACCTCGGCCACATCCTTCAGCCGCACCGGCGCGCCGGCGCGATAGCTGACGATCAGTTCGCGGTATTGCTCGGCCGTCAGCAGTTGGTCGTTGCTGTTGATGGTGTAGGCGCGCTTGGGGCCGTCGAAGCTGCCCTTGGCGCTGCTGACGTTGGCACCGCTGATGGCGCTGCGGATCGAATCCAGCCCCAGGCCCATGCTGGCCAGGGCTTCCAGGTTGCCCTGCACGCGCACCGCCGGGCGCTGCCCGCCCGCCAGCGTGACCAGGCCCACGCCGCTGATCTGGCTGATCTTCTGCGCCAGCCGCGTGTTGACCATGTTCTGCACCTCGGTCAGCGGCAGGCTGTCCGAGCTGATGGCCAGCGTCAGGATGGGTGCGTCCGCCGGGTTGACCTTGGCGTAGACCGGCGGCGCCGGCAGATCGGCCGGCAGCAGCGAGCCGCCGGCGTTGATGGCCGCCTGCACCTGCTGCTCGGCCGATGCCATCGATTCAGACAGCGCGAACTGCAGCGTGACGATGGACACGCCGGCCGCGCTGGTGCTGCTCATGCGCGTCAGGCCGGCCATCTGGCCCAGCTGCCGTTCCAGCGGGGCGGTGACGGTGCGGCTCATCACGTCGGGGCTGGCGCCGGGGTACAGCGTCTGCACCTGGATCGTCGGGTAATCCACCTGCGGCAGCGCCGCCAGCGGCAGAAAACGCAAGCCCAGCAGGCCCGACAGCACGATCGCCAGCATGAGCAGCCCGGTGGCGACGGGGCGCTGGATGAAAAGGCGGGATGGATTCATGGTCTCAAGCGCGGCGCCTGCCGTGCCGGCTTACTGCGCGCCCTGCTGCGCCTCGCGCGCACGGCGTCGCTCGCGCAGCATCTCCAGGTAGGTGCGGCGTTCTTCGGGCGGCATGGCCAGCACCTTCTCGCGCAGTTCGGGCGGCAGCCGCTGCAGCCAGGCGCCACTGGCGGGCGCGGCGGGCGCCGACGCGGACGGTTCCGCCGGCTGCGGTGCGGGCGGCGATGCCCTTGCCGGGGCCGGGGCCGCAGCCCGTTCGCCCGAGGCAGGGGGCCGGGCCGGCGCGGCACCGCTGGCGGGCGGCGCGCCGGCGGCCGCGGGCGCACCGCTGGCCCCCCCCGCGCGGCCCGCGCGCACCGGGCGCGCCGGATGCGCGGCCCATCGGCCGTTCGCCCGCCAGCGAGACCCGGCCGCCGTCCTTCACACGGTCGCCCCCTTCGGTAATGACGGTCTCGCCCGCCTGCACCCCGGAAGTGACCAGCACCTCGTCCACCGTCGCGCCGCCGCGCTTGACGGGCCGCATGTGCGCCACGCGCTCGGCGTCGACCACGTAGACGTAATCGCCGTCCGGCCCGGTGCGCACCGCCGTCACCGGCACCAGCACCCCCGGCGTCGCGCCCAGTTGCAGGCGCACGTTGACGAACTGGTTGGGAAACAGCTGGCCCTGCGCATTGTCGAAGCGGGCCTTGGCCTGCAGTGTGCCGGTGGCGGTGTCGATGACGTTGTCCAGCGTCAGGAAGCGGCCGGCGGCCAGCACGTCTTCGCGCGTGCCGCCCAGCGCCTGGACGGGCAAGGCGCCCGTGCGCTGCGCCGCCAGCACTTCGGGCACGCGGTCCTGCGGCACGGCAAACTTGACGTCGATCGGCGTCATCTGCGTGAGGGTGGCGATGCCGGTGGTGGCGCCCGCCTGCACCATGTTGCCCGGGTCCACCGCGCGCAGGCCAATGCGGCCGGCGATGGGCGCCGTGATGCGCGCATAGCCCAGGTTGATGCGCGCATTGCCCTCGCTGGCGGTGGCGCTCTGCACTTGGCCCTCCAACTGCTTGACCAGTGCGGCCTGCGTGTCCACGTCTTGCCGGGCGATAGAGTCCTGCTTCCACAGCGTTTCGTAGCGCCCCAGCGTGACGCGCGCGGCCGACAGCTGCGCCTGGATGCGCGCGCGCTCGCCCTGTGCCTGCGTCAGCGCCTGCTCGAACGGGCGCGGGTCGATGCGCGCCAGCAGCTGGCCCTTCTGCACCGTCTGACCTTCGGTGAACAGCACCTCGGTCAGCACGCCCGACACCTGCGGGCGCAGCACCACCTGGGTCACGGGGGGTGACGGTGCCCAGCGCGCTGACCAGCACCGGCAGATCGCCCTGCCGCGCGCGCGCCACGCCCACCGTGGCCGCGCCGCCGCCCATGCCCGGCCCACCCCCGCCGCCCGGGCCGCCGCCACCGGGGCCGCCACCCCGCGCGGCCGGCGCGGCGGGCGACTTGGCCCGCTGCACCAGCCACCAGGCGCTGCCGGCCAGGCCCAGCACCAGCAGCAGCGCCACGATGCGGCCGAGCCAGGGCCGGCGCGGGGGGTGGGGTTTGCAATGGGTCAGGCGGCGGGGTTTGTTGGACAGTCATAGAGCAGGTGTAGCAAGGCAAGCGCCGGGACGGCCACGCGGCCTAAGACGGCCGCAGGGCCGCCGCCTCGCACGATGGAGCGCTGCACACATCGTAGCGGGGGCCTGCCCCCACCCCGTGTTCGCGCGTTGAAGAAATGTAAAGTAGGCCGCGCCTAGGAGTCTGCGCGGGCCAGCGCGTCGCCGGGTCAGCGAAACACCGGCTGCAGCGTCAGTTCGGTCAGCGGCGGCGACAGTTCGCGCGGCTCGCGCCCGAACGGCACGACGACCACCGGCGCATAGCCCAGCAGTTCGTCGCTGAACTTGCCCACGATCTGGTAGGTGCCCAGGCTGCCCAGCCCGGCGATCAGCACCGCCGAATAGCGCGGGTTGAGCGGGTTGTCGCCCGCGGCCAGCACCGCGCTTTCGGGGTGGGTGTAGCGCTGCCCGCGCACCGCGAACGATTGCGCCCCGAAATCCACCGGCCATTGCGCCGCCACCCGCTGGCTGACGGCGTTGGTGGACGGGCGGCCGACCAGCAGCAGGTGGTGGCCGCGCAGGTCTTCCTCGCTCGCCTCGCGGTCGGACTTGATGGGCGGCTGGACGTTGTGTTCGCGCCGGCGCAGCGCCGTCTGCAGCAGCCGGGCGGCCTCGTGGTTGCCCACCTCGTCGTCCTGCGTGCCGTAGACGATCAGCGCGTTTTCGAGCTCGTCGTCCATGGTCAGGATGGTGAAGGGCGAGCCATTTCCGCGCGCGGTGGTGCCCTGCTTGTCGACCACCACGCGCACCGGCTTGCCGCGGGTGGTGATGCGGAGGCTCGGGTGGTCGCGGTCGAACACCTGCGTCTGCGTCACGTCGCCGTCAGCGGTTTCGACGGTGACCGGCACCGCCAGCGCGGGGCCGATGCGCGACACGTCCAGCGTCACCTCGGTCTGCCAGCCGCTGCCCACGGCACGGCTCTCGGCCCCGGCCACACCCAGCAGGGGCAGGCCGGGCTGCTGCGTCCACCAGTCGAACAGCGGCCCCAACGGTCGCGCGGTGTGGCGCTGCAGGAAGGCCTGGAACTGCTGCGTGCTCACCGGCTGGCCGTCGCGCTCGCGGCCCAGGGCACGCGCGGCGGCGTCGAACGCCTGGGCGCCCATCACGCCGCGCAGCGTGTGCAGAAACAGCACGCCCTTGCCAGCCACCAGCTGGTAACCGAGCGGGTCGCCCATGTCGGCGCGCGTGGCCGCCAGCGGCCGGTCGTGCCCGGCGCGGGCGGCGCGGCCAAACCAGCTGCGGTAATAGGCCACCTCGACGCCGATGTCGTCCCGGGCGTGGGGCGGCGTGCGGGTGGACCGCGACGGCGCGTTCATCTCGGCCAGCAGGCGCTCGAAGCGCGCGAAGCCGGTAGACAGCCAGATGTCCGCATCGCTTGCCGGCAGCAGCGTGCCGCGCCAGTACGGCGGCGGCGACACGTAATCGGCCGGCTTGGGCGACGGCCAGGCCTGGCGCGGATGGGGCTGGTCGGCCGCCGCGGTGACCGGGCCGGCCGGCGGCGGCTGCACCGTCAGCAAGGTCCAGGGGTTCTGGATGAGCGGGCGGATCTCGGCGTGGTCGCGCGCCTCCTTGGGCGTGGGCGCCCACAGCGCCCCGGTGGGCGGCCCGAACGAGCCCCAGCTGTGCAGCTGCGCCGCCAGATTCGCGTCGGTGTACTTGGCGTCGACGCCGAAGGCCGACACAATTTCGGGCGTGGACAGCAGCTTGCGCGCAAAGTCCAGGTCGATCTTGCCCTTGTGCGCGCGGTATTCGCGCAGCCACACTTCATCGCGCTTGGACGGTATATAGGCCGCGCTGGCCGAGGGACGCCCGTCGCGCCGCGCCGTGGCGGCCAGGCGCGCGCCGGGTTCCTTGATGTTGTTGTCGTTCCAGTAAAAGCCTTCGGCACCCTGGAACCACTGGTTCTGGCTGCTGCGGTGCAGCCGGCTCTGGCCGCCGGCCAGCGTGAGCAGCGCGATCTCGTTGCGCTTCAGGTCGCCCATCACCCATTCGGTGGAGCACAGGCCGTTGTCGTTCTTCGTCAGCAGCGCGGCGGCTTCGTCGATGCTGCCGGCGTACTGCTGCGCCTGGCGGATGCGCGCGGCCAGCGGCGTGCCGCCGTCGATCAGCGGGCCCTGGTCGAGCGTGGTTTCGGCCAGCAGGATGCCGGCCTCGTTGATCGAATAGTCCATGCCGCTGTGCATGCCGCCCGGCGTGGACTGCATGACGAAGCGGTAGCCCTGGGTGGGCTTGACCTCCATCCACACGTTGTAGAAGTTGGCCGGGTAAAGGTCATACATGGTGATGTGGCCAAACACGATCTGCCCGTCCGCCGTGGCCGCGCCGTTGGCGATGAAGGCGTTGCAGCGCTGCGGCCGGCGCCGCTGCTTGTGCGCGCCGCTCAGGATCGGGTCCAGCGGCTGCTGCGTGGCAATGCGCAGCTGCGGCGCGTTGGGCGTCACCAGCAGTGCGTCGTGCAGGGTGTCGATCTCGTTCGACGTGTTCAGGACGATGATGTCCAGCACGTCCAGCAGGCGGCCGTGCGCGCGCGCGCCGGCGGCGTTGGCGCCGTCGACGATGCCGCGCATCTCCTGAATCTGCTCGGGCGGAAAGCCCTGGCCGAACAGCCGCTGCGCCACCCGGCGGTTCTGCGCCCACGCGGCGGCCGGCGCCTGCGGCCCCCAGAACTCGGACAGCGCGCGGATGTGGGCCGCGATTTCGGTCGCCATCAGGTGGCCGTGCTGCAGGCCGCGATCGCGCGGCGGGCCCTCGATGTGCAGCACCGTCCAGCCGGCCTGCGGGTAGCGCCAGCCAGCGCCCCAGCGCTGCACCGTGGCGGGGTCGGGCGTAAAGCCGGCCTGCGGCGGCGGTGCCGCCTGTGCCGCCGCCAGCAGCCACAGGCTGCCCAGCACCAGCATGCCCAGCCAGCGCGCCTGGCGCGCGGCGATCCACCCCTTCATGCCCGTCGCTCCCTTTTCTTGCTATTTAAAAATGAGCTGCCAGCGCTTGATGGACAAGCGCTGGCGGGTTATTGATCTAACAATCGCCGGTCAGGCCGCCAGCGGCACCAGGCGCCAGCCCTTGCCGGGCGTCTGCGCGTCCAGCAGCAGGTCGATGTTGGGGTGCGCGCCCGGCCGCGCGCGGGCGTCGGCCACGTGCTCGGCAAACCACGCGATGCCCTGCGCCACGGCGTCGGCGTTCAGCGCGCCGCCAAAGCGCTCGGCCAGCGCGTGATACAGCCGCAGCGACCCCATCTTGCCCGGCGCCGCCGGAATGTGGTGCACCACGGCGCCGGTGGCGTCCACCACGTCAAGGCCGCGCAGGTGGTCGGCGGCAGGCAGCGTGGCCAGAATGTCGGCAAAGTTCATGCGCTCAATCCTGCCACACCACCGCGCCGGTCCACCACGTCAGCAGCACAATCACCCCAAAGGCGATGCGGTACCACGCAAAGGGCACAAAGCTGTGGCTGGCGATGTAGCGCAGCAGCCAGCGCACGCAGATCCAGGCGCTGACGAAGGAGAACAGCAGGCCGACGGCGAACAGCGGCAGGTCGGCTGCCGACAGCAGCGCGCGTTCCTTGTACAAGCTGTAAACCCCCGCGCCGATCAGCGTCGGAATGGCCAGGAAGAACGAGAAATCCGTCGCCGCCTTGCGCGACAGCCCGAGCAGCATGCCGCCGATGATGGTGGCGCCGCTGCGGCTGGTGCCGGGGATCATGGCCAGGCACTGGACCAGGCCCACCTTCAGCGCGTCGAGCGGCGTCATGTCGTCCACGCTCTGCACGCGCGCCGCGCTTTGCGGGCGGCTTTCGGCCCACAGGATGACGAAGGCGCCCAGGATGAAGGTGGTGGCCACCACTTGCGGCGTGAACAGGTGCGCCTTGATCGCCTTGCCCGCCAGCAGGCCCAGCACCACGGCGGGCGCAAAGCCAATCAGCACGTTGCCCGCAAAGCGCTGCGCCTGCCGGCTGCTGGGCAGCGCCACCAGCGTGTCGCGAATCTTCTGCCAGTACACGATGATGACCGCCAGGATGGCGCCGGTCTGGATGGCAATCTCGAACACCTTGGCCTTGGCGCCCGTGAAGTCGAGCAGGCTGCCCGCCAGGATCAGGTGGCCGGTGGATGAGATGGGCAGAAATTCGGTCAACCCCTCCACGATGCCCATGATCGCGGCCTTGACCAGCAGTGCGGTGTCCAAGCGAATTCTTTCTTTGACGCTACATCATTTGTAGCTGCTGGCGCTTATTCTACAAGCGCTGGGGGCCAGTTTTTCCTGATATGCAGCCGCGGGAGCGGCGGCGAACCACGAAAACCAGGAACCGGACGCGAAGGACGCAAAGGATTCGCGAAGGACGCAAAAGAAAAGCCACAAGAATCATTTCCTGGGTCTTTTTTTGCGTCCTCTGCGTCCGGCTGTGGGTGTGGGGTCAGCCAGCGACACAGCCGTGGCCCCCGCTCAGCGCCCGCCCGCCGCGCGCAGCAGCGCGGCCACCTCGCGCTGGCCCAGCCGCTGGGCGTGCTGCAGTGGCGTCACGCCGTCGCGGTCGGCCAGGTTGACCTGGGCGCCGCGCGCCAGCAGCAGGCGCACGATGGCCTGGTGCGCTGCGCCGCCGCTGCCCAGGATCACCGCCTCCAGCAGGCCCGTCCAGCCCAGCCGGTTGACGTGGTCGACGTCGATGTCGGTCGCCAGCAGCACGCGCACCGTGTCGACGTGGCCGCGTTCGCAGGCCGGGATCAGCGCCGTGCCGCCAAAGCGGTTGGTAACGCGCCAGTCGGCGCCGTGGGCCAGCGCGGCGCGCACGATCTCGGTGTAGCCGCGCGCGCCGGCCAGCAGGAAGGCGCTGTCGCGCTGTGCGTCCTGCGCGTTGACGTCGGCCCCGCGTTCCATGAGAAGGCGCGCCGCCGCCACGTGGTGGCCGTCGGTGGCGATCAGCACCGGCGTGCGCCCGCGGGCGTCGCGTGATTCAAGGGGCGCGCCAGCGTCCAGCGCGCGGGCGATGGCGGCCACGTCGCCGGCCTGTGCGGCGCGCAGCAGCGCGGCGGTCTGGGGGTGTTCCTGGGCGGTCACGGTCATCGGCAAGGTGAATGCGCCGGCCAGCGCCGCCAGCAGCGTGCGGCGGCCGACGGGGGTGGGTGCGCGCGGAGTCATGCCGACGATTATTGACGTTGGCAAGCTCGTCACAGCCAGCGCCTGGATAAGCAAACGCCTTCTGAGAGCAAGTTAGGGCGAGGGCCGACGGCGTCGCATGGTTGAAGAAAAACCGTCCGATGAACCCGCCCGCCCGCCATTCACACCGCGCATCCGCATCTGGCGCCCCGCCCACCGCATTTCGTCGCTTTGCGCTCGCCGTTCGCGCCGCCGCCGCGCACAGTCGCGCCATCGACCACCTGACCGGAGCCTCCCATGCTGCTGACCCAACTGCTCGCCCAACACCCCGAAGCCGCCGCCGACATCGTGCGCCACACGCCCCTGTGGGTGGCGGGCGTGCTGGCAGGCCTGACGGTGCTGGGCCTGTCGGCCGCCCGCACCCGCCTGGTGCACCTGGGCCGCCTGCTGCTGATGCCGCTGGTCATGGGCGGACTGGCGCTGTGGGGCGTGCAGTCGGCATTTGGCGCCAGCGGCCGGCTGGCCGAACTGCTGGCGCTGTGGGCTGCGTGCTACGCCGCGCTGCTGGCGCTGGGCACGCGGCTGTCGCCCCCGGCCGGCGCCGCATACGACGCCGCCACGCGCACGTTCACCTTGCCGGGGAGTTGGGTGCCGGTGGGGCTGATCCTGGCGGTGTTTTTGATGAAGTACTGCATCGGCGTGCAACTGGCCATGGAGCCCGCGCTGGCGCGCGATGCCGGCTTCGCCTTCGGGGTGACCACGCTGTACGGCCTGCTGTCGGGCCTTTTCGCGGCGCGCACGCTGCGGGTGTTGCGCCTGGCGCGCCCGGCCGCGGCGCGGGCCGTGCCGGTCTGACCCCCCTCTTTTCACTTGTTTCAGGAGTCCACCATGAACACCTCTTCGACCCCCATGACCGCCGAGCAGATCGACCGCCTGGCCCGCAAGCGCGCCGGCGCCAAGGCGGGCTGGTTCATGCACGCGGCCATCTACGTCATCGTCAACCTGGGCCTGGCCGGCATGGCGCTGGCCGGCGGGCGGACGTGGCATGTCTACCCCTTGCTGGGCTGGGGCCTGGGCCTGGCGATTCACGGCGCGGCGGTGTGGCTGGCCGGCCCCGGCGCGACGTGGCGCGAACGGCTGGTGGCGCAGGAGCGCGAGCGCATCGCGCGCGGTGGCTGATCCACCCTGATCGGCCGCGCCCCTTGCCCAACCATGCCCATGAAACGTCTTCTCGCCCTGTCCGCCCTGCTGCTGGTCGCCGCGCTGGTACTTGGCCTCGCACTGGCCCTCTGGCTGGGCGGACCACGCCCCGTGGTGCCGCTGGCCAGCATCAACGCACCCTTCGCCCAGGTGGATTTCAGCGCCCTACCCGCCCTGCAGCAAGCCACCGCGCGCGACGGCGTGGCGCTGGCGTACCGGGCCTATGCGCCGACGGCAGCACCCAACGGCACGCGCGTGGTGCTGCTGCACGGCTCGTCGGCCGACAGCCGGTCGATGCACCCGCTGGCGCAGGCGCTGGCCGCCGCGGGCTTCGCCGTGCAGTCGCTCGACGTGCGCGGGCACGGCGGCTCGGGCCAGCGCGGGCACATTGGCTACATCGGTCAGCTGGAGGACGACCTGGAAGACTTCGTGCGCGCCACGCCCTGGCAAGGCCGCACGATGCTGCTGGGCCTGTCGGCCGGCGGTGGCTTTGCGCTGCGCTTTGCCGCCGACCGACGCGCCACGCTGTTCGACCGCTACGTGCTGCTGGCGCCCTTCATCGGCCAGGACGCGCCCACCGCGCGGCCGGGGCTGGACGGCTGGGTGTCGGTGGGCGTGCCGCGCATCGTCGCGCTGATGGTGCTGAACCGGCTGGGCGTGACGGGCCTCAACCACCTGCCCGTCACCGAGTTCGGGCTGAACGAAGCGGGCCAGCGCATGCTCACGCCCCGCTACGATTTCAACCTGGCCAGCAACTACCGCCCGCGCCTGGACTACATGGCCGACCTGCGTGCGGTGCGCCAGCCCGTGCAGGTGCTGGTGGGCAGCGATGACGAGCTGTTCCTGCCCGACCAGTTCGCCCCGCTGTTCACCGCGGCGGGCGTGCCGGCCACCGTCACCGTCGTGGCGGGCGCCAACCACATCGGCGTGTCGCTGGCGCCGGCGGCGCTGCAGGCCGTGGTGCGGGCGTGCCAATAGCCTGCAGGCGAAACCCTCACAATCGCGCCATGCACCCCGCCCGCTTCGCTGCCGTTCGACGCGCCACGGCGGTGCATGCGCGAGGGCGCGCTGACGCTGCAGCGGCCAAAATGGCTGGTCACATACGGCGCCAGCGCTTGCCAGTACTGCGTATACAGCTACTATAATAATAGCATCCATGATATCGCGCGTCAGCTGGCCCACGGTGTTCCGCCACTTCCTGCAGGTGGTGGCGTTCTGCTGCGTGGTCGCGGTGCTGACCACCACCATCTGGCCGCGCAACCCGTACTGGATGCAGGTCGGCAACGCGCTGTGCATCGGCCTCATCACCTGGGCCATCATCGAATTTGGTCGACACCTGTTCGACCCTGCCCAGTGCCACCACGCGGGCGATGGCGGGCACGGCTGGCCCAAGGGCTGGCGCGGCATCATGCTGGCCGCGGTGGGCATTGGCGCCGGGTTCGTGCTGGGCTACCCGCTGGGCGGCTGGCTGTTCGGCAGCGGGGCGGTGCGCAGCACGCGCGACGGGCAGATCGGTCTGGTCATCACCATTGCCGCCGGCGCGGTGGCCACCTTCTATTTCCACCTGCGCGGCAAGGCCGCTAACCTGCTGGCCGCCAAGAACGCCGCCGAGCGCGACGCCACCGAGGCGCAGCTCAAGCTGCTGCAAAGCCAGCTGGAGCCGCACATGCTGTTCAACACCCTGGCCAACCTGCGCGCGCTGATCGGCATCGACCCCGCCGCCGCGCAGCACATGGTGGACCGACTGAACGACTACCTGCGCGCCACGCTGGGTGCCAGCCGCGCCACCCTGCACCCGCTGTCGGCCGAATTCGAGCGCCTGCGCGACTACCTGGATCTGATGGCCATCCGCATGGGCCCACGCCTGCAGCCGGCGCTGCACCTGCCCGATGCCCTGCGCGACCTGCCCGTGCCCACGCTGCTGCTGCAGCCGCTGGTCGAAAACGCCATCCAGCACGGGCTGGAGCCCAAGGTGGCCGGCGGCACCGTCCGCGTCAGCGCGGCACACGACGGTGCCGGCCATCTGGTGCTGGAAGTGGCCGATACCGGCGTCGGCTATGCGCCGACTGCTTCTGATGGCATAGCGAACGGGCGCGGCTTCGGGCTGACGCAGGTGATCGAGCGCGTCGCCTCGGCCTATGGCGGCCAGGGCCGGGTTGACGTGCAGTCGCAGCCTGGGGCCGGCACCACGGTGCGCATCACGCTGCCGCTGACCGCCGGCGTGGGCCACCGCCCTGCCACGTGACGCCGTGCCGGCCATGACCCCGCCATCCGACGAAGGCGCTGCCGGCGCGCCGCGCCTGTTCTTCCTGGACTGGCTGCGCATCATCGCCTTCACCGTGCTGGTGATCTATCACACGGGCATGTATTACGTGACCTGGCCGTTTCACCTGAAAAGCCCGTTGGCCAGCCGCGCGCTGGAGCCGTGGATGAAGCTGACCGAGCCCTGGCGCATGAGCCTGATCTTCGTGGTCGCTGGCGCGGCCACGGCCTTCATGCTGCGCCGTGCGCCACCGCTGCCCTTGCTGCGCCATCGCAGCCGGCGCCTGCTGCTGCCGCTGCTGGCCGGCGTGCTGGTGGTGGTGCCGCCGCAGGCGTATCTGGAAGTGATGCAGAAATTCGGCTACGCGGGCAGCTATCTCGACTTTCTGGCGCTGTACTTCAGCCACGACCAGCGCTTTTGCCAGGCCGGCCGCTGCATGATCCTGCCGACCTGGAACCACCTGTGGTTTCTGCCCTATCTGTGGCTGTACACGGCGCTGCTGCTGGGCGTGGTGGCGCGCTGGCCCGGTGCCTTGCAGCAGGGCGGCGCGTGGCTGGCCCGGGCGCTGGGCGGCGCCGGCCTGCTGGTGGGGCCGGCGGTGTGGCTCTTTCTGCTGCGCTGGCAACTGTCGCCGCGCTATCCCGTGACGTATGCGCTGCTCAACGACCCGTTCAGCCACGCGATGTACCTGTCGATGTTCTGCCTGGGCGCGTGTCTGGCGGCAGATGGCAGCGCCTGGGCCCGGCTGCAGCGCTGGCGTCAGGCCGCGTTGGCCCTGGCCTTGGCGGCCTGGGCGGCGCTGGTGCTGGGGCAGCCGCGCGGCTGGACGGGCCATGCCGTGGTTGCCACGCTGCAGTGGGGCGCGCTGGTCGCGGCGCTGGGCTACGCGCGGCGCTACATGAACCGCGACGGCGCCTGGCGCGCGCGCCTGAACGAGGCCGTGTTTCCGGTCTACATCCTGCACCAGACCATTCTGCTGCTGGCCGCCTGGGTGCTTTTGCCCCTGGCCTGGCCGCCGCTGCGCGAAGGCCCGGTGCTGGTGGCCGTGACCTTGCTGCTGAGCTGGGCCGGCTACGAAGCCATTCGCCGCGTGGACATGCTCAGGCCCTGGTTCGGCCTGCCCCGCGCCGCGCCGCCGTTGCCCCGCACCGCGCTTGCCCCTTGATCCGCCATGAATTCAAGCCCCACCGCCCTGATCGCCGAAGACGAGCCGCTGCTGGCCGCCGCCCTGGCGGCCGAACTGGCGCGCGCCTGGCCCGAGCTGCGCATCGTCGCCACCGTGGGCGACGGCGCCAGCGCCGTGCAACAGGCCCTGTGCCTGCAGCCTGACGTGCTGTTCTTCGACATCCGCATGCCGGGCCTGAGCGGACTGGACGCCGCCGCCGAACTGGCCGACGCGTGGGACGCCGCGGGCGAGCGCCCCTTCCCTGCGCTGGCCTTCGTCACCGCCTACGACCAGTACGCGGTGCAGGCCTTCGAGACCCAGGCCATCGACTACGTGCTGAAGCCGGTGCAGCCGGCGCGACTGCAAAAAACGGTGCAAAAAATGCGCCTGGCGCTGGCCCATTCTGCGCAGGCAGCTATTGATTCAGGAGCATCCGCCCACCCCGCCGCGCTGGACGCCACCGCCGACCAGCTGCGCCGCCTGCTGGCCAGCCTGCAGCCCGGGCCGGCGACGCCCGCGCAGCCGCCGCTGCGGCAACTGGCCGTCAGCGCGCCGGGCAGCGGCGGCAGCGTGATCCGCATGGTGCCGCTCGACGACGTGCTGGTGCTGCAGGCCGCCGACAAGTACGTGCGCGTGCTGACCGCCACGGGCGAACACCTGCTGCGCACGCCGCTGAAAGAGCTGCAGCCGCAACTGGACGCGCAGCAGTTCTGGCAGGTTCACCGCAGCACGCTGGTGCGCGCCGACGCCATCGACCAGGTGCAGCGCGACGAGGCCGGGCGCCTGCAGTTGCGCGTGCGCGGCGTGGGCGAGACGCTGGCCGTCAGCCGGCTGCACGCGCACCTGTTCAAGGCCATGTAGCTAGGAGTCTGCGCCGCACACAGAAAAAAGCCCACGTCCCGCAAGGGCAGTGGGCCTCAAGGGTGGTCACCTTGGAGAAACCGGCGCAGCGCTTGACGGCGCTTCTTCCGGTGGGGGAGAACCTCTCGTCACGCGGCGGGGCCGCGTGGGTCAGCGCGCGTCAGTAACCCCAGCCGCGCTGGTGCTGGTGGCGATGGCGCTTGTAATGGCCGGGCGGGCCGTAATAGACCGGTGCGGGGCGATACACCACGCGCGGCGGCGCGTAATAGGTGGGTTGCGGCACATACACCGGGCGGGGCCGCACGTACACGGGCTGCGGCGCCACGTACACCGGTTGCGGTGCCATGTAAACCGGCTGCGGCGCGGCATACACGGGCTGCGGCGCCGCGTACACCGGCGCGTTGCCGATGCCGACCGACACGCCAGGCGCGCCCACGCCGACCGACCAGAACACGTCGCTGCGCGCCTGCGCCACACCGGCGGTGCCCAGGGCGCCCAGCGCCACGGCGCCGGCCACCACAATGCGTTGGATCATCTGCATGTCTTGACTCCTTCGTTGTTTACAGCTTTGTCACGCCACCCCACGGGTGCCGATTGACTATTCAACGCGACAACCCCCTGTACCGCACACGACTGGCAGGTGAAAGGCGTATCTGAACGTTACAGCAGGGCTTGCGCGCGGGCCGCTGCGACGCCCTTGTCCGCCCGCCTGCTAGAGGCCCGCCGCCTGGGAGTCTGCGCGGCAGAAGATGCGACGCCTTCTGCCGCGCAGACTCCTAGAATCAGCCTCATGTCCGCCCCCACCCACAAAACCCCTGCGCCCGACGCCGTCAAGCCCGGCAACTTCATCCGTTCGGTCATTGAAGAAGACCTGAGCCGAGGCACCTACGCCCAGCGCCGCTGGGGCGGCGAACCCGGCGACGGCCCGAGCCACGCCGCCGGCATGCCCGACCCGGCCAAGGTGCGCACGCGCTTCCCGCCCGAGCCCAACGGCTACCTGCACATCGGCCACGCCAAGAGCATCTGGCTGAACTTCAGCCTGGCCCAGGAATACGGCGGCGTGTGCCACCTGCGCTTTGACGACACCAACCCCGAGAAGGAAGAGCAGGAATACGTCGACAGCATCCGCGACACCGTGCGCTGGCTCGGCTGGGACCACCACTTTGCCGACGACCCCGCCCGCCCCGGCGTGAAGCAGCCGCACGAATACTTCGCCAGCGACTACTTCGACTTCATGTACCGCGCGGCCGAATACCTCATCGAAGCTGGCCACGCCTATGTCGACGAGCAGACCCCCGAGCAGATGCGCGCCAACCGCGGCGACTTTGGCACGCCCGGCGTCAACAGCCCCTTCCGCGTCCGCAGCCCGGCTGAAAACCTGGCACGTTTTCGCGAGATGGCGCAGGGCCAGCATGCCGATGGCGCTATGGTGTTGAGAGCAAAAATCGACATGGCCAGCCCCAACATCAACCTGCGCGACCCGGCCATCTACCGCATCCGCCACGCCACGCACCACAACACCGGCGACAATTGGTGCATCTACCCCATGTACACCTACGCGCACCCCATCGAGGACGCGCTGGAGCAGATCACCCACAGCATCTGCACGCTGGAATTTGAAGACCAGCGCCCGTTTTACGACTGGCTGCTGGAACGACTGGCCGAAGGCGGCCTGCTGACCGCCCCGCCCCCGCGCCAATACGAATTTGGCCGCCTGAACGTCGGCCACGTCATCACCAGCAAGCGCAAGCTGCGACAGTTGGTCGAAGAAGGCCATGTGTCGGGCTGGGACGACCCCCGCATGCCCACGCTGGCCGGCCTGCGCCGCCGCGGTTACACGCCCGAGGCGCTGCGCCTGTTTGCCGAAAGATCAGGTGTCACCAAGAACGGAGACGCCTGGACGGACTACGCCGCCCTGGACGCCGCCCTGCGCGACACGCTCGACCCGGTTGTGCCCCGCGCCATGGCCGTGCTGGAGCCGCTCAAGCTCGTCATCACCAACTGGGACGAAGCCTTCGGCCCCGGCCACCTGGAGCCCTGCACCGCCCCCGTGCACCCGCACCACCCCGACATGGGCCAGCGCCAGTTCAGCATGGGCAAAGAAGTGTGGATCGAGCGCACCGACTACGAAGAAACCCCGCCCAAGGGTTTCTTCCGCCTGTTCCCGCCGAGCGTTGACGCCAGCGGCAACGCGGTCCCCGGAAGCAAGGTGCGCCTGAAATACGGCTACGTCATCGAATGCACCGGCGCTATCAAAGACGCAGCAGGAAACATTGTCAGCGTCAGCGCCACCGTGCTCAAAGACACCAAATCCGGCACCCCCGGCGCCGACAGCGCCAAGGTCAAGGGCGTCATCACCTGGGTCGGCGCCGCCGACGGCCTGCCCGCCACCGTCAACCTGTACGACCGCCTGTTCACCGAAGAACAGCCCGACGCCGGCGGCCGCGACTTCCTCACCGTGCTCAACCCCAACAGCCTGAGCACTGCACAGGCCATCGTGGAGCCGTCGCTTGCCACCGCGCAGCCCGAGGATCGCTTTCAGTTTGAGCGGCACGGCTTCTTTGTGGCGGACCGGCGGGATCACCATGCGCGCGGCAAGCTGGTGTTCAACCGGATTGCGGGATTGAAGGACTCATGGGTGCGCTGAGCAGATAAAGGTTTACAGCGCGGTAACTTAGTGCACAACGGAGTATTTCTATGGAAGATAAGTCTAGACACAAAGATCCTGACGAGGAACTCGAAAATATCCAACCACCTAAGGATGTTGTCGCCTTTAATGAATTGCGGTCATGTGCCGACCTATTTCGAATGTACAAGGAAGGAATACTCGATATTCAACCAACATTCCAGAGAGATGTCGTCTGGTCGGGGCGAGAACAATCAATCTTCATAGACTCTTTGATGAAGCAATTGCCTATCCCCAGCATGTGCTTCAGCCTTGATTTTCAAACTCAAAAATGGACTGTTGTGGATGGATTACAACGCATGACGTCCATTATTAAATTTTTGGATACGACGAATGAATGGCGATTAACTCGAACGATTGAAATAAATCCGACAATATCCGGAAAAAGCAACATTCAAATCAAAGAAGGCGATGAAGACAATCAAATTCTTTTCAGAAAAATTGAAAACCTCACGCTTCCTATAACAGTAATCAGATGCGACCAGTCGTCTAAGGCCCACTCGGAATATCTATTCACCATATTCAAGAGACTAAATTCAGGCGGCTCAAAACTCAATCATCAAGAAATACGAAATTGCATCTATTCCGGCGCCTTAAATGACGCAATAAAAAAATTCGAAAAAGAAAATAAAGAATGGAAGTTTTTGAAGAACTTGCTTCCCGGGAAGGGCGCCCGATTTAAATCAATTGAGCTTATTGTTCGCTATTTAGCGCTGAATGCTCAAAGCGATTCATACTCAGGCAATATGCCAAGCTTTCTGAATGAATTTATGCGAATACACCGACAAGACCCACTAAAAACGGATCTTGACAAACTGGGCGAAGTTGCAAAAATTATTCGACGATGCATAGACGCCGCGAACATCCAAAAAGTGGGCTACACACTTGCAGAGTCAGCTCTAGTGGGAATCAGCAGAAATCTTGGCACCGCATCGGCAATGAATAATACCATGTTGGGACGCAAGATTAAAGACCTTAGTGATAGCTATGAAATAGCTGGAGCCTCGTCAAAAATAGACACAACGAGTGCGCGACAAGTGAAAGAAAGAATAGAGCGATCACAAAAGATATTTGCGAATTAACATGTTGTCGAAGTCTGAACTGGATACTACGCTCGACTACTACGAGCAAGTGTTTAGAAGCGCGAAAAACAACAAGGAGACGCTTCTCGCTTCCAAATGCAGTATTCTTGAAGTGTGCGGATGGACCGAAGAAGCCATGGACCATTTAGTTCGAGAATGCTCAGTTCGATGCGGGTTATCAGTCGCACGCAGCAGTTGGCTGGAATCAAAGTATATAAAAACAACCCATGGCTTCCATTATCAAACTCATTTTGAAAAATTGGTTGTCGCTGTAGTTGGATATCGAATTCTTGAAGCAGTAGAAACATCAATCGGAACGACATTTTCAAGCTTGACTTCGGCACTTAACGAGCTTAACCCTCTGCGAAATCACTATGCACACACGCATTTCAATTCAACATCTCCATATCCCAAGGCAGTGACGGCAATTCCATCGCCAAACAGACTAAAGTCTTTGTCGAACGATATCTTTAGTGGGTTGGAAGCTATAGAGGTAGCTTTGCAGAGTCACTCTTGCTGACCAAGACTGTATGGGACGCCGTAAGCCCAAAGAGGCACTGCTTGAACTAGGGGTAAATCGGGGTCAGGGTAACTCGGGGGGGAAATTAGGATCAGACCAAGGGAAATTGGGGTTAGCTCAAAATTAACTCCCAGGGCAGCGGCAAGCCCTTGAGAGATTGACGAGCCCCCGTGCTGCGCGACCACTCTGCCTATAGCGGCCTCCCCCAGCGCCGCATGACGCGCCGGTTAGTATCTTTTTTATAGCTACTCGCGCTTGTCCATCAAGCGCTGGAGCAGCTTTTAGCTCTGACTGCGAGGCAGCATCGGTGCTCAAACAGCAGGTCCTTTTTGAACCAGGCTCCCTCCGATCTACCGCACACCGAACCCCAACCCCAATTCGGGCTTCATCAAACCCATTTTGGGTATAAACTGAGTTCCATGACCTCCGCCTTGGACGCCCTCTTCCCCGCCGTGCGCCAGCGCGTACTGGCGGTGCTGTTTGGGGCGCCGGATCGCAGCTTTTACGCCAACGAGCTGATCGCGCTGGCGCGCTCGGGCACGGGGGCGGTGCAGCGCGAGTTGGCCAGTCTGCTGGCGGCGGGGCTGGTCACGGTGCGCGATCAGGGCAATCAGAAGCACTATCAGGCCAATGCGGCGTCGCCGGTGTTTGCCGAACTGCGCGGGCTGGTGCTGAAGACGGTGGGCCTGGCGGATGTGCTGCGGGCGGCGTTTGCGCCGCTGGCGGATCAGGTGGCGGCGGCGTTTGTTTACGGCTCGGTCGCGAGGCAGCAGGACACGGCTGCCAGCGATGTGGACGTGCTGATCGTCAGCGATGCGCTGGGCTATGCCGAGGTGTTCAGCGCGCTGGAGGGCGCGGCGCAGACGCTGGGCCGCACCATCAACCCCACGCTGTACACCCGTGCCGAACTGGCGCGGCGGCGCGCGCAGGACAACGCCTTTGTCACCCGCGTGCTGGATCAGCCGCGCATCTGGCTGATGGGCGATGAGGAAGCACTTCGTGGCGATTGACCCACTGCTCAACCTGAGCGGGCCGGCCAAGCCGCTGAAAGCCGAGCCGCCCGACTCGGCCGAATCCGCCGGCCTGCTGCGCACGGGCCGCGCGCGCCTGCACGACGCGGCCAACCCGGCGCTGTCATTGGAGAGCCGCTTCGACCTGGCTTACAACGCCGCGCACGCGCTGTGCCTGGCGGCCTTGCGGCGCAATGGCTATCGGCCCAGCCAGCGCTACATCGTCTTTCAGGTGCTGCCGCACACGCTGGGCCTGGGGCCAGAAGTGTGGCGCGTGCTGGACAAGTGCCACAACACGCGCAACTTGGGCGAGTACGAGGGTCTGTTGGACATCGACGAAAGGCTGGTGGCCAGCCTGATCGAGGCGACGCAACAGGTTGACGATGCGTTGCGGCGGCACGGAGCTGATTGACAGTGCTGGCAGCGCTTTGCCGACGCTACGCTATCGATAGCTGCTCGCGCTTACCAGAAAAGCGTTACAGCCTGTTTTTAGCGCCACCGCTGGTCAACCAGCCGATACCGCGTTCCCCTGCCCTGCCCCGTGCGCTCCAGCAGGCCGCGCTCGGTCAGGTCGGTCAATTCACGGTACGCCGTGGCGCGCGATACGCCGGTCAGGTTGACGTATTTCTCGGTGCTCATGCCGCCGGCAAATCCATCGGGGCCGGCGTCGAACAGCTTGCCCAGCGTCTTGCGCTGCGCGGCGCTCAAGTCGGGGTGCGCGGCGGTCAGGCGTGACCAGAAGGCTGTTTTGTCCATCGCGCTTTGCACGTGCGCGGCAGCGGCCTCGCCCGCGCGCTGCACGCGGGTGGCAAACCAGCTGACCCAGCGCGTCACGTCCAGTTCGGGCTGGCCGGTGGCGGCTTGCAGGTGCGCGTAGTAGTCGGCGCGGGCCGCCATCATTTGGGCCGATACGCTCATCAAGCGCTGCGGGCTTTGCAGGTCTTGCGCCAGCGCCAGTTCGACCACGGCGCGGCCGATGCGGCCGTTGCCGTCTTCAAACGGGTGAATGGCCTCAAACCACAGATGCGCCAGCGCGGCGCGGGCCACGCCGTCGAGGGTTCCCAAGCTGGCGTTGAACCATTGCAGCCACGCGGCCATGTGTGCGGGCACGTCGGCGGATGCGGGTGCCTGGTAGTGCAGCACGTCGGGCTTGCCCAAGCGCGGCGTGACGATTTGCATGGGCTCGGCGTGCGTGCGCCAGCCGCCGGTGACGATGCGGCTCAGGCCGCTGCGCCCGGTGGGGAAGAGCGCGGCGTGCCAGGCGAACAGGTCCTCTTGCGACAGTGGACGCTGCCACTGGCTGACGGCGGCTTGCAGCACGTCGAGCGTAGCCTCGGTGCGGGCGTCGCGCGGCGCAGCGCCCGCGCCGGGCAAGCCCAGGCGCCGCGCAGCCGAGGCGCGCACGGAGTTGACTTGCAGCACCTCGCCCTCTATCTGCGCGGTGGCGACGGCTTCTTGCGTCCACTCGGTCAACTGCAGTTCGGCAAGGTCAACCAGCTGCAGGCTGGCGGCGATGCCCAGCAACCGTCCTTGCGCCAGGCGCGCCGCGGCCAGCTGTGGTTGCACGGTCTGCGCGTCAAAATGCAGCCGAGGCCACGCGTCGGCTTGCCAGATCCAGCGGGGCTTGGTGAGTGCCATGAAGCGTATTTTGGCGTATTACGCTTCTTTTTTGAAGCGATTAGCGCGATTTTGCGCTTCATGCACATGGGCGATCGCGAGGCCAACAAAGGCGATTCGCACAAGGGATACACCCACTGCGCCTGCCGTCCTACACCCCGGCGCCTGGGCGCGTCGCACCATGGGGCAATCACCCCGCAGCCCGAACATGCCCCTCCACATCACCGCGCCCCCGCCTGCCCAATCGCCCGTGCAGCCTGACACGCCGCACCCCGCTCAACCAACGTCGCCAGACGACAGCCCGGCGCAACCGTTGCCCGCGCATCCGGCTGACGAGCGCAATCCCAACGAGCAGCCGGACCCAAGCACCTGATTGCGGCGGCCGGCTGCATCGGCTTGGACTGCCGGCGACGGTCGGTATCGCGGGTAGCCCAGCGCGTTGGGTCACAAAATCGGCGCCATGACATTGCCCACCTTCGCTGAATTCGCCGCCGAGGCCCGCACGCACGGTTTTGACGAAGTGCTGGAACGATCTTGGGCGCCGGACACGGAGCTGGCCACGCACAGCCACCCATTTGACGCCCGTGCGCTGGTGGTGCAGGGCCGAATGTGGCTGACCGAGGGCGGGCAGACGCGCCAGCTGGGGCCGGGCGACCGGTTCGAGATCGCACGCGACGTGCCGCACGACGAGCGCTATGGGCCCGAGGGCGCAACCTATTGGGTGGCGCGGCGCAATTGACGGCGGCGCTGGCATGGCACGCGGCGGCTGCTTCTTTTTTGATAGCTTCCGGCGCTGGATGGGCAAGCGCCAGCACCTGATTCGCTTGATCGTCAAATGACTGCAGCGGCCGGGCGCGCGAAAGCGCTGGCGCCGGTTACGATCACCTCCCTACTCCTTGGGCCGCCGCCATGTTCGCCAACCTCACCCCCTTTCTGATGCACTGGGCCATCACCGCACTGGGCCTGTGGGTGGCCAGCCATGTGTTCAAGGGCATGCGCTTTGACGGCACGGGGGCGCTGGCGATTTCGGCGCTGCTGCTGGGGCTGGCCAATGCAGTGGTGCGGCCGCTGCTGGTGTTTCTGACGCTGCCGCTGACACTGATCACCTTCGGGCTCTTCCTGCTGGTGATCAACGCGCTGGTGCTGATGCTGGTGGCCAGGCTGGTGCGCGGGTTTCATCTAAACGGCTTCTGGACGGCGTTCTGGGCCAGCCTGTTCATGTCGCTGCTGAGCCTGGTGCTGGGCGCGTTCATCCTGGGCGGCACGCCGGACTTCACCATCGAGACCAGCCCGGCGCCGGGGCAGACCTGGCTGTGACCATGCGGCACGAACAGGCTGCTAGCTATTGTTTGCATAGCTGCTTACGCTGATTCAGCAAGCGCTGCAGCCGGTTTTGACCAAAAAATCCGCATCCCCGTCCAGCGCCGACGCCAAACCGCCGGCCAAGCGGGCGCGGGCGCGGGCGCGGCGGCCGCGTTATCACGTGTATGTGGTCGAGCTGTCGCGCGACGTGCTGCAGGACGCGAAGTTCAGAAAGTGCAACCCCGGCTACGTCGACGGCAAGCCGTGCGTGTACGTCGGCATGACGGGGCTGGACCCGGACGTGCGCTTTGACAAGCACATGGCGGGCATCCAGTCCAACCGCTACGTGCGGCGCTACGGGCTGCGCCTGCTGCCCGACCTGTACGAAGGCTTCAACCCCATGAGCTACGACGACGCGGTGGCGCGCGAGGTGGAAGTCGGCATCGACCTGCGCTCGGCCGGCATGGGCGTGTGGCAGGCGTGACGGCCGCGCGCTGAAGCGGCCAACCGCACCACGGCACCGGCCACGCGCGCCAAAGTCCCTGCGGGCCAAAGACCGGCGCAGGCCGACTACGATGCCACGATAGCCCCGCGCCACGCTGGCGCGGCGATGTACTAGTTTTTCAGGAGTTGACCATGCGTCGTTTCACCCACCTTGTCCGCCCGCTGGCCATCGCCGCCGCCAGCGCTTTTGTCGCCGTCGGAGCGCAGGCACAGGAGGCCTGGCCATCGAAGCCGATCCGCTTCGTCGTGCCCTACCTGGCCGGCGGCACCACTGACCTGGTGGCGCGCACCACGGGCGACTACGTCAGCAAGAAGCTGGGCCAGCCCGTGGTGGTCGAAAACCGCCCCGGCGCGGGCGGCAACATCGGCATGGAGGCGGTGGCCAAGGCCGCGCCGGACGGCTACACCATTGGCTTTGGCGCCATTTCGACCAACGCGCTCAACCCGCACATCTACAAGAAGATGGCGTTCGACCCGCGCAAGGATTTCACCGGCGTCAGCCTGCTCGGCTATTCCACCATCGTGCTGGAAGTGGCGCCCAGCGTGCCGGCGCGCAACGTGGCCGAGTTCATCGCCTATGCCAAGACCAAGCCCGGCCTGACCTACGGCACGGCGGGCGCTGGCACGTCAATGCACCTAGCGGGCGCCATGTTCGGGCAGATGACCGGCACCGAGCTGACCCACGTGCCCTACAAGGGCAGCGCGCCAGGCATCAACGACCTGCTGGGCGGCCACCTGCCGGTGATGTTCGACAACCTGCCGGCCAGCCTGCCGCACATCCAGGCGGGCAAGCTGCGCGCGCTGGCGGTGGCGGGCAAGGCGCGCTCGCCCTCGCTGCCCGACGTGCCCACGCTGGCCGAGGCGGGTCTGAAAGGCTATGGCGTCGACCCGTGGTTCGGCGTGTTCGGCCCGGCGGGCATGAACCCGAAAGTGACCGAGCGCCTGTCCGAAGCCTTCCGCGAAGCGCTGGCCGACCCGGCTGTCAAGGACAAGCTGGTGAAGTCTGGCTTCACGCCCGAAGGATCGACCGGCGCCGCGCTGGACCAGCTGGCGCACAGCGAATACGAGCGGCTGGGCAAGGTCGCGCGCGCAGCGGCGATGGCGGTGGATTGACGGGCCGCGCTGGCCGGTCGCTTTTAATTCGATAGCACGCCGCCGCGCCAATACAGCGCAGGCGGCCTATTTCGCCGCGCGTCAGTTGCGCCAGGCGATGCCAATGGTGGCCGACACGCCGTTGGCGCGCAGCGTCAGCGGGCTGCGCCGCGCGTCGCCATGCAGCTGCGAATAGTGCAGGCCGCCAAACAGCACCCATGAACGCGACAGCGCGTGCGCCACGTCAACGCCGATGTCGGTCTGGTACAGGCCCGCGCCCGGCCGGAAGGCCGGGTAGCCCGAGGCCACGGTGGCCGATACCGGCACGCCGTACTGGCTGCGCATGAACTGGCTGTTGCCCCAGGACGCGCCCATGCCGAAGTCCACGCGCGTGGCGTCGCTGACCGGCCAGCGGTAGCCCAGCCAGGCGTCCACTTCCATGCCGCGGCCCTTGCCCAGAATGTCTTGCGAGGCGGCCAGCACGGCCGTCCAGCGGTCGCTGACGTAGTAGCGCGCGCGCACGCGGGCGCGCAGGGTGGCGGGCACGTCGGGCACACCGCGCAGGCGGTCCGTCTCAGCCACGTCGCGGCCGCGGTCGATATTGAGCGACAGGCTCAGGTTGAAGCGGTCGGTTTCCTGCAGCACGGCCTGCGCGCCGCTGCCGCGGTCGCGCCGGCCCTGCCCCATCAGCCCATAACCGCCGCCCACGCTGAAGCGCCAGCGGCCCCACTGCAGGGCCGCCACGGGCTTGAGCGCGAAGTGGTACTGCGCGCCGCCAAAAAAATCCGGACTGGTGTTGGCCGCGACGCCGATCAGCCATTGCACGCGGTCGTCACGCTCGCCCTCGCGCGGATACGGTTGCGGCAGGGTTTCGTAAGCCCAAGGCAGCGGTCGCCGCCGCTCGCCGGGGGCAATCTCGCCAGCGGCGGGTTGGGGGCCGGCGGGTTCGGCTTCTGTGGCAGCGTCGGGTGCCCGCGCCGCATCGCTGGCCGGCTGGGCCTGGGCCAGCAGATAGGGCGCATCAGCGCCGGCGGACCCGTCAACGACGCGGTCGTCGGACTGCGCGGAAGGCGCCTGGATGGCAGACGACGCCACCGCCCAATGGTCCTCCACGCGGCCTTGCCCTGTTGGGGTGCTGGTCGCGAACGCTGCCGATGCCCCTCCCAAGCCAATGACCACCACGGAGAGCGACCGCATGCGGCGGGACGACAGGCACAGCAGCGACATGATCAGAATGGTTTTTATAAAGCACAAATGGGTGGTCTGGTCGCCACCACGGGGCCAGACACGCTGCCCAGTATCCTCCAGTTGCGCTGCGCCCTGCGCGCGGTCGGCTGGGGCCGGCCGCTGGCGCACGACGCATGCGCTGGCGCGCGTCAGCGGCCGTCGCCGTCGGCGTCGCCCGGCAGCGCTTCTTCCACGCGGTGCCACGCGGCGCGGGTGGCTTCGCGGGCCTGGTCCCAGGTCAGGCGCGACTTGCCCTTCAGCTTGTCCCAGTCGGTGCGCAGTTCGGCCTCGGCACGGTCCCAAGCGCGGTCGGCGTAGCGCTGGCGGCCCTGGTAGCCCAGTTGATAGGCCGGGGCGTAGTCGTCGTCGTAGGTGTAGCCTTCGACGTAGCCGGGCTGGCCCACGTAGTTGGTGCGCCAGTAGTCGTAGTTGGGGTCACCCGCGCTGACGGCCGCATAGCCGCCCAGCGCGCCGGCAATGGCGCCGGCGGTGCCGCCCACCAGCACGCCCACCGGGCCGCCAATGGCCGCGCCCAGGGCCGCGCCGGCTGCGGCACCCGCCATCATGCCGCCGCCCATGGCGACGGAGTTGGCTTCGGTCGCGCGCTCTTCGGGCGTCAACGGCTCCTGCGCCTTCAGGCGTGGGTCTTGCGACGGGACGCCGGCGGGCGCGGCGGTGATGGGCTCCTCAGGCGGTTGGGTGTGCTTGTCGGTGGTGTTCATGTGTTGGCTCCTTGAAGGTCTTGCCCGGAATCGGGTGCGTGCCTTGACTGTGCCGCTGACGCGCGGCGGCGGCTGTCGCCGAAAACCGGCACGTCGTGTCGGCCAGTCTCGACAGCCGTGAAGGACAAAACCCGGCCGGTGGCGGGAATGTCCGATGCGCTTCGTGGCCCACAATGCAGCCTGCCCGCCTCAACCCATGACCACGTCGTCCCCTGCCCCCGCCCTGCCGCTGCGCCACCTGCTGCTGGGACTGGCCGTGGTGGCGGTGTGGGGCACCAACTTTCCCATCATCAAGATCGCGCTGGCCGATTTGCCGCCGCTGGCGCTGGCCACGCTGCGCTTTGCGCTGGCGGCGTTTCCGGCGCTGCTGTTCATCCGCCGGCCGGCCACGGGCTGGCGCAACCTGGCCGCCTACGGGCTGCTGATCGGCCTGGCGCAGTTCGGGCTGCTGTTCATCGCCATGACGCGCTTCATCTCGCCCGGGCTGGCCTCGCTGGTGGTGCAGGTGCAGGTGTTCTTCACCATTGGCCTGGCCATGCTGCTGGCCGGCGAACGGGTACGGCCATTTCAGGTGCTGGCCATGCTGCTGTCGTTGACCGGCATCGTGCTGATCGGCTGGCATGCGGTGACCGAAGGCGCGGCCGTCACGCCGCTGGGCCTGGCGCTGATACTGCTGGCGGCGCTGGCCTGGGCGTGCGGCAACATCGTCAGCCGCGCCGCTGGTCGTGTGGATGCGCTGGGCTACATGGTGTGGAGCAGCGTGTTCGCCGTGCCGCCGCTGGTGGCGCTGTCATGGGCCATCGAAGGCTGGCCGGCCATCCGCGCGGGGCTGGCGGCTGCGGGCTGGGGCACGTGGGCCGCGGTGCTGTGGCAGTCGGTCGGCAACACGCTGTTTGGCTACGGCGCGTGGGCATGGCTGCTGGCGCGGCACCCGGCCGCCAGCGTCACACCGCTGGCGCTGCTGGTGCCGGTGTTCGGCATGGGCGCGTCGGCGCTGTGGCTGCGCGAGCCATTGCCGGGCTGGAAGGTGGGCGCCGCGCTGCTGGTGCTGGGCGGCCTGGCGCTCAACCTGCTGTGGCCACGCATGCGCGGCGCGCTTGCTCGCAGAAGCCGGTCAACGCCGGCGTGACGGCGCAAGGGGCCGTCAGACCGCACCCACGTCGCGCCGGGCACGTTGCCACGCGGCACGCGCGGCGGGGCTGGCTTCGGGCCAGTTCAGGCGCGATTCACCGCGGTAGATTTCCCAGTCGCGGGCCAGTTCGGGCTCGATCTCGTCGTAGTCGCGCTCGCGGTATTTATCGGCCACCAGGCTGCCGATGCCCAGCCCGTAGGCGGGCGCGTAATCGTCGTAGGTGTGGCCGGCACGGTAGTACGGCTCGCGCTCGTAGTGGGAGCGCCAGTGGTCGTCGTGGACGGTGGTGTCCACGGCGCCGCCCACTTCCTTGCCCGTGAAGCCGCCGACGATGGCACCCACCACGGCGCCCAGGCCCGTGCCCAAGGGGCCGGCGACGGACCCAATGGCCGCACCGGCGGCCGCACCTGCCACCGCGCCCACGCCCGTGCCCACTGCCGGGGTGTCGGGCGCGGCCACGTCATCGGGGTGTCGAGGGGTATCGGTCATGACATGCTCCTGAAAGTCGGTGAGGGAAATGCGCTGGCGCCATTCACGCCCGGCGCGCTTACAGCCTGCCCGCCGCAGCGGCTTCGGCGCCGATTGTGGGTGTCACCAGCTCGTCGATGACCAGTTGCCGGTAGTGATAGGCCAGCACCGCACCGCCTTCCTGCAGCACGGCGGTGACGGCGTCGGCATCGGCGCCACCCAGGTCGACCAGCAGGCCGCTGCGCCCTTTGCGCGCCAGCTCGACAAAGCGCAGCATGAACTGGTCTTCGCGCCCGACCGAGGGCATGGCGCCCACGTCGGCGGCGCGCTTGGCAAAAGCGGCTTCAATGGCCGGCGCCGCTGCCAGCTGCACGCCGCCGACGTCGGGCACCGCCTGCATGCGGCTGGCCGCGGCACGCGCGGCGGCCTCGTCGGCAAACATGGCGAAGACGTGGCCCGTGGGGTAATAGGCGCCGGTCAGGGTGGTGAAGTGGCCGGGCTCGGGGGTAAAGAGGTTCATGTGCGTCATTCCTTCCAGTGCGTGCGCTGCAACAGCGCTGTGCTGCCCATTGTTCGGGCCAGGCGCACCCACGCCTGTAGGAAAGCAACGCGCATCGCCCGGGGACGAAGGCGCAGGCGACTCGCGGAGAGCCGCTCAGGCTGGCAGCACTTCGGTCGACGCCTCGCGCGCGCGGCGCGCCACATCGGCGGCAGGCAGCACCTTCAGCTTGTGGTCGCTCCACACCTGACGCCACAGGCGTGCGCCCCGCAGGGTATGGCGCAGGCCCAGCATGTGCCGCGCGATGGCCGACCAGGGCGTGCCGTCTTCGACCGCCTCGCGCTGCATGTAGCGCACCATCTCGTCTTCGACCGCTTCGCGCGTGATGGGGTTGGGCGCGCCGCCCAGAAAGCGCGCGTCCCACTGGGTCATCATCCACGGGTGGTGGTAGGCCTCGCGGCCCAGCATCACGCCGTCGACATGCTGCAGGTGCGTGGCGATCTGCTCGTCGGTGGTGACGCCGCCGTTGAGCACGATGGTCAGGTGCGGAAAGTCGCGCTTGAGCTGGTACACCAGTTCATAGCGCAGCGGCGGGATCTCGCGGTTTTCCTTCGGGCTCAGTCCCTGCAGCCAGGCGTTGCGCGCGTGCACGATGAACACGCCGCAACCGGCCTCGGCCACCGTACCGACGAAGTCGCGCACGAAGTCATAGCTTTCTTCGCGGTCGATGCCGATGCGGTGTTTCACGGTGACGGGCACATCGACCGCGTCGACCATGGCTTTCACGCCGTCGGCCACCAGGCGCGGCTCGGCCATCAGGCAGGCGCCGAACGCGCCGCGCTGCACGCGCTCGCTGGGGCAGCCGCAGTTGAGGTTGATCTCGTCGTAGCCCCAGCGCACGCCGATGCGCGCGCTCTGCGCCAGGTCGGCCGGGTCGCTGCCGCCCAGTTGCAGTGCCACGGGGTGCTCGACCGCGTCAAAGCGCAGGTGCCGCCGCTCGGCGCCGTGCAGCAGCGCACCGGTGTTGACCATTTCGGTGTACAGGCGCGTGTGCTTCGTCAGCAGGCGATGGAAAAAACGGCAGTGCTTGTCGGACCAGTCCAACATGGGCGCCACGGACAGGCGCCAGGGGCTCATGGGTGGAGGGGTCATCGGCTTATCGGTCATCACGCAAGAAGGCAACGCAGCGGCAGACGGAATCGCGCCGCCGTGCAGGGCTGAATTGTCTCCGGTATGGCGCGCGCCCCGCAGGCCATGACCTTGGCCACCCAGGGGCACCGCCGCATCGGCGCGCAAAAGGGCTATGGTCCAAGGGTCGGCCATGCGAGCCGAAAGCGCCAGCCGCGCCCTGCGCGCGGCATCCATCCACCCATGATTGCAAGGAGGGCTGCATGAACCGCCACAGCGTGACCGAAAAAATCATCACCGCCAAGGTGGCCCAGGGCATCCTGTGGGCCGATGTGGCCAGAAAGGTCGGCCGCTCGAAGGAATGGACGACCGCCGCGTGCCTGGGCCAGATGACGTGCGATGCCCAGCAGGCCGAGGTGATCGGCGAGCTGTTCGGCCTGACCGCCGAGGAACAGAAGTGGCTGCAGGTGGTGCCGTACAAGGGATCGCTGCCCACCGCGGTGCCGACCGATCCGCTGATCTACCGCTGGTACGAAATCGTCAGCGTGTACGGCAGCACCATCAAGGAGCTGATCCACGAGGAGTTTGGCGACGGCATCATGAGCGCCATCGATTTCAGCATGGACATCCAGCGCCAGCCCGATCCGCAGGGCGACCGCGTGAACGTGGTGCTGTCGGGCAAGTTCCTGCCCTACAAGTCGTACTGACGCGGCCTCTGCCGGTGCCACGCGCGCACAAAAAAACCCCGCCGAAGCGGGGTTTGGGGGTCAGCGCAAGGCGCCGATCAGCCCATGTGCAGGCCGCCGTTGCAGGAGAAGTCGGCACCGGTGGTGAAGCCGGAATCGTCGCCCGCCAGCCAGGCGACGATGGAGCCGATTTCGGCCGGCGTGCCCAGGCGCTTGACCGGAATGGTGGCGACGATCTTTTCCAGCACGTCGGGACGGATGGCGTTGACCATGTCGGTGCCGATGTAGCCGGGGCTGACGGTGTTGACCGTGACGCCCTTGCCTGCCAATTCTTGCGCCAGGGCCATGGTGAAGCCGTGCATGCCGGCCTTGGCGGCGGAATAGTTGGTCTGGCCGGCCTGGCCTTTTTCACCGTTGACCGAGCTGATCTGGATGATGCGGCCAAAGCCACGCTCCACCATGTCGGGCACGACCTGCTTGGTCACGTTGAACATGCTGGTCAGGTTGGTGTTGATGACGGCGTCCCAGTCTTCGCGAGACATCTTCAGGAACATGCGGTCGCGCGTGATGCCGGCGTTGTTCACCAGCACGTCGATCGGGCCGTGGTCGGCCTTGGCCTTGGTGAAGGCGTCCACGGTGGACTGCCAGTCGCCCACGTTGCCCACGCTGGCGTAGAACGTGTAGCCAAGCGCCTTCTGCTCGCCCAGCCACTTTTCGGTGTCGCGCGTGGGGCCGGCGCCGGCGATGACCTTGAAGCCTTCCTTGTGCAGGCGCTGGCAGATGGCGGTACCGATGCCACCCATGCCGCCGGTGACGTATGCAACTTTCTGACTCATATCACTATCTCCTCTCGTTCACTATGAAATGAATAGCTATCAACGCCTGTTCAACAGCGCCAGTCAGCTAATCTACTTGAAAATCCGGGGTTTCTGGGGCGCCGTGGGGCAAGGGTTTGTGCGAATGCCGGGGCGCCGCCAGGGCAGGCGTCAGGCGCGCTCGACGGCCAGCGCCACCCCCATTCCGCCGCCGATGCACAGGCCCGCCAGGCCTTTTTTGGCGCCGCTGCGCTGCATTTCGTGCAGCAGCGTCACCAGGATGCGGCAGCCGCTGGCCCCGATGGGGTGGCCGATGGCAATCGCCCCGCCATTGACGTTGACCTTGGCCGGGTCGGCCCCCAGCAGCTTGTTGACGGCGCAGGCCTGCGCGGCAAAGGCTTCGTTCAGCTCGAACAGGTCGACGTCGCCCACGCCCCAGCCGGCGCGCTTGAGCGCCTTCTGCGACGCCGACACCGGGCCCAGGCCCATGGTGGCGGGGTCGAGGCCGGTGGTGGCGTAACTGGCAATGCGTGCCAGCGGCGTCAGGCCCAGCGCGGCGGCTTTTTTGGCCGTCATCACCACCACGGCGGCGGCGCCGTCGTTGATGCCGCTGGCGTTGCCGGCGGTGACGCTGCCCGCCTTGTCGAAGGCGGGCTTGAGGCCGGCCAGCGCGTCGGCGTTGGTCTTCTTGTTGATGAATTCGTCGGTGTCGAACACCACCGGATCGCCCTTGCGCTGCGGGATGCTGACGGGGACGATCTCGTCCTTGAACTTGCCGGCGTCTTGCGCCGCGGCGGCCTTCTTCTGGCTGTTCAACGCCAGTTCGTCCTGCTGCTCGCGCGTGATGCCTTCCTGCTTGGCCACGTTCTCGGCCGTGATGCCCATGTGGTACTTGTTGTACACGTCCCAGAGGCCGTCGACGATCATGGTGTCGATCATCTTCCAGTCGCCCATGCGCTGGCCGTCGCGGCTGCCGGGCAACGCGTGCAGGCTGGCGCTCATGTTTTCCTGGCCGCCGGCTACCACGATCTCGCTGTCGCCGGTCAGCACCGCCTGATGGGCCAGCATGACGGCCTTCAGGCCCGAGCCGCACACGGCGTTGATGGTGAGCGCCGGCGTTTCCTTGGCGATGCCGGCCTTGATCAGCGCCTGGCGCGCCGGGTTCTGGCCGCTGCCGGCACACAGCACCTGGCCCATGATAACCTCGCCCACCTGGTCGAGGCCCACCCTGGCGCGCTGCAGCGCCGCCTGGATGGCGATGCTGCCCAGCTCGGTCGCCGGCACCTTGGCCAGCGAGCCACCGAACTTGCCCACGGCGGTGCGGGCGGCTGAAACGATGACGATGTCTTCCATGGAAACTGCTCTCCTTAATCGATCACGGCTGGCGTGTTGATCATCAAAACAATAGCTGGTGGCGCTTTCCAGCAAACGATTTCAGGCGATTTGGTCGTGAAACCATTGCAGAAAAAGCGCGATCCGCTATTCATTTAATAGCATCAGGCGGTCACACCCAACGCCCAGCCCAGAAAATCAGGCCTTGGCCTTGACGTAGCGCCCCGGCGCCGGTTCGGTCGGCTGGTAGTCGGGCGCGCGGCCATAGGCCTTGGGCGCGGCGACCTGCTTGCCGGCGTGGCTTTTGAGCCAGTCGGCCCAGTCCTGCCACCACGAGCCGGGGGTTTCCTTGGCGCCGGCGATCCAGTCGTTGACGTCTTCGGGGAACTTGCCGTCGTTGCGCACCCAGTGGCTGCGCTTGCCGGCAGCCGGGGGGGTTGATGACGCCGGCGATGTGGCCGGACGCGCCCATCATGAAGCGCTTCTTGCCCGGCAGCACCTGCGTGGTGGCGTAGGCGCCGCCAATCGGCACGATGTGGTCTTCGCGCGAGCCGTAGATGTAGAACGGCATGTCGAGCTTGCGCAGGTCGATCTTCTCGCCGCAGACGGTGGCGGTGCCGGGCTTGATCAGGTTGTTTTCGAGGTACGTGTTGCGCAGGTACCAGGCGTAGAACGGCCCCGGCAGGTTGGTGGAGTCGCTGTTCCAGTACAGCAGGTCGAAAGGCGGCGGCGTTTCGCCCTTGAGGTAGTTGCCGACGACGTAGTTCCACACCAGGTCGTTGGGGCGCAGGAAGCTGAAGGTGCTGGCCAGGTCCTGGCCTTTCAGCATGCCGCCCGATCCCATCTGCATCTCGCGGAACTTGACCATGCCCTCGTCGATGAAGACGTCGAGGATGCCGGTGTCGGTGAAGTCGATCAACGTGGTCAGCAGCGTGACGGACGACACCGGCTTCTTGCCGCGCGCGGCCAGCACGGCCAGCGCGGTGGTGAGGATGGTGCCGCCGACGCAGAAGCCCAGCGCGTTGATCTGCTTGGCGCCGGTGACGTCCTGCACGCGGCGGATGGCCTCGATGGCGGCGTGCTCGATGTAGTCGTCCCAGGTCTTTTTCTCCATCGACGCATCGGGGTTGCGCCAGCTGACGACGAAGGTGCGGTGGCCCTGGCTGGTGGCGTAGCGGATGAAGGAGTTGTCCGGCTGCAGGTCGAGGATGTAGAACTTGTTGATGCACGGCGGCACCAGCAGGAAGGGCTTTTCGTGCACCTTGGCGGTGAGCGGCTTGTATTCGATGAGCTGGAAAAACTCGTTTTCGAACACCACCGCGCCTTCGGTCGTGGCGACGTTCTTGCCGACTTCGAACAGGCTTTCGTCGGTCATCGACATGTGGCCCTGCTTCATGTCCTGCAGCATGTTGGCCAGGCCCTTGGCCAGGCTGGCGCCGTGCGTGTCAATGGCTTTCTGCTGCGCTTCGGCGTTGAAGGCCAGGAAGTTGCTGGGCGCGGCCGCGGCCATCCACTGCTCGACGGCGAAGCGCACGCGGTTCTTGGTCTTGGCGTCGCCTTCGACGGCCTCGGCCATGGCCATCAGCGTGCGGGCGTTCAGCAGGTAGACGGCGGCCGAGAACGACGCCAGCGGGTTATGCGCCCAGGCTTCGTTCTTGAAGCGGCGGTCTTTCAGCTGGGGGTTGGCCTGAAGGCTCTGGTTCCACAGCTCGGTGGCTTCCTTGATGTAGTCCTGCTGCAGCTGCACCAGCTTGTCGGGTGCGAAGGAAATGCGCGGTATTTCCAGCGCCGGAAGGCCCTGCGCGCCGGCGCCCAGGTCCATGTTCTGGAACTGCTGGAACGCCTTCATCCAGGTGTCCGCAAAGCCCTGTCCGAGGGGGTTGCCGGTCATTGACTGGGGGAAGCTGCTGGCCATTTCCTGCCACAGCGTGCTTGCCTGCTTCATGCTGTCTCCTTGATTTGTCTTGCCCGCGGCCAGAGCTGGCGGGTGCCCGCCCACAGTATGGCGCAGGCGAGTGACGCCGGTCTGACACGCCGCCAATATACGCTGACTTGGCGGCCCGGCGGTGCCCTTCAGGCCAGCCAGATGCACGCGGCCATGCGGCCGGTGCCCCCGTGCGCGACCTGGTCGCGGCGGTACGAGAAGTAGCGCGCCGGCTGGCGCACGGTGCACCAGTCGTCGCTGCCGTCGTTGCCGAACACGCGCGTCACGCCCCCGGCCGCCAGCCGTCGCCGCGCCAGTGCGGGCAGGTCGGCCAGGTACTTGCCGCCCGGCTGCGGGGCGAAGCAGCCCGCCGCACCGCCGTCGGCGTCGACAAAGGCGGCCCGCACCTCCGGCCCGACCTCGAACGCCCGCGGGCCGATGCACGGGCCGAGCCAGGCGATCAGCTCGTTTGCTTCTGTTTTGATAGCTAACTGCGCCCTGCCAGCCTGCGCACAGGCCTCAAACGATGCCAAAGCCTGCTCCAGCACGCCGCCCGCCAGTCCACGCCAGCCGGCGTGCGCCGCGGCCACGGCGCGGCCGGCGGTGTCGGTGATCAGCACCGGCAGGCAGTCGGCCACCATCACGGTGCAGGCCAGCCCCGGCGCGGTGCTGACGGCGGCGTCGGCGGTGGCGCCGTCGGGCACGCCGGGTGCCAGCACCAGCACGTCATGCCCGTGCACCTGGCTCATGAAGACCGGGCGCGCGCCCAGGGCCGCCGCCAGCCGCGCGCGGTTGGCGGCCACCGCGGCGGGGGCGTCGCCTACGTGATCGCCCAGGTTGAACCAGTCGCGCGGCGGCGCCGAAGCGCCGTCGTCCGCGCTGGCGCCGCGGGTGGTGAACAGCGCCCGCACCCGCGGTGGCGCGGGCCAGTCGGGTTGCAGCCAGCCAGACGCGGCGGTGTTCACTCGGCGTCCGGGCACGCGGCGGGCGCGGCTTTCTGAAACGCGTCGAGCTTCATGCACGCGTCGAACGCCGCCATGGTGCGCGGCAGGCCGCTCAGGTCGCAGTCGAAGCGCTGGGCGTTGAAGATCTGCGGCACCAGGCAGCAGTCGGCCAGCGTGGGCGTGTCGCCATGGCTGTAGGTGCCGAGCTGCTCGGCCAGGCGCGCCTCGTACGACAGCAGGCCCAGGCGCACCCAATGCTTGTACCAGGTGTTCTTGGCGTCGTCGCTGGCCTTCAGGTCGTGCACCAGGTACTTCAGCACGCGCAGGTTGTTCAGCGGGTGGATTTCGCACGCCACGATCTGGGCCAGCGCGCGCACGCGCGCACGGCCGACGGCGTCGCCCGGCACCAGCGCGGGCTGGGGGTGCGTTTCGTCCAGGTATTCGATGATCGCCATCGACTGCGTGAGGCGGCGGCCGTCGTCCAGCTCCAGCACCGGTACCAGGCCTTCGGCGGTGACGGCGGCGAAGTCGGGCTGCTTTTGCTCGCCCTTGGCGAGGTGGACCGGCACGTAGTCATAGGCCAGCCCTTTCAGTTGCAGGGCGATGCGGACCCGAAAGGACGCTGAGGAGCGGAAATAGTTGTAGAGCTTCATGCAACAACTATAGCCCGGCCTCACGCGGGCGAGGTCCGCCCGCGGTGGCCCGGCTGGCCACTGGCGGTGTCACGGCGGGCGATCTGCCATCGCACAAAAAAAGCGCGCGGCGGTCGGAACCGCCGCGCGCCTGCTGTCAGCGCATGCTGTGGTGGGCTGGCGCTTAGCGCGCGGGGGCGCGCACCGGCGTGCCGTACGGCGCGGGCGCCGCAGCCACCTGCGCGCGCTCGGACAGGAAGATCTCCACACGGCGGTTCTGCGCGCGGCCGGCATCGGTCGCGTTGCTGGCCACCGGCTCGCGCGAGCCGCGGCCTTCGGTGCGGATGATGCGCGAATCGGCGCCGCGCGACACCAGGTAGTCGCGCACGCTGTTGGCGCGCTGCTGCGACAGCGGGTTGTTGATGGCGTCGGTGCCGGTCGAATCGGCGTGGCCGACCACCAGCACTTCAGTGCCCGGCTGCTGGCCCAGGCCCTGGGCGAACTGGTCCAGGATCGGGCGCAGGCGCGGCTGCAGGTCGGCGCGGCCGGTTTCGAAGGAAATGTCGTTGGGGATGTGCAGCTTCAGCTGGTTGTCCGGCGTCTGCGTGACCTGCACGCCGGTGCCGGCGGTGGCGGTCTGCATCTGCTGGCGCTTGTTTTCCATGTACTTCGACCAGGCGTAGCCGCCGGCCGCGCCCGCTGCGGCGCCAATGGCGGCGCCCTTGCCGTCGCCGATCAGCCCGCCAGCAACGGCACCGATGCCAGCGCCGATGCCCGTGTTGCGCTGGGTTTCGGTCATGTTGGCGCAACCGGCCAGCATGATGGCGGCCGAAGTGGCGGCCAGCACCAGGCCGCGGCCGGTCGACGTGATCTTGTTCGTTGAAGTCATGGCAAATCCTTTCATTCGTTCTGTGGGTTCGGCCGCATGGGGCCACCAAGGCAGCGGCGGACTATTCCACACGTCGCGCCATGGATTTAACGAGTGAGCCCCCTGCCCCGCTGTAGGACAGGGCCGCATGCACCGGTCAGGTGGCCGACGAACGCGGGTGATTCGTGATCAATTTATCAAGCAGCGCCGTCAGCTGTTGCTGTTCGGCGTCGGTCAGCGGCTCCAGGATGCGCTGCTGCGCCAGCGCGACCACCGGCCCCATGGCGGCGGCAGCACGCTCGCCTTCCTCCGTCAACCAGAGCAGCTTGCGCCGGCGGTCGGCCTCGGCCGGGCGACGGTGCACCCAGCCCTTGCGCTCCAGCCGGCCAATGACCGAACCGATCGTCGCGGCGTCGAAGGCCACGCGCTGCGCCAGCGTGATCTGGTCGATGGCGGGCTGGTCAAGCAAGGCGTTGAGGATGGCAAACTGCACCGGCGTCACCGCGTGCGCGCCCGCCACGTCGGAAAACACGGCCACCGCGATCTGGTGCGCGCGCCGGATCAGGTGCCCCGGCGCCTGCTGGAAATGGAACGCGTCCGGCTGCGGGCCGGCGGCAGCGGGCGCCGGGTCGCAGGTGGGCGGCAGTTCGTCAGGCATGGCGGCGAGTGTAGTGGCCGCGCCTGCCACCAAGGCGACGCTGAATGAGTCGCCGCGGAGGCTGACGCTGTGGTTTGGGACAGGCTGCCAGACGCAAACCGCAGCCATAGCGTGGGCTATGGCGAGGATTTGCAACGCTGTAGACCGCCCAAACCCACACATGCCAGCGCCACGAGAGGCTGGTTCAGCGTTGCCATAAACTGCCGCCCACATGCAACGCGACCTGATCAAGCACTGCCGCCAGTGCGGCTCCAGCGTGCACCACCGTGTGCCCGACGATGGCGACACGCGCGAGCGCGCCATCTGCCCCGCCTGCGGCACCATCCACTACGTGAACCCGTTGCTGGTGGTGGGCACCGTGCCCTACCTGGGCGACCAGGTGCTGCTGTGCAAGCGCGCCATCGAGCCGCGGCACGGCAAGTGGACGTTGCCGGCCGGCTTCATGGAAATGGGCGAAACCATGCAGCAGGGCGCCGCGCGCGAGACCGCCGAAGAAGCCGGCGCCGAGGTCACGATGGGCCCGCTGTTCAGCACCCTGAGCGTGCCGCGCGTGGGCCAGGTGCATGTGTTCTACCTGGCGCCGATGAAGCACGGGCGCTGCGTTGGCTTTGGCCATGAAACGCAGGAAGTGCGCCTGTTCACCGAATCCGACATCCCCTGGGCCGAGATCGCCTTCACCACCGTGCGGCGCACGCTGGAATGCTTCTTCGAAGATCGCCGGCAAGGTCGCTTCGGCATGCATGACGTGGACATCGCATGACGTGGCAGCGCCGGGCATGAGCGAGCGCGTGGCACTGCCGCTGCTGCGGCCGGGCGACCCTTTTCCGCCGCTGGCGGGCGCCCTGCCCCTGCATTCGGCCGCGCCGGGCTTGCTGGCCGTGGGCGGGGTGCTGGACGTGCCGACGCTGGTCGCGGCGTACTCGTCCACCATCTTCCCGTGGTTCAGCGAGGGCGAGCCCATCCTGTGGTGGAGCCCCGACCCGCGCATGGTGCTGCCCGTGGCGCACTACCGGCTGCACCGGTCGCTGCGCAAGGTGATCCAGCGGTTCCGCGACGACCCGGCCTGCGAAGTGCGCGTGGACACGGCGTTCGCCGACGTCATCGCCGCCTGCGCCGGCGCCAACCGGCCGGGGCAGTCCGGCACCTGGATCGGCCCGGACATGCGCGCCGCGTACGCAAGGTTGCACGAAGCGGGCCACGCGCACAGCGTCGAGACATGGGTACGCGGCGAACTGGTTGCGGGGCTGTATTGCGTGTCCGTCGGGCGCGCGGTGTTCGGTGAATCGATGTTCACGCGCGTGGCCGATGGTTCCAAGATCGCCCTGTCGGCGCTGGTGGCGCTGTGCCGCGCGCAGGGCGTCGCCTTGATCGACTGCCAGCAGAACACCCGCCACCTGGCCTTCATGGGCGCCGGCGAGATGCCGCGCGCCGAATTTGCCGCGCACGTGGCCTGGCTGGCCGCCGAGCCGCCCATCGACTGGCATTTCCAGCCCGTATACTGGAACGAACTCCTGCCCTCTTCGCCCCTGAACGACGACCAGTGACGCACCTCAAGGATCTTCCGCTCCAGGCGCTGCAGTTCTACGCCACGGCGCCCTATCCTTGCAGCTATCTGCCGGACCGCCAGGCCCGCTCACAGGTGGCCACGCCCAGCCACCTGATCCACAGCGATGCCTATTCGGGCCTGGTGCAGAACGGCTTTCGCCGCAGCGGCATGTTCACCTACCGGCCCTATTGCGACGGCTGCCACGCCTGCGTGCCGGTGCGCGTGCTGGCACAGCAGTTTCAGCCTTCGCGCAGCCAGCGCCGCGCGCGTGCGCTGCACGCCGATTTGCAGGTGCGCGTGCTGCGCCTGGGCTACGTGCCCGACCATTACCAGCTGTACCTGCGCTACCAGTCGGGTCGCCACACCGGCGGCGGCATGGACCACGACAGCATCGACCAGTACACGCAATTTCTGCTGCAGAGCAACGTCAATTCGCGCCTGGTCGAATTCCGCGAACCGGCCGAAGGCGATGCACTCGGCGCGCTGCGCATGGTGTCCATCGTGGACGTGCTGAACGACGGCCTGTCCGCCGTCTACACCTTCTACGAACCCGACGCGCGCGCCAGCTACGGCACCTACAGCATCCTGTGGCAGATCGAGCAGGCGCGCGCCCTGGGCCTGCCCTACGTCTACCTGGGCTACTGGATCGAGGGCAGTGCCAAGATGGCGTACAAGGCCCGCTTCCGCCCGCTGGAGCGCCTTCAGCACGGGCAATGGCAGCAGCAGGCATGAGCCCGCCGGACTGCCGCGCGCCCCGATTCACCGCAGGCCACCGACATGCGCCGCCCCAATCCTGACGCCCACCAGACGCCGACCATCCAGGTCATCGAGCGCATGTTCGCGCTGATCGACGTGCTGGCCACGCGCGAAGATTCGATGACGCTGAAGGAAATCAGCGAGCAGACGGGCCTGCATCCGTCCACCACGCACCGCATCCTGAACGACCTGACCATCGGCCGCTTCGTCGACCGGCCCGAGGCCGGCTGCTACCGCCTGGGCATGCGCCTGCTGGAGCTGGGCAACCTGGTCAAGGCGCGCCTGTCGGTGCGCGACGCGGCGCTGGTGCCGATGCGCGAATTGCACCGCCTGATCCAGCAACCGGTCAACCTGAGCGTGCGGCAAGGCGACGAGATCGTCTACATCGAACGCGCCTACAGCGAACGCTCGGGCATGCAGGTGGTGCGCGCCATCGGCGGCCGCGCGCCGCTGCACCTGACGTCGACCGGCAAGCTGTTTCTGGCCGCCGACGACCTGCAGCGCGTGCGCGCCTACGCCATGCGCACCGGGCTGGCCGGCCAGACCCGCAACAGCATCACGCAACTGCCGCAGCTGGAGCGCGAACTGATCGCTGCCCGCCAGTCCGGCGTGGCGCACGACAACGAAGAGCTGGAAATGGGCGTGCGCTGCATGGCCGCCGGCATCTACGACGACCAGGGAAAGCTGGTGGCGGGGCTGTCGATTTCAGCGCCGGCCGACCGGCTGGACGACACCTGGCTGCCCAAGCTCCAGCAGACGGCGCAACAGATTTCTGCCGAACTGGGACACGACGGACAGATCTGAGGGCGGGGCGCCCTCTTCAGCGCCCGTCGACAGCGACCGGATTGCTACTTAAAACGTAGCTTGATCGCCAGTACCCGCGCGCGTCAGCCCGAATATTGATTGGCCGCCATCCGGTTGACAGGGCGCTCGACTTCGATCCAGCGGCGCACGCGCTCGGCGTCGGCCAGGCGGGTGTATTTGCCCGTCGAATCCAGGAACACCATGATCAGCTTGCGGCCACCCACGCGCGCCTGCATCACGAGGCATTGGCCGGCTTCGGAGATGTAGCCCGTCTTCTGCAGGCCGATCTGCCAGTCGGGGTTGTGCACCAGGCGGTTGGTGTTGTTGTACTGCACGACGCGGTTGCCCACGGCCACGTCGTAGCCGGTCGAGGTCGTCAGCTGGCGCAGCAGCGGGTCCTGCGCCGTCGCCTGCACCAGCGTGGCCAAGTCGCGCGCGCTGGAGCGGTTGGCGCTGGACAGGCCGGTCGGCTCGACATAGCGCGTGTCCTTCATGCCCAGCATCAGCGCCCGGGCGTTCATCAGGCCGACGAAACGGTTCAGACCGCCGGGGAAGGTGCGGCCCAGCGCATGCGCCGCGCGGTTTTCGCTGGACATCAGCGCCAGGTGCAGCAGTTCACCGCGCGTCAGCGTGGTGCCGACGCTCAGGCGCGAGCGGCTGCCCTTTTCGGTGTCGATGTCCTCTTCGGTGATGGTCACCATCTCGTCCAGCGGCAGGCGCGCGTCGGACACGATGAGACCCGTCATCAGCTTGGTGAGCGAGGCGATCGGCAGCACGGCATGGTCGTTCTTGCTGACCAGCACTTCCTGCGTGTCCTGGTCCATGACCAGCGCCACGCTGGACTTGAGATCCAGCGGATCGCTGGCCGCGTGCAGGCCCGCCATCTGGCCGAACGACAGGCGCGGCGCGCGGGGCTCGACGGCCGCCGCGGTCTGCTCGGCCACCACCGGATGCAGCGACAGGCGCGTTTCGCGCGAGGCGACGCGCTCCACGCGCGACGGCGCCTGGCGCTGCGCCACGGCCACGGGTTGCGCGCGCTCTTTGTGTTTGGCCAGTCGCACAGCCTTGGCGCTGGTGCGCTCCTCGGCCAAGGCACGCCGGGCGGTTTTGTCGCGGCCGGCCTTGCCGGCTTTCTGGCTGGCCTTGGCCTCGACGATGTCGGCCTTGCCGCGCGCGCCCTTGGCGTGGGCCTGCCTGTCGTGCTTGTCGTGCGCGGGCTTGGCCGCAGCCGCCTTGACCGGCGTGGCCTTGCCGGGCTTGGCGGCGGGCGCCGCCTTGGCCGACGCGGCCTTTTGATTTGACGGCTTGGCGGCGGCCGATTTGGCATCGCCCTTTTTGACCTGGGCCGCGGTGGCCGCCGAAGCCAGGGAAAGACTCAGCAACAGGCCTGCTGAAAGCAGCCCCACACCACGCACCAACTGCTTGCCCAGCGCTTTGCTCATCATCATTTCCCCAATCCAGACACCGATGGGCGCCGAGTGTACTGAAACAGAAAAAGGGATGCAATATCAGTGACTTGCATCCCTTTATTAAATTACTGTGTTAATAAACAGTGAATTCTCAGCCCTGAGCCGCGACCCGATCAGATTTGTCGTGTAACTTGTTGAGGGCACTCAGATAAGCCTTCGCCGACGCGACCACGATGTCGGGGTCGGCACCCACGCCGTTGACCACGCGTCCACTGCTTTGCAGCCGCACCGTCACCTCGCCCTGGCTCTCGGTCGAGCCGCTGATGGCGTTGACCGAATACAGCACCATTTCGGCCCCGCTCTTGACGTGCGATTCGATCGCTTTCAGCGAAGCGTCCACGGGACCGTTGCCGTCGGATTTTCCGTGCACTTCCTTGCCGCCGACCGTGAACACGATCTGGGCGTGTGGCATTTCGCCGGTTTCGCTGTGCTGCGCCAGTGAGATGAAGCCGAAATGCTCTTTCTCGGGCGTCACGCTTTCGTCGCCAACCAGCGCCAGGATGTCCTCGTCGAAGATCTCGCTCTTGCGGTCGGCCAGTTCCTTGAACTTGGCAAACGCGGCCATGATCTCGCCTTCGCTTTCCATCGTCACGCCCAGTTCCTGCAGGCGCTGCTTGAAGGCGTTGCGGCCGCTCAGCTTGCCCAGCACGATCTTGTTGGCGCTCCAGCCCACGTCCTCGGCACGCATGATCTCGTAGGTGTCGCGCGCCTTCAGCACGCCGTCCTGGTGGATGCCGCTGGCGTGCGCAAAGGCGTTGGCGCCCACCACCGCCTTGTTGGGCTGCACCACGAAGCCGGTGGTGTGGCTGACCATCTTGCTGGCCGGCACGATCTGCGAGGTGTCGACGCCGACCTCCAGGCCGAAGTAGTCGCGCCGCGTCTTGACGGCCATCACCACTTCTTCCAGGCTGCAGTTGCCCGCGCGCTCGCCCAGGCCGTTGATGGTGCATTCGACCTGGCGCGCGCCGCCGATCTTCACGCCCGCCAGGCTGTTGGCCACCGCCATGCCCAGGTCGTTGTGGCAGTGCACCGACCAGATGGCCTGGTCGCTGTTGGGCACCTTTTCGCGCAGCGTCTTGATGAAGTTGCCATACAGCTCGGGGATGGCGTAGCCCACGGTGTCAGGGATGTTGATGGTGCGCGCGCCTTCCTTGATGACGGCCTCGCACACGCGGGCGAGGAAGTCGATGTCGCTGCGGTAGCCGTCTTCGGCCGAGAACTCGATGTCGTCCATCTGGTTGCGCGCAAAGCGCACGGCCAGCCTGGCCTGCTCGAACACCTCGTCGGGTGTCATGCGCAGCTTCTTTTCCATGTGCAGCGGGCTGGTCGCGATGAAAGTGTGGATGCGCCCGCTGTTGGCCCCTTTCAGCGCCTCGGCTGCGCGCGCGATGTCGCGGTCGTTGGCGCGGCTGAGCGAACACACGGTGGAATCCTTGATCGCCTCGGCAATCGCCTTCACGCATTCAAAGTCGCCGTTGGACGATGCGGCAAAGCCGGCTTCGATCACGTCCACCTTCAGGCGTTCCAGCTGGCGGGCAATGCGCAGCTTCTCGTCGCGCGTCATGCTGGCGCCGGGCGACTGCTCGCCATCGCGCAAGGTGGTGTCGAAAATGATGAGTTTGTCGGTCATGGTTTGCTCCGTTTTTTGAAGTGGCTCGCGCAGGTAGGTCAAGCGCAAGCCAGGAATTTGATATTGAAAACCGTCAGGCGACGTCCGGTTCACATTGTGCCTGCGCGGCGTCGTTAGCGGCGCGCCCGGGCAGGCCGTATTCACGCTCATACAGTGCCAGCAGGTCGCCCGACGACAACTCGCCCCCTAGGGCGTCCATCACGCGCTGCGCCGCACGGCTGAAGGCCTGCTGGCGCTCGCGCGTCATCACCACGCCGTGGTCGCGCTCGAGCAGATACGCCATGCCGCCCTTGCCCGACTGGCTGTTGACGCGGATGACTGCCTCGTAGCTGCGGCCCAGGTCCTGCGGATCGATGGGCAGGTACGGCACTTCCCACACATCGCCGTCGCGTCGCGCGGCAAAGCCTTTCTTGATGGCGTCCTGGTGCGTGCCCGAAAACGAGGTGTAGACCAGATCGCCCGCGTACGGGTGGCGCGCAGACACCGGCAACTGGTTGCAGTGCTCCACGGTGGCGCGGATGGCATCGATGTTCGAAAAATCCAGCCCCGGATGAACGCCCTGCGTGTACAGGTTGAGCGCGACGTTGACGATGTCGAGGTTGCCGGTGCGCTCGCCGTTGCCGAACAGGCAGCCTTCGACGCGCTGGGCGCCCGCCATCAGGGCGAGTTCGGCGGCCGCCGTGCCGGTGCCACGGTCGTTGTGCGGATGGACCGAGAGCGTCACATTCGGGTGCGCGGCCAGCGCACGCCGCATCCACTCGATCTGGTCCGCAAACACGTTGGGCGTGGCATTCTCCACGGTCGTCGGCAGGTTCAGGATGACTTCGCGGCCCGCGCCCCAGGCAGCGATGGCGGCTTCGCAGGCCTTGAGCGACACCGGCAACTCGGCGCTTGAAAAAGTCTCTGGCGAATACTGCAGCACCCAGTCGGTTTCTGGCATGGCCTCGGTCAGCCGCCGGAGCTGCGTGACCTGGCGCTCGATCAAGGCCAGGGTCTGCGTCACGTTCAGCCCGAACACCACGCGCCGCCACACCGGCGCCACAGCGTTGTACACGTGGACGATGGCACGGCGCGCGCCGGCCAGGGCTTCTACCGTGCGCTCGATCATGTCCTCGCGCGCCGGCGTCATGACCTGGATCGTCACGTCATCGGGAATGCGATCTTCCTCGATCAGGCGGCGCACGAAGTCGAACTCGATCTGTGACGAGGCGGGAAAGCCCACCTCGATTTCCTTGAAACCGATGGCGAGCAACTGCTCGTACAGGCGCAGCTTGCGCGACACGTCCATCGGCTCGGGCAGCGCCTGATTACCGTCGCGCAGGTCGGTGGACAGCCAGCGCGGCGGCTGCGTGATGACCTGGTCGGGCCAGGTACGGTCGCGCAGGCCGACCGGCGCAAAGGCGCGGTACTTGAGATGGGGTTGCTGAAGCATGGCGAGGTTTCCTTGTGGGATTTGGAAGTGACGCACCCGCAACCCGGATAAAAAACGGCCCGTTGCTGGTGCAGACGGGCCGTGGAATCTTGAGAAACGCAAAAACAATACGCGCGCTACCCCTCCCGCCCGTCAGGCGTTAGTAGCAGCGCTAGCGATTTCGCGTTCATGCGGAAAATCATAGCATGCCTGACGAACCCGCACGCCATGGGATTTGTACCGACCCGTGGCGGCGACACGTCACTGATGCAGCCCGCGCTCATCGGGTTCGTCGGTCGACGTGCTGACGATGCTGACGTGGTGGCCCTTGGCGCGCCGCCACACATAGATGACGTAGCCCGACAGCGCATAGGCCACGAACAGCACGAACAGCATGGTCGCCGGCTCGATGCTGATGATGGCGAACACCAGCGCAATCAGTACCAGCACCACAAACGGCACGCTGCGGCGCCCGCCGAAGTCCTTGAAGCTGTAGTACGGGATGTTGGTGACCATGGTCAGCCCCGCAAACAGCGTAAAGGCGAACATGAGCCACGACAGGTCGGTGCGCCCCAGCGGGTCGCTGCCCAGCGTGGTCATCAGCGCCTTGAACAGCGGCACTTCGCGGTGCGCGTTGATGACGGCGTTGGTCAGCCAGATGAAGCCCGCCACCAGCGCCGCGGCCGCGGGAGACGGCAGGCCCTGGAAGTAACGCTTGTCGACCACCGAGGTGTTGACGTTGAAGCGCGCCAGGCGCAGCGCGGCGCACGAGCAGTACACAAACGCAGCGATCCAGCCCCAGCGACCCAGCGGGCGCAAGGCCCACTCGTACGCGATCAGCGCGGGCGCCGCGCCAAAGCTGACCATGTCGGACAGCGAATCCATCTGCTCGCCAAACGCGCTTTGCGTGCCGGTCATTCGCGCCACGCGGCCATCCAGGCTGTCGAGCACCATGGCCGCGAAGATGCCGGTGGTGGCCAGGTCAAAGCGCCCGTTCATCGCCATCACCACGGCGTAGAAACCGCCGAACAAGGCCGCCAGCGTGAACAGGTTGGGCAGCACGTAGATGCCCTTGCGGCGCGGGCGCACGGCGCGGGCTTCGGCAGCGGTCACGGGTGCCGGGTTCGGGGGGGGTGGAATCATCGTCCATGAAATCGGGCCACAAACAAGACAGATCAAGCGGTAAGTGCTCTTCAATATATAGCAAAACGCCGGCTGCGGGTGGCAGCCGACGCTCGGGCGCCATCACGTCCGGCGCTGCAGCCGACCCAGTTTAACGGCACGCGCCAGTAAAAAAGGCCACGCGGGCGTGGCCTTGGGGCTGGTGCGGGTCAGAATCAGTTGCGGCTCTTGTCCACCAGCTTGTTCTTGGCGATCCAGGGCATCATCGAGCGCAGCTGGGCGCCCACCTTCTCGATGCTGTGATCGGCGGTGTTGCGGCGACGCGCGGTCATGCTCGGGTAGTTCAGGCGGCCTTCCTGGATGAACATCTTGGCGTAGTCGCCGTTCTGGATGCGCTTCAGGGCGTTGCGCATGGCCGCGCGGCTCTGCTCGTTGATGACTTCGGGGCCAGTCACATACTCGCCGTATTCAGCGTTGTTGCTGATCGAGTAGTTCATGTTGGCGATGCCGCCTTCGTAGATCAGGTCGACGATCAGCTTCAGCTCGTGCAGGCACTCGAAGTACGCCATCTCGGGCGCGTAGCCGGCTTCGATCAGCGTCTCGTAACCCATCTTGATCAGTTCGACCGCGCCGCCGCACAGCACGGCCTGCTCGCCGAACAGGTCGGTCTCGGTCTCTTCCTTGAAGTTGGTCTCGATGATGCCGGCCTTGCCGCCACCGTTGGCCATGGCGTAGGACAGGGCCAGGTCGCGCGCCTTGCCGCTCTTGTCCTGATGCACCGCCACCAGGTGCGGCACGCCGCCGCCCTGCGTGTAGGTGTTGCGCACGGTGTGGCCCGGCGCCTTGGGCGCAACCATCCACACGTCCAGGTCTTCACGCGGCACGACCTGGTTGTAGTGCACGTTGAAGCCGTGCGCGAAGGCCAGCGAAGCGCCCTTCTTGATGTGGGGCTCGACGTTTTCGTTGTAGACCTGTGCGATCTGCTCGTCCGGCAGCAGGATCATGACCACGTCGGCGGCCTTGACCGCGTCGTTCACTTCCATCACGTTCAGGCCGGCCTTGCCGACCTTGTCCCAGCTGGCGCCGCCCTTGCGCAGGCCGACGACGACCTTCACGCCGCTGTCGTTCAGGTTCTGCGCGTGCGCATGGCCCTGCGAGCCATAGCCGATGATGGCGACGGTCTTGCCCTTGATGAGGGACAGGTCACAGTCTTTGTCGTAGAAAACTTTCACGTGGTTTCTCCTTGGATGATCTGGTTGCTATTTAAAAATGAGCTGCTTGCCCTGACTGGCAAAGCGCTGCGGGCTCAAAGCCTCAACAAACGCTCGCCACGGCCGATGCCGCTGGCGCCCGTGCGCACAGTTTCCAGAATCGCCGACTTGTCGATGGCGTTGAGGAAGGCGTCGTGCTTGCCCTGGTCGCCGGTCAGCTCGATGGTGTAGCTCTTGTCGGTGACGTCGATGATGTGGCCGCGGAAGATGTCGGTGGTGCGCTTGATCTCCTCGCGCTCCTTGCCGACGGCGCGCACCTTCACCATCATGTGCTCGCGCTCGATGTAGGCGCCTTCGGTCAGGTCGACCACCTTCACGACTTCGATCAGCCGGTTGAGGTGCTTGGTGATCTGCTCGATGGTTTCGTCCGAGCCGCGCGTCTGGATGGTCATGCGCGACAGGCTTTCGTCCTCGGTGGGCGCGACGATGAGCGATTCGATGTTGTAGCCACGGGCCGAAAACAGGCCCACCACGCGGGACAACGCGCCCGCTTCGTTTTCAATCAGAACGGCAATGATGTGTTTCATTTCTCAGAGTCCTCTTCTCGCCGCCCTCCCCCGCAGCCGGTAAGCGGCGGGCTTGGCGGGCAATAGAATCTTCTATTTTTTTTGATAGCTGCCGGCGCTTGACTGGCAAGCGCCGGAGCCGCTTTTTATCAAAGGTCTTCAGCCCCCAGCAGCATCTCGGTGATGCCCTTGCCGGCCTGCACCATGGGGAACACGTTTTCCGTCGGGTCGGTGCGGAAGTCCATGAACACGGTGCGGTCCTTGAGCTTGCGCGCCTCGCGCAGCGCCGGCTCCACATCCTGCGGCCGCTCGATCAGCATGCCGACGTGGCCATAGGCCTCGGCCAGCTTCACGAAGTTGGGCAGCGCATCCATGTAGCTGTGGCTGTAGCGGCCGGAGTATTCGATCTCCTGCCACTGGCGCACCATGCCCAGGTAGCGGTTGTTGAGCGACAGGATCTTGATCGGCGTGTTGTACTGCAGGCAGGTGGACAGCTCCTGAATGCACATCTGCACCGAGCCTTCGCCCGTCACGCAGTACACCTCGCTCTCGGGCTTGGCCAGCTTGATGCCCATGGCGTACGGAATGCCCACGCCCATGGTGCCCAGGCCCCCCCCGAGTTGATCCAGCGGCGCGGCTCGTTGAACTTGTAGAACTGCGCAGCCCACATCTGGTGCTGGCCGACGTCGCTGGTGACATAGGCGTCGGCGTCCTTGGTCATGTCCCAAAGGGTTTCGATGACCTTCTGCGGCTTGATGACGTCGGTGTTGGCGCGGTCGTACTTCAGGCAGTCGCGGCTGCGCCAGCCGTCGATCTGCTTCCACCAGTCGGCCAGCGCGGCCTCGTCGGGGCGCGTAGTGCCTTCGCGGATCATGCCGATCATCTCGGTCAGCACGTCTTTCACGTCGCCGACGATGGGCACGTCGACCTTGACGCGCTTGGAGATGCTCGACGGGTCGATGTCGATGTGGATGATCTTGCGTTCGTTCTGCGCGAAGTGCTTGGGGTTGCCGATCACGCGGTCGTCAAAGCGCGCGCCCACGGCCAGCAGCACGTCGCAGTTCTGCATGGCGTTGTTGGCTTCCCAGGTGCCGTGCATGCCCAGCATGCCGACAAAGCGCCGGTCGGTCGCCGGGAAGGCGCCCAGGCCCATCAGCGTGTTGGTGACCGGGTAGTTCAGCAGGTCCACCAGTTGGCGCAGCTCAGGCGTGGCGTTGGCCAGCAGCACACCGCCGCCGGTGTAGATGTACGGGCGCTTGGCGTTCAGCAGCAGCTGCAGCGCCTTGCGGATCTGGCCGCCGTGGCCCTTCTTCACCGGGTTGTACGAGCGCATCCCCACCCTGTCCGGGTAACCGGTGTAGGTGGCCTTGTTGAACGACACGTCCTTGGGGATGTCGACCACCACAGGGCCGGGACGGCCCGAGCGCGCGATGTGGAAGGCCTTCTTCATCACGTCGGCGATGTGGCGCGCGTCCTTCACCAGGAAGTTGTGCTTGACCACCGGGCGCGTGATGCCCACGGTGTCGCATTCCTGGAAGGCATCCAGCCCGATCGCCGCCGTGGGCACCTGGCCGGTGATGATCACCATCGGGATCGAATCCATGTACGCGGTGGCGATGCCGGTGACCGCGTTGGTCACGCCGGGGCCGGAGGTGACCAGCGCCACCCCCACGTCGCCCGTGGCGCGCGCATAGCCGTCGGCGGCGTGCACAGCGGCCTGCTCGTGGCGCACCAGCACGTGCTGGATGGTGTCCTGCTTGTAGAAAGCGTCGTAGATGTGCAACACCGCGCCGCCGGGGTAGCCCCAGACGTACTTCACGTCTTCGGCCTGCAGGGCCTTGACGAGGATTTCAGCGCCACGGAGTTCTTCGGAGTCGCTGCGCGAGGATGCGGCAGCGGCCGACTTGAGTTCGGCTTTGGAGATTTCCATTTTTAGATCAACCTTTCGAGAATTTCTCTGACGAAAAACCTTGGGTGCCCCTTGCCAGCCCTCGTGAGGCCGCTTCAGGACTTGAGGCCACGCGCCATGGGCAGACTTTGAATGCTGTCTGCCGGACGGTGACCCGTTTGCCTTGATGATGACTGCAATTGCGCATTATCGCACTGCAACATGGGCTGTGGCAGGCCAATGCGGCAAAAAAGCGTGGCCGGATGCCATAATCGCCCGGCGCCGCCACCCGCTCCCGTGGGTTTGACCCGGTACAACGCCCGCTTCACCCACCGTCCTTTCGCCCGCGCCAACCTTGGCCACCGAACAAGAACTCTCCGATTTTCTCAAGAGCGTCGAGAAGCGGGCGTTCAAGCGCGCCGTCTACCACGTGCGCGACGACGACGCGGCGCTGGACATCGTGCAGGACAGCATGATGAAGCTGGCCGAGCACTACGGCGACAAGCCGCCGGCCGAACTGCCGCTGCTGTTCCAGCGCATCCTCTCCAACACCACGCTCGACTGGTTCAGGCGCCAGAAAACGCGCAACGCCGTGTTCTCGAACATGAGCGACTTCGAACCCGCCGACGGCGACGGCGATTTCGACCTGCTGGAGGCCTTTGCCGGCGCCAGCGACTCCGAACAGGTCGAGAGCGCCGAAGACTCGACGCGACGCGCCGAAATCCTGCGCGCCATCGAAGTGCAGATCCAGGCACTGCCCAACCGTCAACGCGAGGCATTTCTGATGCGTTACTGGGAGGAAATGGATGTTGCCGAGACGGCGGCGGCCATGGGGTGTTCGGAGGGCAGCGTCAAGACGCACTGCTCGCGCGCAGTCCAGGCGCTGGCCAAGGCATTGCGAGCCAGGGGAATCCTGCCATGAACACCAACTACAGTCATCTGCACCAAGAAACCCTGCAAAACCGCTTCGGCCTGCGTGTGGCAGCCCGCCTGTCGTCGGGCGCCGAGGCGCTGCCGCACGACATTGGAGAACGGCTGCGCGTGGCGCGTGAGCAGGCCGTGGGCCGGCGCAAGCAGCCGGCCGCGGTCGTCCGCCGCCGCACCGCCAGTGCGGTGTCGCTCAACGGCCGCACCGCCACGCTGAGCTTTGGCGACGACGGACTGGGTTTCTGGGGCCGTCTGGCTTCGGCCGCGCTCGTGGTGGTCATGGCGGCCGGCCTGGTTGCCATCAACGTGACGCAAAGCGACAGCCGCACCATGGAAGTCGCCAACCTGGACGCCGCGCTGCTGACCGACGACCTGCCGCCCGAGGCGTACGCCGACCCGGGCTTTCTGCAATACCTCAAGACCGGCTCGGTGGGCACCAACGCGCCCGCCGCCCGGTAAGACCAAACCTTACCCGCCTGATGCGTGTGCTGCCGCCGGCCCTCCTCCTTGCACTGACGGTGTTGGTGCTGGGGCCTGCGCACGCCCAGGACCTGGCGGGCAGCCTGACGCTGGCCCAGGCCGCCGGCCACATCGAATGGGGCAGCCTGAACGGCGAGCGGCGCGCGGCCCTGCAGCCGCTTGAAAAGCTGTGGCCGACCCTCAGCGCCGACCAGCAGCGCAAGTGGGTGGCGCTGACGCAGAACTACAGCCGCATGTCGCCCGACGAGCGATCCACGCTGCAAAGCCGCATGGCCGAATGGGTCAACCTGACGCCGGCGCAGCGCACGCAGGCCCGCCTCAATTTCGGCGAGGTGCGCAAAGTGCCCGCCGACGAAAAGCGCGCCAAGTGGGAGGAATACCAGGCCCTGCCCGCCGAGCAGCGCGAGCGCCTGGCCAACGACCGGCCCAAGCTGCCGCCCGGCGCAGCCCCCGCCCTGCGCCCCGCGCCGGCCGACCGCGTGCTGCGGCCCGTGCAGCCACCCGTGCCCGCCACCGCGCAATCCAACGCGCCGGCCGGCGACACCGCGCTCAAGGTGCCGCCCGTGAATCGCAATACACTCCTGCCCGAGTCGCTGCTGCCTGCGGCGTCACCCTCGCGCTGAGCCGTTCGCGGCGCGCAACGCCGCCCGCGCCCGCTGGCGGCCCCAAAAGCCTGCTGCATGAATCCCACCGTCGCCGCCCCGGCTGCCGCCGCCGATCCTGAACCGCCTTCGCTGCGCGCGCCCTCGCTGCGCCGCCGCATGGCGAGCTGGCTGTACGAAGGCACGCTGATGTTCGGGCTGGTGGTGCTGCCGGGCCTGCTGTTCGGCATCGCCACCAACACGCGCCACGCGCTGGACAACCGCCATGGCCTGCAGGCCGTGGTGTTCGGCGTGCTGGCGGTCTATTTCGTCTATTTCTGGTGCAAGGGGCAGACCCTGCCGATGAAGACCTGGCACATCCGCATGGTCGACCGCGCGGGCCGGCGGGTGACGTGGCCGCGTGCGCTGGTGCGCTACCTGCTGGGCTGGGTGTGGTTCCTGCCGCCGCTGGCCGTCATGGCGCCGTTCGGCCTGTCGGGCGGCGAAGTGACCGTCCTGATGCTGGGCTGGGTGGCGGTCTGGGCACTGCTGAGCCTGTTCCACCCGCAGCGGCAGTTCTGGCACGACGTCATGGCCGGCACGCGCTTGATCGACGTGCGGCCCGACGCGTCGCGGCGGCGTTGACTGGCGCGCCGCACCGCACCGCACCGCACCGCACCGCACCGCACCGCAGGTCGCCGTCACAATCCTTTCATGAATCCGCCGTCCCCCGCCCCGCCGCCGCCCGCGCCCGCCGGCACTGCGCCGGTCAATCCGCAGAAGGCACGCACCGGCCTGTCGCGCGTGTGGCATGCCACGGGCTATTCCGTCGCCGGCCTGAAGGCGGCATGGCACGAAACGGCCTTCCGGCAGGAAGCCATCGCCGCCGCGGTGCTGCTGCCGGCATCGTTCTGGCTCGGGCGCCACTGGGTCGAAACGGCGCTGCTGGCCGGCTCGGTGCTGGGGGTGATGATCGTGGAATTGCTCAATACGGGCATCGAAACCGCCATCGACCGCATCGGCCCCGAATGGCACGATCTGTCCAAGCGCGCCAAGGACATGGGCTCGGCGGCCGTGCTGCTGAGCCTGGTGCTGGCCGGCGGCATCTGGATCACCGCGCTGTACACCCGCTTTTTCGCATGACATTTTCTGAACGCACTGAACCCGCCTTTTCCATCTGCGTGTATTGCGGCTCGCGCCCAGGCAACGACGCCGCCTTTGCGGACGTGGCCCGGCACGCGGGCGAGTGGATTGGCCGCCACGGCGGGCAACTGGTCTATGGCGGCGGCCGCGCCGGACTGATGGGCGTGGTGGCTGACGCCACGCTGGCCGCGGGGGGCAGCGTGGTCGGCGTCATTCCGCGCGCGCTGGTCGAACGCGAACACGCGCACCGCGGCTGTACCGAGTTGATCGTCGTCGAGACCATGCACGAGCGCAAGCGCATCATGGCCGAGCGATCCAACGCCTTCCTGGCGCTGCCCGGCGGCATCGGCACGTTCGAGGAATTCTTCGAAGCCTGGACCTGGCGCCAGCTCGGCTACCACGACAAGCCTATCGGCCTGCTCAACCAGGCCGGCTATTACGACGCCATGCTGGCCTTTCTGCGCCACGGCGTGGCCAGCGGCTTCATGGGCGCGGCCCAGATGGCGCTGATCGAAGTGGGCGACGACTGGCGCACGCTGCTGCAGACGCTGGTGCGTGAAGCCGCTTACCCGGCGCCTACGCGGCTCGATAAAGTCTGACCGTCAGCGCTTGGTGCACAAAGAAAAAACCGCGCCGGACCGAAGTCCAGCGCGGTTTTTTTACAGGTGAACAGCGGGTGGATTACCAGCGGTAGTTGGCGCGCGATTCCCAGTCGTTCAGCTGCTTCTCGGCCTCGTCCTTGGCGATGCCATAGCGCTCCTGCATCTTGCCGACCATCTGGTCGCGCTTGCCGGCGATGACGTCCAGGTCGTCGTCGGTCAGCTTGCCCCATTGCTCCTTGACCTTGCCCTTGAACTGCTTCCAGTTGCCAGCGATGGTGTCTTCGTTCATGTGGATATCTCCTTGCGTGAATCGGTTGTCGCAAGTGCTTTCGTGCGGTGACGAATCGGTATTGCCTTGCGATGGGTTGACTGTAGACAAGGGTCATCGGCGGCGCAGTAGGCGTGTGCACAAGCTGTGCGTCAGCACAGGACTACCCGCATGCGGGCGTGGTCCGACACGTCGCCCGCTCAGGCCGCGGGCAGGAACAGCTGTTGCAGATCGCTCAGAAAATCGAAGCCGCGCGCGGTCGGCGTGAACACCGCGCCCTCTTGTGCCAGCCAGCCGGATTGCTCTGCTTTTTGTAGCGCGTCGCCCAGGCTGCTGGGCGGCAGGCCGGTCTTTTCCATGTAGTCCTGCAGCGTGAAGCCGTCCTTCAGTCGCAGCGCGTTCAGCATGTATTCGAACGGCAGGTCGCGCCGCGCGACTTCATGCGCCCGCGCCACGGCGTCGCCCGCCAGCGCCTTGCTCATGTACAGGTCGGGCTGGCGATGGCGCACCTGCCGCACGATGCGGTGCGGAAAGCTCAGCTTGCCGTGCGCGCCCGCGCCCAGGCCCAGATAGTCGCCAAACTGCCAATAGTTGAGGTTGTGCACGCACCGGTGCCCGGCGCGCGCATAGGCCGACACTTCATAGCGCTCCAGTCCTGCCTGCGCGGTTGCCAGGGTGATGTGGTCCAGCATGTCCCACGCGCTGTCCTCGTCGGGCAGGCGCGGCGGAAACTTGGCGAACACGGTGTTGGGCTCCACGGTCAGGTGATAGAGCGACAGGTGCGGCGGCCTGAACGCCAGCGCCGTCTGCAGATCGCGCTCCAGATCGGGCAGGGTCTGGCCGGGCAAGGCGTACATCAGGTCGAGGTTGAAGGTGTCGAACGCGCGCGCCGCTTCCTCCACCGCCGCGCGCGCCTGCGCCGCGTCGTGCACGCGGCCAATGGCCTTCAGGTGCCGGTCGTCGAAGCTCTGCACGCCGATGGACAGGCGTGTGACACCCGCGGCGCGAAACGCCGCAAAGCGCTCGCGCTCGAAGGTGCCGGGGTTGGCCTCCAGCGTGACTTCGCAGGCAGGCGCCAGCGGCAGGCGCGCCCGCACGCCCGCAATCAGCCGGTCGATCTGCTGCGGCTCGAACAGGCTGGGCGTGCCGCCGCCGATGAACACGCTGTGCACCTGGCGCCCCCACACCAGCGGCAGGCTGGCTTCCAGGTCGGCCATCAGTGCATCGACGTAGCGCGACTGCTGCGCCAGCGCGTCGGCTTCCGGGCGCCGCTCATGCGAATTGAAATCGCAGTACGGGCACTTCTTCAGGCACCAGGGCAGGTGCACGTACAGCGACAGCGGGGGGCAGCGCCGACAGTTGCAGCGTGCCGGGGCGCAGGTAGTGGGCGACCTCGTTCACAGCCAGCGTTCGCGCATCAGTTGCACCATCTGCGCGGCGGCGCGGCCGCGGTGGCTGTGCGCGTTCTTCACGTCGGGCGGCAGTTCGGCAAAGGTCTGGCCGAATTCGGGGATGAACATCACCGGGTCGAAGCCGAAGCCGCCGCTGCCGCGTCGCTCGCGCGCGATCTCGCCCACCACGCGGCCAACGGCGATCAGCGGCTCGGGGTCGTCCGCCGAGCGCAGCGCCACCAGCGTGCTGACCATGGCGGCGCGGCGCTGGTCTATGTGCTGCATCTGCTCGAGCAGCGCGCGCACGTTGTTGGCGTCGCCCTTTTCGTAGCCGAACTGCGTCGCGTAGTAAGCGGTGTCCACGCCCGGCAGGCCGCCAAAGGCGTCGACGCACAGGCCGGCATCGTCGGCCAGCGCCGGCAGGCCTGACGCGGCAGCGGCGTGGCGCGCCTTGGCCAGCGCGTTTTCGACGAAGGTGCGAAACGGCTCCTCGGCCTCGCCGATGCCCAGGTCGGCCTGGCGCAGCAGGTTCATGCCCAGCGGCGCCAGCATGGCCTGCAGTTCTGCCAGCTTGCCGGCGTTGTTGGATGCGAGAACGATCTTCATGCTAAAAAAAAGGCTCCAGCGCCCGTCTGACAAGCGCAAGCAGCTATCATTTTGATAGAGCGGCGCGCTGCATGGTGGTCAGCTCGCCAATGCCCTTTTCGGCCAGCCGCAGCAGCTGGTCCATTTCGGCGCGCGAAAACGCAGCGCCTTCGGCCGTGCCCTGCACTTCGACGTAGTGGCCGGCGCCGGTCATCACCACGTTCATGTCGGTGTCGCAGGCCGAATCCTCGCGGTAGTCCAAATCGAGCAACGGCACGCCGCGCACGATGCCGACCGAAATGGCGGCCACGGGGTGCAGGATGGGCGATTCGGTGATGGCGCCGCGCGCCAGCAGCCACGTCACCGCATCGTGCGCAGCCACGTAGGCGCCTGTGATGCTGGCGGTGCGCGTGCCGCCGTCGGCCTGGATCACGTCGCAGTCGAGGTGAATGGTGCGCTCACCCAGCTTGCGCAGGTCGAACACCGCGCGCAGGCTGCGGCCGATGAGGCGCTGGATCTCCTGCGTGCGGCCGCTTTGCTTGCCGCGCGCGGCCTCGCGGTCGCCGCGGGTGTGGGTGGCGCGCGGCAGCATGCCGTATTCGGCCGTCACCCAGCCTTCGCCGCTGCCGCGCTTGTGAGGCGGCACTTTTTCCTCGACCGACGCGGTGCACAGCACCTTGGTCTGCCCGAATTCGATCAGCACGGCGCCTTCGGCATGCACGGTGTAGCCGCGCGTGATCGTGACAGGGCGCAGCGCGTCGGCCGCGCGATCAACCCGAAGTGAAAAAGAGTCGCTCATATCTAGCTAATGTCCATTCAAAAAGGCAGGAAAGGCCGCGGAGCAGGCCATGCGGGAACGCCGTGGAACGGGCTTGGCCCGGCCACTGGCGTTGTCCCCCTGGGGGAAGGCGCGCAGCGCCTCAGGGGGGGCATTTTCTTCGTGCGCTGGATGGCGTCGTTGATCTCGGCGATGGAGCGTTCGATGGCGTCTTCGTCCATCTCCTCCAGCAGAGGGTCGATGCCGCCGCCCTGGATGGTGGACGCAAACACGTCTTCCGCCATGAAGTCGGTTTCGGTGAAGCCACTGCGTTCGCGGCTGGCATCGGCGGGGGTTTCCCATTCGATGGCCAGCGCCGTCACATTGTCGGACCTTTCGCCCGCGAAATGCAGCGCGCCGTCCACCAGCACCGGCACGGCGCGGGCGACGGGCATGGCCGTGAGCGTGCGCACGATCTGCTCGTCCGGCACGCTGCTCCAAAGACCGTCGGAGCACAGCAGCACCCGGTCACCCTCGGCCAGCCGCAGCGGGCCGGATTCGTCGAACAGCGGGCGGACCGTGGAACCGAGGCAGGTGTACAGCACGTGGCGGTTGACTTCCCTGGGTTCGGCGCCGGCCTTGGAATGCGCCTCGATGTACGAATGGTCGCGCGTGCGTTCGAGCAGCGCACCGTCGCGCACCACGTACAGCCGCGAATCGCCGCAACTGATCCAGTGCAGCGCCCCCTCCTGCACCACGCCCGCCACCAGCGTGGTGCGCGGGGTGTCGAGCAGGCCGCGCGCGCTGGCGTAGCGAATGATCTGGTGGTGCGCCGCCATCAGCGCGGACGCCAGGAAGGCCCCCGGTGCCGGCAGCAGCGGCCGGGCTTCGCGCTGGAACAGCGCAGACAGCGACTGCAGCGCGATCTGCGCCGCCACCTCGCCTTCGGGGTGGCCGCCCATGCCGTCGGCCAGCACAAACAGCCCCGACTCGCGCGTGTAGCAATAGCCCATGCGGTCTTCGTTCTTCTCGCGGCCGCCCTGGCGGCTGAGCTGGAATACCGAGAACTTCATCGTCAGCGCCAGAAACACCACGGGGCGCAGCGCGCCAAGGCGTGCGGATGCGCGGCGCTCACTTCAGCCGCGTCCCCAGACGCGTGGCCCGCTGCAGGCTTTTCTTGGTGTCGTTCAGCATGTTGTCGAACTGCAGGCGCACCCGGTCACCCACCGACAGCTGGGTGTACTGGCGTTCGCCCTCGCGGCTGAGTTCCTTCTGCAGCGCAAACACCGATTGCGGGCGCGACAGCGGATCGAGCGACATGCACCACTCAACGACTTCGATCAGGTTGTCCGAATACACGCCGCGCAGGCGCGTCAGCGACAGCGCCAGGCGGTCCTTGTCCAGGCGCTGCGGCGCGTCGTTGGGCGGGTAGCCATGCATGCACGAATAGATGCAGGCGCCGATGGCGTAGATGTCCGTCCACGGGCCCATGGCCGAGTCGCGGCGGTACATCTCGGGCGCGGCGAAGCCGGGCGTGTACATGGGGCGGGTGAAGTCGCCTTCCTTGTTGAGCACCTCGCGCGCGGCGCCGAAGTCGAGCATCACCGCCTTGTTGTCGTCGGTGATGAAGACGTTGGCCGGCTTCAGGTCCAGGTGCAGCATCTTGTGCTGGTGCACGATGCGCAGTCCGCGCAGAATCTCGTCGAACAGCGAGCGGATGGTGGATTCGCGGAACACCTTCGGCTTCTTCAGTTCGCGCGCGGTGAGGATGAAGTCCTGCAGGGTCGCGCCCTCCAGGTAGTTCATCACCATGTAGACGGTTTCGTTCTGCCGGAAGAAGTTCAGCACGCTGACCACGGACGGGTGCGAAATCTGCGCCAGCGAGCGGCCTTCCTCGAAGAAGCTCTTGAGGCCCAGCCGGTACAGCGACAGCTTTTCGGGTGCGACCTGCGGCACCAGTTCGCCCGGTGAGCGCATGGTCAGTGCCGACGGCAGGTATTCCTTGATCGCCACCTGCTGGCCTTCGGCATCGACCGCCAGGTAGACCACGCCAAAGCCGCCCGACGAAATGCGGCGCACCACGCGATAGCCCCCGATCCCGGTGTCGGGCGGCAGCGGTGCTGGCTTGGGCTTTGACATAATTTGTGGCGACCGGATCGGCCCGTGCGACACTGCCTGCGCGCCGATCAATTCCTCCAATCGCCGAGACCGCTTCGCACCGGAAAACAGAATGTCAGTTTACAGTATGACGGGTTACGCCAGCGGCCAGCAGGACGTGGCCAACGGCGCGGCGGACGGTGCTTCGGCCGGGCGGTCGCAGGCGCGGCTGGGGCTGGAACTGCGCTCGGTCAACAGCCGGTTCCTGGACCTCGGGTTTCGGCTGTCCGACGAGTTGCGACAGCACGAGCCGGCCTTGCGCGAACTGCTCAACCGGCGCCTGAAACGCGGCAAGGTCGAATTGCGCGCCTATCTGCAGGAAGCCGGCACCGCCGCGCTGGCCGACCCGCCCGCGCGCATGCTGCAGCGGCTGGCCTCGGTGCAGGACCAGGTGCGCGCCTGGCTGCCCAACGCCGCGCCCTTGTCGGTGGCCGAGGTGCTGCGCGTGACCGGCGGCGCCGAAAGCGTCAGCGACGAAGACACCGCCGCCGCGCTGCCGGGCCTGGCGGCCAGCGTGCTGGACGACTTCATGGCCGCGCGGGCGCGCGAAGGCGAACGCCTGGCCACGTTGATCCGCGATCGCGTGGCGCAGTTGCGCGACCTGGCGCGCCTGGCCGAGCCGCTGGTGCCGCAGGCGGTGGAGGCGCAGAAGCAGCGCTTCATCGCGCGCTGGAACGAGGCGCTGGCGGGCCACGAAGGCCAGGTCAGCGCCAGCGCCGCGCAGGAGCGCGCATTGACCGAAGCCACGGCCTTTGCCATCCGCATCGACGTGGCCGAGGAACTGGGCCGGCTGGCCGCCCATCTGGACGAAATCGAAGCGGTGCTGGCCAAGGGTGGCGAAGCCGGCAAGCGGCTCGACTTCCTGATCCAGGAACTGCACCGCGAGGCCAACACGCTGGGCTCGAAATCGGCCGCGCTGGAGCTGACGCGCATCTCGGTGGACATGAAGGTGCTGATCGAGCAGATGCGCGAGCAGGTGCAGAACATCGAATAGATTGCTGTTTTTTTGATAGCTGGCTGCGCTTGCCAGTCATGCGCTGGCGGCCAATAGACCGCCCAAACTGTGCCCCCGCCGCGCGGGCGCCTACCGCTCAGACCGATTCCGCGCCCGCCAAGACCGCGCCCTGGCTCAACCCCAGGCGCTGCGGCGCCGTGTATTGCTGCCGATACAGCTCGAACGGCATGGTGTCAGACGCCTCGATGCGCTTCTGCTCGGCCTCCGAATGGGCCGCCAGCTGGTCAAACAGCGCCTTCAGCTCGGCCGGGTACGGCAGCGCCAGCAGGCGTGCGCGGGCCTCAATCGAACGGGCTTTGACGAAGGCGACAAAGCTGTTGTCGTACTCGGCCTGCATGGCCTGCAGCACGCGCGCCGACGGCAGTGTGTCGGGCGCGGCCAGCGCGGCGCGCGCGGCGCCCAGCGCTTCGGCATAGGCGTTTTCGCCGTCCAGCGCGTCCATGGCGGCGGCAATGGGCTGCAGCTGCGCCACGATGTCAGCCGCCCAGTCGGCCAGGGTCACCTGCGCGCCGGCGCGGGCCAGCAGCAGCCCCGGCTCGCGGCCGCGCGCGGCCGTCAGGTGCTGGTTGTTCTTCAGCGCCACGATCTCCGCCGGCGAATCGGGCGGGCTGTCCGACAGCAGGCAGTACAGCAGGAACAGGTCCAGAAACCGCGCCGTGTGCGCCTGGATGCCGATCGATTCGAACGGGTCCAGGTCCATCAGCCGCACCTCGACGTATTCGACGCCGCGCTCGCGCAGCGCATGCAGCGGCCGCTCGCCGGGGTAGATGACGCGCTTGGGGCGGATGGTGCCGTAGAACTCGTTTTCGATCTGCAGCAGCGTGGTGGCCAGCTGGTTGTAGTCGCCGCCCGGATTGCGGATGCCGATGGCCTCGTACGGCGGGTACGGGCGCGTCAGCGCGTCTTCCAGCGAGGCGGCGTAGCGCTCCAGGCTGTTGTAGCTGACGGCCAGCTGCCCCTGCGCATCGCTCTGGTAGCCCAGCCGCCCCATGCGCAGCGACGTGGCGTGCGGCAGGTACATGGTGCGCTCGGCCAGCGACTGCAGCTCATGCTCGCGGCCGGCGACGAAGGACGAACACACCGCCGGCGAGGCACCGAACAGGTACAGCACCACCGGCGCGTTGCGCCGGAAGTTGCGGATCAGCGCGAAGTAGCCGGCGCTGTCCACGCCCGGCAGCGACCAGTTGTAGTGGATGCCCGAAATGGTCTGCATGCGCCGGCCATAGCGGTGGCCCAGCCCCATGCGGTAGACGCTCTTGGCGCGGCCGACGTTGCTGCCGCCATAGCGGCCCAGCGGAATGGTCTCGTCGGTCGGCAGGCCGCAGGGCATGCTGCTGACCCACAGCATCTCGCCGCCGGCGGCCGCCAGCTCGTGATAAACCACCTGGTGGATGCGCGTCAGCTCGGCCAGCGCCGCGTCCACGTCGGCGTGCACGCCGGTCACCAGTTCCAGCTGCGATTCGCTGAAATCGGTGGTGATGTGCGGGTGCGTCAGGGGCGAGCCGAGCGCGGCCGGATGCGGCGTCAGCGCCAGTTGGCCGCCGGGCTGCGCGCGCAGGCTTTCCTTCTCGATGCCGCGGCGTATGCCGCGCAGACGCTGGAGCGTCAGCGAGGCCAGCCGGTCCCTCAGCGTGGTCATGTGTCCGGTTCCGATGTGTCAGGCGGGGTGGCGAAGTTAGCACAGCTGCCGATTTGCCGCCTGACGCGGGTCAGCCGCGCGCCGCCAGCGCCTTCCCCAGCTCGTTGCTGCCCTGCTCGGCGCCGCTTTGCGGGACGGTCTGGCCGGTGCCGTCGGTCACCTGCGCCAGCGCGGCCAGCAGGCGCTCGGGCGTGTCGGGCGTCAGGCCCAGATGGACGCCCTGGGTCAGCGTGATGTGCGCGGCCTCGTACGTGCCGGCCCCGGCGCACAGGATGGTGCGGGTGGGCGCCTGCTCGCTGGCCAGCACCAGCATGGCCGGCACCACCGCCTCGGGCTTGAGCGCGGCCAGCACCTCGGGCGGCAGCAGGCCTTCGGTCATGCGCGTGGCGGCCGTGGGCGCCAGGGCGTTGACGTGGATGCCGTTCTTGGCGCCCTCGATGGCCAGCGTCTGCATCATGCCCACCTGGGCCAGCTTGGCCGCGCCGTAATTGGTCTGGCCGAAGTTGCCGTACAGGCCGGTGGACGACGTCGTCATGACGATGCGGCCGTACTTCTGCGCCACCATGTGCGGCCACACGGCCTTGGCGCAGTGCGCGGCGCCCATCAGGTGCACGTCCACCACCAGGCGGAAGTCGGCCATGTCCATCTTGGCGAAGCTCTTGTCGCGCAGGATGCCGGCGTTGTTGACCAGGATGTCGACGCGGCCCCAGGTGTCCACCGCCTGCTGCACCATGGCCTGCACGGCGTCCCAGTCGGTGACCGATGCGCGGTTGGCGATGGCTTCGCCACCGGCGGCGCGAATCTCGTCCACTACCTTCTGCGCCGCGGTGACCGAGCCGCCGCTGCCGTCCACCGCGCCGCCCAGGTCGTTGACCACCACTTTCGCGCCGCGCTCGGCCAGCGCCAGTGCGTGCAGCCGGCCCAGCCCGCCGCCGGCGCCGGTGACGATGGCCACACGGCCGGTGAAGTCGATCTTGTCCATGTTCCGTTGCTCCTTGATTGCTCTCGAACCGCGGCGACTTTAATTCACCCGCCCCGCATCCCCTGTTGCGTAGGAGTCTGCGCGGCAGACTCCTGGCGGACAGAGCCGCCGCCCGTCCCGCAGCACAATGCCGCCATGGAACTGAACCACGACGTGATCGACACCCCGCCGCGCGACGCCGCCAGCGTGGTCATGCTGCGCGACGGCGCGGCCGGGCTGGAAGTGCTGCTGCTGCGCCGCCACACCGATTCGGCCGTGCTGGGCGGCGCCTACGTCTTTCCGGGCGGCAAGGTGGACGCCGCCGACAGCAGCGCCGACATGCTGGCGCGGCTGGACCGCGCGCCGTCCGAGCTGCAGCCGCGCCTGGGCGAGCCCGGCCTGTCGCCCGAGCAGGCCGCCGCCTTCTATGTGGCCGCCGCGCGCGAGGCGGCCGAGGAATCCGGCGTGCTGTTCCTGCAGGTCGGCGCCGACGAGATCGCCACCCGCAGCGCCGACACCTGCGCCCGCCTGCGCGCCGGCGAGCCGTTCGCCGCCCTGCTGGCCGAGGCGCAAGCCCGGCTCGACACCGACGCGCTGGCCCCGTGGTCGCGCTGGATCACGCCGCGCCGGCCCTCGGTGATGAACAAGCGCTTCGACACACGCTTTTTCCTGGCCGCCGTGCCGCCGCTGCAGGAGGCGCGGCACGACGACTTCGAGGTGACCGAGGCGCGCTGGCTGACCCCGCGCGCCGCCCTGCGCCAATACCAGTCGCACGAGATCGACCTGGCGCCGCCGCAGATCGTCGGCCTGCTGCACCTGCTGCAATACCGCGACGTGGCGCACGCCATGCAGGACGCCCGTTCGCGCCCGCCGCCGCTGATCGTGCCCGAGCCGGTGGAAACCGGCGACACCCGGGTGCTGTGCTACCCCGGTGACGAACACCACCCCGTGCCCACGCGCGCCCTGCCCGAGCCGGTGCCCACCCGCGTCGTCTGGCGCAACAAGCGCTTTGAGCCGCCGCAGGGCTTCAACGCCTTTCTGGACTAGGGCCATGGAAATCCCCGACACCCCCGCCACCGACCTCGTCACCGACGAACTCGCCCTGCTGCACCGGCTGGTGCCGCTGCACGCCCAGCGCATCGTCGAGTTGGGTTGCGGCGCGGCCTACCTGTCGCGCAAGCTGCTGGCGGCCTACCCGGCCTGCCACGTCACCGGGCTGGAAGTGGACGAGCGCCAGCACGCCAGCAACCTGGCCCAGCCGCACCCGCCCCAGCTGGACTTCGTCGCCGCCGGTGCGCAGGCCATTCCGTTCGACGACGGGCGGTTCGATCTGGCGCTGATGCTGAAGTCGCTGCACCACGTGCCGCTCCAGGCGATGGACCGTGCGCTGGCCGAAACGCGCCGCGTACTGCGGCCCGGGGGCCATCTGTATGTGTCCGAGCCGGTGTTCACGGGCACGCTCAACGAGGTCGTGCGCCTGTTCAACGACGAGCAGGCGGTGCGCCACGCGGCCTACCAGGCGCTGCAGCGCGCCGTGGCGGGCGGCGGCTGGCGGCAGGTGACCGAAGTCCACTTCGGCGTGCCCGTGCGCTATGCCGACTTCGACGACTTCGAACGCCGCATGACCGACGTGACCTATGCCGAACGGCGCTTTGATGCCGCCATGCGCCAGCGCGTGCGCGAACGCTTCGAAGCCCTGCAGCCCGCGCCCGGCGAGCCCTTCATCCGCCCGATGCGCGTCAATCTGCTTCAAAAACAATAGCTGTCAACGCAGCTTTGAACAGCGCCAGAGGCCTGATTCATTCCAAATCCTGGAGACCCCGCCATGAACCCCGCCATCCGCCGCCAGACCGTGGGCGACATCCTGCGCCGCACCGCCATCCGCCTGCCCGACAAACTGGCCATTGCCTGCGGCGACACGCGCTGGACCTATGCCGAATTCGACGCGCTGGTGTCGCGCCTGGCCGCCGGGCTGGCGCAGCGCGGCATCCGCTGCGGCGACAAGGTGGCCGTGCTGGCGCGCAATTCGCACGGCTTTGCCGCGCTGCGCTTTGCGCTGGCGCGGCTGGGCGCGGTGCTGGTGCCGATCAACTTCATGCTGAAGGCAGAAGAAGTCGCCTACATCCTGCGCCACGCCGGCGCCCGGACCTTGGCCACCGATTCGGGCCTGGCGCCCTTGGCACGGGCGGCGGCCGCTATCGAAACTGAAGTGACAGACTTCATCTGGCTGCCCGGCGAAGCCCCCGGCGAACCGGCCGAGGGCATGGTCAGCTTTTACGACTTGGCCGCGTGCAGCGCGCCGCTGCCCGACACGCCGCTGCAAAGCACCGACCTGCTGCAGATCGTCTACACCAGCGGCACCGAAAGCTCGCCCAAGGGCGCGATGCTGACGCACGACGCCGTGCTGTGGCAGTACGTCAGCTGCTGCATCAACGCCGAGGTGGCCGAAGCCGACGTCGCCCTGCACGCGCTGCCGCTGTACCACTGCGCGCAGCTCGATGTGTTCTTTGGCCCGGCGATCTACGTCGGCTCGACCAACTACATCACCAGCCAACCCACGCCCGACAACCTGCTGGCCCTGATGGCCGCGCACGGCATCACCAGCTTCTTCGCCCCGCCCACGGTGTGGATCGCGCTGCTGCGCTCGCCGCTGTTCGACCAGACCGATCTGAGCCAGCTGGCCAAGGGCTACTACGGCGCGTCGATCATGCCGGTGGAGGTGATGAAGGAGATCGCGCGCCGCCTGCCCAAGGTGCGGCTGTGGAACCTGTACGGCCAGACCGAGATCGCGCCGCTGGCGACGATGCTCGGCCCCGATGACCAGCTGCGCAAGCCCGGCTCGGCCGGCCGCGCCGTGCTGAACGTGGAAACGCGGGTGGTCAATGACGACATGCAGGACGTCGCCGTAGGCGAAGTGGGCGAAATCGTGCACCGCTCGCCGCACCTGATGCTGGGCTATTTCAACGACCCGGAGCGCACGGCGGCGGCCTTCAGCGGCGACTGGTTCCACTCGGGCGATCTGGGCACCATCGACGACGAGGGCTACATCAGCGTGGTCGACCGCAAAAAGGACATGATCAAGTCCGGCGGCGAAAACGTCGCCAGCCGCGAGGTCGAGGAGATGATCTACCGCCTGCCGCAGGTGAGCGAGGTCGCCGTCATCGGCCTGCCCGACCCGAAATGGATCGAGGCCGTGACGGCGGTGATCGTCGTGAAGCAGGGCCAGGACCTGACCGCGCAGGCCGTCATCGACCACTGCAACGCGCACATGGCGCACTTCAAGAGCCCCAAGCGCGTGGTGTTCGCCGAGGCGCTGCCGAAAAATCCGAGCGGAAAACTGCTCAAGCGCGAATTGCGCAAGACGGTGGGCGTGGCGGCCGGGGTCGACTGAGCGCGTGGTGATTTTCGGGCGGCATTTTTATCGCCGCCCGAAAAAATCACGGACCTGTTTCCCCCACTGATTTTCAGCGGTCAGGAAAATAATCCCACCGAATACGCCCGGCCGCGAAAGCCAGCCGGGCGGCCGAACTCAGTGCGCCCGGCTGACCGGCGCTGAGCGTGCGGGCCGGTGCAAAATCCGTTCGATCTCGGCGACGCTGGTGTTGCGGGGGGCGCGCATTTCCACGGCGCCGAAAGCCTCTGTCCAGCGGTCATGCAGTTCGTCCCAGGTCATGTCGCGCATGCCGGACGTTCTTTGGCGGTTCACCCAGTGCCGCCAGCACGGGGTGTGGTAGCTCGAATCCTGCATGAGAATCGAGTCGCCGTCATAATTGGCCCATTCGGGGGGTGCTGATATTTCCTTTGGTTGCGTAAGTCATGCCTTTAACATAGCATAACTCGGCATCACATTTCAAGCCCTGCCATTTTTTTACGGCCAGCAACGCCAAAATACAGAAAATCGGCGCGGGCGCAAGCGCCTGAAAATGGCCAAAAAATCGCCCTGGCAGACGAGAAAATCCGGGGCAGCCTGACCTGAAAATGCCGCCCCGCGCGGCGGCTGCCTCGCTCAGTGCGCCAGGGCGGGCTGGCCGCGCAGCTTCTTGAACAGCGTCACCACGGCCACCACGGCCGCGCCCGTCACGATGCCCACGCCCGCGTTGGCCGCTTGCTCGAGCAGCCACCCCATGCCGCCCGCCGCTTCGCGCCACTGCTGAATGAGGTGATGCAGCGGCGCGATGCCGTGGGCGATGATGCCGCCGCCCACCAGGAACATCGCCGCCGTGCCGGCGACCGACAGAAACTTCATCAGCCACGGCGCCAGCCAAAGAATGCCGCGGCCGATGGCCTGCGCGGTGCCGCTGGCCTTGCGGCTGAGCCACAGGCCCAGGTCGTCCAGCTTGACGATGCCGCCCACCAGCCCGTACACGCCCACCGTCATCAGCAGCGCGATGCCGACCAGCACCGCCAGCTGCGTCCAGAAATCGGCCTGCGCGACGGCGCCCAGCGTGATGGCGATGATCTCCGCCGACAGGATGAAGTCGGTGCGCACGGCGCCCTTGATCTTGTCCTTTTCCATCGCGGCCAGGTCGACGTCGGGCTGCGCCAGCTCGTGCTTCAGCTGGTCGAGCTTGGAGGCTTCCTGCTCGCCGGGATGCAGCAACTTGTGCGCGACCTTTTCAAAGCCTTCAAAGCACAGGAAGGCGCCGCCCACCATCAGCAGCGGCGTCACCGCCCAGGGCGCGAAGGCGCTGATCGCCAGCGCCGCCGGCACCAGGATGGCCTTGTTCAGCAGCGAGCCCTTGGCCACCGCCCACACCACCGGAATCTCGCGGTGGGCGCTGACGCCCGTCACCTGCTGGGCGTTCAGCGCCAGGTCGTCGCCCAGCACGCCGGCGGTTTTCTGCGCCGACAGCTTGGTCAGCACGGCCACGTCATCGGCCATGGCGGCGCTCTTGCGCGCGGCGACCTTGGTCATGACGGAGACATCGTCCAGCACGGTGGCAATGTCGTCGAGCAGGGCAAGCAGGCTGGTGGCCACGGGGTTCCTTCAGATCGCCGTGGCGATCACATTCATGACAATATTTCAGGCTCTGGCGCTGGCTGGTACTGCGCAGACAGCTCCGTTATTTGTAGCATCCAGGCATCGATCGCCGCCGGGTCGTTGACCAGCCGCAGCGCGTCGAACGCCTGCTGCGCCTCGGGGTAGGCCACGCGCAGCGTGCTCAGCCATTGCTTCAGGCGCCCCGCGCGGTGCCGCCGTTCGACCCGCCGGCACACATCGGCCCAGAAATCCGCCAGCAGCGGCACCAGGCGCGGCCATGGTAGGGCGGCGACCGCGGCGCCGCTGTAGGACGCCGGCGAAACGTCGCGCAGCATTGCACCCTGACCACTCGCGGCGCCGATGGCCAGCGCCAGGCCGGGGCTGCGCACCATGCCGCGCCCCAGCATCAGGCGGTCGCAGCCGGTCACGGCGCGGCAGCGCGCGGCATCGGCCACGCTCCAGATCTCGCCGTTGGCGATGACGGGCAGGCGCACCGCCTCACGCACGCGGGCGATGGCGTCCCAGTACGCCGGCGGGCGGTAACCGTGCGCCTTGGTGCGCGCGTGCACCGCCAGTTCGCTGGCGCCGGCGCTGTCGATGGCGTGCGCCACGTCCAGCAGGCGCGCGTCGTCGTCGTAGCCCAGGCGCATCTTGGCCGACACGGCCACGCGCGCCGGCACGGCGCGGCGCACGGCGGCCACGATGGCGTGGATCAGCTCCGGCTCCTGCAGCAGCACGGCGCCGCCGCGGTGGCGGTTGACGGTCTTGGCCGGGCAGCCGAAGTTCAGGTCGATACCGGCGGGCTGCAGTTCGGCCAGGCGCGCGGCGTTCTCGGCCAGGCACGTGGGGTCGCTGCCCAGCAGCTGCGGCCGCACCGGCACGCCCGCGATGGTGCGGCTGCCGGTCAGCAGTTCGGGCACCACGCGGGTAAAGCTGCGCGCGGGCAGCAGCTGGTCGGTGATGCGGATGAATTCCGACACGCAGCGGTCGACGCCGCCCACGCGTGTCAGGATCGCGCGCAGACCGTGGTCGAGCAGGCCCTCCATGGGCGCCAGGATGAGGGTTGGCGGCGCGGTCGTCGGCAACAGGGTACGGGTGTGCGTTGAAGGGCCGCCATTGTCGCAGCGCAAGCCGATGCGGGTGGTGGCTGCGTTAGCATCCGGGTATGGCAACCGTTTGGCGGGTGCCGGCTCCCCTTTTGTCGGAGGTTTTGATGCCTGCTTTGAAACGAATCGTGTGCTTTTTCATGCTGGCGCTGGGCCTGGGCGCCGCGGCCTGGGCGCAGAGCGCGGCGCCTGCCGCCGCCGGGGCCGATGGCCGCGAAGGCACCTTCAAGGCCGTGCAGGGCGAAGTGACGGTGGTGCGCGGCAACGTGCACCGCGCGGCCGTGGTCAGCGGGCCGGTGTACGCCACCGACCGCCTGGTGACCGGCCCCGGCAGCGCCGCGTCGCTGATCCTGCGCGACGGCACGGTGCTGTCGGTCGGGCCCGACAGCGTGATGAACCTGTCCGCCTTCGCCTACAACGCCACCACGCAGGAAGGCAACGTGCTGGTCGATCTGCTGCGCGGCAGCCTGCGCATGGCGACCGGGCTGATCGCCAAGCTGCGGCCCGAGCAGGTCAAGGTGACCACGCCGACCACCGTGGTCGGCGTGCGCGGCACCGACTTCATCGTCGAGGAGAACCCGTGAGCGAGCCGCGCGCGCGCCGCGCCGCGCCGGGGGCCGTCTGGCCGTCGGCACTGGCCCTGGCGCTGGCCCTGTCGGCGTGCGCGCCGGCCACGCGCGTGGTGCTGCTGCCGCAGCCCAATGTGCCGGGCGCCGCGGTCGAGGTGCAATCGGGCACGGCGCACCGCGTGCTGTCGCAACCCTACGCCAGCGCCGAAGTGCGCGCGCCCGGCAACGTCGAAGTGGTGCAGGCCGATGCGGCCAGCGTCAACAAGCGCTACCGGCAGCTGCTGGCCGTCAGCCCGGCGCCGGCGCTGCGCTTTTCGCTGTACTTCATGCCGGGCGGCTCGCAGCTCACGCCCGAATCGACGGCCGAGCTGTCCGACGTGCTGGCCCGCGCGGCCGAGCGGCCGGGCGGCGAGATCGTCGTTGTCGGCCACACCGACCGCGTCGGCTCGGTCGAATCCAACGATGCGCTGTCGCTGCAGCGCGCGCAGGCGGTGCGCCAGCTGTTCATCGACCGGGGGTTCGACCCCGCGCGCGTGGACGCCGTTGGCCGCGGCGAGCGCGAACCGCTGGTGCCCACCGACGACGAAGTCGACGAGCCGCGCAACCGCCGCACCGAGATCCTGGTGCGATGACGCTCGCCGCCCCGAGGCGCCACCCAATGAAGGCCCTGCGGGCGCCGGAAATGCTGCGCCGGCTGGCCCGCGCCTGGCTGTGGGCGGCGCTGGCACTGGCGGGCGCATCCACTGCCGTGCGCGCCGCGCCGTTCCAGGACGACATGGCCCAGCGCACGCTGGCCTGCATCGCCTGCCACGGCGAACAGGGCCGCGCCGGGCCGGACGGCGATTACCCGCGCCTGGCCGGCAAGCCGGCCGGTTACCTGTACCACCAGTTGCTCAACTTCCGCGACGGCCGTCGCCACTACGGGCTGATGACGCGCCTGGTCGATGTGCTGAGCGACGACTACCTGATGGACATCGCGCGCCATTTCGCCGCCATGCAGGTGCCGTACCCACCGCCCGCGCCGCCGGCCAGCCCGCCGCCGGCCGACGTGCTGGCGCGCGGGCGCACCCTGGCGCTGCAGGGCGACCCCGGCCAGCGCCTGCCCGCCTGCGTACAGTGCCACGGCCAGCGACTGACCGGCGCCCTGCCCGACGTGCCCGGCCTGCTGGGCCTGCCGCAGGACTACCTGACCGCGCAGCTGGGCGGCTGGCGCACCGGCCAGCGCCGCGCCCACGCACCCGACTGCATGGGCAGCATCGTGCAGCGCCTGTCCGACCGTGATGCCTACGCCGTCGTCAGCTGGCTTGCCCTGCAGCCGGTGCCGGCCGACGCCCGCCCCGCGCCCGAGCGGCCCGAACCCGAAGCCGAGTGGGCCGACCTGAAGTGCGGCGCCGCGCCGGTCGTCAGGGGGCGCCCTTGACCGCGCTGCGGCGCGCCGGACTGGCGCTGATCGCGCTGGCGGCGGTGACGCTGGCGCTGCTGTGGCACCTCAACTTCAACGACGGCATCCGCGTGGCCGGGCCGCCACCCGCCGCAGCGGACGCCGCCACGGTGCAGCGCGGCGCCTACCTGGCGCGCGTGGGCAACTGCCTCGCCTGCCACACGGCGCGCGGCGGCCCGCCGGCGGCGGGCGGGCGACCCATCGCCACGCCCTTCGGAACCGTCTACACCAGCAATCTGACGCCCGACGACGACACGGGCATCGGCCGCTGGAGCGCCGCCGCCTTCTGGCGCGCCATGCACCACGGCCGCTCGGCCGACGGGCGGCTGCTGAACCCGGTCTTCCCCTACACGCACACCACGCTGCTGACGCGGGCCGACAGCGACGCGCTGCTGGCCTACTTTCGCAGCCTGCCGCCGCTGCACCAGCGGCCGGCGGCGCATGAATTGCGCTGGCCCTATGGCACGCAGGCGGCGCTGGCGGTGTGGCGCGCGCTGTACTTTCGCCCCGGCGGCTCGGCGGGCGACGCTTCGCTGGGTCAGCGCGCCCAGCGCGGCGCCTATCTGGTGCATGGCGTGGCGCACTGCTCGGCCTGCCATGCCGCCCGTGACCGGCTGGGCGGCGCCGACTGGCGCGACCTGAGCGGCGGCCCCATCCCCGGCATGGGCTGGTACGCGCCCTCGCTCGTCGCGCGGCACGAAGCCGCCGTGGGCGACTGGCCCGAGGCCGAGATCGCCGCCCTGCTGCACACCGGCGCGTCGCGCCTGGGCGTGGCCAGCGGGCCGATGGCCGAAGTGGTGTTCCAGGGCACGCAGTACCTCAGCGCCGACGACCTGGCCGACGTGGCCGCCTACCTGAAGGCGCTGCCGCCGCAGGCCACGCCGCCCGCCGCGCCCGCTGCGCCGCCCACCCGCACGCGCCTGGCCACCGCGGGCGAAAAGCTCTACGGCCAGAAATGCGCGGCCTGCCATGGCGAGCAGGGCGAAGGCGTGCCCGGCGCCTACCCCCCATTGGCCGGCAACCGCGCCGTGACCATGGCGCAGACGCAGAACCTGCTGCAAGTCATGCTGTACGGCGGCTTCGGCCCCGCCACGGCAGGCCGGCCCCGCCCGTTCGGCATGCCGCCCTTCGTGCTGGAACTGAACGACGCCGAAATCGCCAGCGTGCTCAGCCACATCCGCACCGCCTGGGGCAACCGCGCGGCCGAAGTGTCGCCGCTGGATGTGCTTCAGATGCGCCAGGCCAGCAGCGGCAACCTGCGTTGATGTGGCGCCAAAGGCGCGGCGCGTTTCTATCAAATTGATAGCATTATGCGCTTTCTGGACAAGCGCTGGGACGCATTTTTATATCAAATCAACAGCCGGACGCAGAGGACGCAAAGATTTCGCAGAGGACGCAAAAAAAAACCAAAAAATTCATTGGCTGTTTCTTTCGCGTCCTTCGCGCCCCTTCGCGTCCTTCGCGTCCGGTTTTCTCTCCCCGTTTCGTTTTAGGCCACCAAAATGACCACCGCCCACCTGCCCCGCCTTGGCCACACCTTGCGCGATCTGCTGTTTGCGCGCCGCTTTGCTGCACTGGGCACGCTGGACGCCAGCGGCGGCGTGTTCGTGTCGATGGTGCCGTACGCCATCGACACCGCCACGCGCCGGCTGGTGCTGCACGTCAGCGGCCTGGCCGGGCACACGGGCCACATGCAGGCCGAACCGCGCGTGTCGCTGCTGGTGACCGGCGCCGACCAGCCGGGCGAGCCGGTGCATGACCTGCCGCGCGTCACCCTGCAGGCGCTGGCGGGCACGCCCGATCCGGGGTCGGACGCCTGGGCGTCGGCCCGCGCCGCCTACCTGCAGCGCTTTCCAGAGGCCGAGCCGATGACCGCCCTGCCCGATTTCCGCTTTGTCACGCTTGAATTAACCGGCGCGCGCCAGGTGGCCGGCTTTGGCAGTGCGCGCAGCGTGTCGGCGGACGAGCTGGCGCAGGTGCTGTCGGCGTGACCGCCGACGGCTCGGCACAGGCCGAAACGCCCACACCGGACGCGCTGCACGCGCTGTACGAAGACGCGCACCTGCTGGCCCTGGACAAGCCCGCCGGCCTGCTGTCGGTGCCCGGACGCGGGCCCGAGCGCGCCGACTGCCTGAGCGCGCGGGCGCAGCAGCGCTGGCCGGACGCGCTGGTGGTGCACCGGCTCGACCAGGCCACCAGCGGGCTAATGCTGCTGGCGCGCAGCCTGCCCACGCAGCGCCTGCTGGGCGCCGCCTTTGCCGAACGCCGCATCGCCAAGCGGTACGAAGCGCTGGTGCACGGCCGGCTTGATCTGCCCGCCGGCGCGCCCGACGGCTGGGCCGAGATCGACCTGCCGCTCATCGTCGACTGGCCCAACCGCCCGCGCAGCAAGGTTGACCACGACATCGGCAAGCCCAGCCTGACGCGCTGGCAGCCGCTGGCCTACGACGCGGCGCGCCACGTCACGCGGCTGGCACTGGCGCCGGTCACGGGCCGCTCGCACCAGCTGCGGGTGCACCTGCAGGCCATCGGCCACGCCATCGTCGGCGACACGCTGTACGGCCCGCCCGACGACGCGCCGCGCCTGATGCTGCATGCGTGCGAGGTGCGCCTGGCGCACCCCATCACGGGCGATGCGCTGGCGCTGCACAGCCCGGCGCCTTTCTGACCAGGCCGCCGCGCCCGCCGGCATGTGGCATATCGCGCCACGTCGGTACGGGCAGCCGTCCTACGGGACGTGCGCTGGCCGGCGGCTACAGTGCATTCACTGTTTTTAAACCACCCCCTCAGAGGAGTTCATCTTGAAAAAAATCAACCTGCGTACCGTTTCGCTGGCCATCGCGCTGGGTCTGGGCAGCGTCGCCATGGTCGGCTGCACCACCACCACGCAAACGTCCAAGGCCGCGCCGGCCAGCAGCCGCGCCGCGATGGAAACGGCCGTCAACGAGACGCTGTCGCGCCTGTACAGCACGGTGCCGGGTTCGCGCGAAATGGTGAGCAAGGCCGCTGGCGTGCTGGTGTTCCCGGCCGTGGTGGGTGGCTCCTTCGTGGTCGGCGCCGACCACGGCAAGGGCGCGCTGCGCGTGGGCGGCAGCACCGTCAACTACTACAGCACCACCAGCGCCTCCATCGGCTTCCAGGCCGGCGGCCAGTCGCGCTCGGTCATCTACGTGTTCAACACGCAGGACGCGCTGCAGAAGTTCCGCAACAGCAACGGCTGGACGGCCGACGCCGACGCCACCGTGGCCATCGGCACCGTGGGCGCCAACGGCCACGTGGACACCAAGACCGTCCAGCAGCCCGTGGCCAGCTTCGTGCTGACCAACGTCGGCCTGGAAGCCGGCGTGGCCGTGGGCGGCAGCAAGATCACCCCGATCAACCTGCCCTGATCGCTGGATCGATCACTCGTCGGCTCGCGCGTTCCGCATTCAACCTTCGGGTTGATGCGCGGGCCGCGATACGAAAAGTGAAGGGTGTCGCATGATGGCGGCACCCTTTTTGTTTTTCTGGAGCCACCACCCATGCCCGCCAGTGCCAGCCGCCACCTTTACATCCTCACGGGCGCATCGCGCGGCATGGGCCAGGCCATGGCGCAGCAGTTGCTGGCGCCCGGCCATACGCTGCTGACGCTGTCGCGCCAGCCCGACCCGGCGCTGCAGGCCACGGCCAGCGCTGCCAGCGCCGACCTGCATTCGTGGCAGGCCGACCTGGCCGACGCCGGCCCCGTGGCCACGCGCCTGGCCGATTGGCTGCGCGGGCACAACGCCGCCGCGTTTGCCAGCGCCACCCTCATCAACAACGCCGGCGTCATTCCCGCCATCCAGCCGCTGCGCGATGCCGACGGCGACGACCTGGCCCATGCGCTGCGCTTGGGACTCGAAGCGCCCATGCGCCTGACCGCCGCCTTCCTGAACGCCACGCGCGACTGGCCGGGCGTGCGCCGGGTGCTCAATATTTCGTCCGGCCTGGGCCGGCGCCCCATGGCGTCGCAGGCCGGCTACTGCGCCGCCAAGGCGGGCATGGACCACTTCACCCGCTGCCTGGCGCTGGACGAAGCGCAGGCGCCCAACGGCGCGCGCGTCTGTTCGCTGGCGCCCGGCGTCATCGACACCGACATGCAGGCCCAGCTGCGCGGCGCCGACGCGGCCGACTTCCCCGACCGCGGCAATTTCGAGCGCCTGAAGTCCGGCGGCCAGCTCACCTCGACCGACGAAGCCGCGCGGCGCGTGCTGGCGTATCTGGGGCGGCCGGATTTTGGCCGCGAGCCGGTGGCGGACGTGCGGGACGCCTGACACCCGCTCGCCATCAGGCCCCCTTGCGCCCGCATCAAAGCTGCGTCCAGTAAAGCCACGTGCGGACGAAAAAAACGGCCCCGAAGGGCCGTTCTTAGTCGCCTGACGTGCGCCGCAACCCGTCAACCGTTTTTCTTGCGGCGCGCGCGCATCCCCAGCCCACCCAACAGCGCGATCAGCGACCAGAGCGCGCCTTCGGCCAGCGTCGGCACTGGCGTGGGCGCCGCCGGCGGCTGCGGCGCCGTGACCACGATGGTGATCGACAGCGGCGGGCTGATGCCGCCCGCGTTGGTGGCGACGATCTGCAGCGGATAGATGCCCGCCTTCGTGGGCGTGCCCGTGATGGCGCCGGTCTTAGGGTCAAACACCAGTCCCGGCGGCAACGCGCCACCGGTGATGGCGTAGGTGACCGGCAGCGTGACGTTGTTCGGCCCAGTGGTGGGCGTGAAGCCGACATAAGTCGTCCCCACCACGCCTGCGGGCGCAACGCCCGACAACACCGGCGGAATGGCCAGCGCGTCGAAGTTCTGCAACGTTGGGCCGCCGCGCACAAGCCGGGCGTACGTCGGCGCACCGGTACCGTTGCGATAGCCGTCAGGGCCTGAGTCAAAATTCATCGAGAGAACGTAGTCCAGAGTGGCACCCTCTAGTTGAGGCGTATGCGTGCTCGACCAGAAATACCCATAGCCGGTGCCGTTGGTGTTCCACTGCCACAGAGGAAATTGGGTGATATTGATTTTGGGCTTGTCACAACCCCATTCGACGATCGAATCCAGTTCCTTGATGTTAGGCAGGCGCCAGTCGGTGTAGCCCAGATTCTGTGTACCGGGGGCGCCCGCATTGACCTTGTCCACCTGATCGAAAACAACCATCTCGGGAGACTTTTGGTCCCACACGAACCGGCCGGCCAGACCGGTGCACGTCTTGCCGTCCCAGGTCATCCCCTCTGGGCAACGTTTCCAGATCAGCCCGGTGAGCAGGTGGGTCACCGTGCCATCGCCGTTGTCGGAGAAAGCACTGTCTGGTGTGGTCAATGCATAAGTGGGATCAGCAACCGGATTGGGGTTGCCCTGGTACGGAGAAGGATTCACCGACGGGCACATTTGACCAGGCGCCTGCGCGTGCGCCAGTCCGGTCAACGCGATCAAGCTGAGGGCAACGACATTTCGGATGACATTCATGATGGCTCTTTCCTTAAACCGAACGCGCTGGCAAATGCTTGACCCGCCAGGCCGTGCGGCAATTTGTGCGTCTGGTCGATACCTGGATGAGACTTCAAAGACCATTTCTCACGAGCCGCACGCTACGTGCTATAAAGGGCTCTCCCTTCACGTTGCTCGAAACATAATCAAAGTTCACGAATGCCACGCTGTGCTTCGCGCTTGTATGCCGCATGGCGTAGGACGTGCCCGTCCAATAAGTCCCTTCAAACCTTGGACCCAGGGTATTTGGAAAGTACATTGGATCGATCATGGGCGCAGGGCGCCCGTAGTCCACAAGGTTGTGCAGCTCCAGACGTGTCGGCATACGCCAATCGGACTTGCCGCACAGTCCCGCCTTGTTGACGGCGGCCGTGTATTGCACGGTGTCGCAGGTGCCGATGGCGTAACACTTGGCGCCATCACCGTCGGTTGACGCTTGAGTCGGGCGGTAGGTACGGTCCGGGTTGTGCCACACGTAAGTCCACGCCACGTCGCGCAAACCTTTGTTAGCGGGAGCCTCGTCGTAGGTCTTCACCTCCCACAGCAGGCCGGTGTTATTGTCGTAAGTGCAGCCCCAGTCGTCTGGCCCCGTGCCCAGTGTCGCCGTGGCCGGGAGCTTGGCACCGCTGTTGCTGATCTTCGTGAAGTCGAACCCGTTGGCCTGAGTGATCGGGTTGCCCGCGCCATCGACGCCCACCTGTACCGGCGTGCTGGCGCCCGCCTTGGTCAACTGGCCCTTGACCGCGGCAGCGTCGCGCCCGTAGCGAGCGTCCTCGCCACCGTGCACGGGCATCTTCTCGCAAGTGGTGGTGGCTGTTACGGCCGTCTGCGTGCGATCCTCATACCGCGGCTCATGGGTCCGGCAATATTCGACGCCGGTGTCATTCAGCGGACCCGCATGTGCGCTGCCTGCAAGGCCCAGGAGCATGGCCAATCCGACGCCGAGCACATGCGGCGTTGGAGCGATCAATGGAGTGTTGTGCATGGCAGCCACCGTGATATGAGTGGCCGAAATGTAGCTCTTTATTGCCAAATCAAACCATTGGGATAATCCATATGTGTGCAATTTTTGGCAAATATGGTGCCTTTTACACCCAAAAAGCGACAACGGCGCTCTTTTGGACACCGCGGTTCAACTGTCTACGCACGGCTGCACAAGTGAAATTACTATCACAAAAGTAGCATTAACCCTTTATCTGATCAGCGAATCGCTCATGATGTGAACGCGAACTCCGTCCACGCCAACGGCGCAACTCAATATACCTGCGGCACCACCATCCCATCCGGCACCGGATGCCGCTCATAGTCGTCGTGCCGTACGCGCGGCGGCAGCTCGATCACGGGCCGCTCGCTGTCGACGTAGGGCATCTGGCTGAGCAGGTGGGTGATGCAGTTCAGGCGCGCCTTCTTCTTGTCGTCGGCGGGCACCACCCACCAAGGGGCTTCGGCGATGTGGGTGCGCTGCAGCATCTCCTCCTTGGCCTTGGTGTAGTCCTCCCAGCGGCGGCGGCTTTCCAGGTCCATGGGGCTGAGCTTCCATTGCTTCAGCGGGTCGTGGATGCGGCCCAGGAAGCGCAGGTTCTGCTCGTCGTCAGAGATCGAGAACCAGTACTTGATGAGCTGGATGCCCGAGCGCACCAGCATCTTTTCAAATTCGGGCACGCTGCGGAAGAACTCCTCCAGCTCGGCGTCGGTGCAGAAGCCCATTACGCGCTCGACGCCGGCGCGGTTGTACCAGCTGCGGTCGAACAGCAGGATTTCGCCCGCCGCCGGCAGGTGCGACACGTAGCGCTGAAAGTACCACTGCGTCCTTTCGCGGTTGTTGGGCGCGGGCAGCGCGGCCACGCGGCACACGCGCGGGTTCAGGCGCTGGGTGATGCGCTTGATGACGCCGCCCTTGCCGGCCGCGTCGCGCCCTTCGAAGATGATGACCACCTTGTGGCCGGTGTGCTGCACCCAGTCCTGCAGCTTGACCAGTTCGCCCTGCAGGCGGAACAGCTCCCTGAAGTACTGCTGGCGCGCGCTGCGGTAGGCGGGCGAATCGGTCATCACGCCGGCCACGGCGTCGATGTTGCGGTCTTCCAGCTCCATTTCCAGCTCTTCGTCGTAGCCGTCCAGCAGTTCGCCGCGCAGGCGTTTCATCATTTCTTCTTCGCTCATCGTGGTTCCTTGCGGGCAGTCCGGGCGCCCGAGCGCGCCTACGCTAGACCCGGTCCATGACAAGCGTGTGACTGTCACATCCGCCAAAAAAAAACCCGCTGCCGTGTCAGCCAGGCGTCGCCCGCACGCGGCATACTGCGGTGTGGTTCTGCAAAAATCCCAACCCCCATCCCTATAGGAGACTTGAGTCATGGCCCGTGAAGTCGTCGTTGTCAGCGGTGTGCGCACCGCCATTGGTACCTTTGGCGGCAGCCTGAAGGACATTCCCACCGTCGATCTGGCGGCCACCGTGGTCAAGGAAGCGCTGGCGCGCGCCAAGGTCGATGGCAAGGACGTCGGTCACGTGGTGTTCGGCCACGTCGTCAACACCGAGCCGCGCGACATGTATCTGAGCCGCGTGGCGGCCGTCAACGGCGGCTGCGCCAAGGAGACGCCGGCCATGAACGTCAACCGCCTGTGCGGCTCGGGCCTGCAGGCCATCGTCAGCGCCAGCCAGGGCATCCTGCTGGGCGACTACGACGTGGCGATTGGCGGCGGCGCCGAAAACATGAGCCGCGCGCCCTACGCCAACCTCACCAACCGCTTTGGCGCCCGCATGGGCGACAGCAAGCTGGTCGACATGATGGTTGGCGCCCTGCACGACCCCTTCCACACCATCCACATGGGCGTGACGGCCGAGAACGTGGCCAAGGAATTCGACATCACCCGCGAGCAGCAGGACGCCCTGGCGCTGGAAAGCCACCAGCGCGCCGAAAAGGCCTGGGCCGAAGGCCGCTTCAAGGACCAGATCGTCCCCATCATGCTCAAGAGCCGCAAGGGTGACGTGGCGTTCGAGAAGGACGAGCACTTCCGCGCCGGCGCCAAGGCCGAGGACTTCAGCAAGATGAAGCCGGTCTTCATCAAGGAAAACGGCACCGTCACCGCCGCTAACGCCAGCGGCATCAACGACGCCGCGGCCGCTGTGGTGCTGATGGAAGCCGCCGCCGCCGGCAAGGCCGGCGCCAAGCCGCTGGCGCGCCTGGTGGGCTACGCGCACGCCGGCGTCGAGCCGAAGATCATGGGCATCGGCCCGGTGCCCGCCACCAAGGCGGTGCTGGCCAAGACCGGCCTGAAGCTCGACCAGATCGACGTCATCGAAGCCAACGAAGCCTTCGCCGCACAAGCCTGCGCCGTGACCAAGGGCCTGGGCGCCGACCCGGCCAAGGTCAACCCCAACGGCTCGGGCATTTCGCTGGGGCACCCGATTGGTGCCACTGGCGCCATCATCACGGTGAAGGCCATCTACGAACTGCAGCGCACCGGCGGCAAGTACGCGCTGGTCACGATGTGCATCGGCGGCGGCCAGGGCATTGCGGCGATCTTCGAACGCCTGTAAAAAAACCCTTGGGCGGGCATGAAGACCCGCCCTATCAAATTGATCGCTGCACGCGCTTGCTGACCTTGGGCTAGCAAGCGCTTTTTTCATGCAATGTGCGGTGCGGAGCGCAGGCAGGCGGAACGCGCTACGATGCGTCGGTCTTATTCACCCACGCATTGTTCTGCCCATGATTCGCACCCTCGCCCCGTTTCTCGCCATCGGCCTGCTGGCTGGCGCCGCCCACGCGCAGACCTACCCGGACAAGCCGATCCGCATGGTGATCCCCTTCCCGCCCGGCGGGGGCACCGACATCCTGGGTCGGCTGGTGGCGCAGAAGCTGACCGAGGCCAACAAGTGGACCATCGTGCCCGACAACAAGGCGGGCGCGGGCGGCACGCTGGGCATCACCGAAGCCACCAAGGGCAAGCCCGACGGCTACGACATGGTGATGGGCCAGAAGGACAACCTGGTCGTCGGGCCGTGGATCTACAAGAACCTGACCTGGAACCCGGTGAAGGACTTCACGCCCGTGGCGCACGTGGCGTGGTCGCCGGTGATCATCGCCACCAGCGCCACATCCAAGTACAAGACGCTGGCCGACGTGGTGGCCGCTGCCAAGGCCGCGCCCGACACCATCACCTACGGCTCGCCGGGCAACGGCACCACCATCCACCTGGCGGGCGACCAGTTTGAGAAGGCGGCGGGCATCAAGATGCGCCACATTCCGTACAAGGGCTCCAACCCGGCGCTGATGGACGCGCTGGCGGGCAACGTCGACCTGCTGGTGTCCAGCGTGCCGTCGGCCATGGCGCAGGTCAAGGCGGGCAAGCTGCGCCCGCTGGCCGTCACCTCGGCCAAGCGCAGCACCTCGCTGCCCGACGTGCCCACCGTGGCCGAAAGCGGCTACAAGGGCTTTGACACGAGCACCTGGTACGGCCTGCTGATGCCCGCCGGCACGCCCGCGCCCGTCGCCCGGCAGATGAACGCCGCCGTGAACAAGCTGCTGGCCACGCCCGAACTGCAGAAAGCCATCCACGACCAGGGCGCCGAGCCGCTGTCGATGACGCCGGAAGCCTTTGCCGAGCAGCTGCGGCGCGACTATCAGGGCATGGAGAAGATCGTGCGGGATGCGGGCGTAAAACTGGAGTGACCCCCCTGAGGCGCTGACGCGCCTTCCCCCCTTTGCTGCGCAGGGGGGACAACGCCGATGCGCGGCGCAGGTCCGCGCATGGCGTTCACCGGCTTGGCCTGCTCCGCGGCCTCTCGAACTGCAAAAGCAGAACGCCCGCAACAAGCGGGCGTTCTGCTCTTGCTGATCGCTGCGGAGGCAGGCCATCGTTTCGTCATTCCCGCGAAGGCGGGAATCCAGACGGCCTATGCAGGCGGCGGCGCCAGCCCCTTCCCGCGCAGCGAGAGAAGGGGCAAGCGCCGTCAGGCGCTCAGGGGGTTGTACTTTTGTTCGGGCAAGTGTTCATGCCCAGCAGCGTATAGGCCGGGCAGAAGCGGAACAGGCCGGTGGCCAGCGGGATCACGCCCAGCCAGCCCCACCAGCCGATCTTGCCCATGGCGGCCAGGGCAATCAGCACCAGGCCGACGACGATGCGAAGGATGCGGTCAATGCCGCCTACGTTGAGTTTCATGGCTTTCTCCTTGGGTGGTTGACAAACATACCAGAAGGTCAGGGGCGCGCCACCGCGCTTGCCGGACGAAATTTTTGCGCGCGGCCCGCCATTGGCGGCAGTCCCCGGGGCGCACGCTTGGGTGTTCATTGGCGATCGCCCCGGGCGGGCAGCGTTGACGTGGGTGCGGGCGCGCCCGCATTGGGGCCGGGCTTCGTCGATGTCGCTGCCGCGGTCGGGCTTGTCGAAGGCGATGGCGCGGCGCTCAGTTGGGCCTGCAAGCCATCGTCGAGCCGGTCGGCCAGCACCGCCAGGCGCAGGCGCTGGCGCAACTGGTCGGCGCGTGCCTCGTCCAGCGCCAGCGCGGCTTGCGCAAGATCGTTCTCGGCATTCAACACATCCATCAACGTGCGGTCGCCCACCGACCGGCCCAGGCGGGTGGCATCCAGCCGCGCGGCGCTGGCCTTCAGCCCGTCCTGCAGCGCCGCGATGCGCGCCTGGCTGGCCTGCCAGCCCAGCCAGGCAGCGCGGACCTGCTCCACAACCTGTTCGCGCGCCTGTTCCAACTGGGCCTGCGCCTTTTCAATGAGGCGCGCGCCCTCGCTGCTTTGTGCGCGGCTCATACCGCCGTCGTACAACGGCCAAGTCACTTGCACGCCGACCATGGCGTTGGCACTGCGGTTGCTGGCCGAGCCAAAATCGCCGCGCCCGCCCAGGCGATCGAACCCGGCCTGCGCCACCAGATCGACCGAAGCGCTGTCGCCGGCCCGGCGCTTGCGCCATTGCTGCTCCGCCATCGCCACGCCTTGCGACGCCAGTTGCACCTGCGGGTTGGCGTCCTGTGCGGTGACCATCCAGGCTTGCAGCGACTCGCCGGGCGCCGACACGGCGTCGGGCAAGCGTGCCGCTGGCTCGATCAGGCCGGTGCTGTCTGCCAGCGTCTGCCGGGCCAGATCGCGCTGCAGACGGGCCGCCTCGACCCGCGCGCGAATGGCGGCCAAGGCTGCGTCGGCCTCGTGCGCGTCGGTGATCGGTGATTCACCCAGCTGAAACCGGTCGTGCGCCTCGGTGGTGGCACGGGCCACGGACTGGGCCTGGCGCTCGGCCACGCGCAGTTGCTCCTGCGCCACTGCCAGGGCAACATAGCGCTCGGCCGTGCGCAGCACCAGCTCACTGCGGGCGGCGCGCCAGGCCGTGTCGGCCATGTCGGCATTCAGTTCCAGTTCGGCGCGCGCGGCCTGGCGCAACGGGTTGACCAGTGGCTGCTGCGCCGTCACCGAAGCGCGCGTGGCCAGGCCGCCGTAGACCGAGGTGGCAAAGTTGACCCCGTCGGACGTGCCCAAGCCAGGCGCCGAAAACTGCGCACCTTTCATGCGCGTGTCGCTGGCACCCAAACCGCCGGCCAGGCCCAGCATGACGTTGGGGCGCCACAGCGCGGCCGCCTGCTCGCGCCGGGTCTGCGCCGCCGCGTGTTCCGCGCGCGCGACGGCCAGGGTGCGGTCGTTCTGCTCGGCGGCACGCCACACGGTCGGAAGGTCCTGTGCCAGCGCGAGCGTCGGCAACAGTGCCAGCACCACCGCGCCCAGGCGCCCTTCACGCGTGCGCGACAGCATCATGCGGGGGCTTTCTCGCCGCCGAATTCTTCGTAGGCAGCGATGGCCGCGGCGGCGTACATCAACGACGGGCCGCCGCCCATGTAGACGCACATGCCGAGCATTTCCTCGACCTCGGCGCGCGTGGCCCCCAGCTTGACCAACGCCTTGGCGTGGTAGCCCACGCACGGGTCGCAGCGTGCGGCCACCGACAGCGCCATGGCGATCAGTTCCTTGGTCTTTTCGTCCAGCGCGCCCGCCTTGCCCGCCGCGCCCGACAGCGCGTAGAAGCCTTGCATGGTTTCAGGGATGCCCTTGCGCAGCTTGGCAATGTTGGACGAGGTGTCGGCGATGATGTCCTTGTAGCTCTTGGCCATGGTTCAGCTCCTTTAAGTGGGTCGGTGGGTGGGTGGCTCGGGCGGTCACGCCCCCGCGCGGACCCCCAGCTTGCGCATGATGACTTCCATCAGGCACCACTTGGTAAAACCGCTTTGAAGCAGGTTGGCGCCCACGAAGGCGGTGAACCACAGCCAGTTCGCGCTGTGGAAGATGGGGCTGCCAGGCACGCCCAGGGCCAGGGACAGCAGGATGAAGCTGCCGCCGATGATGCGAACGAGTTGCCAGGATGTCATGCTGTTTGCTCCTTTTTAAATAGCTGCTTGCGCAGATGGGACAAGCGCGGACGCTTGATTTGACTGGTGCGTGCGGCGATAGGCGACGTAGTACAGCAGCGGGATCACCACCAGCGTCAGCACCGTCGACACCAGGATGCCGAAGATGAGCGCGATGGCCAGCCCGTTGAAGATCGGGTCGCTCAGGATGAAAAGCGCACCGATCATGGCGGCCAGGCCCGTCAGCAAGATCGGTTGCGCGCGCGTGATGGCGCTTTGGACAATGGCACGCTCAAACGGCACGCCGTCCGCCACTTGCAGGTTGATGAAATCCACCAACAGGATGGAGTTGCGCACGATGATGCCGGCCAGCGCGATCATCCCGATCATGCTGGTGGCCGTGAACTGTGCGCCCAGCAGCGCGTGGCCGGGCATGACGCCGATCACCGTGAGCGGGATGGGCGCCATGATGATGAGCGGCGTCAGGTACGAGCCGAACTGCGCCACCACCAGCAGGTAGATCAGGATCAGGCCCACGGCGTAGGCAGCGCCCATGTCGCGGAAGGTTTCGTAGGTGATCTGTGATTCGCCGTCCCACTTCAGCGCGTAGCCGCGGTACGGGTCGGACGGCTGGTGGATGAAGAATTCGTGCAGTGGGCCGCCGTCAGGCGTTTTCAGCTCAGCCAGCGCGCTGCGCATCTTGAACATGCCATACAGGGGGGCTGTCCAGGTCACCCGGTTTCGTGCCGGCCATGTCGCCCATCACAAAGTGCACCGGCAGCAGGTCCTTGTGGATGATCGGTTCCTCGCGCCGCGTGTCGCTCACGCGCACCAGCTCGCGGATAGGCACCAGCGCGCCGGTCTGCGCCCGCACCGTCAGCTGCAGCAAGGTATCCAGGCTGCCTTGCAACTCGGGCGCGATCTGCAGCCAGGCCGGTGCGGCGATGCGGCTCTGGTCGTGCAGGTAGGTCGCGGCATCGCCCGCCAGCCCCATGCGCAGCGTGCTGGCAATGGCCTGCTGCGACACGCCCAGCTGGGCGGCCTTGCGCCGGTCGACCAGCAACTCGACCTTGGGGGCGGCGGCAATGGTGGTGTCGTCCACGTCCACCACGCCCGGCTGGCGCTCGAACACGCCGCGCACCGTCTGCGCCAGCGCGCGGCGGCCTTCGGCATCGGGGCCGTAGATCTCGGCCACGATGGGCGCCATCACGGGCGGGCCGGGCGGCACTTCGACCACCTTCACCCGCGCACCGTGGCGCTGGCCGATGTCGTGCAGCGCGGGTCGCACGCGCATGGCGATGGCATGGCTCTGGTCGTGCCGGTGCGCCTTGTCCACCAGGTTGACCTGCAGGTCGCCCACCTCGCCGCCGGAGCGCAGGTAGTACTGGCGCACCAGGCCGTTGAAGTTGATCGGTGCAGCCGTGCCGGCATAGGCCTGGTAGTTTGTGACTTCGGGCACGGTGGCCAGATGCGCACCCAGCTCGTGCAGCACGGCGGCGGTTTTTTCCACCGGCGTGCCGGCGGGCATGTCCACCACCACCTGAAACTCGCTCTTGTTGTCGAACGGCAGCATCTTCAGCACCACCAGGCCCAGCACGGGCAGCAATACCGACACGGCGATCAGCCCGCCCACCAGCGCACCCAGCAGCCAGCGGTTGCGCCGGCCGCGGCGCGCGTCCAGCAACGGGCGGAAGATGCGCTCGAACAGCGGCGCCAGCTTGCCCGCCAGACCATGCCCCGCCGCCTTGCCATGGTCTTGCACGTGCGCCGCCTTCATCCACAACCGCGCCAGCCAGGGCGTCACCACAAAGGCGATGGCCAGCGACAGTAGCATGCCCATGCTGGCGTTGATGGGGATGGGCGCCATGTACGGCCCCATCAGCCCGCTGACGAAGGCCATCGGCAGCAGCGCCGCGATCACAGTGAAGGTGGCCAGTATGGTGGGACCGCCCACTTCGTCCACCGCACCGGGGATGATCTCGCGCAGCGTCCTGCCGGGCTCCAGCTGCTGGTGGCGGTGTATGTTCTCGACCACCACGATGGCGTCGTCCACCAGAATGCCGATGGAGAAAATCAGCGCGAACAGCGACACCCGGTTCAGCGTGAAGCCCCAGGCCCACGAAGCAAACAGCGTCACCGTGAGCGTCAGCACCACCGCCGTGCCCACGATGGCGGCCTCGCGCCGGCCCAGCGCGACGAACACCAGTGCCACCACCGACAACGTGGCAAACAGCAGCTTCTTGATGAGCGTCGTCGCCTTTTCGTTGGCCGTTTCGCCGTAGTTGCGGCTCACCACCACCTGCACGTCGGCCGGAATCACCACGTTCTTCAACTGCTCGACGCGCGAGCCCACGGCGTTGGCCACGTCGATGGCGTTTTCGCCCGGCTTCTTCGTGATGGCCAGGGTGACGGCGGGCAGTTCCTGCAACGCCGGCTTGGCGCCACTGCGGTCGATCTGGCCCAGCCACGCACCGCGCTGCGCCGGCGGCGCGCCATTGCGCACGGTGGCGATGTCCTGCAGCACCACCGGGCGGCCGTCGCGGCTGGCGACCACCAGTTCGGCCACGTCGCGCGCGCTGTGCAGGTACGGCCCGGTTTCGATGGCCAGCGCCTGGTTGCCCGCCACCAGGTCGCCCACGGGCAAGCCCATGTTGGCCGACTGCAGCGCGCCACGCACGTCGTGCAGCGTGAGGTTGGCGCCGGCCAGGCGAGTGGGGTCGATGTCGACCAGCACGGCGCGGCCGGGGCCGCCCAGTGTGTACACCTCGCGCGTGCCAGGCACGCGCTTGAGCTCGGTCTCGATGCTGTGCGCCACGCGCTCCAGGTCGAACGCGCCGCTGTCGGCACGTGCCGTGGCCAGCGTGAGCGCCACGATGGGGACATCGTCCACGTCGCGCGGCTTGACGATGGGCTGGCCCACGCCCAAGCCGGGAGGCAGCCAGTCCATGTTGGCGCCCACGGCGTCGTACAGCCGCACCACCGCCGTCTGGCGCGGCACGCCCACCTTGAACTGCACCGTGAGCACCGCCACACCGGGGCGCGACACGCTCATCACGTGCTCCACGCCGCTCATTTGCGACAGCACATGCTCGGCCGGCGTGGCGACCATGGCTTCCACGTCTTTCGCGCTGGCGCCGGGCCAGGGCACGATGACGTTGGCCATCGTCACGTCAATCTGCGGCTCTTCCTCGCGCGGCGTCACCAGCACGGCGAACACGCCCAGCAAAAAGGCCACCAGCGCCAGCAAGGGCGTGATCTGCGCCGTCTGGAAGTACGCCGCGATGCGGCCTGATATGCCCAGGCGCGGCCGGTTGGGCGACAGGGGCTCGTTCATTCGGGCGCGCTCCCTCGGCGAGGCGTCTCAAAACGTGCGTCATGCCCGCGCACACAGAAATCCACGGCAGCGCGGCCAGCGTCGCTGGCGGTGAACGCCTGCATGCCCGCCTGCGCGGGAATGACGATGGAACAAGGCAATGTCACGTCGGCTGCTTTCACTTCATGGGTGCCCTGCGGCTTGGCGCAGCACGGCCTGAGGCTGCGTCACCACACGCTCGCCAGCCGAGAGGCCGGCCAGCGCCTCGACGCGATCGCCTTGCGTCGGACCCAGCCGCACCTGGCGCAATTGCGGCGCGCCCTGCGCGCCCAGCACGTAGACGCCGGTCATCTCGGATCGGCGCACCACGGCCGCCGCCGGTATCCACAGGCGTGGCACGGCCGGCACCGCGTTCGACGCGCCGGGCAGCCACAGGCGCGCAAACTGGCCCGGCACGGCGTCCGCAGCGGGCGGCAGGTCGGCCCGCACCTGACGCGTGAGCGATGCCGCATCCACCGTGGGCAGCACCTGCACACGCGGCGGCTCGATGGGCTGGGCGTTGTCACCCAGTTGCACGCGCGCTCCGCGGGCGCCCTCGCCTAGCGCCTCGGCCGGCACGGCGGCGCTGACGCGCAGCGCGCGGGGGGTCGTACACGGTCATCAGGGCGCGACCGGGCATGGCCATGTCGCCCCGCTCCACCGACAGCACCGACACCACGCCGTCGAACGGGGCGGTCACGGTGTGAAAGCCGGTCTGCGTGCGCGCCGCGCCGGCCTGCGCCGCCTGCGCGTTGACCTGGGCTTGGGCGCTGCGATATTGCGCCTCGGCCTGCTCCAGGGCCGCCTTGGCGATGTAATTCTTCTGGAACAGGACGCGCTTGCGGTTCAGGTCCTGCGCCGCCACGTCCAGCGCGGCGCGCGCCGCCGCCACCTGGGCCGCACTGGCGGCCGCGCCCTGCTCCGCCGCCCGCGCGTCGATGCGCGCCAGCACCTGCCCGGCCCTGACCGTGTCGCCCACCTTGACCTGAAGCGCCACCACCGCACCCGGCACCTGCGCGGCCACCACGGCCTGCCGCACCGCTTCGACAGTGCCTTCATACGACGCCGACGCCGCCGACGCGCTGGACTGCACGCTGGCCGTGGGCCAATCGGCACGGGCCACGGCGGGCCACAGCAGGGCAGCCAGCGACAGAGCCGCCAGCGTCAGGGCGGTGCCACGCGCGGCGGGCGCGCGACGACATTGGAGATGGGGTTCCCAAAGACAGGTCATTGCGTTATTATTTGTGCAATCACGCAAATGCGCAATATGGCAAATAACCAACAAGTCATTCCAGCCGTTAGACTGTCGGCACACCCGGCCCTGCCCCAGGGTGAGTTGATGAAAGCGATGCATCACCTGCCCCCCGAAACCCTGGAACACGTGGCGGACTATTTCCGCGCGCTGTCCGAGCCCACGCGCCTGCGCATCCTCAACGCGCTGGGCACGGGCGAGTTGAGCGTGGGCGACATCGCTCTGCGTGTGGATTCGAGCGTGGCGAACGTGTCGCGCCACCTGGCGCAGATGGCGCAGCATGGCTTGGTGGCGCGCGAAAGCCGCGGTAGCAGCGCCTATTACCGCATTGCCGACCCGGCGGTGCACCAACTGTGCGACCTGGTGTGCGGCAGTCTGCTGCGCCGCTTTGACGACATGGCCAGCGCGCGGGCAGCGCTGGCCGAATCCGGCAAGCCGACGCAGAACGCCTGACCGCGGCGAGCGCTGGAGCTGGCGCGGCAGCGCACTACTCGGTGGCGCCCAGCGAATCTGGATGCTACGCTACTGATAGCTTCATGTGCTTACCTGAAGCGCGCAAGAAGGCGAATAGCCTCTGAATCGCCGCGCCGACGACGGCTGGCACCGCCGTTCAGTCCACCTCGCCGCGCACCACCAGCGTGTTGATGCGGGTGTGCGACAGCACGCTTTGCGCCACGCTGCCCAGCACCAGTTTTTCCAGCCCGCGCCGGCCGTGCGATCCCATCACGATCAGGTCGGCGCCCACGGCGTCGGCGGCTTCCAGCACGCCGCGCCACACGGCGTGCGATTCGACCACCTTGGTGTCGACCGCCACGCCCGCGGCTGACAGGCGGGCGTTGGCCGCTTCGATGGCGGTGCCAGCCTCGGCGCGCGCCGCGTTCAGGTACTGGTCCTGCCCGTAGGCGAAATCGGCGCCCACGCCGGTGAAGGGGTACGGGTCGATCACGAAAATGGCCGTGACCTTGCTGCCAAAGGCGCGGGCCAGACCGGCGGCCTTGTCGATGGCGGCCAGCGAGGTGGCCGAGCCGTCCACGGGAACGAGAATCTGCTTGAACATGCGGCGCTCCTGGGTCAACAACAGAGATTCATGGCGATGCGGCTACCTTGCCGCGCGGCTGGGCCGGCGTCAAGCGATGGGGTCAAGAAAACCGCCCGCGCGCAAGGTCACCACCAGCGTGTCGCGGTGGCCGTGGCCGCCGTCCTCGGCCGGCTGGATCGGCGTGGATTCGTGGATGACACGTTCGTCGTCCATGAGCAGCACCGACCACGGCTGCTCGAGCGTGAAGCGCTGGCCTTGCGGGCCGTCCAGCTCGAACACGCGGGTTTCGCCGCCCTTGATGGCGTGGCGCGCCACCAGAAACACCGCCACCACATCGACCCCGTCGCGGTGCGCGCCCTCGGGCGTGGGCCGCCCAATGCCGACTTCGGTGTCGATGCGGAACTGGTGCGCCTCGCCGTACCAGGGCTCGCCCGCCACGTGCGCGGGGTGGATGATGTCTGCCACCTGCGCCAGCCAGCGCAGCAGCGCGCGCCAGTCCGGCTGGGCCAGTGTGGCCGGTGCGACGGGCGCGAACCAGCGCTGCATGCCGCCGTGCAGCGCGTTGTAGTCCACCGGCTGCCAGTGCGGGCGGTACGGCACGTCTCGCACGTCGCCGGCCTGCGCGAGGAAGGACGCGTGGCGGCGCTGCCGGTAACGGCCGCCGTCGCGCAGGTATTCGTCGGGCGGCAGCTGGTCCCAGTCCGGCAGCAGCGCGGCCAAGCCCGCCTCGGTCGTGCCCGACAAGGCCTGCATGGCGGATGCGTCCAGCACGGCGAAGCCGCGCACGGCCAAGTCTTGCAGATAGCGGTCGGGGGTCGACAACGGCGGCGAGAACACGGTGGAGCGCTTTCCAGACAGGGAAAGGCGCCAAGCATAGTCCTGCGGCGCGCATGACCTGAGTCAAGGCCCTCGCGGGTGCAGCCCATTAGGCTCCATGCATCGCTGGAGAACCGCCTATGCCCACCCTGAACTGGTGCGACGACCTCGCCCTCGGCATTGCCGAAATGGACACGACCCACCAGGAATTCGTCGCCCTGCTCGCCGCCGTCGAAGCGGCCGACGACGCCGCGCTGCTGCCTGCGTGGCAGGCGCTGGTCGACCACACGCAGGTGCACTTCGACAACGAAGACCGCTACATGCTGGCCACGCGCTTTGCCGCCACCAACTGCCACACCACGCACCACCAGATGGTGCTGGACGTGCTGCGCCAGGGCCTGGCGATGGGCCAGGCGGGCGACTTGGCGCCCATACGCCAGATGACGCGTGAGCTGGCCACGTGGTTTCCGCAGCACGCCGACAGCATGGACGCGGCGCTGGCCATGCACCTGCAGCGCGTGGGCTTCGACCCCGCCACGGGCACCATCGCCAACGCCGGCGCGCTGCCTGCCGAGGCACTGCATGGCTGCGGCGGCGCCACCTGCACGCCGCACGATGCGCCGGAGCGCGAGGCGGCCGCCGCCTGACGGTTCGTGGTGCGGCCACGCGCCCGCTTCTGCCGATGTCCACCGCCTCGCTCGCCCATCGCCCCTACGAAGACGCGCAGGGGCTGCTGACCGGCACCCTGTTCGTGGCGCTGGGCACGCTGATGTTCGCCCAGGCCGGGCTGCTGACGGGCGGCACGGCGGGCATCGCGCTGCTCATCGGCCATGTCACGGGCTGGCCGTTCGGGCCGGTGTTCTTCGTCGTCAACCTGCCCTTCTACCTGTTTGCCTGGCAACGCATGGGCAAGGCCTTTACGCTGCGCACGGCCATGGCGGTGAGCCTGGTGTCGCTGATGGCGTGGGCGCTGCCGCTGGGCCTGAGCTTCGGCCGCCTGTCACCGGGACTGGCGGCGGTGCTGGGCGGGCTGCTGGTGGGCGCCGGGCTGCTGATGCTGTTCAGGCACCGCGCCAGCCTGGGCGGCATCAACGTGGTGGCGCTGTTCCTGCAGGACCGGCTGGGCTGGCGGGCCGGGCGGGTGCAGATGTTGGTCGACGTGGCGATCCTGATGCTGGCCTTCGGCGTGACCGACCCGTGGCACGTGGCGCTGTCGGTGCTGGGCGCGGTGATGCTGAACCTGGCTCTGGTCATCAACCACCGGCCGGGGCGCTACATGGCGGTGTAGCGCCGCAGCCGCTGGCACGACAATGGCAACGGTGCGACACGCCCGCACCCCAACATGGAAATCCTTGCCCCGCTCGTCCTCCTGACCGCCCTGGCCATTGCGCTGGCGATGCGGCCGTGGCGGCTGCTGGCCCACGGCGGGCTGCTGTCGCCGCTGCTGGCGGCGCTGGTCATCACGCCCTGGCTGTGGGCGCTGCCCTGGCTGCACCGCATGCCGATCCAGCTGCAGCTGTCGGGCGCGTGCCTCATTGGCCTGGCGCTGGGCTGGCCGCTGGCGGTGCCGGTGCTGTGCGGGGTGGCGGTCATCGCCGGGCTGATCGCGCCGCTCACCCTGCAGCAGCAGATGGACATGGCGCTGTGGCTGGGCATCGTGCCGGTCACCCTGTCGTTCGGGCTGGGCATGGCGCTGCGGCGATGGGTGTGGAAGAACCTGTTCGTCTACATCCTGGGCCGGGCGTTTCTGGGGACGGCGGTGTGCATGTTTGCCAGCGGCGCGCTGGCGCAGTGGACGGGCCAGTCGCTGACCACCGCCGTCGAGCCCGAGCTTGCCATGGTGGCGCGCTGGCTCATCGCCTGGGGCGACGCCTTCATGACCGGCATGCTCACGGCCATCTTTGTGGCTTTTCGCCCCCACTGGCTGGCCACGTGGTCAGACCGGCTGTACGTGCCGCCGCCCGCGGGTTGAGCGGCGCCGTACGGTTTGATCCAGCGCAAGCCGCGCCCAGTTCCGCGCATCGTTCGGCCCTGCGTTTGAGCGCGGTCAAGACGCGGCTCGCCCCCGCCGCCGAACATCGGGGTGAATCGACTCGAGGAGCATCCGCATGAAACTCTGGCAAGACCTGTTCAGCACCGACTACGGCCTGATGAGCATCATCGGCCTGTTGTTCATCGTCTTCATGGGCGTCTGGTACACGCGCTTTTTCCTGCGCAAGATGAACGAGACGCCGCGCGGCAAGTGATTCCGCTTCCAGTTCAGCCCTATCCGGGCTCCGTCATTCCCGCGAAGGCGGGAATCCGCGCTTGCACAGGTAGCGGCTTCGGGCAGCGGACATGGATTCCCGCCTTCGCGGGAATGACGAGGAAACAGGGCGGCTTCAGGTGGATGTCTTTCGCATCCATAAGCGCAGGTTTCCATAAAAAACGGCGCCTGCCCGCAACAGGCAAGCGCCGCCAGCTACTTTTTTAGTAGCTTGTCAGTCGGCGCGTTCAGCCTCCTGCAGGCTGCGCCACATCACCTTGCCCGAGCCGCTCTTGGGCAGTGCGTCGGCAAACTCCACCACGCGTGGCACCTTGTACACCGCCATGTGGTCGCGGCACCAGTCGATGATCTCCTGCTCGCTCACCTGGCCCTGGTGGCTGGGCCGCAGCACCACCACCGCCTTCACCGATTCGCCGCGATAAGCGTCCTTGGTGGCGATGATGCAGGCCTCCTGGATCGCCGGGTGCTTGAACATCAGCGCCTCCACCTCGGCCGGCCACACCTTGAAGCCGCTGGCGTTGATCATGCGCTTGAGGCGGTCGGTGATGAAGAAGTAGCCGTCCTCGTCCACCCGGCCCAGGTCGCCCGAGCGGAAGAAGCGCTTGCCGTCCAGCTCGAAGAACGCGGCCTCGGTGGCCTCGGGCCGCTTCCAGTAGCCCTGGAACACTTCCGGCCCGTGGATCACGATCTCGCCCTGCTCGCCCTGCGGCACTTCCTTCAGAGTTTCCGGGTCGACCACGCGCGCGTCGGTGCTCATGAACGGGATACCCAGGCACTGCTGCTTGGTGTGGTCCACCGGGTTCTGGTGCGAAGGCGCGGCGGTCTCGGTCAGGCCGTAGCCCTCGGCGTAGCGCAGGCCGTAGGCGTCGAACAGGCGCTGCGCCACCGCCTGCGGCATGGCCGCACCGCCGCCGCTGATGGTCTTCAGGCTGGTCAGGTCGAAGCTGGCGAAGTTGGGGCTGGCCAGCAGGTCGATGATCATGGTGGGGATGTTGGTGAAGTTGGTCACCTTCCAGCGCGAGATCAGGCGCCCGGCCAGTTCGCGGTCCCAGCGCGGCATCAGGATCATGGTGGCACCCGCATACACCGAGGCGTGCATCACCGCCACCATGCCGGTGATGTGGAACATCGGCACCACCACCAGGCCCACGGTTTCGGCGGTGGCCACGCTCCACAGCGCGCAGGCCACGGCGTTGTGCATGATCGAGGCGTGCGTGTGCATGCAGCCCTTGGGCAGGCCGGTGGTGCCGCTGGTGTAGGGCAGCACGCTCAGGTCCTGCGGGCCGGCGGTGGCCTCGGCCAGCGGGCCGTCGAAGGCCAGCGCATCCTTCCACGCATGCACCTGGCCGCCGGCCAGCGCCGGCAGCGCGTGGTGCGTCAGCAGCCAGTCGCGCCAGGTTTCGGGCGGGGCGTCGTTGCCTTCCACGTTGCCGTCGAAGGCGTCGGTGAACTGGGTGACGATCAGGTGCTGCAGGCGCTGGCCTTCGGGCAGCGCGTCGCTGGCGCGGGCCAGCTCGCCGGCCAGGTCGGCGGTGGTGATGGCCACCTTGGCGTCCGGGTCGGTGATGTAGTGCTTCAGCTCCTCGGCGCGGTTCATCGGGTTCACCGGCACCACCACCGCGTCGGCGCGCAGGATGGCGAAGTGCGCCACCACCAGCTGCGGCGAGTTCTGCATGTTCAGCACCACACGGTCGCCCTTTTGCACACCCAGCGATTGCAGGTAGGCCGCCAGGCGCTCGGCGGCGGCCTTCAGCTGCGCCCAGGTCATCACCGTGCCGAAGAACACGATGGCCGGCTTGTCGGGGTAGCGCAGCGCGCTGATGGCCAGGTTCTGCCACAGCGAGGTGGAGGGCGGGGTGATGGCGTGCGGCAGGCGGGGCGGCCAGAACTTGTGGTGCGGGCGCATGGGCGAAAGGTCTCCTTTGAATCTGTGGATTCAATCCTAGCGCGGGCACCGCGGGGGGGCGATACGCTGCTTTGTCGCGGCGGCGACGCGGGCACGCGCCAGCCAGCGCACGCAGGCGCGCAGGGCCCTGCCGCAGCGCCATGAAAAAAGCGCCTGCCCCACCGGGGTTCAGGCGCTTTTTCAAGCCTTTTCGGCCTTCAGCCGGCGCCAGTCAAGCGCCGGCAGCTATCGAATCAAAAGCAAGCCGCGGAGCCATCAGGCCAGCTTGCAGCCGGCACCCGAATCCTCCAGCGCCTTGGCGGCCACGCCGATGATGCGGTTCTCGCCGTTGGCCACGGTGCGCAGGTAGATGTCCTGCACCGGGTTGTGCGCCTTGCCCATGCGCCACTGGCCGCGCGGGCTGTCGATGACGGCCGCCTCCATGGCACCGTAGAGCTGCTCGCGCTTGCCCGTGTCGCCCTGTACCGCCTCCAGGCCTTGGCGCAGCAGCAGGCCGCTGTCGTAGCCCTGCATGGCGTACACGTCGGGCTCGCTGCGGAAGGTGCGCGAATAGGTGTAGCGGAACTCGCCATTGCGCACCGACGGCAGCAGGTTGCTGTAGTGCAGCGTGGTCACGATGCCTTCGGCCGCGGTGCCGGTGTCGCCCAGCACGCCCTCGGTCAGAAAGCCCGAGCCGTACAGCGGAATGCGGTGGCGCAACCCGGCCTTCTCGTAGTCCTGCATGAACTTGACCGCACCGCCGCCGGCGAAGAAGCAGGCAACGGCGTCGGGCTTGAGCTGCGCGATCTCGGCCAGCACGGCGCTGAAGTCGGTGCTGGGGAACGGCACCTTCAGCTCCTTCACGATGCTGCCGCCGGCCTTGACGTAGCCCTCGCGGAAGCCCTCCAGCGAGTCGGCCCCGGCCGGATAGTCCCACGTGACCCACACGGCGCGGCGCGCCTTGCGCTCGATCATGGCCTGGCCCAGCGCCACCGTGGGCTGCCCCATGGTGAACGAGGTGCGGAACACGTTGGGCAGGCAGGCGTTGCGCGTCACCGCGTGCACGCCGGCGTTGGGGATGATGCTGAGCGTGCCGCTCTCGGCCACCACCTTCTGGATCGCCATCTGCACGCCCGAGTGCACGGTGCCGACGATCACATCCACCTTGTCCTGCGCCACCAGGCGGCGCGCGTTGGCATCGGCCTTCTTCGGCTCGGATTCGTCGTCCAGCTTGATCCATTCCACCTCGCGCCCGGCCAGGCGCCCGCCCTTCTCGGCCACGGCCATGCGCATGCCGTTCTCGATGGCCTCGCCCAGCTTGGCGTAGGTGCCGCTGTAGGGCAGCATCAGGCCAACCTTGAACCTGGCCGGCGCGGCCGCCGGCGCCGCCTGCGCCAGCACATGGCCCGCCCCCAGCACGCCCGAGGCGGCCCCGACCACCGACACACCGCGCGCCAACACCTGGCGGCGCGACAACTTCTCGAAACCCTTGCGCATCACAACCCCACTGCTTCTGTACAAAAAAAGTTCAGGTTACATCCTGTGTATGCACAGCATTCTAGGAAATTGGTTCTCAAATCCTGACGCCAAGATGACGCAAAGTCGCGGTCGCACCACGGCGGTGCGTCAAATAAATCACGCTGGCCCGCTTCGGCGCCAGCCCGCCACGGCGGGGCGCCACCCCAAAAGCAAAAGGGTTCGCCGGCCAAGCCAGAGCGAACCCTTGCGGTGACGCTGCGCCGCCGGCGGGCGGCGCGTGGGGGGGCGCGGATCAGATCGCCGCGTCGTCCTCTTCGCCGGTGCGGATGCGCACCACGCGCTCGACCGGAGTGACGAAGATCTTGCCGTCGCCGATCTTGCCGGTGCGCGCGGCCTTGACGATGGCCTCGACGCAGCGGTCCACGTCGCCGTCGCCCACCACCACCTCGATCATCACCTTGGGCAGGAAGTCGACCACGTACTCGGCGCCGCGGTACAGCTCGGTGTGGCCCTTCTGGCGGCCGAAACCCTTGACTTCGGTCACGGTGAGGCCGGTGACGCCGACGTCGGCCAGCCCCTCGCGCACTTCCTCCAGCTTGAAGGGTTTGATGATGGCGGTGATCTGCTTCATGCGTTGCTCCTGAAATCCTAGGCTCGGAATTTATTGGTCATAGGATAACGCCAGTCCTTGCCGAATCCGCGGTGCGTCACGCGCGTGCCCTCGGCCGACTGGCGGCGTTTGTATTCATTGATCTTGATCAGGCGCGTGACCAGCTCCACGTCCTCGGGCCGGAAGCCCTCGGCCACCAGCTCGGCCACGCCCAGGTCGTTCTCCATGTAGCGCTCGATGATCGCATCCAGCACCTCGTAGGGCGGCAGGCTGTCCTGGTCGGTCTGGCCCTCGCGCAGCTCGGCGCTGGGCGGGCGGGTGATGATGCGCTCGGGGATCGGGTTGTCCACCGTGCCGAAGGGGTTGTGCGCGTTGCGCCAGCGCGCCAGGCGGAACACCGCCGTCTTCACCACGTCCTTGATCGGCGCGAAGCCGCCGCACATGTCGCCGTACAGCGTGCTGTAGCCCACGGCGTATTCGCTCTTGTTGCCGCAGGCCAGCACCAGGTGGCCGTGCTTGTTCGACAGCGCCATCAGCATGATGCCGCGGATGCGCGCCTGGATGTTCTCCTCGGTCGTGTCCTCGGGCTTGCCGGCAAACAGCGGCTGCAACGATTGCTTGAAGCTCTCGAACTCGGGCCGGATGGAGATTTCGGCATAGTGCACGCCCACGCGCCGCGCCATCTCGCGCGCGTCCTCCACGCTGATGCCGGCCGTGTAGGGGCTGGGCATCATCACCGCGTGCACGTTGCCCGCGCCCAGCGCGTCCACCGCCAGGGCCAGCACCAGCGCCGAATCGATGCCGCCCGACAGGCCCAGCGCCGCCGTCCTGAAGCCGTTCTTGCCCATGTAGTCGCGCAGGCCCATCACCAGCGCATCCCACAGGTCGGCGTCGTGGTCGCGCGCGGGCGCCGTGGATGCTTTCAATTCAATAGCTGCCGGCGCCCGCTGCGCCTGCACAAACCACAGTTTTTCTTCAAAACTCGGGGCACGGCCCGCCAGTTGCGCATCGGGGCCGACGGCAAACGAGTGGCCTTCGAACACCACCTCGTCCTGCCCGCCCACCAGGTGCGCATACACCAGCGGCAGGCCCACGGCCTTCACGCGCTCGATCATCATGGCCTCGCGCTCGTAGCCCTTGCCCACATGGAAGGGCGAGGCGTTGATCACGGCCAGCAACTCGGCCCCCGCCTCCTTCGCCAGTTGCGCCGGCTCGTCGAACCACGCGTCCTCGCAGATCAGCAGGCCCACGCTCACGCCGCCGGCCTGGAACACGCAGGTGCCCTGCCCCGGCACGAAGTAGCGCCGCTCGTCGAACACCTGGTAGTTGGGCAGCAGGCGCTTGGCATAGGTCTCGATCACGCGGCCATCGCGGATCACGCTGGCCGAATTGGTGCGCTGGCTCACGGTGATGCTCTTGCCGCGCTGGCCCTTGCCCACCGGGTGGCCCACCACGATGGCCATGTCGGTCAGCCCCGCGGTTTCGCGCGCCACCGTCTTCACCGCCTCGTCGCAGGCGGCGATGAACGAGGGGCGCAGGAACAGATCTTCGCAGATGTAGGCGCAGATCGACAGCTCGGGCGTCAGCAGCAGGCGCGCGCCCTGGGCGTAGGCCGTTCTGGCCGCGTCGATGATCTTCTGCGCGTTGCCAGGCATGTCGCCGACGACGAAATTGAGCTGGGCGACGGCGATCTGCAAGGTCATGGCGGGCTGGGGCAACAACAATGGCCCGCATCGTAACCGGGCGGCCACCCATGGGCCGGCCGAGCAGGCTGGCCGGCCTTGCCGGTTGGATTACAAAATGCTACACTGGCCCGCTCTGTCATTCATTCGAGGACGCCTACATGCACCCGTCACCCGTCACCCGTCACCCGTCACCCGTCACCCGTCACCCGTCAGCCGTCAGCCGTCAACCGTTGTTCGCCTGAAAGGGCTTTGGGGCCGCGCGCTCGCGGCGCTGGCGCCCTTGGGCCTGGCGCTGGGCCTGGCCGCCGCACCCGCTGGGGCGCAGGCCGCCGTCATCACGTTTGATGATCTGACCTGCAGTGCTGCTGGCGGCACGCCGATCCCCAATGGCCACGCCGGGCTGAACTGGAGCAATTTCCGCTGCATTGATGGTGCAACGGCGTATGGCGGCAACTCCGGCTACAACGCCGGCCACGTCTCGGGCAGCCATGTGGCGCTTAACGGGTTTGGTTCCCCCGCCGAATTCATCGTCACCGCCCCCGGCGGCACCAAGTTCAACTTCAATAGCGTGTACCTCACGGCGGCGTGGAGGGACGACCTGATTGTCACCATCGTCGCCTACCGTGATGGCACGGCGGTGTCGACCACCACGCACACGCTGTCGGCCACGGCCCCTACGCTGGTGACCTTGAACCTGAGCCAGATCGACCGTGTGCGTTTCTCGTCGGAGGGCGGAACGCCCCATGCCGCCTACGCCCCCAGCTCTGGCTATAACTTCGCCATGGACAACCTCGACATCAGCTTCAACCTGCCGGCCACCGACGTGATCGCCTGGGCCGGCAATGCCCAGGCCACCGTGGCCTTCACGCCACCCCCGCCCGATGCGGCAAACCCGGTCACGGGCTACCAGGCCAGCTGCACCCCGCAGGGCGGCGGCACCGCCGTCAGCGCCAATGGCGCCGCCATCCCCATCGTGGTTCCCGGCCTGACCAACGGCACCCTCTACGACTGCACCGTGACCACGCTCTACGCCGCCGGCGACAGCGTGCCTTCGGCGCCGGCGGCGGTGACACCGATGGCCACCGTGCCGGCCGCGCCCACGGGCGTGACCGCCACCGCAGCGCCCACCCAGGCCAGCCTGGCCTTCACCGCACCCGCCGACACCGGCGGCAGCCCCATCACCGGCTACCAGGCCAGCTGCACCCCGCAGGGCGGCGGCACCGCCCTCACCGCCAATGGCACGGCCAGCCCCATCGTGGTTGCCGGCCTGACCAATGGCACCACCTACGACTGCACCGTGGCCGCCGTCAACGCCGTGGGCACGGGCGCTGCGTCGGCCCCCGTGGCCGTCACGCCGCAGGCTGCCCCGGTTGCGGCCGTGACCGCCGTGCCCACGCTGTCGCAATGGGGCTTGATGCTGCTGGGCCTGGCCGCCGCCGGGCTGGGCGCGCGGCGCCTGCGCCGGGGCTGAGCGGCGGCTGCGAGCGCAGGGCGCCCTGGCGGCACCCTGCCCGGCGGTACGCTGGAGTCTGGAAGCCGCACGGCCTGGGCGCCATGCGGTGCGGACACACGCACGACGAACCCGCCGCAGTGCTCGGCCCCCAGCGTGCCGCGCAGGGGTGATTCCATTTCCAATGCAATGCGTCAATCACCGTCATTGCGGCGAAGGCCGGGATCCATGTTGCTCCGCACATGCCGTCTGGATTGCGGCTGCGTGTCGCGGTACGGGGCAGGCTTTGCGCCGGAATGACGAGATATGGCAGCTTTCATCTGGAATGTGAACGAGCCCATGGACCGGAGCTGGCCGTGCCGTTGCATCGATGGCCGTGCACCCGCGCGTTCGGGCTGCTGACGCGCAGCACCCTGCCCTCGCTCAGGTCAGGGCTGTCATGGGCGCACGGGATGGCCGGCCCGCCGGGGTAAGCTGGCGGCCATGCATCGCCTGGCACCCCACCCACACTTCGGCCTGGTGGCGCTGGCCGCCGCCGTGCTCGCGGCCTGCCAGACGCCGCCCACGCCCGAGCCACCGCCACCCGAGCCGCGGCCCATGGCATCGCAGACCTGCCCGCCTGTGCGGTATCCGGCCACCGCCATGCGCATCGGCCTGCAGGGCCAGGTGCGCGTGCAGCTCACGGTCGATCTGCAGGGCCACGTGACGCAGGCGCGGTTGGTCGAGCCTTCGCAGTTGACCATCCATTCCGAGCGCGATCCCGACCCGCCAGCCGCGCAGCGCCGTGCCGCCACGCTGGCGCTGGAACGCGCCGCGCTGGCCATCGCGCGCCGCTGCACGCTGCCGCCGGTAGTGGGCAACTACGCGCCCGCCACCGCCGTGCTGCCGTTTCACTTCGACCTGGAGTAAGCCACGATGCGCGTGCAGTGGGTGGACGACCCGCGGCGGATCGACGCCGATTCATGGAACGCGCTGCTGGCCACCCAGGCCACGCCCACGCCCTTCATGCGCCACGCCTACCTGGCCGCCCTGCACGACAGCGGCAGCGCCGTGCCGGGCACCGGCTGGGCGCCGCGCTTCTTGCTGCTATGGGACGGCGCCGAACTGGCCGCCGCCTGCCCGCTGTACGTCAAAGCGCATTCGTATGGCGAATACGTGTTCGACTGGGCCTGGGCCAACGCCTATGCCGAGCACGGCCTGCGCTACTACCCCAAGGCGCTGGTGGCGGTGCCGTTCACGCCGGTGCCGGGCAGCCGCCTGCTGGCGCGAGATGCGGCAACGCGCGCGGCGCTGGTGCGGGCGCTGCTGGACTGGTGCGAGGCGCAAGGGCTGTCGTCGCTGCACGTGCTGTTTGGCGACGCGGCGGACTGGGCGGCGTGCGACGCCGCTGGGTTGATGCAGCGGCAGCAGGTGCAGTTTCATTGGCACAACGCGCACCCGGCCGAGGCGCGTGCCTTCCACGGCTTCGACGACTTTCTCGCCTCGCTGGCGCAGGACAAGCGCAAGAAGATCCGCCAGGAGCGGCGCAAGGTGGCCGAGGCGGGCGTGCGCTTTCGCTGGGCGCGCGGCGCCGACATCGCGCCGGCGGACTGGGCCTTCTTCTATCGCTGCTACGAGCGCACCTACCTCGAACACGGCAACGCGCCGTACCTGACGCCCGCCTTCTTCGACGCCATGGCGCGCGACATGGCCGACGCCTGGGTGCTGTTCATCGCCGAACGCGACGGGCAGCCGATTGCTTCAAGTTTGATAGCTGTCAGCGCTGATCTGGCCAGCGCTGGCAGCCTGAATGATTCAAAAATCGTGGCCTACGGCCGCTACTGGGGCGCGCTGCAGCGCGTGGACTGCCTGCATTTCGAGCTGTGCTATTACCAGCCCATCGACTGGTGCATCCGCCACGGCGTCGGCCGCTTTGAAGGCGGCGCCCAGGGCGAGTACAAGATGGCGCGTGCGCTGATGCCCGTGGCCACGCACAGCGCGCACTGGCTGGCACACCCGGCGTTTGCCGACGCGGTGGAACGCTTTCTGGCGCGCGAATCGGTCGGCATCGGGGACTACCTGCAGCATCTGGACGAGCGCTCGCCGTTTCGGCGCGGCGGGGGCTGAGGCGCCGCCGGCCCTCTCCCAGAGGGCGCCACACGGCAGCCGGTTCAGCCGCCGATCACTCGCGGTCGCGGCGCGGCGCGCGGGCGCCGGTGCGCACGCGGGTGCGCCGGTCGTCGCGGTACGCCACCTGCGTGGGCATCAGGTCATAGTACGGGTCGGCGGCCGGGCCGCAGTTGGTTTCGGCGATGCCGAACACCATCGTGGCACCCGGGCCGTACTTGTAGGGCACGGTCTGGTGCAGCTGGTACGACATGTCGACCGGCGGCGTGGACGATTGCGACAGGATCTGGCCCTTGGGCCCCATCACGGTGTAGCAGGCGGCGTGCGCGCCCGCGGCCAGCAGCAGCGTGGCGATGAGGGTCAGGGGCTTTTTCATGGTGCGCTCTTGCAATTTGTGACAAGTATCGCCCAAGTCTGCCCGCCCCGGACGGCTTGTCAAGAGGCGGCGGGCTCGAAGCGGCGGTCCAGCGCGCGCGCGACGTCGGATTCCAGCGCGTGGCGGTCGGCGTCGCCCGCGCCGCGCCGGCGGTCGCCGCGCTCCCAATCCGGATGGCCGCGCGCCGGGCTCAGCGCGCGCACCACCTCGTCCAGGCCCGGATCGACCTGCTCGTCGGTCACCCGCAGCTTGTGCAGGGCGGCGTGGCCGCGCTGCTCCAGCGCGCGCGCCAGATCCAGCAGGTGATCGGCCAGCAGCAGCAGCACGGGGTCTTCCACCGTCAGTTCCTGCACACCGTTCAAGCGATTTTCGAGCTTGCGCCAAAGCGGCCGCCAGCCGCCCGACGCGGCGCCGCCCAGGGTCGCGCCCAGCGTGGTCGCGGCGCCCAGCGACAGCCCCGCCATCGCCACGTCGGCCACCATGCCCAGGCCCGCGCCAATGGCGGCCCCCAAGCCCAGGCGCTTGCCGGCTTCCTTCAGCAATTCGGGGTTGAACAGGTCGTCTTCCCAGCGGCCGCCGAGTTGCGGCATTTCGGCCAGTTCGGCGTCGTCGGGGCGGAAGGCGAACACCGCCAGCAGGTCATCGACGGCGCGCCGCGCGTGGCGCCGCACGTCGTCCTGAAAGGCGCGCACAAAGGCCTGCTGGCGCAGCTCGTCGGCAAATTCCTCGGCCGGCAGCGCACGCCGCATGGCGGCCACGTCGATCAGCGTCGATGCCGCCACGCGGCAGGCGGCCAGTCGCCGCTCGCGCGCCTGCAGCGTCAGCGCGTCAACAATGCCCGCCAGCTGCTGGCGCCGGACCGGCAGCAGCGTGGCCAGGTCGCCGTACAGCTGGCGCTCGGAGCCGTTGAACGGCGCCACGACGTCGAATTCGACCCGCGCGTGCAGCCCGCTTTCGAGCAGCGCCTGGTGCCATTCGGGCAGGCGCGTGCCGACCGAGCGCACGAAATTCAGCACCGGCATGATGGGCTTGGCGCACCACGACAGGATTTCCAGCTCGGCACGGTACTTGGGCAGCACCGGCTCGCGCGTGTCGATGACGATCATCGCGGCGTCGGCCGATTCGGTCAGCGCGCGCAGCACCTTGGCCTCCTGCTCGAAGCTGCGGCTGGCTTCGGGGCCGCGCAGGAAGGCGCGCACGCGCTCGGGGCGAGTGTCGGCGGCCAGGGTGTTCAGATAGTCGAGCAGCGCGACCGAATCTTCCAGCCCCGGTGTGTCGATGAAGCGCACGGCCACCGCGCCGTCGATGCGCAGGTCGATCGTCTCGGCGTGGCGTGTGGTGCCCGGGCGGTCGGACACCTCGCCAAAGTCCACCTTGCGCGTCAGCGTGCGCAGCAGCGAGGTCTTGCCGGCGTTGGTGTGGCCGACGATGGCGATGCGCAGCGGTTCAGTCATGGGCGGATGCTATCCAATTCGCAGCATCCTGCGCTGATTCGACAAGCGCCAGGGCCGAAAAACCTTCTGATTCCAGCCACTGGCGCCAGCGCGGGGCACCGCCCTCGCCCATCGGCCACAGCGCCAGGCGGCCGGCGTGCGGTTGCAGCTCGCGCACGAAGCGGGCGGTGCCGCGGTCGGGGCTGGACGCGGCGTGCACCGCCAGCAGCAGCGCCACCGGGCGCGCCTCGACCAGCCGCGCCATGACGGCCTGGCGCTCGCGCGCGCTGCCGGCAATGCGTTCGAGCAGCACCGCGTCGGCCAGCACGCCGGGCGGGGGCCAGGCGGCTTCGGGCGGCAGCTCGAACCCGATCAGCGCCAGCGAGCCGGGCGCGCCCGGCGCCGCGTGGCGCACGCGCGGCACGTCCGCGCCGCCGGCGGGGCGCTCGGGGTCGATCACCTGCGGCGGCGGCTCCAGCGCGTCCAGCCGCTGCAGCAGGCGCTGCACATACGGGTCGGCCATGTCGAGTGCGCCCAGCTGGCGCGCGCCGGCCTTGAAGCGCTGCAGGCTCAGCGCCAGCAGCAGCAGGCGCGGCAGCAGCCCGTAGACCGCCACGCAGCCCATCAGCCACCAGGCCCATTGGCGCTGCGAGGTGGCATCGCCCCAGGCGCGCACGCCGGTGTCTGCGGCCATCGCATTGCCGACGCTCTGCACCGCCGCCGCGTCCGGCACCGGAAAGCCCAGCAGCGCCGGCAGCGCGCCGGTCACCTGCACAAAGCGCTGGAAGAACGCCGCGCTGAGAATGGTGCTTTCCCACGTCAGGCGATAGGCGTGAAAGGCAAAGCCGAAGGCCAGCGCCGCCAGCATGATGACGAAGGCCAGCGACCAGATGCCGTGGCTGAGCGCCCCGGTCAACCAGCCCAGCAGGCGCTGCCGCTGCAGCACGGCCGTCAGCGACTGCAGCAGTGTGGGTGCGTGCGGCCCGCGTTCCAGCGGCAGGCGCGCCGTCAGCCACAGCGCCAGCCGCCCCAGCCACGGGCCGGCCCAGCGCCCCTGAAACAGCAGCAGCGCCAGCAGCCAGACCGCCAGCATGGCGGCGTGCAGCCCCAGCAGGCTGACGAAGGCGGCGATGGCGTTGATGCTGCGCCCTTCGCCCAGCACGGCGCGCGCCATGCCCAGGCCGGCCAGCGCCATCGCCACGGCCAGCAGCGCCGCCACGCCCCCGCCCAGGCCGCGCCAGCGCGCCAGCTCGGCCGGCAGGCCCAGCCGCTGGCCCAGCAGCCAGCCGCGCTCGGCGATCTGGTCGGCGCGCGTGGACCGGGTGCGAAAGGCCTGCTGCAGCGCCGCCTGGTCGTCCAGCGGGCCATCGGATTCGATGCGCTGCACGGCGTCCAGCACCACGGCGGTGGCCAGTGGCGTGCGGTCGGGGGCGGAGACAGAAGCGGTGGACATGCGTCTAAACGGCAAGGCCCGCATTATCGGCGGCGCAGCGGGCGGGCGCGATTGGCACTATCAAAAAAAGAGCTGCCCGCGCTTTCTGCAAGCGCGGGCAGCCCGTATTTCAACCAGAAAAGACCGCGCCGGCGCGGCCACGGCTCACTTGCCCTGCTGCGCCTTCTTGTAGGCGGCGATGCCGTCGGTGATTTCCTTGCGGGCGGCGTCGGGGCCTTCCCAACCCAGCAACTTGACCCACTTGCCGGGCTCCAGATCCTTGTAGTGCTCGAAGAAGTGGCCGATGGTGTTCAGGCGCGCCGGGCTCATGTCTTCCGGCTTTTCCCAGCGGCTGTAGAGCGACAGCAGCTTGGGGATGGGCACCGCGAGCACCTTGCCGTCTTCACCCGCCTCGTCCTGCATCTTCAGGATGCCGACCGGGCGGCAGGTGACCACCACGCCGGGAATCAGCGGCACCGGGGTGACCACCAGCACGTCCACCGGATCGCCGTCGCCCGACAGCGTCTGCGGCACGTAGCCGTAGTTGGTGGGGTAGTGCATCGACGTGCTCATGAAGCGGTCGACGAAGATGGCCCCGGTGTCCTTGTCCACCTCGTACTTGATGGGGTCGGCGTTCATCGGGATCTCAATGATGACGTTGAACTCGTCGGGCGCCTTGTCGCCGGGGGTGACTTTGTCGAGGGACATGATGCTTTTGTTTCTCGCGGGTTGATGTGGATTAAGACAAATCGGGATTAACCCTGATTTTACTTTCGTGCCCCTTGCACCTTCCGTAATTGTCATGTTTTCCGGCTAAATTCGCGCTGTTGGCCAATCGACCGCCCGTATACGCACAAGAGGGGGCGAGGAAGCAACGCAGTGGAGGGTTCGACTGCGTGGCATTGCTGGCGGTCTGATCCTCCGAAGCGCAACCGCTTTTGTGAGGAGAAATCAATGACAGGCAACTCGGCGCTGATACTGGCGCTCGTCTGCGGGCTGATCGCCGTCGTGTACGGCTTCTGGGCGCGCGGATGGATTCTTTCGCAGGACGCGGGCAATGCCCGCATGCAGGAAATCTCCGCCGCCATCCAGACCGGCGCAGCCGCCTATCTGGCGCGGCAATACAAGACCATCGCCATCGTCGGCGTGGTGCTGGCGATCCTGATCGCCGTGTTCCTCGACCTGACCACCGCCATCGGCTTTGTCGTCGGCGCGGTGCTGTCGGGCGCCTGCGGCTTCATCGGCATGAACGTGTCGGTGCGCGCCAACGTGCGCACCGCGCAGGCGGCCACCAAGGGCATCGGCCCGGCGCTGGACGTCGCCTTCCGCGGCGGCGCCATCACCGGCATGCTGGTGGTGGGCCTGGGCCTGCTGGGCGTGGCGGGCTTCACCTGGTTTCTGCTGGGCAGCGCCGTGCCCACCGACAAGCCGCTGGCCACGCTGCTCAACCCGCTGATCGGCTTTGCCTTCGGCTCGTCGCTGATCTCGATCTTCGCGCGTCTGGGCGGCGGCATCTTCACCAAGGGCGCCGACGTGGGCGCCGACCTGGTGGGCAAGGTCGAAGCCGGCATCCCTGAAGACGACCCGCGCAACCCCGCCGTGATCGCCGACAACGTGGGCGACAACGTGGGCGACTGCGCCGGCATGGCCGCCGACCTGTTCGAGACCTACGCCGTCACGCTGATCGCCACCATGGTGCTGGGCGCGCTGATGGTGACCAACGGCCAGATGCAGGCGGTGATGTACCCGCTGGCGCTGGGCGCGGTGTCGATCGTGGCCTCGATCATCGGCACCTTCTTCGTCAAGGCCAGCCCGGGCATGAAGAACGTGATGCCGGCGCTGTACAAGGGCCTGGCAATTGCCGGCATCCTGAGCCTGATCGCCTTCTACTTCGTCACCGCCTGGATGATCCCCGACAACGCGGTGGCCGCGGGCGGCAGCGTGATGCGCCTGTTTGGCGCCTGCGTGGTGGGCCTGGTGCTGACCGCGGCGCTGGTGTGGATCACCGAGTACTACACCGGCACGCAGTACAAGCCGGTGCAGCACGTGGCGCAGGCCAGCACGACCGGCCACGCCACCAACATCATCGCGGGCATCGGCATCAGCATGAAATCCACCGCCTGGCCGGTGATCTTCGTGTGTATCGCCATCATCGCGTCGTACTGGCTGGGTGGCCTGTATGGCGTGGCGGTCGCTGCCACGTCGATGTTGAGCATGGCCGGCATCATCGTCGCGCTGGACGCCTACGGCCCCATCACCGACAACGCCGGCGGCATTGCCGAGATGGCCGAAATGCCCTCCAGCGTGCGCGACATCACCGACCCGCTGGACGCCGTGGGCAACACCACCAAGGCGGTGACCAAGGGCTACGCCATCGGCTCGGCCGGCCTCGCCGCGCTGGTGCTGTTTGCCGACTACACGCACAAGCTCGACACCTTCGGTCAGTCGATCAAGTTCGATCTGTCCGACCCGATGGTGATCGTGGGCCTGTTCATCGGCGGCCTGATCCCCTACCTGTTCGGTGCCATGGCCATGGAAGCCGTCGGCCGCGCCGCCGGCAGCGTGGTGGAAGAAGTGCGCCGCCAGTTCCGCGAGATCAAGGGCATCATGGAAGGCAAGGCCAAGCCCGAGTACGGCCGCGCCGTTGACATGCTGACCGGCGCCGCGATCAAGGAAATGATGATCCCGTCGCTGCTGCCGGTGGCCGTGCCGATCGCGGTTGGCCTGCTGCTGGGCCCCAAGGCGCTGGGCGGCCTGCTGATGGGCACCATCGTCACCGGCCTGTTCGTCGCCATCTCCATGTGCACGGGCGGCGGTGCCTGGGACAACGCCAAGAAGTACATCGAGGACGGCAACCACGGCGGCAAGGGCAGTGAAGCGCACAAGGCCGCCGTCACCGGCGACACCGTGGGCGACCCCTACAAGGACACCGCCGGCCCCGCCGTCAATCCGCTGATCAAGATCATCAACATCGTGGCGCTGCTGATCGTGCCGCTGGTGGTGGGCATGCATGGCGGCAAAGGCCAGACGGCGGCCGCGCACGCGCCCGCCGCGGCGCAGGTCGGCATGTCTGGCATGTCGGGAATGAGCGGCATGTCGGGTATGTCCGGCATGAGCGGACAGGCGGGGATGTCGGGCATGTCGGGCATGTCGGGCATGAGTGGCATGTCCGGCATGAGCGGTGACGCAGGCGCCGCCGCGGCAGCCGCTGCCGGCGCCGCGGCCGAGCGCTCCGACAACGCGCAGCTGGCCGCCGCCAAGGCCGCTGCCGACGCCGCGGCCGTGATGGTCGAAGGCGACAAGGTGGTGTTCTACTTCGCCACCGGCAAGACCGACGTCGCCGCCGACGCCGACGGCAAGCTGGCCACCGTCGTCGACGGTGTGAAGGCCGGCAAGAAAGCCATCGTCAGCGGCTATGTCGACGCCACCGGCAACGCCGCGCAGAACGCCGAACTGGCCAAGCAGCGCGCCTTCGCCGTGCGCGACAAGCTGAAGGCCCTGGGCGTGCCCGAAGCCCAGATCGACCTGCAGAAGCCGGCCGACATCCAGGCCGGTGCCGGCGCACAGGCGCGGCGGGTGGAAGTGACGCTGCAGTAAGCGGCTTTACCTGCCAGCACAGGGCGCGGACCTTCGGGGCCGCGCCCTTTTTTCATGGCCGGGCGCTGCGCCCTGCCCCGCGTCAGTCGCGCGTCCGCCTCAGCACCAGCAGCGCCATCGACAGCACGCTGAACACCGCGCCCGCGGCAAACGTCGCCTGCGGCCCGATGGCTTCCCACAGCAGCCCCGCCACAGCGCTGGCCACCAGCATCGCCAGCCCGCTCATCAGGTTGAAGAACCCGAACGCCGTGCCGCGCAGGTCGGCCGGCGCGGCCTGCGCCACCATGGCGGCCAGCAGGCCCTGGGTCATGCCCATGTGCACGCCCCACAGGGCCACGCCCAGCAGCAGCCCGCTCCAGTGCGTTCTGATGCCCAGCACCACGTCGGCCACGACCAGCACCGCCAGACCGGCCAGCAGCAGCCCGCGGTGCGACACGCGGTCAGACAGCTTGCCGAACGGATAGGCGGTGACGGCATAGACCGCGTTCATCGCCACCATCACCAGCGGCACCAGCGCCACGGCCACGCCGATCTGCTGGGCGCGCAGCACCAAAAACGCTTCTGAAAACCGCGCCAACGTGAACACCGCGCCCACGCCCACCACCCACCAGTACGCAGCGGGCAGCCGCTTCAGGCTGGCGCGCGAAATCGGGTTGACGCGCCGCTCGGCCGCCGCGCGCGGCGGCTCGCGCACGCCCCACCACAGCAACCCCACGCACAGCACGGCCGGCACGACGGCGACAGCGAACACGGCGCGGAAATCGTTCGCCCACAGCAGCATCAGGCCCACGGCCAGCAAAGGCCCCAGAAAGGCGCCCACCGTGTCCAGCGACTGGCGCAGCCCGAACGCCGCACCGCGCTGGTCCGGCGGCGCGATGTCGGCCACCAGCGCATCGCGCGGCGCGCCGCGAATGCCCTTGCCCACGCGGTCGAGCAGCCGCGCGGTGAAGATCAGCCCCGGCCCCGTGGCCAGCGCGAACAGCGGCTTGGTGGCCGCCCCCAGCCCGTAACCCAGCAGCGCCAGCGGCTTGCGCCGGCCAAAACAGTCGCTGATGACGCCCGAGAACACCTTCAGGATCAGCGCCGTCGCCTCGGCCAGGCCTTCCAGCAACCCGACCAGTGCCACGCTCATGCCCAGCGTGCCTACCATGAACAGCGGCAGCAGCGCGTGGATCATCTCGCTGGAGATGTCCATCAGCAGGCTGACGAACCCCAGCACCCAGATGCCGGTGGGCAGCGATGGACGGCGGGCGGGGGCGGTCATGGCGATGCGACAAAGTCGATGGCGGCGGGCGGGACGCGGATTGTCGCTCGCGCGGGTTGCCCCGCTTGTAGACGCTTCCACAGCCGCCTACCATCGGCCCATCCAGAGGAGACATTCGCCGTGAAGACCCTGACCGACCAGTTGGCCCAGTACGCCGATTACCACCGCGACAAGCGCAACATCGCCACGCACTTCGTCGGCATCCCGATGATCGTGCTGGCCGTGCAGGTGCTGCTGTCGCGCCCGGCGTGGCCGGTGGGCGACTGGACCCTGTCGCCGGCGGTGCTGGCCACGCTGCTGGCCTGCGTGTATTACCTGGTGCTCGACCGCCCGCTGGGCGTGCTGATGTCGGTGCTGCTGGCCGGCGGCCTGTGGCTGGCCGCCGCGCTGGCCGCGCAGCCAACGTCAGTGTGGCTGGCCTGGGGCATCGGCCTGTTCGTGGTGGGCTGGGTGATCCAGTTCGTCGGCCACATCTACGAAGGGCGCAAGCCGGCCTTCGTGGACGACTTGATCGGCCTCATCATCGGCCCCTTGTTCGTGGTGGCCGAAGTGGTGTTTGCCCTGGGCCTGCGGCGCGAACTGCACGCGGCCATCGAATCGCGCGCCGGCCCGGTGCGCAGTGGCGCGCGCCCGGCAGCGGGCTCGGCACGCGGCTAAAGTCCTTTTTTAATAGCATCAAGCGCTGACTGGGCCAGCGCCAGCAGCCGTTTTGATGCCAAACTCAGCGCGCTGAACGTTTTGCCGGACAATGTCCGGATGCAGCTGAATTTCATCGCCAACCAGTCCGTCGCGTCGCATTCCGGGCGCACCTTGCCGGTCATCGACCCGTCTGACGGCCAGCCGTTCGACGAGATCCAGCGCAGCGACGAGCGCGACATCGACGATGCCGTGCGCGCCGCCCGCCAGGGCTTCGAAGGCGCCTGGGCCCAGCTGTCGGCCGCCGAGCGCGGGCGCCTGTTGATGGCGCTGTCGCGCAAGGTGGCCGAACACGCCGACGAGCTGGCGCGGCTGGAGCAGCGCGACTGCGGCAAGCCCACCACGCAGGCCAGGGCCGACGCCACCGCGCTGGCGCGCTACTTTGAGTACTACGCAGGCGCCTGCGACAAGCTGCATGGCGAGACCATCCCCTACCAGGCCGGCTACAGCGTGCTGACGTGGTACGAGCCGCACGGCGTCACCGGCCACGTGATCCCGTGGAACTACCCCATGCAGATCTTCGGCCGCAGCGTGGGCGGCGCGCTGGCGGCGGGCAATTGCTGCGTGGTCAAGCCGGCCGAGGACGCGTGCCTGTCGCTGATCCGCGTGGCGCAACTGGCGGCCGAATGTGGCTTTCCGCCCGGCGCCATCAACATCGTCACCGGCTATGGGCATGAGGTGGGCGACGCACTGGCGCGCCACCCCGGCATCGACCACATCAGCTTCACCGGCAGCCCCAAGGTGGGCACGATCATCCAGCAGGTGGCCGCCGAGCGGCACTGCCCGGTGACGCTGGAGCTGGGCGGCAAAAGCCCGCAGATCATCTTTGCCGATGCCGACCTGGACGCTGCCGTGCCCGTGGTCATCAACGCCATCGTGCAGAACGCGGGCCAGACCTGCTCGGCCGGCTCGCGCGTGCTGATCGAGCAAGCCATCTACGACAGCCTGCTGGCGCGCCTGGGCGAAGCCTTTGAAGCGCTGCGCGTCGGCCCCGCAACGATGGACCTGCACCTGGGCCCGCTGATCCGGCAGAGCCAGCAGCAGCGGGTGTGGGATTTTCTGAGCGACGCGCAGACGGCGCACATTCCCATCGTGGCGCAGGGCGTGGTGGTGGACGAGGCGCCCGACACCGGCTTCTACCAGGCGCCCGTGCTGCTGGCCGACGTGCCGGTCGCGCACCGCATCGCTCAGGAAGAAGTGTTCGGCCCGGTGCTGTCGGCCATGCCCTTCACCGACGAAGACCACGCCGTGCAACTGGCCAACGCCACGCCGTTCGGCCTGGTGGCCGGCGTGTGGACACGCGACGGCGCGCGGCAGTTCCGCATGGCGCGGCGCGTGAAAAGCGGCCAGGTGTTCATCAACAACTACGGCGCCGGCGGCGGGGTCGAGCTGCCCTTCGGCGGCTACAAGTCCTCAGGCTATGGGCGCGAAAAGGGCTTCGAGGCGTTGTACGGCTTCAGCGTGCTGAAAACGGTGGCGGTGCGGCACGGTTGAGAGTGCTACCTATTAAATAGCATACAGCGCTTGAATGACAAGCGCTGCAGGGCGGTTGAGCGGTCATTCCGCTCAATCGGTGCGCGGGCTCTGCGGGGCTTGCTGGCGCGCCGCGCCGATGAACTGTTCCTTGACCAACCAGGCGGCGACGTCCGCCTTTTCGCGCGCCTGACACTCTCGGCCCAGCGTCGCCTGGCAGCGTGCGGCAAACCACTTGTCAAGCTTGACGTGATCGACCGGGCCGTCCGTGTCCAGCTCGAGCGGCGATGCCCCTGCCTCCAGCCGGCCGAGCAACTCACGCCCCCGCGTCGGGTCTGCGCCTGCGCCCGCGTGACGCGTGTATTCGGCCAGCACCGCGCCGGGCGTGGCGTGGATCGAATCGGCCTGCGCGATGGGCAGCGTGGCGCCGGCAAGCGCGATGCCTGCAGCGGCGATGGCAATGAACGGGCGATACATGTCTTCACTCCTTGGATGGTGAACGCTTGAAACTCAAACTGGCTGGACAGCCGTCATGCCGCAAAGCGTGAATGACGAGGCAGTAGGGCAACTTGAAGTCGATGTCTGTCGGATCAATGGCTCAAAGCACCATGCGCTCGAAGTCCTGCTTGCCCACGTTGCATTCGGGGCAGCGCCAGTCGGACGGCACGGCGTCCCAGGGCGTTCCGGCGGCGATGCCGTGGTCGGGCAGACCCAGGGCCGGGTCGTAGACCAGGCCGCAGACCATGCAGACGTACACGGCGGTGTCGATAGCGGTGTTCATGGCGGTTTCCTTTCAGGTGGAAGTGGATGGCACTGCAGTCAGTGTGGCGCCGCCATCTGAAGGCTGGCTGAGCGCGCGGCGCACGCCCTAAACTCCAGCGTTTTCACCCATCGCAAGAGGCTCCGTCATGCGCGTTCCAGGCAAGTCCATCATCGTTACCGGCGCCGGCGGCGGCATTGGCGAAGGCATCGCGCGGCGGCTGGCGGCCGAGGGCGCGCGGGTCATCGTCAATGACATCAACGTGGGGTTGGGCGAAAAGGTCACGGCCGACATCAACGCCGCCGGCGGCCAGGCGCGCTTTGTGGCGGGCGACGTGACGCGCAGGGCCGACTGGCAGGCGCTGGTCGCCGCCGCGCAGGCCTTTGGCGGCCGGCTCGATGTGGTCGTCAACAACGCCGGCTGGACGCACCGCAACCGCCCGCTGCTGGAAGTGAGCGAGGCCGAATTCGACAAGGTCTACGACGTCAACATGAAGAGCATCTACTGGAGCGCCATCCACGGCGTGCCGGCGATGGCGCAGGCCGGCGGCGGCAGCTTCATCAACATCGCCTCCACCGCGGGCGTGCGCCCGCGCCCGGGCCTGACCTGGTACAACGGCAGCAAGGCGGCGGTCATCGTCACCAGCAAGTCGATGGCGGCCGAACTGGGGCCGCAGAACATCCGCGTCAACTGCATCAACCCGGTGTTCAACCCCGACACCGGCCTGTCGGCCGAATTTGCCGGCGGCCCGGTGGACGAGGAGCGCAAGGCCAGGTTCCGCGCCACCATTCCGCTGGGCCGCTTCTCCACCGCGCTGGACGTGGCCAACGCCGCGCTCTACCTGGCCAGTGACGAGGCAGCCTTCATCAGCGGCGTGTGCATCGAGGTGGACGGCGCGCGCTGCGTGTGAGCGCGCGCCGCACCATTTGCATCAAACCCGGTGTTTGCGCTTGCTGGTAGAGCGCCCGCAGCTATTGTTTTTGAAGCATTCTTGAACGCAAAAGTCGCCAAGGTGGCGCAAAGATCGCAAAAAAAAAATTCCGTCAGAAAAGCTTCTGCGACTTTTGCGCTACCTTTGCGCCCTCTGCGTTCAAAAAATCAAGCGGCAGCCCCTCACGCCCACCGCGCCAAGTCCGCCACATCCTCGGCAAACAACTGCCCTTTTTCAGCCTGCACCACGCGGCCATCCTTGCCGCGCACAACGGTGACGGGCAGGCCGTCGGGCTTGGGGAAGGTGCGCGCCACGTCGGGGCTGGTCCACACGGCGGGAAAGGTGTAGCCCTTCTGGCGCAGGTAGCGGGCGGCGTCTTCGGCGCTCTTGTCGATCGACAGCGCCAGCATGCGCAGGCCGCGATCCTTGTGCGCCGCCCACAGCTTCTGCATCTCGGGGCTTTGCTGGGCGCAGAACGGGCACCAGCTGGCCCACCAGTACAGCACCAGCGCGCGGCCGTCGGCCTGCGCCGGATCGAAGCGGCCGCCGTCCAGCAAGGGCACGGCCGCCAGCGGGTAAGGCGCGCCCAGCGCGGGCAGCGGCACGGCGTTTTTCTGCGCGCCGGCCCAGCGCGCCGGCAGCGCCGCGGCGGCAGCGCTGGCTTGCAGCCAGCGGCGGCGGGTGAAGGCGAAGCGGTTCATGGCGATGTCCCCTGCGGCCCGACAGGCGGCCGATGCGGCCCATGGTAGCGCGGCCGATGGCCTTGCCGTGCGGCGGGCAGCGCCGCTTTGGGATAATTTGGCCATGGGCGAACGTGTCATTCCCTTGGTCGATCACCGCACGGTCGGGCTGGCGGTGCCTGCGGCGTCTGCGCCGGCGCCCACCAGCGGGCTGACCGATGCGCGCGGCCGTCCGCTGCGCGACCTGCGCATCAGCGTCACCGACCGCTGCAACTTCCGCTGCAGCTACTGCATGCCCAAGGAAGTGTTCAACAGCGAATACACCTGGCTGCCGCAAAGCGCCCTGCTCTCGTTCGAGGAAATCACCCGGCTGGCCACGCGCTTTGTCGGCCTGGGCGTGCACAAGCTGCGCCTGACGGGCGGCGAGCCGCTGCTGCGCAAGGGGCTGGAGACGCTGATCGCCCAGCTGGCCGCGCTGCGCACGCCCGATGGCCAGCCGCTCGACATCACGCTGACCACCAATGGCTCGCTGCTGGCGCGCAAGGCGCAGGCGCTGCAAGCGGCGGGCCTCAACCGCGTCACCGTCAGCCTGGACGGGCTGGATGACGCCACCTTCCGCGCCATGAACGACGTCGACTTTCCGGTGGCCGACGTGCTGGCCGGCATCGACGCAGCGCGCGCGGCCGGGCTGGGTCCGATCAAGGTCAACATGGTCGTCAAGCGCGGCACCAACGACGACCAAATCCTGCCCATGGCTCGGCACTTTCGCGGCACAGGCGTGGTGCTGCGCTTCATCGAATACATGGACGTGGGCGCCACCAACGGCTGGCGCATGGACGAGGTGCTGCCCTCGGCCAACGTGGTCAAGCTGCTGCAGGCCGAATTCGCGCTGGTGCCGCTGCAGGCCAGCGCGCCGGGCGAAACCGCCGAGCGCTGGGGCTACGCCGGCGCCAACGGCCGGCACGACCCGGCGCTGGGCGAAGTCGGCTTCATCAGCAGCGTGACGCAAGCCTTCTGCGGCGACTGCAACCGCGCCCGGCTGTCGATGGACGGCAAGCTGTTCCTGTGCCTGTTCGCCGGCCAGGGCTACGACCTGCGCGCGCTGATGCGCGGCGGCGTCGACGATGCCCAACTCGACGCCGCCATCGCCGCCATCTGGCAAGGCCGCAGCGACCGCTACAGCGAACTGCGCGCCAGCCTGCCGGCGGATGTGCAGCAGGCGGTGCGGCGGGTGGAGATGAGTTACATCGGGGGGGTGATGTGATCCCCCTGAGTCGCCTGCGGCACCTCGCCTCAGGGGGACAACGCTGACGCCCGGGTGTACCCCGAGCGCGGCGTGCGCGCTTGGCATGCTCCGCGGCCACTGGCGACTTTGATGGAGACGCAGTGCCGTGCGGAGCCCCTCGAACTTGTCGATTGGCCGTAAATTCTCAGAAATCGCTTTTTCTACGGCCATTCATGTCTGCCACCGTCGTCGCTGTCCACCGACACGCTTCGCATAGCTTTTCCAAACCGACAACCGAGCAAATCATGCTGCTGGCTGGCTTGGGTGTTGAAGGCGATGCCCATTGCGGCACCACCGTGCGGCACCGCTCGCGGGTGCGACAAGACGCCACGCAGCCCAATCTGCGGCAAGTGCACCTGATCCATGCCGAATTGTTGGACGAACTGGCCGCACAGGGCTTTCGCGTGGCGCCAGGCGATTTGGGCGAGAACATCACCCCGCGTGACATTGATTTGCTGGCACTGCCGGTGGGCACGGTGCTGCATTTGGGTGAGCAGGCGCGCGTCACGCTCACTGGGCTGCGCAACCCGTGTGCGCAGATCGATGCGTTTCAGGTTGGCCTGCTGGCCGCTGTGCTGGGTCGCGCGCCGGATGGCAGCCTGATCCGCAAGGCCGGCGTGATGGGGGTCGTCAGCGCCGGCGGCCGGGTGTGCGCCGCTGACGCCATTCGTGTCGTGTTGCCCAGCGGGCCGCACCGTCCGTTGGAGCGGGTATAACCCCCGCATGACCGACCCTCATCTGCCCGACACCAGCGCCATCACCGCCCTCCTCCTCGCCGGCGGGCGCGGCAGCCGCATGGGCGGCGTGGACAAAGGGCTGCAGAACTACCACGGCACGCCGCTGGCGCTGCATGCGCTGATGCGGCTGCAGCAGCAGACGCTGGCCCCTAGCGAGGTGATGATCAACGCCAACCGCAACCTGGCGGCGTATGAATCCTTTGGCGTGGACGTGTGGCCCGATTCGCTGCCCGACTTCGCGGGGCCGCTGGCGGGTTTTCTGACCGGGCTGGAGCGCTGCGAGACGCCGCTGCTGCTGACCCTGCCCTGCGACGTGCCCAACTTTCCGCTATCGCTTTGCGAGCGCCTGGCGCAGGCCCTGCAAGCGCAAGATGCCGATATCGCCATGGCCGCCGCGCCCGAGGACGACGGGCAGCTACGCACGCAGCCGGTGTTCTGCCTGCTGCGCGCCAGCCTGCTGGAAAGCCTGGTGCGCTTCACGCACGAAGGCGGTCGCAAGATCGACGCCTGGACCGCGCAGCACCGCCAGGTCGTGGTGCCCTTCAATCTGCCGGGCGACGACCCGCGCGCCTTTGCCAACGCCAACACGCTGTCCGAGCTGCGTGCGCTCGAGCAGCACCGATAACGAAAGGAGACCCCATGCCCGCTGACGTCACCATCCGCCTGCTGACCGACACCGACCTGCCCGCCTACAAGGCGCTGCGCGACGTGGGGCTGCAGCACGACCCCGAGGCCTTCACCAGCGACTTCGACACCGCCAGCCGCCTGCCGCCCGCCACCTACGCCACGCGGCTGGGCCAGCCGCCGCAGGATCACTTCATCCTGGGCGCTTTCGACGCCAGCGGCGCCATGCTGGGCGCCGTGGTGTGCCAGCGCCACGCGCAGCTGAAGAAGCGCCACGAGGCCGAGCTGGTCGGCATGATCATCGCCCCCACCGCGCGCAGCCAGGGCATCGGCAAGGCGCTGCTAAAGGAGTTCGACACGCTGGTGCGCAAGCTGCCGGGGCTGGAGCAGCTGGTGCTGTCGGTCACCGCCAGCAACGCGCACGCGGTCAAGCTGTACGAGAACGCCGGCTTCGTGCGCTACGGCCTGCAGCCGCGCGCCATCAAGGTCGACAACGCCTACCACGACAAGGCGCTGATGATCAAGGAACTATGATTTTGGTAGCTGCATGCGCCCTACCACCAAGCGCTGCAGCCGTTTTTGATTCATGAAGCGCGCTTGGACACCATGAAAACGATCGCCCAGATCGCCGCCGAACTGCAGGGCTACGACCCGCAGGCCCTGCCCGCCGATGCGGTCAACGCCTTTCTGGCCGAGTTGGTCGACCCTGTCACGCAGGTCGAGCGCGTGCCGCTGTTCAGCGCCCTGGGGCGAGTGCTGGCCGAGGACATCGTCTCGCCCATCAGCGTGCCGCCGCACGACAACTCGGCCATGGACGGCTACGCCTTCGACGGCACGCAAGGGGTCGCCGACCAGCCGCTGCAGTTGAAGATCGTCGGCACCGCGCTGGCCGGCCCCGCCTGGCAAGGCGCCGTGGCGCATGGCGAATGCGTCAAGATCATGACCGGCGCCGTCATGCCCGCCGGGCTGGACACCGTGGTGCCGCAAGAATTCACGCAGGTCAGCGGCGACGTCGTCACCGTGCCGGCCGGCGTGGTGACGTGCGGCGACAACCGCCGCAAGCTGGGCGAAGACCTGCTGGCCGGCCGGCCCGCGCTATTGAAAGGCGAGCTGCTGGGCCCCGCCGCGCTGGGGCTGGTGGCCAGTCTGGGCCTGGCCGACGTGGCGGTGATGCGCCGCCTGCGTGTGGCCTATTTTTCGACCGGCGACGAGATCCTGTCGTTTGGCGAAGCGCCGCGCGACGGCGCGGTGTACGACAGCAACCGCTACACCGTGTTCGGCCTGCTGACGCGCCTGGGGGTCGACGTGATCGACCTGGGCGTGGTCAAGGACGAGCCGGCGCTGCTGGAGGCCGCCTTTCGCGATGCCGCGTCGCGCGCCGACGCCGTCATCACCAGCGGCGGCGTCAGCGTGGGCGAGGCCGACCACACCAAGGCCATGATGAAGAAGCTGGGCGACGTCGCCTTCTGGCGCATCGCCATGCGCCCGGGCCGGCCGATGGCGGTCGGGCGCATTCCGCCCTCAGGGCGCCAGGTGGTGGCCGAATCGGCCGCTGGCGCGCATGCAGAAAGCGCGATCAGCTATTTGAACCATAGCACCGGCGCCGTGCTGTTCGGCCTGCCCGGCAACCCGGTGGCGGTGATGGTGACCTTCCTCGCCTTCGTGCGCCCGGCCCTGCTGCGCATGATGGGCGCGCGCCCGCAGACCGATGTGCTGCTGCGCGCCGCCAGCGAAGAGCCGATGCGCAAGAAGCCCGGCCGCACCGAATACCAGCGCGGCATCGTCACCCGCCATGCCGATGGCACGCTGACGGCGCGCACCACCGGCAACCAGGGCTCGGGCGTGCTGTCCAGCATGGTGCAGGCCAACGGGCTGATCGTGCTGGGCCACGCGCAGGGCAACGTGGCGGTGGGCGAGGCCGTGAACGTGCTGATGTTCGACGGCGCGATCTGAGGCGGCCGTCCGGCAACGCCTCTCGTTCCATCCGTCATTCCCGCGCAGGCGGGAATCCACGGCGTATCTGCAGGCGCAGCCGTAGTGGATGCATGGATTCCCGCCTGCGCGGGACTGACGAAAAGCTCGCGGCTGTGACCGCGATCACGCTCAATCCAGCGTGATCTTCAAGTCCTTGATCAGCTTGTGCCAGCGCGTCACTTCGGACTTGAGCAGCGCGCTGTAGTCGGCCGAACTGTTGCCGATGGGCTCGACGCCGAAATCGATCATCTTCTGCCGCGTCGCGGGGTGCTGGATGGCTGCGGCCACCTGTTTCTGCAGGGTGGCCTGCACGTCGGCGGGCAAGCCGGCGGGCCCGACCAGGCCCACCAGCGCGGCGGTTTCGACGCCCTTGAAGCCCAGTTCGGCAAACGTCGGCACGTCGGGCAGCTGCGGCAGCCGCTTGTCGTTGGCCACGGCCAGCGGGCGCACCTTGCCGGACTTGATGAAGCCGGCGCCGGCGGCCATGTCGACCATCATCACGGGAATCTGCCCGCCCGCCAGGTCGCCCAGCGCGGGCGCGGCGCCGCGGTAGGGGATGTGCACCATGTGCAGCTTGGCGGTGTTCTTCAGCATCTCCATCGCCAGGTGGTGCGGGCTGCCGGCGCCGGCCGAGCCGTAGCTGATCTTGCCGGGCTGCGCCTTGGCCTTGGCGATGAAGTCGCGCGCGTCCTTGGCCTCGGAGCCGGGGCCGACCACCAGGATCATGGGGAAGCGGCCCATCAGCGTGATGGGCGTTAAATCCTTGTCGGGGTTGTAGCTCAGCTTGCTGTACAGCGCCGAGTTGAACACCATGGTGCCGTTGTCGGCCGACAGCACGGTGTAGCCGTCGGCCGGCGCGCGCGCGACTTCAGACGCGGCGATGGCGGTGTTGCCGCCCGGCTTGTTTTCGATCACCACGGGCTGGTTGATCTGCACGGACAGCTGCTGGCCGATGGTGCGGGCCAGAAAGTCGGCCCCGCCGCCGGCCGGGTACGGCACCAGCCAGCGGATGGACTTGGACGGGTACGCCTGCGCCGAAGCGGCAGAAGCGCCCAGGGCGAGCGGAAGGGCCACGAGGGCGGCGGTGATCAGTGACTTCATGACGGATGATGGGTGGGCATCAAAACGCGTAATACTACTTCCCATTGCGCAATCGGCGCTCCGGACTTTCACCCATACCCTGCTGCCATGTCGACCCGCGCCCGCCCTGCCCCGCCGCCCACAGAACCCCGCCGCCGCCGCGTGCAGTCGGCCGAAATGGGCATGGGCATTTTGAAAGCGCTGGCCGCGCTGGGCGGCGCCGCCAGCCTGACGGCGGTGGCGCAGGCGGTGGGCGAAAGCACGGCCAAGGTGCACCGCTACATGGCCAGCCTGGTCGAGCAGGACCTGGTGGCGCAGGAGCCGCTGAGCCAGCGCTACTTTCTGGGCCAGGCCGCGATCCACATCGGCCTGGCAGCGCTGCGCCAGTGCGACCCGATCCGCGCCGGCGAGCCGGCCCTGGTGCGCCTGCAGGCCGAACTGGGCGTGACCTGCTTCATCGCCGTGATGGGCAACCAGGGGCCGACGATCCTGCGCATCGAAGAGCCTGCGCTGCCGGTGGTGGTGAACGTGCGCGCCGGCTCGGTGCTGCCGCTGCTGTGGTCGGCCACGGGCCAGGTGTTTCTGGCGCATGCCGAAGGCGGCACGCTCGACGCGCAGATGCTACAGGAATGGGAGCGCGCGACGCCCGCCCAGAAAGCGCTGGTGCCGCGAAAGACCGCCATCGCGGCCTTGCGCGAGCAGGTGCGCGCCCAAGGCTGCGCCAGCGTGCAGGGCCTGCTGTCGGCCGGCATCAGCGCCGTGGCCGCGCCGATTCGTCAGCACACCGGCCAGGTGGCGGCGGTGCTGACGGCGCTGGGCGCCTCGGGCGGCTTTGACGCGGCGCCTGCAGGCCGCATCGCGACACGGGTGCGGCAGGAGGCAGAGGGGATCAGCGCGGCGCTGGGGTTTGTGGGCTGACAAATTCCGGATACCGGACGCGAAGGACGCGAAAACTACGCGAAGGACGCGAAAAAAACCTTTTTTGAATTTTTTGCGTCCTTCGCGAATCCTTCGCGCCCTTCGCGTCCGGCTGTTGTCAGCGCCTCACAACTCCAGCACCAGCTTCCGGCCCGCCGCGCGCGAGCAGCAGACCATCATGCGGTCTTGCGCGTCGCGCTCGCCGCGCGTCAGCACCACGTCGCGGTGATCGACCGCGCCGCCCAGCACGCGCACTTCACACGAGCCGCACAGGCCTTCGCAGCAATCGCTTTGCACGTCGATGTTGGCGGCTTTCAGCGCTGAGAGGATGGTCTGGTCGGCGCGCACGGGCAGGGTGATGCCGGAGTCTTTCAACTCGATGTCGAACGCATGTTCCTTGGTCGGGTCCAGCGTGGGCGGCTCAGTCTGGAAGTGCTCGATGCGCAGGGCGTCGTCGGGCCAGTGGGCGGTGCAGGTTTCCAGCGCGCTCAGCATCCGCTCGGGGCCGCAGGCGTACAGGCGCACATCGGGTTGCGGCGTGGCCAGCAGCGCGGTCAGGTCGGCGCGCTGGCCCTCGTCCCTGGCGTAGATGTGCAGGCGCTCGCCGTGCTCTTCGACCAGCGCACCCAGCAGCGGCATCAGCTTTCGGCTGCGGCCGCTGTAGTGGATGGCGTAGTCCATGCCCAAAAGCCGTGCGCGGTGCGCCATGGCGGCGATGGGCGTGATGCCGATGCCGCCGGCGATGAAGATGGCCTTCCGCGCGCCTTCATCAAAGCGGAAATGATTGCGCGGGCCGCGGATGCGCAGGCGCTCGCCCTGTTTCAACTGATCGTGCACCCAGGTCGAGCCGCCCCGGCTGGCGGCGTCGCGCAGCACGGCGATTTCGTACGCGCCCGCGTCCGCCGGGTCGCCGCACAGCGAATACTGGCGCGACAGGCCGGTGTCGCCGCACTCGATGTCGATGTGCGCGCCGGGCTGCCATTTGGGCAGTGGATGGCCGTTGGCGGCGACGAGACGCAGCAGCACCGTGTCGTCGGTGATGCGCGTGACGCGCTCGACCACCATAGGGCGCGTCACCGTCTGCTTCGAAGGCTCGCCCAGGCGCACCGGCAATTGCTGTTGCAGGATCTCGGGGTTCGCGCGCTCGGGGTTCTGCTCCGGATCCCATTCGACCCACAAATGCTTGGGGCCACGGAAGGACGTGTTGGGCACGTAGTCAAAGCGCTGCTCGGCCAGGCGCATGTGCGGCAGGCGTTGGGTGAACTCTTCCAGAAACACCTGCAATTCGAGCCGCGCCAGGTTCTTGCCCATGCACTGGTGCGAGCCGTAGCCGAAGGTGAGGTGATCGCTGGCGTTGTCACGGCGGATGTCCACGCGGCCGGCGTCGGCAAAGTGCCGCTCGTCGTGGTTGGCCGACGACATCACGATCAGCAACTTGCTGCCAGCCGGAATGGGCACGCCGCCCACCACCGCATCGCGCGTGGCCAGGCGCCGCCATGCGGCGACGGAGCCGTTGTGGCGGATGCATTCCTCCACGGCGCTCGGGATCAGGCTCGGGTCCTCGCACAGCTCGCGCCACACGTCGGGTTGTTGTAGCAGCGACTTGAGCGCGTTGGCGATGCCGTTGGCCGTGGTCTCGTGCGAGGCGACGATGCCGGCCATCATCATCGAGTGCAAGTAGGAATCGGTGACGACCTCCGGATACTCCTTCTGTTTGCGGATGCCGTACTGCATCCAGCCCGGTGCGTCGGGGTTCTGGCGCATTTTTTCCAGAATCTGGCCCGAAAGCTGCCAGAAGTTGCCCACGGCGTGCGCCACCGCCACCTGCTCCTCGGGTTTGGGGCGGCCCCAGGTGTTGACGGTGTGGGCGATGGAGTAGCGGCGCAACTGGTCCATGTCCTCCTCGGGCACGCCCAGGAAATGCAGGCCGATGGTGAGCGGCGCCTCCCACAGCATTTGATCGACCAGGTCGGCGCGGCCATCGTTGATGAACTTATCGACATACTCGCGCGCCACGCGGCGCACCATGGGCTCGTGTTCTTGCAGCGCCTCGGGCGTGAAGGGCTGGATCAGCACGCGGCGGCGCGCCATGTGGGCGGGCTCTTCCTCGTTCACCAGCGTGCGGTTCATGGCGTAGTCGTAGCTGGCCAGCACGGCGTTGGCTTCGTCGCCGGTGGGCGTGATTTTTTCGAGCGCAATCGAGGCGCTGAAGGTCTGGTGGTCGCGGAACACCGCTTTCACGTCGTCGTAGCGCGTGACGACCCAATAGCCCAGCTTGGGCGAATAAAACACCGGCTCCTGCTCGCGCGACCAGCGCACGTACTCGGGCGGGTTTTGCTGGTAGCCGTCTTCGAACGGGTCGAACTCGGCCGCGCCGGCGCTGATGGGGCAGCCGGTGGGGCCTGTCATGGCGGCATGGTCAACGGGGCAGCGGGCGGCTTCGGTGTGGGACATGGCAACGGCATCCAGCAAAAGCGCAATGCTACTCCGCAAAGCGTAATCAGCCAAACGCGTGGACGGGCGGGTGCGGCGGCGTCCGACAGCGCCGCGCCACCGCCACATCGACAATTGCAGCATGCCCTACGTCGCCCAATTCACCCCCGAAACCCTGACCCGCGCCGATGTGGACGCCTCGCGCGGACCGCTGGTGCTGGAATTCGGCACCCCCCTGGTGCGGCTGGTGCAGCGGCGCCCAGCCGCACGTGCGCGCCGCCTTCGAGCAGGCCGGCGCAGAGGTGCCGCACGTGAAGGTGGAAGACGGGCCCGGCCGGCCGCTGGGCCGCTCGTTCAAGGTCAAGCTGTGGCCGACGCTGGTGTTTCTGCGCGATGGGGTGGAAGTCGACAGGCTGGTGCGGCCGCAAGCGACCGCCGCGATCGCCGACGCATTGCAGCGCCTGGCTTGAAAGTGGCTTTGTATATACAATCAATTCGTGTACACAGTCATCGAGACTGCCATATTCCAGCGCTACAGCGCCAGCGTCTGGAGCGCGGATGAATGCGCTGAATTCGTATCGTGGATTGCCGAGAACCCGGAAGCGGGCGACGTCATCGCACAGACGGGCGGCCTGCGCAAAGTGCGCTGGAGCCGCAACGGAATGGGCAAGCGCGGCGGCGCGCGGGTGATCTATTTCAACCGGCTCGAAAGTGGTTGGATCGCCTTGGTCATCGTGTACGCAAAAGCCAAGTTCGACAACCTGCCCGCCAGCGTTTTGAAAACATGGAAGGACGCCATCGATGAAAGCCTCGACCAAAAAACCCCTTGACGCGGAGCAACTGCAGTTCGCGGCCGATGTGGCCGAATCCATCCGCCAAGCCAGGCGCGGCGAATTCGCGGCTGTCCACACGCCTGAAGACATGCTTGAGCGGCGCAAGCCGGGGCGCCCCACGGGCAGCGTGCAGGCGATTACCAAGAAACCGGTTCAGATTCGCCTCGATGCGGACGTGCTGGAAGCCCTGCGAGCAACGGGCGATGGCTGGCAGACACGGCTCAACAACACCTTGCGCGCCAACCTGGTGATGGCGGGCAAGCTGCCGTAACCCGGCTTTCCTTCAACGCTCTTTACCGCTCCCACGGCGGCACCGGCTCGAACTGCGCGGCCAGCGCGTCCAGCAGCACGCGCACCTTGGGCACGCGCGCGCGGCTGGGGGTGTAGCAGGCATAGACGTGGTCGCCAAACGGCGTGTGCGGCTGGTAGCCGGGCAGCACGGCGCGCAGGCGGCCAGCGGCGACGTGGGGCGCGGTCAGGTAGGTCGGCAGGATGGCCAGGCCGTGGCCGGCCAGCGTCAGGTCGAGCAGGCCGTCGGTGTTGTTGGTGCGTACGCGGCTGGTGACGGGCACGGTGTGCTCCTGCCCGTCGGGGCCTATCAGGCGCCAGCGGTTGCCGTCGGTCAGCAGGTAGCTCAGCGTCTGGTGCGCGACCAGGTCGGCCACGTGCAGCGGCGTGTCCTGCGCCGCCAGGTAGGCGGGCGCGGCGAAGATGCCGCGCGCCAGCGTCACCACGCGGCGCACCACGGCGTCTTCGGGCGGCGAACGGGTCATGCGCAGGGCCAGGTCGATCTGCTCTTCGGCCAGGTCGACCAGCTGGTCGGTCAGGATCAGCTCGCAGCTCAGGCGCGGGTGCTGGGCGGCGAGTTGCGGCAGCAGCGGCGCCACGTAAAGGCGCCCAAACGTCAGCGTGGCGCTGACGCGCAGCACGCCGGCGGGTTCGTCGCCCAGGTTGCCCACGGCCAGTTCGGCGGCGGCCACGCTTTCCAGCGCCGCCAGCGCGTGCTGGTGGAACACCTGGCCCGCCGGCGTCAGCGCCAGGCGGCGTGTGCTGCGCTCCAGCAGACGCACCCCAAAGGCGGCTTCCAGCTCGGCCATCTGCTTGCTGACCTGGGCGCGCGTGCAGTTCAGGGCCCGCGCGGCACCGGCCATGCTGCCCGCCTCGACCACCTTGACGAAGGCCTGCCACGAGCCCAGCCACGGCCCGGCACGTGGGTTCGTCACGCGCAGGGCCGAATGCGCGCCCGGCACGATGAACGGCAGGCCTTTGCGCTGCATTGTCAATGAATGGTTGACATAACTGACCGGATTATGGACTGCTTGTGTCGCCAGAAGCGGCCTATGATCCAAGCCTCCGTGTTCAATGCCTCATAGGCCGCTGGCGCCCGCCCCTTGTGCGGCAGGCGCTACAAAAACAAGAGTTTTCCATGTTCAAGAGTCTGAAGAATCAGGGCGCCTTAGGCATCACGCTGGCGGCAGCGGGCATCCTGATGATCACTATGGGCGCGCGTCAGTCCATCGGCCTGTTCGTCGGGCCGATGAACACCAGCACGGGCCTGGGTATCGCCACCATCAGCTTCGCGCTCGCGATTGCGCAATTCACCTGGGGTGCGGTGCAACCCATCGCCGGCGCGGCGGCCGACCGCTGGGGGGCCGCGCGCCGTGTTGATCGGCGGCGTGCTGATGCTGGCGGCCGGCACCGCGCTGACCCCGCTGATGGGCACCGGGCCGGGCCTGATCTTTGCGCAGGGGCTGCTGGTGGCGGCGGGCGCGGGGGCGGGCAGCTTCTCGGTGCTGATCGGGGCGGCGGCGCAGCGCATGCCGGCGGCGTCGCGTGGCTCGGCGTCGGGCGTCATCAACGCGGGCGGCTCGCTGGGGCAGTTCGTGTTCGCGCCGATCGCGCAGAAGCTGATCCAGTTCGTCGGCTGGATGGGCGCCATGTACACGCTGGCCGTGATGGCGCTGCTGGCGCTGCCGCTGATCGGCCGGGTGACCAACGGCGGCAATACCGCGCACACCGTCGCCGCCGCCGATACGGACGGCGGCCTGCGCCGCGCGCTGAAAGAAGCCATGGGCGACCGCAGCTACCTGCTGCTGCACGCGGGCTTTTTCACCTGCGGCTTTCACATCGCCTTCCTGGTCACGCACCTGCCGACCGAGGTGGATCTGTGCGGGCTGCCGCCTTCGGTGGCCAGCTGGTCGCTGGCGCTGATCGGGCTGGCCAACATCGTGGGCAGCCTGGTCACCGGGCACCTGGTGGGCGTGTACCGCAGCAAGATGATTCTGGCGCTGATGTACGCCAGCCGCGCCCTGCTGGTGCTGTGGTACCTGGCCATGCCGCGCGAGCCGTGGGTGTTCTACGTGTTCGCGGTGGGCCTGGGCCTGACCTGGCTGGCCACGGTGCCGCCGACGGCAGGCATCGTGGGCAAGCTGTTCGGCGTGCGCTACCTGGGCACCCTGTTCGGCCTGACGCTGCTCAGCCACCAGATCGGCGGTTTTCTGGGCGCCTGGCTGGGCGGCCTGGCGATCACGCGCTTTGGCAACTACACGTGGATGTGGTGGGCCGACATCGCCCTGGCACTGCTGGCGGCGGTGGTCAACCTGCCGATCCGTGAAGCGCCGGTGCGACGCGCGCCGGCCGCTGCTTGACAATTCATAGCATCAACCGCTGATCTTTCAACGGCTGCAGCGTGTTTGCGCTGGACTGATCCGCAGACCGAACAGCCGGACGCAGAGGACGCAAAAAACTTTTTTTGGCTGTTTCTTTTGCGTACTCTGCGAATCCTTCGCGTCCTCTGCGTCCGGTATTGTGTATTCGGTATTTACGGCGGCCTCCCCGCCCGCCGCCACCTACATCGCCACCCGAAACGCCTTGCCGCTGCGTCCGCGCGGCACGTCGCAGCCGGGCTCGCCCCGCACTTCGATGGGTGCCGCGCCCTGCATTTGCGCGAAGCGCTGCAGGGCCTCGCGGCAGCGCGCTATGGCGGCGTCGGCGTCGGCCCCGCGCAGCGGCACGCGCAGCACCAGCGTCTGCGGGCCCTGCTGGCGCAGCTGAAAGTCGAACACGCCGCACTCTTCCTCGATCACGGTGCACAGCGCCAGCGGCAGCAGGCTCACGGTCTGGCCCTTGCGCGTGGAAGGCACGCGCAGCACGTCGTCGGCGCGGCCGCGCAATTCGATCACCGGCAGCGCCGACCCGCACGCGCAACGCTGGCCGCTGACGGTGACCTGGTCGCCCAGGTCGTAGCGGATGAGCGGCTGCGCCAGGTTGGCCAGGTTGGTCAGCAGCACCGAATGCGACTGCTGGCCGGGCGGCACGGGGCGGTGCTTTTCGTCCACCGGCTCCAGCAGCACCCAGTCTTCGTTGACGTGCAGGTGGCCGTGCGCGCATTCCCAGGCGATGGGCAGGAATTCGGACGCGCCATAGCTGCCGCGCACGGAGGCGTCGAACACGCGCTTCAGGCGCTCGCGCACCGCCTTGCTGAGAAATTCGCCGCCCAGCATGACGCAGCGCGGACGAATGCGTAGCCGGCCGGCCTCGGCCTCGTCGGCCAGCAGCGCCGCAGCCGTTGGGTAGGTGGCCAGCAGCGTCGGCTGGAACTGGTTGAGCGCGGCCACCAGTTCGTCCACCGGCTGCTGCAGGCTGAAGCTGCGCGAGCCTGCGCCCAGCCACGGGTTGACGCGGCGCAGGCGCTCGAAGCTGACGATGCTGGCGAAATGCCCGCCCGTGGCCGTGACCATCGCCGGGCGCTCGGGGCTGCCGAACATTTCCAGCGGGTTGAAGGCGCTCATCCAGCCGCGGGCGCTGCGCGTGGGCGCGCGGTGGCGCACGGCCTCCAGCGCGTCGTACACGGCCATGGCTTGCGCGTCCTGCACAAAGATGCCGGGCTGCCCGCTGGTGCCGGAGCTCTCCCACACCACGTAGCGGCCCAGCCAGGGTTCGCCGGCGCGTGAGGCGTCGGCGGTGAAGTCGCGCAGTTCGTCCAGCCGCAGCAGCGGATCGGTCACCCATTCTTCGAAGCGCGCCATCAGTTCGCGCCGCGTGACGTGCGGCATGCGACGCAGGTCGGCCGTGCGGGGCCGCTGCCCGGCCGTCATGCGCTCGCGGTACAGCGGCGCGGCCTGCGCGGCTTCGAGCAAGCGCAGCAGCCGCTGCTGCTGGCGCTGCGCGATCAGCGCCGGCGGCGCATGCGTGGCGGCCATCACGTCGAGCATGGCGGCCTGCAGGTGCAGAGGGTCGAAAACGGCGTGAGCCCCGCTCATCGCGCCCCCGCCCCGAAAGCCGCGCCGCGCGCGTGCCTGGGCTGATGGCAAAGCATGCTTGTCTCCTTGATTTTGTTCATTGTCGCGCGCACCCCGCCCCGCTGCTGGCAGAAAAGCGCCCGATGCGGCGTCGTCCGCCAGCCATGGCGTGCGCACGGCCCTGTTTGGACTGATCTTGCCAGTTGGGAGAAAGTTCGCCTTGACGCGGGTCAATCAACAAGGAAGGGGTGCGAGCCGGTGGTGCGCGGCGGCCTGCTTTGCCCTGCCCGCAAATCAGGCCCGAATCGGGCCTCAGCGCTCGCCCATGCGGCGGCTTAAGCTATTCAATATATAGCAAACGATTCAACCACCGTGCGCGGGCTCGACATGCGAGGTGTCCACCAGCGTGGTGCGCGCACCCGGCACGGCCTTGCGGGCCAGCAGCGCGTACATGGTCGGCACGACGAAAATCGTGAGCAACGTGCCGATGCTCATGCCGCCCACGATGACCCAGCCGATCTGCTGGCGGCTTTCGGCGCCCGCGCCGGTGCCCAGGGCCAGCGGCACCGCGCCCAGCACCATGGCGCCGGTGGTCATCAGGATGGGGCGCAGGCGTTGCTGGCTGGCGTGCACCAGCGCAGGCAGCATGGCTTCGCCGCGCTGGCGCAACTGGTTCGTGAATTCCACGATCAGGATGCCGTGCTTGGTCACCAGGCCGACCAGCGTGATCAGGCCGATCTGCGAATACACGTTGATCGAGCCGCCCGTGAACTGCAGCGCCAGCAGCGCGCCGATCATCGACAGCGGCACCGAGAACATGATGATCAGCGGGTCGACGAAGCTCTCGAACTGCGCCGCCAGCACCAGAAAGATGAACAGCAGCGCCAGCACGAACACGATGACCAGCGCGCCCTGGCTGGAGCGGAATTCGCGCGAGATGCCGTTCAGGTCGGTGGTGTAGCCGGTCTTGAGCACCTTGGTGCTGGTCTGGTCCAGGAAGGCCAGCGCCTGGCCCAGCGAATAATCGGGCGCCAGGTTGGCGGTGAGCGTGGCCGAGCGGCGCTGGCCGAAGTGGTTCAGCTCGCGCGGCGCCACGCTTTCGCGCACCGTGACCAGGCTGGACAGCGGGATCATGGCCTCGCCCCGGCCGCGCACCTGGATGCGGTCGATGTCTTCGGGCGTGGCGCGGCCGCTGCCGGCGGTCTGCACGATCACGTCGTACTGCTCGGCGTCGCGCTTGTAGCGTGTGACCACGCGGCCACCCAGCATGGTCTCGATGGCGCGCGCCACGCTTTCGACCGGCACGCCCAGGTCGGCCGCGCGCTCGCGGTCGACGTCGATGCGCAGCTCCGGTTTGGACAGCCGCAGGTCCAGATCGGGCGCCACGAAGCCGGGGTTTTTGCTCACTTCGTCCATCAGCTGGCGCATCACGCGGTTCAGGTTGGCGTAGCTGTCCGACGTCTGCACCACGAAGTTGATCGGCCGCTCGCGAAAGCCCTGGCCCAGCGACGGTGGCGTGATGGGGAACGCCGTCACGCCCGCCAGCTGGTTGAACTTGGGTTGCAGCTCGCGCGCGATCTGCAGCGTGCTGCGGTGGCGCTCGTTCCAGTCCACCGCGCGGTACACCACGCTGCCCTGCGACACGGTCGGGTTGCCGATGTTGGCGAAGATGCGGTCGAACTCGGGGTATTGCTCGCCCATGCGTTCAAGCTGGCGCGCGTAGCGGTCGGTGAACTGCAGCGTCGCGCCGTCGGGCGCATTGATGTTGGCCAGCACCACGCCGCGGTCTTCCAGCGGCGACAGCTCCTGCCGCATCTGCGGGTAGATCCACGCAATCGCCACCGCGCAGGCCACCATCACGCACACGACCAGCCAGCGCCAGCCATGCAGCACGCGGCTGAGCAGACGGCCGTAGGCGTTTTCGAGCGCGGTGAGCGCGCGTTCCATGAAGCGGTCGAACCGGCCCGGCTTGGGGTTGTGCTTGAGCAGCAGCGAACACATCATGGGCGACAGCGTGAGCGCCACGAAGCCCGACACCAGCACGGCACCGGCCAGCGCCAGTGCAAATTCGATGAACAGCCGCCCGGTGCGCCCCGGCGTGAAGGCCAGCGGCGCGTACACCGCCACCAGCGTCAGCGTCATGGCAACGATCGCGAAGCCGATTTCCTTGGCGCCGACGATGGCGGCCGCGAAAGGCTCCATGCCGTCTTCGATGTGGCGGTAGATGTTTTCCAGCATCACGATGGCGTCGTCCACCACCAGGCCGATGGCCAGCACCAGCGCCAGCAGCGTGAGCGTGTTGATCGAAAAGCCCGCCAGCGACATCAGCGCAAAGGCGCCGATCAGGCTGACCGGAATGGTAACGATGGGAATGATCGACGCGCGCACCGTGCGCAGAAAGACGAACACCACCAGCGCCACCAGCACGATGGCCTCGACGATGGTGTGATACACCGCGTTGACCGAGTGCTGGATGAACACCGAGTTGTCGTTGGCGATGTCGATCTTGACGTCGCTGGGCAGGTCTTCCTGCAGGCGCGGCAGCATGGCGCGCACGCCCTTCGACAGTTCCAGCGGGTTGGCGGTGGCCTGGCGGATGATGCCGGTCGAAATCGCCGGGCTGCCGTTCAGGCGCACCGCGCTGCGCTCCTCGGCCGGCCCCTCCTCCACGCGCGCCACGTCGCGCATCCGCACGGCAAAGCCGTTCACGCTCTTGATGACGACCTGCTCGAACTGCGCCGGCTTGACCAGATCGGTCTGCGAGGTGACGGAAAACTCGCGCTGGCGCGATTCGATGCGGCCGGCCGGCACTTCCAGGTTGCTGCGGCGGATGGCGTCTTCGACGTCCTGCGTGGTCAGCTTGTAGGCGGCCAGCCGGTCGGGGTCGAGCCACACGCGCATGGCGTACTTGCGCTCGCCGAAGATGCGCACGTCGGCCACCCCGGTCACGGTCTGCAGGCGCGCCTTGACGACGCGGTTGATCAGGTCGTTGATTTCCAGCGGCGAGCGCTTGTCGCTGGAAAACGCCAGCCAGATGACCGGGAACGCATCGGCCTCGACCTTGGCGATGACCGGCTCGTCGATGGCCTGCGGCAGCTTGTTGCGCACGCGCGAGACGCGGTCGCGCACCTCGGCGGCGGCGGTGTCGGCGTCTTTTTCGAGCCGGAAGCGCACGCTGATCTGCGCCTGCTCGGGCCGGCTGATGGACGTGATCACATCCACCGCGTCGATGCCGGCAATGGAGTCTTCGAGCGGCTTGGTGACCTGCGACTCGATCACCTCGGCCGAAGCGCCGGCGTAGCGCACGCTCACCGTGACCACCGGCTCGTCGATCTTGGGGTATTCGCGCACCGCCAGGCGCTGAAAGCTGACCAGCCCGACCAGCAGGATCAGCAGCGACAGCACGGTGGCGAACACCGGGCGGCGAATGGAGACTTCGGCGAGCTGCACGGCGCGGGCTCTCTTCAGCTATTCAATGTATAGCGCCCGGCGAGCGCAGGCAGGCACGGGGCGGCAGAAAGCATCATGAACGGCGCTGCGGCGCGCCGCCCGGCAGCCCGCACGGGCTGGGGCCGGCCGGCGGTTTGACCAGCGGCAACGCGGCCATCGGCCGGGCGCCTGCGCCGCCCTGGGCCTGGGGCGCCGCAGGTGCGCTCGGCGCCGCGCTGGCGGCGGCCGCGCTGGCGGCACTGGCGCCGCTGGCCGGGGCGCGCGCGCCACCGTCCGGCACGCCGGCGCCCGCCAGCCGCACGGTCTGCCCGTCGCGCTGCACGCGCTGGTGCCCGGCGGTGATCACGCGGTCGCCCACGGCCAGGCCGGTGACGATTTCCACCTGGCCGGGCAGGCGGTGGCCGGTCGTCACCGCCACGCGCTGGGTGGTGAAGACCGGCTTGTCGCCCGCGTCGGCACGCGTCAGCCGCAGCACGCTGAGCGAGCCGCCCTGGCTGACGATGGCTTCTTCCGGCACCATCAGCGCCTCGCGCGGGGCGCCCAGTTCGGTTTCGACGCGCGCGAACATGCCGGGGCGCAGCTGCAGCGCGCGGTTGTCGATGCAGCCGCGCACGTTGAGCGCGCGGCCGTTGGCGTCGATCTGCGGGTCGACCGCCTGCACCTGCGCGGCGAAGGCGCGGTCGGGCAGCGCATCGACCTGCACACGGGCGGTCTGCCCCGGGCGCACGCGCGACTGCAGGCGCTCGGGCAGACGGAAGTCGACGAACATGGCCGACATGTCTTCCAGGTTGACGATGTTGTCGCCTTCCTTCAGGTAGTCGCCCACGCTGATGTTGCGCAGGCCCGCCACGCCGTCGAACGGCGCCAGCACGCGCATGCGCGCGGCGGTGGCGCGGGCCAGGTCGAGCTTGGCGCGCGCCACTTTCTCGGCGGCGGCGCTTTCGTCCACCCCGCGCGGGCTGATGAAGCCGCGGCCGGACAGGTCGACGTTGCGCCGATGGTTGGTCTGCGCAATGCCCAGTTCGGCCTGCGCCTGCTGCACCTGGGCCTGCTGCAGCTTGTCGTCCAACTGCACCAGCAACTGGCCGCGCCGCACGCGCTGGCCGTCGCGGAAATTGATCTGCACCACGCGCCCGCCCACTTCAGAGCGCACCAGCGTGCCCTGCCGCGAGCGCAGCGAACCGACAGCATTGACGTCTTCGGCCACCGGCTGCGCGCGCACCAGCGTGGACTCGACCACCACCGGGCCGCCGCCAGCGCCCGCGCCGCCCCCGCCAGCACCGCCGCCACCGCCCTGCCCCGCCGGCCGCGCCGCAGAGGCCGCGGCCACGGGACGCGCTTCACCGCTCGGCCCGCCGCGCTGGAACCACCACGCGCCCGTGCCCAGCGCCACGAGCGCGCCGATGGCAACCAAGGGCACCCACTTAGACCGGGTCATGACCAGCGGCCCCGCGCAGGGACGAAGAACGGCGACGATGCGACAGCATGGGGTGTCAGTGTGTATGCAAAACCGTGATTTAGCCACATCGCCATGCGCCAAGCTGACTGGCAGCCGACCACGGGGGCAACTTCACCTGCGATTTACAAAAAAAAAGTCGGCCACCGGCAGAAGGTGGCAGCGCCCCGGGCCACCCCAGCGCGATCAGCGCCCCTTTCAGCCGCCGGCGCGCGGCACGCCCCGGTTGGCCAGCTGGTCGGCGCGTTCGTTTTCGGGGTGGCCCGCGTGGCCGCGCACCCAATGCCAGTGGATGCGGTGGCCCGCCCCGGACACCAGGGCGTCGAGCTTCTGCCACAGGTCGACGTTCTTCACCGGCTGCCGGGTGGACGTGAGCCAGCCCCTGGCCTTCCAGCCCGCAATCCATTCGGTGATGCCCTGGCGCACGTACTGGCTGTCCAGGTAAAGGTCGATCTCGCACGGCCGCTTGAGCGCGCTCAGGCCTTCGATGACGGCGGTCAACTCCATGCGGTTGTTGGTGGTCATGGTTTCGCCGCCGAACAATTCCTTTTCGTGGCCAGGCGCGCGCAGCAGCACGCCCCAGCCGCCCGGTCCGGGGTTGCCCTTGCAGGCGCCGTCGGTGTAGATCTCGATGCGATTCACGGTGATGATTCAGTATGCGTTGTCGGGGCGGCGCGGTTAGCTACAGAAGCAGGAGCACCCACGGGCACGGGCGCCGTCTTCCAGGCAGCGCCCACCAGCTTGGCGCCGTGCGTGCGCTTGACGGCCACCAGGCAGTAGGCGGCGCCGAACACCGGCCACCAGCGCGCACCGGCGCGGTCCATCCATTCGAAGCGCGCCAGGCCGCGTTCGCTGCGCGCAGCGGGGCGCCAGCAGCCGAAGCTCAGCGACTCCAGTTCAAACTGCAGCAGCCGCAGCCAGTCGCGCAGCCGCCAATGGCTGATGAATTCGTTGGCCTGCGGCAGAAACGGCTGCGCGCTGCCGACCGGCAGCTTGAGTTGCGCGCGCCATTGCCGCAAGCCCCACAGGCTGGCCGGATTGAGCCCCGCAATCGCCACCCGCCCCTCGTGCACCAGCACGCGGTGCACTTCGCGCAAGGTGGCGTGCGGATCGGGGCTGAATTCGAGCGTGTGCGGCAGCACCACCAGGTCGATGCTGGCTTCGGCAAACGGCAGCGCCGTCGGGTCCATGACCAGCGAGGGGCCGACCACGGCCCCATTCAAGCCGTGCTCATCGCCCGCCGGACGCGGCGACGTCGCGGCCAGCCAGCGGTGCGGCATGCGGTTGGCGGCCAGCGCGTCGATGTCGCCCAATCCGACCTGCAGCGCGTGGTAGCCGAACACGTCGGCCAGCGCAGCCTCGAACTGTGCGCGCTCCCAGTCCAGCAGGTACTGGCCGGGCGGCGACTGGAACCAATCGGTCATGCGCCCCCCCTGTGGGGCTGTGCGCCTTGCCCTGGGAGTCGCGACAACGCGGGCGTCCGTTGCAGGTCCGGCCGCGGCCGCGCACCTGCCCTGCAGGCCTTTTGTGGCGGCGCGCTGGGCTTGGGGCCCTGGGGATGTAAAGATGGGTTGCAAGGCTCGGGATGGTGGCAGCGGTTTTTATAATTCGCCGCTCATGGATTTGATTGCGCTTCCCGCTTTTTCCGACAACTACTTCTGGCTGCTGCACAACGGCGCCGATGCGCTGGTGGTGGACCCGGGCGACGCAGCGCCCGTGCAGGCCGCGCTGGCAACGCACGGTTTGCGGCTGTCGGACATTCTAGTCACGCACCACCACGCCGATCACACGGGCGGCGTAGCCGCCTTGCGCGCGGCCACCGGCGCCCGCGTGTTCGGCCCGGCGCGTGAACGTATTCCCGAGCCGTTCACGCCGCTGGCCGGCGGCGACGTGGTGCAGGCCCTGGGCGTGGGCTGGCGCGTGATCGACGTGCCGGGGCACACGGCGGGGCATATTGCCTACTTCGCGCCGGATGTCGACGGCGCGCCGCTGCTGTTCTGCGGTGACACGCTGTTTTCAGGCGGTTGCGGGCGCCTGTTCGAAGGCACGCCCGCGCAGATGCTGGCCTCGCTCGACGCGCTGGCTGCCTTGCCTGCCGACACGCGGGTGTGCTGCGCGCACGAATACACGCTGTCCAACCTGCGCTTTGCGCGCACGGTCGAACCGGGCAACGCGGCGCTGGCGGACTACGAGCGGCACTGCCAGCAACTGCGTGCCGAAGGCCAGCCGACGCTGCCCTCCACCATCGGCACCGAGCGGGCCATCAATCCCTTCCTGCGCAGCCGCGAACCCGCGGTGACCCGGTCGGTGCGCGAGCGCGCGCCCACCGCAACCGACGAAGTGGCGGTGTTCGCCGCGCTTCGCCAATGGAAAAACGAGTTTTGATGAACAGATTCCTAGGCTTGGCGCTGGCCGTCAGCATCGCCCTGGCCGGCTGCGCCGCGCCGGGCACGTCTTCGCCCGGCGCCGATGGCGCGCCCACCCCGGCCGGCAGCCGCACCACGGCCCGCTCGGGCGAGATGCCCGACGTGGCGGTGTCCGAACTGCGCGGCGCCACCGTAGCCCAGCTGGAAGCGCCGGCCGACCTGTGGGACCGCATCCGCCGCGGCTACGCCATGCCCGAGCTGGAAGGCGATCTGGTGGCGCGGCACGAGCAGTGGTACAGCACGCGGCCGGACTACATCGAGCGCATGGTGAGCCGCTCGCGCCTGTACATCTTCCATATCGTTGAGGAGCTGGAGCTGCGCGGCATGCCGACCGAGCTGGCGCTGCTGCCCTACATCGAATCGGCCTTCAACCCGCAGGCGGTGAGCAGCGCCAAGGCGGCAGGCATGTGGCAGTTCATGCCGGCCACGGGGCGCGACTTCCAGCTGCAGCAGAACATGTTCCGCGACGACCGTCGCAACGTGCTGGATTCGACCCGCGCCGCGCTCGACTACCTGCAGAAGCTGCACGACATGTTCGGCGACTGGCATCTGGCGCTGGCGGCCTACAACTGGGGCCAGGGCAACGTCAAGCGCGCCGTCGAACGCAACCGCGCCGCGGGCCTGCCGGTCGGCTACATGGACCTTAACATGCCGGCCGAGACGCGCAACTACGTGCCCAAGCTGCAGGCGGTCAAGAACATCATCGCCAACCCGCAGCGCCACGGCACCGTGCTGCCGCTGATCGAGAATCACCCGTTCTTCGACACCGTCGACATCAAGCACGACATCGACGTGGAAACCGCGGCGCGCATGGCCGAGGTGCGGGTGGAGGACTTCAAGGCGCTCAACCCGTCGCAGCGCAAGCCGGTGATCTTTGCCGCCGGCACGCCGCAGATCCTGCTGCCGTGGAACAACGCTGCCGTCTTCCAGCAGAAGCTGGCCAAGGCCGACCCCGCATCGCTGGCCTCATGGACGGCCTGGGTGGCGCCGTCCACCCTGCCCTCGCGTGAAGTCGCCAGCCGCTTCGGCATGGACGAGGAAGACTTCCGCGAGATGAACAACATCCCGCGCGGCATGGTGATCAAGGCCGGCTCCACGCTGCTGGTGCGCCGCGCGGGCCAGGCCAGCGCCGTGTCGGAGAGCGTGGTCAACAACGCCCATCTGGCCTACACGCCCGAAATCGTGCTCAAGCGCACCAGCGTGCGCGCCCGCAAGGGCGACTCCATCGCGACGGTGGCCGCGCGCTACGACCTGCCGGCGGCCACGGTGGCGGGCTGGAACCACACCAGCGCCCGCGCCGGCCTCAAGCGCGGCCAGGCGGTGGTGCTGTACCTGCCGGTGCGGGCCGCCGCCGCGGCCGCGCGCGAGGGCGTCGAAGCCGCGCGACGCCAGCAGGCCGAAGACCGCCGCGCCCGCAGCAGCGCCACATCCGACCGGCAGCGCGACGCGCGCGAATCGCGGGCCGCCGGCAAGGGCCGGCACGCCAGCGCCAAGGCCGAACCCGCCAAGGCGAGGTCCGCCAAGGCCGCGCCGGGCAAGGGCGAAGCCAAGGCCAGCCGCGCCAAGCCGGAGCCGAGCGCCAAACCAGCGTCCAAGCAAGCGGACAAGCCCGCTGCCAAGGCGGGGTCGAAGGCTGCCGCCAAGTCCAAGCGCTGAACCCGCGCGGGACGGCGCCGATGGATCAGCCGGGCGGCACCCCGGCGCCGATGCCCGACACCTGGAAGCGCTGCTTGGCGCGGCGCACGAAATCGTTGGTGTAGGTGGCACCCGGCGACTGCGGCCGCACGGTGACGCCGGTCGGCGGGTACAGCGCGACGATGCGGTGCGCCACCGCTACGGCCTCCTCGGACACCATGCCGTCGGGCGACATGGCTTCGCGCGCTTTTTCCAGCGCCGCCAGGTAGATGGCGCGGTCGCCGTACATGTAGGCTTCGGGCACGGCGCGCACGATATCGCTCGGCCCGGCGGTCTGCAGCCATTTCAGTGCCCGCAGGATGGCGTTGGCCAGCGCCTGCACGGTTTGCGAATAGCGCACCACAAAGGCCTGCGGCGCATACAGGCAGGCGCCCGGCATGGGGCCACCGTACACGTCGTGCGTGCCGCGCAGCGAGCGCGTGTCGGCCACCACACGAATGTCGCCCCGGAATTCCAGCATGCTGATGACCGGGTCGATGCTGCAGATGGCGTCGACGCGCCCCTCGCGCACCGCCGTCGCGGCCGCCGTGGAGGTGCCCACGCCCACGTATTCGACATCGTTGGGCGACAGCCCGTGCCGCGCCACCACCATCTGCGCGAACCAGTGCGTGAGCGAATCGGGCGCCGACACACCCACGCGGTGCCCCTTCAACTGGGCCAGCGCCTTGACGTCGGGCTGCACGCGCGGGCTGACACCGAACACCACCTGTGGTGCCCGCCCCAGAAAGGCGAACGCGCGGCAGCTGTAGCCACGCTGGCGCAGAAGAATCGGGTGTTCGAGCCCGCCCACCGCCACGTCGGCCCGTCCCTGCAGCATCGATTGCTGCGCCAGACTGCCGCCAGCATGGTCGAGCAGCTCGACATCCAGGCCTTCGTCGCTGAAGTATTTCAACTGCTCGGCAATGGTCAGCGGCAGACAGAACAGCGCCGTCTTGCCGCCGACGGCGATGGTCACCTTGCGCTTGTCCTGCGGTGCCTGCGCGCGTGACGCGCCTGCCGCCGCCGCCGTGGCGGCCGCCACCGTGCGCAGCCAGTGACGGCGCGTCAGCGAGGGGAACAGCGGGTGATGGAATGCAGGATCGAACATGGCCCAAAGCGAACGTCCGACGGTATCCCAAGCCTAGTCTTCAGGGCATCGGCAGCTACCCGCATGGGGTTTCTGTGTAGGGCTGACCGTGCGGTCAGCTGCAGGTCAGGCACGCGCGATGAATGCGGCATGACAGCGGCGTGACAGCGCTGATGCGGCGCACGTGCCGAAGCGTGTTGCGCGGCGCATCGACACCATGCATACAGGCCGCTGAACCGTGCCTTGCGCTTGACTGGATTGCGCAGTCAGCTATTAAAAATGAAGCAAACAGATTTACCGCCGGTCGGCCAGCGCGTGCGCGATGGTGCCGAGATCGACGTATTCCAGTTCACTGCCCGCGGGCACGCCGCGCGCCAGTCGCGTGACCGAGAGGCCGCGGGCCTTCAGCGCCTGCCCGATGACGTGGGCCGTCGCCTCGCCTTCGGCGGTGAAGTTGGTGGCCAGGATCACTTCCTGCACCGTGCCGTCGAGTGCGCGCTCGATCAGTTTCTGCACGCCGATGTCGCGCGGCCCGATGCCGTCCAGCGGACTCAAGCGCCCCATCAGCACGAAGTAACGGCCGTTGAACGCCGCCGTGCGCTCCAGCGCCGCCTGGTCGGCCGGCGTCTCCACCACCGCCAGCTTGCTGGCATCGCGCCGCGGGTCGCGGCAGGTGGCGCAGACCTCGCGCTCGGTGAAGGTGTGGCACAGCGCGCAATGCCGCACGCTCGCCACCGCGTCCTGCAGCGACCGCGCCAACAGTTGCGCACCGTCGCGGTCGTGCTGCAGCAAATGAAACGCCATCCGCTGCGCCGAACGCACACCCACCCCCGGCAAGCGCCTGAGCGCCTGCACCAGGGTGTCGAGGCTGTGGGTGTCACTCATTCTTCGGGTCGGGCGTTGAGCGTTGAGCGTTGAGCGTTGAGCGTTGAGCGTTGAGCGTTGAGCGTTGAGCGTTGAGCGTTGAGCGTTGAGCGTTGAGCGTTGAGCGTTGGGCGTTGGCAGAACCGGCCGCTGTGAGTGCCCTCAGGCGGCCGCGGAGCAGGCCACGCCAGCGGCCGCCCGAGCCGGGGTTCCCCCGGCGACCAGCGGCGTCCCCCTTCCCGCGCGCAGCGCGGCAAAGAAGGGGGAAGCGGCGTCAGCCGCTCAGGGGGATGTGTCTCTAGAACGGAAACTTCATGCCCGACGGCAGCCCCGGCATGCCCGCCGGCATCAGCTTGCCCATCTTCTCGGCCGACAGTTCCTCGGCCTTGCGCACGGCGGCGTTGAAGGCGGCAGCGACCAGGTCTTCGAGCATGTCCTTGTCGTCGGCCAGCAGGCTGGGGTCGATGGTGACGCGCTTGACGTCGTGCTTGGCGGTCATCAGCACCTTGACCAGGCCGGCGCCGGATTCGCCTTCGACTTCCATCAGCGCGAGTTCGTCCTGCGCCTTCTTCAGGTTGTCCTGCATGGCCTGGGCCTGCTTCATCAGGCCGGCGAGTTGTCCTTTGTTGAACATCGGGTTTCCTTCGGGTTCAGATTCAATACATCAAAGCGGCTTGATGCTTCCGGGCACGATTTTCGCGCCAAAGTCGCGGATCATCTCCTGCACGAACGGGTCGGCCATCAGCAGCGCTTCGGCGGCCTTCAGGCGCTGTTCGGCGGCAATCTTGTTGCGGCGCGCCGGGCTGTCGGCCACGGGGCCGATCTCGACCCGCAGGCGCACCGGGTGGCCTGCGTCGGCCAACGCAGTTTGCAGGCGTTCGCGCGCGGCAGACTGGCCGAGCGACTCGCTTTCGACCTGCAAGGTCCATTGTCCGTCGCCGCGCGACGTCAACTGCGATTGCAGCGCCAGTTCGCGCACCAGCGCAGTGATGGCTTCGCGCGCCACCAGATCCTGCACCACGCCGTGCCAGAAATCGCCCTCGGCGCCAGGCACCAGGGTGGGTGGCGCGGCCATCAGCGGCCGGGGCCGCGGCTCCGGCGCATCGGCTGCCTCGCGCACCGTCACCGCTACTATATTTGTAGCATCCAACGCACTATCAGCAAGCGCTGCCGGCAGATTTTCTTCAGAATTCAAGGGTGGCGGCTGCTGATGGACAGGCAGGGGCTGCAACACCGGGCGACCGCGCGCCGGATGAGCCGTCGAGGCATCGATGTCGCGCCTGGCGAGCGTGGGCTCGTCGGCCCGGTCGGCATCGGGCCACAGCCCCTCGTTGCCCTCGTCCCAGTCGTCGGGCGGACCCGCATCTGCTGCGCGATCTATTTGCGCCGGCGGCGCGGGCTGCGGCGCTGGCGGCGGGCTGAGGGCGGGCGTGGGCTTGGCGGGCGCCTGTACCGGCGCCGCCGCGTCGGGCTCAACCCGCTTCAGAGTTTTTTTTTCAGCCGCGGCGCTGGCCTGGGGGGACGCGCCGGCCTTGAACGGCAGCAAGCGCAACAGCACCATCGTCAGGCCGGCATATTCATCCGGCGCCAGCCCCAGTTCAGCGCGGCCATGAATGCACAGGCTGTACAGCAGCTGCGTTTCGTCGGCGGGCATGGCGGCGGCCAGGCGCGCGATCTCTTGCGCGTCGGGGTCGGTCTCGTCCACGGCCACGTCGCCCACGGCCTGCTGCACGGCCATGCGCTGCAGCACGCTGGCCATGTCCTCCAGCGTGTTGGCGGCCGACTGGCCCGCGGCGCGCAGTTGATCGGCCAATTCGACCACCGTGCGGCCGTCGCCCGCGGCCAGTGCATCGATGAGACGGAACACCACGCCGTGGTCCACGCTGCCCAGCATCTGGCGCACCGCGGCTTCATCGAGCCGGCCGGAGCCGAAGGCGATGGCCTGGTCGGCCAGGCTGAGCGCGTCGCGCATGGAACCACGGGCCGCGCGCGCCAGCAGGCGCAGAGAACCAGGGTCGGCGGGCACTTTTTCGGCGGCCAGCACGCTCGCCAAGTGATCGAGCACCGTTTCAGGCGCCATGGGCCGCAGGTTGAACTGCAGGCAGCGCGACAGCACGGTGACCGGCACTTTCTGCGGGTCGGTGGTGGCCAGCACGAACTTGAGGTAGTCGGGTGGCTCTTCCAGCGTCTTCAATATGGCGTTGAAGGCGGTGTTGGTGAGCATGTGCACTTCGTCGATCATGAAGACCTTGAAGCGCCCTTGCACAGGCTTGTAGACGGCCTGCTCCAGCAGGCCCTGCACTTCGTCCACGCCGCGGTTGCTGGCGGCGTCCAGTTCGGTGTAATCGACAAAGCGCCCGGCGTCGATGTCGGTGCACGCGGCGCACACGCCGCATGGCTCGGCCGTGATGCCGCCCTGCCCGTCGGCGCCGGTGCAGTTGAGCGACTTGGCCAGGATGCGCGACACCGTCGTCTTGCCGACGCCGCGTGTGCCGGTGAACAGGTAGGCGTGGTGCAGGCGCTGCTGCGTCAACGCGTTGGTGAGCGCCTGCACAACGTGCTCCTGACCCACCATTTCGGAGAAATTCCGCGGACGGTACTTGCGGGCCAGAACCAGATACGACATGGCCCGGATTCTACGGGGCGAAAGCGGCCGGGTCGGGATTAGAGGACGCACTCCGAAACCGTGCGCAAAACCGGCGAAGACTATCCCCGGCGCGCAAAACGGGCTATGCTGCACCGCAACAGAACATCCGTCGTCTTGTGCGGTGACACTGCGCGCCGTTGAGGAGCGCAGCGCAGCCGCCCACCCTGCCTCATGTCGTATCTATTCGAAGCAACCGACGAAACGCGCCACCCCGCGGCCCGGCCCGACATGCGCGACCGTGCCGCCGCGCTGAGCCAGGCGCTGGCCGACTGCTGCCACCCCCCGCGCCGCGCGCCTGCAGGCCCGGCTGACAGGCCACCTGGACGCCGATCAGCTGGCCCTGCTGCGTGGCGAGGTGCTGAACCTGCTCGCCCTCAGCTTCGGCGCCGCCGAAGCCCAGCGCCGACTGCAGGACGCCGCCCCCCCACAAGCTACAATAGCCAGCGACGGGCCTTCCCGCATGGTGAAGGAGCCAACCGGGTCAGGTGGGGAACCAAGCAGCCCTAACTTTGGAGCCAGTGCCGGGGAAAAGGCTCGTCACCTTATTTGCCAAAAGTCCTTTGCTGACAATGCCTTGGCATGGTCCTAACGCCAGCTTCCTGGCGTTGTAGCACTTGGCTGTAGCACCCGCAGGTGCTACCCGCTAACGCCAGTGCGAATTTTCAGCTTCGATAAGGCGCCACCGGCTCAGGATGGCGTATCGGATGAATCCTGCGGCTGAAGCTGGTTGAGTTCAAACGGCGGCACGGCCAGCAGCACCGTGAGTGCGCTGGAGATCATCATCATGAACCAGAAGATCAGGAACGTGACGGTGTAGATGGCCTGCCTGGACCAGCCGGCTGGCTTGCCGAACAGGGTCAGCATTTCGGGGTCGAGTACCGCAAAGACCATCAACTCGAGCGCGGCCGCCACCAGAAAGGCCGGCCACGCGATCCAGAACAGGCGTTGCTTGGTGATCATGACGATGTAGGCACGGTGGCAGGAATCATTGTCCGGTGCGCGGATCGGCCGGTGGCTGCTGCGGTGGCACCCCGCCGGTGGCAGCGTGGTTGCGCGCCTGCAGGGCCGGCACTGCGGTGGCACCCACCTCGTCGGCGGGTTGCTGTGCGGTGCGGTTGGCGCGCGGCGCGTCGGTGTAGACGGGGTCGGGGTGGCTCACCGCCAGATACAGCGTGACAAAGCCTGCCACCACGACGACCGCCGGGCCGCCCACCACGAGCCACATGTGCGGATACCGCCACCATGGGCCAGAACGCTTGGGATCGGTCATGACTTGAACTCCTGCGGGATTCATCGCGGCACCAGGAACACGGTTTTTTCGTGCACGGTGCCGACATCGGATGCAATGGTGAGCGTGACCGGGTGCGAGCCCGGGCCGGCGGCGTTGTACGGCAGTTGCAGCTGCACAGGCACCCACAGCGAGCCGGCGGCCTCCACGTTCACCGTCGACTGCGACGTGAGCGCAAGGCCCGGCAGGCCTTCCACGCTAAGGCGATAGTCCTGCGGCTGCTCGGTCGCGTTCATGATCTGCACGCGGTACACGTTCTCGATGTTGCCGCCCTGCACGATGCGGGCCAGCGACGCGCGGTCGCGCACCACATCCACCTTAAAGGGCGTACGCAGGTAGATGCTGGCCAGCAAGCCCATGGTGACAGCGGCCAGGATGGCGGAATACAGCAGCACGCGCGGGCGCAGGATGTGCCGGATGATCTCGGATCGGCCCCAGCGCTGCTCCAGCCCGTGCTGCGTCGTGTAACGGATCAGGCCACGCGGGTAGCCGACCTTGTCCATCACGTCATTGCACACGTCGATGCACGCGGCGCAGCTGATGCATTCGTACTGCAGGCCGTTGCGGATGTCGATGCCTGTGGGACACACCTGCACGCACAGGGTGCAGTTGACGCAGTCGCCCAGGCCCATCGCCTTGGGGTCGGCCTTGCGCGAGCGCGCGCCGCGCGGTTCGCCGCGCTGCTTGTCGTACGAGACAATGAGCGTGTCCTTGTCGAACATGGCGCTCTGGAAGCGCGCATAAGGGCACATGTACTTGCACACCTGCTCGCGCATGTAGCCGGCGTTGCCGTAGGTGGCAAAGCCATAGAAGAAGATCCAGAACGTCTGCCAGGGGCCGAGCGTCCAGGCCGCCACGTGGTGGGCCAGTTCACGAATGGGCGTGAAATAGCCCACGAAGGTGAAGCCGGTCCAGAGCCCGACAGCGATCCACGCCAGCTGCTTGGCCGTCTTGCGCAAAAACTTGTTGCCCGACATGGGCGCGGCATCCAGCCGCATGCGGGCGGATCGGTCGCCTTCGATCTTGCGCTCGATCCACAGATAGATTTCGGTGTAGACGGTTTGCGGGCACGCGTAGCCGCACCACTGCCGGCCGGCCACCGCGGTGAACAGAAACAGCAACAGGGCTGAGATGATCAGGATGCCCGACAGGTAGATGACGTCCTGCGGGTACAGCACCAGCCCAAAGATATAGAAGCGGCGCGCTTCCAGGTCGAACAGCATGGCCTGGCGGCCGTTCCACTGCAGCCACGGCATGCCGTAGAAGAACAGCTGCGTGGCCCACACAAAGAACCAGCGCCATTTGGCGAACAGGCCCGTGACGCTGCGGGAATAGATTTTCTTGTGTGCCTGGTACAGGGACACCATGACCTCGTCGTCGGCCACGGCAGCGGCGGACGCAACGGGTTTTTCGGGAGATGCGGGAGTGTTCAAGACGACTTCTCGGGAACGAACATCGACAAAGGACTGCGGTCTCCTCCGGACTCAGTCGCCGCGCAGTCTCGGCGCTGGCGTCCTGTCTCGATTGTATTACTTAAGCCGTTGCGCATATAACGATTCAGCGACAAAAAAGCCGGGCGCGCAATGCGCAGCCCGGCTTTTGCTCAGTGCGAAGTGGTCACATCAGCTTGACTTCGACGCGACGGGCCTGGGCGCCGGCGCCAGCTTCAACGTTGCCCGGCTTTTGCAGGTCGATGCTGCCTTCGTCCACGCCCAGCGCCTTGAGCTGGTCGCGCACGGCCACGGCGCGCTGCTTGGCCAGTTCTTCGTTCTGCGCGGCGCTGCCGGTCGAATCGACATAGCCGCTGACGATGGCCTTCTTGCCCGCCTTGACGCCCGCCACGATCTCGGCCAGCGCCTTGTCGGCGCCGGCCGCCACATCGGCCTTGCCGGTGGCAAAGAAGAACTTGACGATGCCGTTCTCCACGCTGATGGAGGCTGCGTCGGCGGCCGGCGCTGCGGCCGCGTCGGCCACGCCGCCGCCCTTGCCCCAGACGTAGGCGGTGAGGACCTTGAGCTGCTCAGGCGTGAACTTCGATTCCCACGCGGGCATGACACCGGTCTTGCCGTTGTTGATCATGTTCACGATGTGCGCCTCGACGCCAGGGCCGTGCGTGAACACGCCCGTCGTCAGGTTGGGCGCGCCCAGTGCGGGGTTGCCCTTGCCATCGGCGCCGTGGCAGGCCGCGCAGACGGTGAACTTTTCCTTGCCCAGGTTGGCGCGCACGGAATCGTTCGGCGAACCCGACAGGCTCAGCACATAGTTGGCCACGTTGCGCACGTCGTCCGGCGAACCGACCGCGGCAGCCATCGGCGTCATCACGCCCATGCGGCCCTTGGCGATGGTTTCGTGGATCTTGTCCGGCGTGCCGCCCCAGTTCCAATGCTTGTCGGTCAGGTTGGGGAAGCCCTTGCTACCGCGTGCGTCCGAGCCGTGGCATTGCGCGCAGTTGTTCAGGAACAGGCGGTCGCCGATGGCCATGGCCTCGGGGTCCTTGGCCAGCTGCTGCGGGTTCATGCCGGCGAAGCGCGCATACAGCGGTGCCACCTGCTCGTTGCCGCGCGCCACTTCGGCGTCGAACTGGCCGGCCTGCGACCACTTCAGCGAACCCGGATACGAACCCAGGCCGGGATAGAGGTACAGATAGGCAAATGCGAACAGGCAGGTCAGCACGAACAGGCCCACCCACCAGCGCGGCAGGGGGTTGTTCATTTCGCGCAGGTCGCCGTCCCAGACGTGGCCTGTGGTGTTGTCGGCGGCCGTCATGGCCTTGGTCTTGCCGCTGATGACCAGCAGCGCCAGGCACGCCAGGATGCTCAGGATCGTGACGCCGGCAATGAAGACCGACCAGAAGTTGCTCGTGAAGTCGCTCATTTTGGGTATTCCTTAGGCTGCAACGCGGGTTGCGCGGATTTGCATCAATCCTGCTGCTTGAAGGGCAACTGCGCGGCCTCGTCGAAATCGGCCTGGTTGCGGCGTGACCACGCCCATACCACGATGCCGATGAAGACAACGAAAGCCACCACCGTCACGATGCTTCGGAGCAGGTTGATGTCCATGAAAAACCTCGCGTTGCGTGCGTTTACTTGCGGTGAATGCCCAGCACCTGGAGGTAGGCGATGACGGCATCCATCTCGGTCTTGCCCTTGAGTTCCTCGGGCGCCTTGGCGATTTCTTCGTCGCTGTAGGGCACGCCCACGCGACGCAGGCCGGTCATGTGCGCGGAGATGGTCGCTGCGTTGGCGGCGTTCTTCTCCAGCCACGGATAGGCCGGCATGTTGGACTCGGGCACCACGTCACGCGGGTTGTTCAGGTGCACGCGATGCCAGTCGTCGCTGTAGCGGCCGCCCACGCGCGCCAGGTCGGGACCGGTGCGCTTGCTGCCCCACTGGAACGGGTGGTCGTAGACGAACTCGCCAGCCACCGAGTACGGGCCGTAGCGCAGCGCTTCGGCGCGGAAGGGGCGGATCATCTGCGAGTGGCAGTTGTAGCAGCCTTCTCGCTGGTAGATGTCACGACCGGCCAGCTGCAGCGCGGTGTAGGGCTTGAGGCCTTCGATCGGCTGCGTGGTGGACTTCTGGAAGAACAGCGGGACGATCTCGACGATGCCGCCCACCGCCACGGTGAGCAGGATGAGCACGATCATCAGGAAGTTGCTGGTCTCGATCTTGGCGTGACCCGTGGTGGGATGTGCTTGAGCCATGTTGTTTACTCCTTACTGGCTTCAGGCGTGGGCGGCCACGGCCGGAATCTGCACCGGCGTGGCACGGCCGGCAGCCGCAGTCTTGACGGTGTTCCACAGCATGATGAGCATGCCGCCGAGATACAGCAGGCCGCCCAGCAGACGCAGCACATAGAACGGATAGGTGGCCTTCACCGACTCGACGAAGGTGTAGGTCAGGGTGCCGTCGGCGTTGACGGCGCGCCACATCAGGCCTTGCATCACACCGGCAATCCACATCGCGGCGATGTAGACCACGATACCGATGGTGGCGGTCCAGAAGTGCACCTCAACGGCCTTCATGCTGTACATCTGCTTCTGGCCGAACAGGCGCGGGATCAGGTAGTACATGGAGCCCATGGTGATCAGGCCCACCCAGCCCAGCGCACCGGAGTGCACGTGGCCCACCGTCCAGTCGGTGTAGTGGCTCAGCGCGTTGACGGTCTTGATGGACATCATCGGACCTTCGAACGTGGACATGCCGTAGAACGACAGCGACACGATCAGGAAGCGCAGGATCGGGTCGTCACGCAGCTTGTGCCAGGCGCCCGACAGGGTCATGATGCCGTTGATCATGCCGCCCCAGCTGGGTGCCAGCAGGATCAGCGAAAACAGCATGCCCACGCTCTGCGCCCAGTCCGGCAGGGCCGTGTAGTGCAGGTGGTGCGGGCCGGCCCACATGTAGGTGAAGATCAGCGCCCAGAAGTGGACGATGGACAGGCGATAGCTGTACACCGGACGCTCAGCCTGCTTGGGGATGAAGTAATACATCATGCCCAGGAAGCCAGCGGTCAGGAAGAAGCCCACCGCGTTGTGGCCGTACCACCACTGGACCATGGCGTCCTGCACGCCCGCGTAGGCCGAGTAGGACTTCATCGGGCCAACCGGGATCTCAGCGCTGTTGACCACGTGCAGCAGCGCCACCGCCAGGATGAAGCCGCCGTAGAACCAGTTGGCCACGTAGATGTGCTTGACGCGCCGCGTGCCGACGGTGCCGAAGAACACCACCGCGTACGCCACCCAGACCAGCGTGATCAGGATGTCGATCGGCCACTCCAGCTCGGCGTATTCCTTGCCGGTGGTGAAGCCGAGCGGCAGCGAGACCGCTGCGGCGACGATGATGAGTTGCCAGCCCCAGAAGGTGAAGGCCGCCAGCTTGTCGCTGAACAGGCGCACCTGGCAGGTGCGCTGCACCACGTAGTAGGAGGTGGCGAACAGACCGCAACCGCCAAACGCAAAGATCACCGCATTGGTGTGCAGGGGTCGCAATCGACCGTAGCTCAGCCAGGGAATCCCCAGATTCAGCTCGGGCCAGGCGAGCTGGGCAGCGATGATCACGCCGACCAGCATGCCCACCACGCCCCATACCACCGTCATGATGGCGAATTGTCTGACCACTTTGTCGTTATAGACCGTGGCCCGTGTATTGGCGAATGTCATTTCCACCTCTTCCTGATAAAACCTTCAGCAGTATCCCGACTCGTATTATGGTCGCGGTTGACGTACGTCAATCGTGATCGAGAATCCGCTCGCCTTCCCGGTCGACGTCGTCGAACTGGCCACGGTAGATGGCCCACCACAACGCCCCGAGGATAAAGAAAACCAGCACCACCGACAGCGGGATGAGCAGGTAAAGAATATCCATCTAGTGCACCTCGACCGGCTGCGTATCGGGCTTCGACAGCCGCAGCGCATTCAACACCACCACCAGCGAACTGGCCGCCATGCCCAGCCCGGCGGCCCAGGGCGGCATGTAGCCGGCCATGGCCAGCGGAACGCCGACCGCGTTGTAGGCCGCCGCCCAGCCGAGATTTTCTCTCACGATGCGCATGGTGCGGCGCGCCTTGGCGTGGCACATCGGTATCAGCGACAGGCGGTCGCCCAGCACGACGAAATCGGCCTGGGCGCGCGCCAGCGGCACCGACCGCCCGAAGGCAAACGACACGTCGGCGCCCGCCAGCACGGGGCCGTCGTTCAGGCCATCACCGACCATCGCCACGCTGGCGCCCGCCGCCTGTGCGTCGCGCAGGTCGGCCAGCTTGTCGTCGGGCAGGCAGCCGCCGCGCGCGTCGTCGATGCCGGCCAGCTGCCCCAGGCGCGCGGCCGCCTCCGGCCGGTCGCCAGACAGCAGCCGCACCGTGACGCCTTCGCGCCGCAGGGCCTCCACGCTGGCGCGCGCGTCGGGCCGCAGGTCTTCGCGCAGGTGAAAGCTCGCCAGCCACCCGTTCGAGTCGCTCAGATGGGTCGTCGGCCCCTGCGCCGCCAGGGCAGGCACGCCGCAGAACGCGGCTGAGCCCAGCCGCAAGTCGTTGAAGCTGCCATCTGCCTCGGCCACACGGGCCGTGACGCCCTGCCCCATCACCTCGTGCAGGTCCGTCAGCGCCGTCGCCGGGGCCGCGCCTTCGTCGCGCGCGGCGTCGACCATGGCCCGCGACAGGGGGTGAAGACTGGCCTGCGCCATGGCTGCGGCCAGCCCCAGCGCCTGCGCGCGGCCCACGCCCGGCCGAAGGCGCACCTCCTCCAGCACGAAGGCATCGCGCGTCAGCGTGCCGGTCTTGTCGAACACCACCGTGTCCACGTGCGACAGCGTTTCCAGCGCCTGCATGCGGCGCACCAGCACGCCATCGCGCGCCAGCGCGCCGGCACTGGCCAGCATGGCCGCGGGCGTGGCCAGCGACAGCGCGCACGGGCAGGTGACCACCAAAATCGCCACCGCAATCATCAGTGCGTGGCCCGGGTCGCTTGACCACCACCAGGCGCAAGACAGGCCGGCGGCGATCAGCACGAAGATCAGGAACGGCTTGGCCAGCCGATCGGCCAGCAACGCGATCTGCGGCTTGCTGGTGGACGCCTGCTCCATCAGCGCCACGATCTGCGCATAGCGCGTTTCACCGCCCACCTGTTCGACGCGCATGTCCACGGGCGAGGTCAGGTTGTGGCTTCCGGCCACCACGCGCTGCCCCTCGCCCCGCATCAACGGCGTCGATTCGCCCGTCAGCAGCGCCTCATCGGCCGACGTCTGCCCCTTCACCACCACGCCATCCGCCGGAAAGACTTCGCCGGGCAACACGCGCAGCAGGTCGCCCACGCGGATGCGGCGCACCGACACGCGCTCCCAGGCGCTGGCGGTACTCCACCGCTGCACGCTGTCGGGTAGGCGGTGCATCAGGGCTTCCAGCGCGCCTGCCGTCCGGTCGCGCAGACGCAATTCCAGCCAGCGCCCGGTCAACAGGAAGAACACGAACATCGTCAGCGAATCGAAATACACCTCGCGCCCGAACAGGCCGCCGGGCTCAAAGGTGCCGAGCGAGCTGACGACAAAGGTGATCAGCATGCCCAGTGCCACCGGCAAATCCATGCTGACGCGCCGCAGCTTCAGGTCCAGCAGCGCATTGCGAAAAAACGGCTGGCACGAAAACAGCACCACCGGCACCGACAGCACCCACTGCGCCCAGCGCAGCAGGTTGACCAGATCGGGCTCGATCTCTCCACTGGCGGTGAAGTACGTCGGCGTGGCGTACATCATCACCTGCATCATGCAAAGCCCGGCCACGCCCAGGCGCCACTGCATCTTGCGGGTCTCTGCCTGGCGCCGCTCGGTGGCGAAGGCGTCGTGCGCCGGCAGCGGGCGATAGCCGGTTCGCAGCACCGCCTGCATCCAGTCGGATGGCCGGGTGACACCTTCGTCCCACACCACGCGCCCGCGTTGGCTGGCCGCACTCACCTCGGCCTGGCGCACGCCCGGCGTCGCCCGCAGCGCCTGTTCGATGGTGCCGGCGCAGGCGGCGCAATGCATGCCTTCGAATACGACGCTGGATTCCCACAGCCCGGCGGTCCCCGCGTGGGACGACTTTTCAACCGGCCGGCTGAACTCCAGCCACTCGTCGCGTTCGTCCAGCAGCGTCCAGGCGCCCTCGCCCCGCGCCGGCTCCGCGCCAGGTGGCGACGCGAGTGCATCCAAGGCCCCCGCACCCGAAGAAATGACGCTTACAGCTTGCTTCACGGGGGCGACTGTACGCGTTCAGGCGCGTCGCCCATCTTGACGCGCGTCAATAACCCGACCCAGATGCCCTGTTAACTTAGGGTATCGTTCAGTTCGGTGCGTATCCTGGTCCGCAGGCCCGCCGCGCGCCCGTTAAGAATTTTTGAGGAGAACCACCATGTACACCCGCATTCTCGTTGCCACCGACGGCTCCAAGCTGTCCAAGAAAGCCGTCGACAGCGCCATCCAGCTGGCCGCCCTGTGCGGTGCAGAACTGATCGCGCTGAAGGTCGTGCCGCGCTATCCGCAAAGCTACTTCGAGGGCTCGATCCCGCTGTCGGCCGACGACGTGGCGCGGGTCGAAAAGCAATGGGCCGACGACGGCCAGAGCGTGCTCGACGGCGTCAAGAAAGCCGCCGAATCGAAGGGCGTCAAGGTCAAGGCCGTGCTGGCCAAGTCCGACGTCGTGTCCGACGCCCTGATCGCCGGTGCCAAGAAACACAAGGCCGACATCATCGTCATGGCATCGCATGGCCGCAAGGGCGTGAAGCGCCTGCTGCTTGGCAGCGAAACGCAGCAGGTGCTGACCCACTCCGAAATCCCGGTGCTGGTGCTGCGCTGATCGACAGCGGCCTGCTACTGCATTGATAGCTGGCAGCGCCGCCGTAGCGGCGCTGGAGCAGGTTTTTGGTATTGCGCCGCGGGAGGCGCCCGCGTTCAGCGCGGAACCGCGTCGCCCACCGGATCAGCACCCGGCGCCACCGCGGGCGCCTGTGGGGGGCAGCGCCGCCGTCACCGCAGGGCGCACCGTGGCGGGTGCGGGCACGTAGCCTGCCAGGCCTTCGCGCAGGCCCATTTCCAGCCGGTCCACCCGCGAATGCAGGTCGCGGTTATGGGTTTCCACCGCCTGCGCCAGGCGGGTGATCTCGGCATCCACCGGGCGGTCGCGCAGCCCCATTTCGGCGCGGTCGACGCGCGCCAGCGTTTCACGCGTGTGTGTGCCAATGACGTCCGACAGGCGCGTGATTTCCTTGTCCAGGTGCGCGCGCAAGTCGGTGAAGCGCGACGCCTCTGCCTTGTCGGCGAGTTCGCGCTGGGCCGACAGCTCTTTCGCGTGGCGGCGGGTTTCCATCAGCACGGTGCCCTGGGTGTAGGCGATCAGCGCGACGAACACCACGGACAGCAGCGCCATCAGCCCCAGCAGCACCAGGCCGAGCGGCGCGTGAACGTCGGCAAAGCCCAGTGTCAGGTTGGTGGGCGTGGTCATCGCCACCCAGTTCAGGCCGACAAAAATGACGATCGCCGCGCCGATCAGCAACAGCAGCAGAGATTTCAATGACATGGGAAATCCACTCAGGGTCGATGGCAAGGATCACCGGGGCGCGGCAAACCAGCCCCGGCAGCGTATTCGTCCGCAAGTGTAGCCCGCTGTGCGGCGCCGACCTGTCAGCGAACGTCGCCAACGATCACGGCTTGAACAGGCCCTGATAGCGGTCGCGCAGCAGGTTTTTCTGCACCTTGCCCATGGTGTTGCGCGGCAGTTCGGTTTCGACGAAGCAGCGCTTGGGAATCTTGAAATTGGCCAGTTGCGATTTCAGCTGGCCCATCAACGCGTCGCCGTCGAGCTGCGCGCCCGGTTTGGCGATGATGACCGCCACACCGACCTCGCCAAAGTCCGGGTGCGGCACGCCCACCACCGCACTCTCGGCCACGCCCGGCATGTCGTTCAGATAGCCCTCGATCTCGGCCGGATAGACGTTGTAGCCGCCGCTGATGATCAAGTCCTTGCTGCGGCCCACGATGGTGATGTAGCCGCGTTCGTCCTGCTTGCCGACGTCGCCCGTCTTGAAGAAGCCGTCGTCGGTGAATTCCTCTTGGGTCTTTTCGGGCATGCGCCAGTAGCCGCTGAAGACGTTGGGGCCTGCCACCTGGATGCCGCCGATCTCGCCCGCCGGCATGGTGGCGCCGTCGTCACCGCGCACCCGCACCTCGACACCCGGCAGCGGGAAGCCCACCGTGCCGCCGCGCCGTTCGGCCTGCCCGTTGAAACGGCCATCCGCACGGTAGGGGTTGCTGGTCAGCATGATGGTTTCGCTCATGCCATAGCGCTCCAGGATGGTGTGGCCGGTGCGCTCGCGCCACTCGTTGAAGGTTTCGATCAGCAAGGGCGCCGAGCCACTGATGAACAGCCGCATGCGCGCCGCCTGCGCCTGCGTCAGCGTGCTTTCACCCAGCATGCGCACGTACAGCGTGGGCACGCCCATGAACACGGTGGCGCGCGGCAGGTCGGCAATGACGCGCCTGGGGTCGAACTTGCCGTGCCACAGCATCTTCGATCCGTTCAGCAAGGCGCCATGAATGGCCACGAACAGGCCGTGCACGTGGAAGATGGGCAGCGCGTGGATCAGCACGTCGCCGGGCTGCCAGCCCCAGTAGTCCTTCAGCATGACGGCGTTCGACAGCAGGTTGCCATGCGACAGCATGGCGCCCTTGCTGCGGCCGGTAGTGCCGCTGGTGTACAGGATCGCCGCCAGGTCGTTCTCGCCGCGCTGCACCGGCGTCTGCTGGTCGCTGCAATGCGCCGCGCGCTCCAGCAGGCTGCCGGTGCGGTCGTCGTCCAGCGTGAACACGTGGCGCGTGCCCGCCTTGAAAGCGATCTGGCTGACCCACGAAAAATTCTTGCTGCTGCACACCACCACGGCCGGATCGGCATTGCCGATGAAGTATTCGATCTCGGCGCTTTGGTAAGCCGTGTTCAGCGGTAGAAAGACAAAGCCCGCCCGCAGCGTGGCCAGGTACAGCACCATGGCCTCCACCGATTTTTCGACCTGCACCGCCACACGCGGCGCCACCCCGTCAGCCGACTTGGGAATGTCGAGCGACTGCAGCAGGTTGGCGATCATGGCGGTGGCGCGGTCCAGGTCGCGCCACGAATACGACAGGCCGTTGTCGGTTTCGACGGCCACGGCGTCCAGGTCGGCCGGGAAGGCTTGCCGCAAGGCGACGAAGAGGTTCTGGTTCTGCATGGTCAGAGCTTGTAGAAAGAGTCAAATCAGAAGCGCGCGGGGCGCTTTTCAAGAAAGGCGGCGATGCCTTCGCGATGCTCGGCGCTGTCGGCATAGTCGTAGGCGCCTGATACTATATTTTCGATAGCATTATGCGCCATTCCAGCAAGCGCTGGCGGGCTATTCAATAACCTGAACAGCTGCTTGTGCGCGCGCGCCGCGCCGGGTGCCAGCGCCGCCACGCGCAGGGCGCGTTCGCGCGCGTGGGCCCACAACGCGTCGGCCGGTTCCACGCGGTGCAGAAAGCCGCGCGCGTTCATCTCGGCGGCGCCCAGCACGGCCGCTTCCAGCAGCATTTCGCGTGCGGTGGCTTCACCTGCCACGCGCGCCACCAGTTGCGCCTCGCGCGGGGCCATCGGAAAGCCCAGCTTGGCGATGGGCGCGCCAAAGCGGGCGTCGTCCGCCGCCACGCGGATGTCGCACGCGCTCGCCATCTCCATGCCCGCGCCCATGCAGTTGCCCGCGATGGCGGCCACGATGGGCACGTCGCAGTCCAGCATGGCCTGCAGCCCGCCCCAGACGTCTTGTTCGTGAAAGGCGCGCAGGCTGGCTGCGTCGAAGCGAAAGGCCGGGTATTCGGCGATGTCGCCGCCCGCACAGAAATGCGCCCCGTCGCCGCGCAGCAGCACGCAACGCCAGCCGGGGCTGGCCTGGATGCGGCTGAAGACGTCCTTCAGGTCGCGCCACATGGCGCGCGACATGGCGTTGAACTTGCCGTGATGGGCCAGCGTGACGACCGCCACGCGCGCATCGTCGTCATCGGCGCAAAGAAAAACCTGGCCAGACAAGACGGTCAGGCCTTTCCTCAGTCCAGCTTGGCGCCCGACAGCTTGACCACCTGCCCCCACTTGCGGATCTCATCGTGGATCAGCTTGGCGAACTGCGGGCCGGCCACGTTGGGGAATTCGGCGCCCTGCCCCGCCCACACGGTCTTGGCCTCGGGCTCCTGGCAGGCCTTGCGCACGGCCTCGATGGAGGCGGCCTGCGCGTCGGCGGGCGTGCCCTTGGGCGCCCAAAGGCCGTACCAGGTCTGCACGTCGTAGTCGGGCAGCCCCACCTCGGCGGCGCAGGGCACGTCGGGGAAGGCCGGGCTGCGCTGCTTGCCCGCCACCATCAGCGCCTTGATGCGGCCGCCCTTGATGTGGTTGGCCGACGAGCCCAAGCCGTCGAAGGCCATGTCGACGTTGCCGGCGATCAAGTCCTGCAGCGCCGGGCCTGCGCCCCGGTAAGGGATGTGCGTGATGAAGGTCTTGCTCTGCTGCTTGAACAGCTCGCCCGCCAGGTGGTGCACCGAGCCGGCGCCGGCCGAGGCGTAGTTGAGCTTGCCCGGACTGCGGCGGATCAGCTCCATGAATTCCTTGAAGCTGCCGGCATTGGCGCGCCTGGCATTCACCACCAGCACCTGCGGCACGCTGGCCACCTGGATCAGCGGCACAAAGTCTTTTTCGATGTCGTAGTCCAGCTTGGGGTACATGCTGGGCGCCACCATGTGGTGGGCGCCGCCCATGAACAGGTTGTAGCCGTCGGCCGGCAGCTTGGCCGCGACGGATGCGCCCAGGGTACCGCCCGCGCCGCCCCGGTTGTCGATGACCAGCGTCTTGCCCGTCAGCTTGGAAAATTGCGCCGCCAGCGGCCGTGCAAAGGCATCGGTGCCGCCGCCGGCCGGAAACGGCACGACCAGCGTCACCGGCTTGCTGGGCCAGGCGGACTGCGCGCGCAGAAAGCTCGGCAACGTCAGCGACGCAGCGGCCAGAAGGGCGTGACGGCGGTGAATGAGGGTGGTCATGGGCAATTTGTCTCCTGTCGTGGTTACTTCCAACTAGCCATCTTGCAGGCTTTCGACGGCGCTGGATAGGGGGACTTTTCCCTGTGCCAGCAGCGCGCGGTGGCGGTCCAGGCGCTTCAGGTCGTAGAGGTAGTTCACCATCAGCCCGTAGGACTGCCGCAGTCCCTTGGGCGACGGGTCGCCCAGCCAGTTCAGGCGTTCGACCCGCGCGCCGTTGCCCAGGTGAAAGCGCGCCACGGCGTCCAGCGGGCGGCCGTCCGGCGTCAGCTCGCGCGCCAGGTAGCGCGCCGCGCTCGACAGCAGCCAGCGCCGCACGGCCGATTTTTCGCCCAGTGCGGGGACGTCGTCCAGCGCCTTCAGCAGCACCGGCGCCGTCAGTTCGGCCTCGCCCACTTCGCGCGCCAGCGCCTGGCGCGCGCGCGGCGGCAGGTCCTGCAGCAGCGCGCCGGCCTGCTTGCCCAGCCAGCCGCGCAGGCCGGGAATGGGCGACAGCGTGGCAAACACCTTGAGCTGCGGAAATTCGTGCTGCAGCGCCTCGACCACGCGCTTGATGAGCGAGTCGCCAAAGCTCACGCCCCTGAGGCCCGGTTGCGTGTTGCTGATCGAATAGAAGATGGCGGTGGTGGCCTTGTCCAGGTCGGCCGCCTCGGCCTCCTCGTCCAGCAGCGGGGTGATGCTGCCGGCCATCGACTTGAGCAGCGCCACCTCGACGAAGATCAGCGGCTCGCCCGGCAGGCGGGGGTGAAAGAAGCCGTAGCAGCGCCGGTCTTCGTCGAGCCGGTTCTTGGCGTCGGCCCAGCTGCGCACGTCGTGCACCGCCTCGTACTTGATGAGCTTTTCGATCAGCGATGCGGGCGAATGCCAGTCGATGCGCCGCAGCTCCAGAAAGCCGACGTCGAACCAGGTCGAAAACAGATCTTCCAGTTCGGCGTCCAGCGCCAGCAGGCGCTTTTCCTGCTTCAGCCGTGGCAGCAGTTCGGCCCGCATGTCCACAAGAAAGCGCACCCCGTCAGGGAATGCCGCAAAGCGTTGCAGCAGGCGCGTGCGCGGCGATGCAAACGCCTTGCGAAGTCGCACTTCGGCGCGCGCCTCCTCGTCGGTGTTGCGGGCGGCGTCGTACGCGGCGTGCGCGGCCTGGATGGCGGTGGGGTCGGGCGGAAACTGCTCGCTCATGAGCAGCCAGCAGTCCTGCCGCTGCTCTGGCGTGGCGCTGGCGTACCAGCGAGCCACGCCCGCGGCGCGGCGACCGCCTTCGACGTCGCTCACCGTCGGATCGGCCACGTTCTGCAGCTCGCGCAGGGTGCGCCGCAACACGCGCGGCGGCAGCGCCTCGTCGCTGCGGCCCAGCATGGCGCCCAGGCGCTCGCGGGTGGTGCGCAACTGGCGCGACAGCGTGGCTTCGAGGCTGGTGTCTGCTTCGTTATTCATAGCTGCTGACGCTTGTACTGATTGCGGTAAAGGCCAAAAACATCAATGAACCGGGGTCGTCGACGTGCCCCGGCTGGCCCACATCCACAGCGCCGCGCCGGCCACGATCATCGGTACGCACAGCCACTGCCCCATGCTCATACCCATGGCCAGCAGGCCCAGATGCGCGTCGGGCTGGCGGAAGTATTCGGCGACGAAGCGCAGCAGGCCATAGCCGAACAGGAAGGCGCCGCTCACCTGCCCGGTCTTGCGCGGGTGGCGCGCGTACAGCCACAACAGCACGAACAGCAGCACGCCTTCCAGCAGGAACTGGTAGATCTGCGACGGATGCCGCGGCGGGTTGGTGCCGTCAGGCAACGTTGCGCCCGGAAACACCATCGCCCAGGGCAGCGATGGGTCGGCCACGCGGCCCCACAGCTCGCCGTTGATGAAATTGCCCACGCGGCCCGATGCCAGCCCCAGCGGCACGCAGGGCGCGATCAGGTCGGTCACCTGCAGCCAGGGCCGGCGGCGCGAATGCGCCCAGGCGATCATGGCCACGATGACGCCCAGCATGCCGCCGTGAAAGCTCATGCCGCCCTGCCAGATGGCGAAGATCTCCAGCGGGTGCGCAGCGTAATAGGCCGGCTTGTAGAACAGGCAATAGCCCAGGCGCCCCCCCTGCAATCACGCCCAGCACGCCCCAGAACAGCAGGTCCTCGATGTCGCGCCGCGTCCACGGCGCCGGCTGGGTGATGGAAGCGTAGGGTTGGTGCCGCAGGCGCCGTGTCGCCAGAAAGAAGAACAGCGCGAAGGCGACGAGGTAGGTGATGCCGTACCAGTGCACGGCCAATGGGCCGAGCCGGACGGCGATGGGATCGAATTGCGGGTGCATCAGCATGAGGGGATTATGTACAGCCCGCACGACACGGGCCGGGCGTTCCCCTCAAGGTGCACGCCGATTTGGGGTTAGGCGCTCGCCGTGCGCGCACAAGCGCAGATAGCTACCAAAATAGGAGCATGATGCGCAGTCTGAGCGTGGGCGGCCGACGCCATCGGCACCCACGCAGCGCGTCAATCGTCCAGCAGCGACAGATCGCGCACCGCGCCCTTGTCGGCCGACATGGCCAGCTTGGCGTACGCCTTGAGCGCGGCCGTCACCTTGCGGGGACGGGGCGCCACGGGCTTCCAGCCGATCTTGTCCTGTTCGGCGCGGCGGCGTGCGAGTTCTTCGTCGCTGACCAGCACGTCGATGGTGCGCTTGGGGATGTCGATGCGGATGCGGTCACCGTTGCGCACCAGGCCGATGGCACCGCCCGCCGCGGCCTCGGGCGAGCAATGGCCAATCGACAGCCCCGACGTGCCGCCGGAAAAGCGCCCATCGGTCAGCAGCGCGCAGGCCTTGCCCAGCCCCTTGCTCTTGATGTAGCTGGTGGGGTAGAGCATTTCCTGCATGCCGGGGCCGCCCTTGGGCCCTTCGTAGCGCACCACCACCACGTCGCCAGCCTTGACCTGGTCGTTCAGGATGTGCTCGACCGCCTCGTCCTGCGACTCGACCACGTGGGCCGGGCCTTCAAACACCAGCAGGCTGTCGTCAACGCCCGCGGTCTTGACGACGCAGCCGGCCAGCGCGATGTTGCCGTGCAGCACGGCCAGGCCACCCTCCTTGGAAAAGGCGTGTTCGAACGAGCGGATGCAACCGCCCGCGCGGTCGGTGTCCAGGCTGGGCCAGCGCGCGGACTGGCTGAAGGCGACCTGCGTCGGCACGCCGCCCGGGCCGGCGCGGTAGAAGGTCTGCACCGCTTCGCTGGGGGCGCGCGCCACGTCCCATTCGTCGAGCGCCGCGCCCAGCGACGGCGCGTGCACGGCGGGCACGTCGGTGTGCAGCTTGCCGGCGCGGTCCAGTTCGCCCAGGATGGCCATAATGCCGCCGGCGCGGTGCACGTCCTCGATGTGGTACTTGTTGGTGTTGGGCGCCACCTTGCACAGCTGCGGCACGGTGCGCGACAGGCGGTCGATGTCCTGCATGCTGAAGTCGATACCGGCCTCCTGCGCGATGGCCAGCAGGTGCAGGATGGTGTTGGTGGAGCCGCCCATGGCGATGTCCAGCGTCATGGCGTTTTCGAACGCCTTGAAGCCCACGCTGCGCGGCAGCACGCGCTCGTCGTCCTGCTCGTAGTAGCGGCGCGCCAGCTCCACGATCAACTGGCCGGCGCGCTTGAACAAGGCCTCGCGGTCGGCGTGCGTGGCCACCACGGTGCCGTTGCCAGGCAGCGACAGGCCCAGGGCTTCGGTCAGGCAGTTCATCGAGTTGGCGGTGAACATGCCCGAGCACGAGCCGCACGTGGGGCAGGCAGAGCGCTCCACCTCGGCCACGTCGGCGTCGCTTTGCGACGGATCGGCGGCCATCACCATGGCGTCGATCAGGTCGAGCTTGCGGATCTCGATGGTCTTGGTCTCGGGGTTGGCCAGCTTCGCCTTGCCCGCTTCCATGGGGCCGCCGGACACGAACACGACCGGAATGTTCAGCCGCATCGCGGCCATCAGCATGCCGGGGGTGATCTTGTCGCAGTTGCTGATGCACACCATCGCGTCAGCGCAATGGCCGTTGACCATGTATTCGACGCTGTCGGCGATCAGGTCGCGGCTGGGCAGGCTGTACAGCATGCCGTCGTGGCCCATGGCGATGCCGTCGTCGATGGCGATGGTGTTGAATTCCTTGGCCACGCCGCCTGCCGCCTCGATCTCGCGGGCCACCAGCTGGCCCAGGTCCTTCAGGTGCACGTGGCCGGGCACGAACTGCGTGAAGCTGTTGACGACCGCGATGATCGGCTTCTCGAAATCGCCATCCTTCATGCCGGTGGCGCGCCACAGGGAGCGGGCACCGGCCATGTTGCGGCCGGCGGTGGAAGTTCTGGAACGGTAGATGGGCATGGCTGGGTTCGTCTCTTCGAAAAATGATGCCGCCGCGCCTGCAGCAGGCGCAACGACTGGTTGAATTATGTCCGTGCGCCGGCGCGCCCGCAGGGGCCTGCGCCGGGGACGTCGCGGTCAGCGCCTGCGCGGCGCGGCAGGGCGAGCTTTCTGGCCAATGGCCTCGCGCTGGCGATTGATGCGGTCGAGCTTTCTCTGGTCTTCGCGCTCCATCGCCTTGCGCTTGGTATAGCCCGACCAGTCGGCCCAGCTCCACCACGCGGCAGCCAGGGCAAACGGCGCCAGCACCCACCACCACGGCCAATTGGCCACGGGCCCCATCTCCTGCCATTTCAGCAGCACCAACACGATGCCGAGCCCCAGAAAATACATGACGTGTCCTTGATGTACGCCAGTTTTCCGCACTGCCCACGGTCAACCGGCAGGCGTAGAATGGCGTTGAACGACTGTAGCGCAACTATCCCTATGGAGGAACTGATGAAGCGTGTTCTGTTGACTTTCGCCGCCCTGGCCGCTGTGACCGCTGCCGCTCCCGCGATGGCTGACGAAGCCATGGCCAAGGCCAAGAACTGCATGGCCTGCCATGCCGTCGACAAGAAGCTGGTGGGCCCGGCCTACAAGGACGTCGCCAAGAAATACGCGGCCGACGCCAAGGCGGTTGACCTGCTGGCCGCCAAGATCCAGAAGGGTGGCTCGGGCGTCTGGGGTGCGGTGCCGATGCCCCCCCAACGCCAACGTGAACGCCGACGAGGCCAAGAAGCTGGCCACCTGGGTCATGTCGATGAAGTGATCTGAAGCCGCTTCAGGCGCAAGAAAAGCCCGCGATCTTCGCGGGCTTTTTTGTGGGCGCAGGGTGGGTGATTGCGTGCCATTGTTGGCCTGCACGGCGCACGCCATCGTCACATCAGCGCTCCGACTCGGGATTGACCGTTCGCCATAAAAAAGCCGGACGCTGTCCAAGACAGCGTCCGGCGGCTCCCCCCCTCAGGGAATGCGGTCAATAAGTCTGGTCGAGCTGCGTGAGGATCGCTGGGTTTTCCAGCGTGCTGGTGTCCTGCGTGATCTGCTCGCCCTTGGCCAGGCTGCGCAGCAGGCGGCGCATGATCTTGCCGCTGCGCGTCTTGGGCAGGTTTTCGCCAAAGCGGATGTCCTTGGGCTTGGCGATGGGGCCGATTTCGTGCGCGACCCAGTCGCGCAGCTCCTTGGCGATGGCCTTGGCTTCGTCGCCTTGGGGCAGCGGGCGCTTGAGCACCACGAAGGCACAGATCGCCTCACCCGTGGTGTCGTCGGGACGGCCCACCACGGCGGCTTCGGCCACCAGGTCGGTCTTGGCCACCAGGGCGGATTCGATCTCCATCGTGCCCATGCGGTGGCCGGACACGTTCAGCACGTCGTCGATGCGGCCCGTGATGCGGAAGTAGCCACGCTCGGCATCGCGCACGGCGCCGTCGCCGGCCAGGTAATAGCCCTTCAGTTCTTCGGGGAAGTAGCTCTTCTTGAAGCGCTCGGGGTCGTTCCAGATCGTGCGGATCATGCTGGGCCAGGGCTTCTTCATGACCAGAATGCCGCCCGAGCCGTTGGGCATCTCGTTGCCGGATTCATCCACGATGGCGGCAAAGATACCGGGCAGCGGCAGCGTGCACGAGCCCGGCACCAGCGGCGTGGCGCCCGGCAGCGGGTTGATCATGTGGCCGCCGGTCTCGGTCTGCCAGAAGGTGTCGACGATGGGGCAACGCTCACCGCCGATGTTCCGGTAGTACCACATCCAGGCTTCGGGGTTGATCGGCTCGCCGACACTGCCGAGGATGCGCAGGCTGCTCAGGTTCCAGTTCTGGGGGTGCACCTTCTCGTTGGTTTCCGACGCCTTGATGAGCGAACGGATCGCCGTCGGCGCGGTGTAGAAGATGGTGCACTTGTGGCGCTCGATCATCTGCCAGAAGCGGCCGGCGTCGGGATACGTGGGCACGCCTTCGAACACGATCTCGGTCGCGCCCGCAGCCAGCGGGCCGTAGGCAATGTAGCTGTGACCCGTGACCCAGCCGATGTCGGCCGTGCACCAGAAGATGTCTTCGGGCTTGAGGTCGAACGTCCAGTCCATCGTGAGCTTGGCCCACAGGATGTAGCCGCCCGTGCTGTGCTGCACGCCCTTGGGCTTGCCGGTGGAGCCCGAGGTGTACAGGATGAACAGCGGGTGCTCGGCATCCACCATCTCGGGTGCGCATTCGGTCGACTGGCCTTCCAGCATCTGCTTGAAGGTCTTGTCGCGCCCGGCGATCATGTTCACGGCGGTGGGCGTGCGCTCGTAGACGAACACGTTCTTGATGGATTCGCAGCCGCCCATGCCCAGGGCCTCGTCCACGATGGCCTTCAGCGGCAGTTCCTTGCCGCCGCGCATCTGGTAGTTGGCGGTGATCACGGCCACGGCGCCAGCGTCCTGGATGCGCTCTTGCACCGCCTTGGCCGAGAAGCCGCCGAACACGACGCTGTGCGTGGCGCCGATGCGCGCGCAGGCCTGCATCGCCACCACGCCTTCGATCGTCATGGGCATGTAGATCAGGACGCGGTCGCCCTTCTTGATGCCGTGGGCCTTCAGGCCGTTGGCGAACTGGCTGACGCGCGCCAGCAGTTCCTTGTAGGTGACTTTGGTGACTTCGCCGCCATCGGCCTCGAAGATGATGGCGGTCTTGTTCTCGACCGGCGTGCCCATGTGCTTGTCGAGGCAGTTGGCGCTGGCGTTCAGCTGGCCGTCGGCAAACCACTTGTAGAACGGTTTGTTGGATTCGTCCAGCACCTGCGTGGGCGCCTTGGACCACACCACGTTCTCCTTGGCCAGGCGTGCCCAGAAGCCGCTGAAGTCGCGCTCGGCCTCGTCGCACAGCGCCTGGTACGCGTCCATGCCGCTGATGCGCGCCGCCTTGACGGTGGCTTCGCTCGGGGGGAACACGCGGTTTTCGACCAGGGTCGATTGAATCGCACTCATCTCATCGTCTCCTTTATCTTGGGTTCAGGCGGCCGACGCGGGGCCAAAGACCCGCGCATCCTGCGGCGAAGCTCTTACAAAGCACTGACTGGGCTTCGCGCCCACGCTACTCTAACGCCACGTTCACCGGATAGGGGCTCGGCTCGCAATGCGGCAGCCGCACACCCTAATGCCCAACGGGCGCCAGGTCAGCGGATTTCGTACACTCGCGGCCAGCGCAGGCAGCTGCCTGCACCCTGCCCTCCATCCAGCCGCTGCCGGGGAACCTGTCCGCATGAGCACGCCAACGCCGCCCGACAATCCCTGGTCACCCGGTCGCATCGTCCTGAGCAGCCGATGGCTGCAGGCGCCCATGTACGCGCTGCTGATCGCGGTGCAGCTGATTTTCGTGGTGCGGTTTCTGGGCCAGTTCGTGCACCTTGTCCAGGCCTGGTGGGGAGACGCTTCGGCCCTCGCCCACGTGGTGGAAGACATTGGCTATCACGCCGCGACCCCCGTCACGCGCATGACCGGCTTTCTGTGGGTGCTGGCCGTGCTGGAGCTGATCGAGACGGTGCTGGTCGCCAACCTGCTCCAGATCATGATCGTCGGGGGCTTCAGGGTCTACGTCAGCGATATCCCCGTGGCCCCAGGTCGCGAATCACCGGCCTGGGTGCGCCACGCCAGCGTGACCAACCTGAAACTGAAGCTGGCTTTGGGCATCGTGGGCGTCAGCAGCCTGAACCTGCTGGAAACCTTCATCAACGCCGCCAATTACGCAGACCGCGTCCTGTGGGCGCAGGCCGGCCTGCACGTGGTCTTGCTGGTGTCGGCGCTCGTGGTTGCGTGGATCGACCGCATGCACCACCAGATGCACAGCCCTCACTGACCGCACCAGCCGCCTCGGGACGGACGATGGCTACACCATGTCCTGCGGCCGGACCCAGGCGTCGAACTGCTCAGCCGTGACATGACCCGTGGCCAGCGCGGCGTCGCGCAGGCTGGTGCCCTCCTGGTGCGCCTTCTTGGCGATCTGCGCTGCCTTGTCGTAACCGATATGCGGGTTGAGCGCCGTCACCAGCATCAGCGATCGACTCACCAGCTCGTCGATGCGCGCGCGGTTGGGCTCGATGCCCGCCGCGCAGTGGTCGTTGAAGCTGACCATGCCGTCGGCCAGCAGGCGCACGCTTTGCAGGAAGTTGTGCGCGATCATGGGGCGGAACACGTTCAGTTCGAAGTTGCCCGAGGCGCCGCCGATATTGATCGCCACGTCGTTGCCCATCACCTGGGCACACAGCATGGTCAGTGCCTCGCTCTGCGTGGGGTTGACCTTGCCCGGCATGATGGATGAGCCAGGTTCGTTCTCGGGAATGCGGATTTCGCCAATGCCGCTGCGCGGGCCGCTGGCCAACCAGCGCACGTCGTTGGCGATCTTGGTCAGCGCGGCCGCCAGTCCCTTCAACGTGCCGTGTGCGTAGACCAGCGCGTCGCACGACGCCAGTGCCTCGAACTTGTTGGGGGCGGTGACAAAGGGCAACCCCGTCAGCCGCGCCAGTTCGGCCGCTGTGGCTTCGGCATAGCCCTTGGGCGCATTCAAGCCCGTGCCGACCGCGGTTCCGCCCAGCGCCAGTTCGCACAGGTGCGGCAGCGCGGCGCGCACGTGGCGCTCGGCATGGTCGAACTGCGCCACGTAACCTGAGAACTCTTGCCCCAGCGTCAGCGGCGTGGCGTCCTGCAGGTGGGTTCGGCCGATCTTGACGATGCCATCAAACTGATGCGCCTTGTCCGCCAGCGTGGCGCGCAGTTTGACGATGGCCGGCAGCAGACGGTGGGTCAAGGCTTCGACGGCCGCCACGTGCATGGCGGTGGGAAACACGTCGTTGCTCGACTGGCTCTTGTTGACGTCGTCGTTGGGGTGCACGAGGCGCGCTTCACCGCGCTCGCCGCCCAGCAGTTCGCTGGCGCGGTTGGCGATTACCTCGTTGAGGTTCATGTTGGTCTGCGTACCCGACCCGGTCTGCCAGACGACCAGGGGGAATTCGTCGGGATGCTGTCCTGCCAGCACCTCGTCGGCGGCGGCCACGATGGCATGCATCCTGGTTTCATCCAACAACCCTAGCCGCTGGTTGACCACCGCCGAAGCGCGCTTGACCCGTGCCAGCGCATGGATGATCTCGCGCGGCTGGCGTTCGCCCGAGATGTCGAAATTGAGCAGCGAGCGCTGCGTCTGCGCCCCCCCACAAGCGATCGACAGGCACCTCGATGGGGCCGAAGGTGTCGCGTTCAACGCGGGTAGGTCTGTCAGCAGCGGTCATGGGGCAGCCTGTCAAAATGGAGGGTTGAGGCGACGGTATCAGACCCCTGATGTCCCGCCAGCGCCACAGCATTTCACGATAAGGAGCTTCCATGACCGCCATCAAGCAAGACGATCTGATCGAGTCTGTCGCCGCCGCGCTGCAATACATCAGTTATTACCACCCGGCCGACTACATCGAGCATCTGGCGCGCGCCTATGAGCGCGAGCAGTCGCCCGCCGCCAAGGACGCCATGGCGCAGATCCTCACCAACAGCAAGATGAGCGCCACCGGCCACCGCCCCATCTGCCAGGACACGGGCATCGTCAACGTGTTTTTGAAGGTGGGCATGGACGTGCGCTGGGAAGGTTTCACCGGCAGCCTGGACGACGCCATCAACGAAGGCGTGCGCCGCGGCTACAACCACCCCGACAACACGCTGCGCGCCTCGGTCGTGGCCGACCCGCAGTTCGCGCGCAAGAACACCAAGGACAACACGCCCGCCGTCATCGTGACCGAGATCGTGCCGGGCAATACCGTCGAAGTGACCGTGGCAGCCAAGGGCGGCGGGTCTGAAAACAAGAGCAAGATGGTCATGCTCAACCCCAGCGACAGCGTGGTCGACTGGGTGCTGAAAACCGTGCCGACGATGGGTGCGGGCTGGTGCCCGCCCGGCATGCTGGGCATCGGCATCGGCGGCACGGCCGAAAAAGCCGTGCTGCTCGCCAAGCAGTCGCTGATGGACGACCTGGACATGTACCAGTTGCAGGCCAAGGCCGCCAAGGGCGAGGCGCTGTCCGACGTCGAAAAACTGCGCCTGGAGCTGTTCGAGAAAGTCAACGCGCTCGGCATTGGCGCGCAGGGCTTGGGCGGCCTGACGACGGTGCTGGACGTGAAGGTTGCCATGTACCCGACGCACGCTGCCAGCAAGCCAGTGGCCATGATCCCCAACTGTGCTGCCACGCGCCACGCGCACTTTGTGCTGGATGGCAGCGGGCCGGTCTACCTGGACCCGCCCTCGCTCGATCTGTGGCCCAAGGTCGATTGGACGCCCGATACCGAGAAGAGCCAGCGCGTGAACCTGAACACACTGACCAAGGAACAGGTCGCGTCGTGGAAGCCGGGCCAGACCCTGCTGCTGAACGGCAAGATGCTCACCGGCCGCGACGCCGCCCACAAGCGCATCCAGGACATGCTGGCCAAGGGCGAGAAGCTGCCGGTCGATTTCACCAACCGCGTCATCTACTACGTCGGCCCGGTCGATCCGGTGGGCGATGAAGCTGTCGGCCCCGCCGGCCCCACCACCGCCACGCGCATGGACAAGTTCACCGACATGATGCTGGCGCAAACCGGCCTCATCGCCATGGTCGGCAAGGCCGAGCGCGGCCCGACCGCCATCGAGGCCATCAAGAAGCACAAGTCGGCCTACCTGATGGCCGTGGGCGGCGCCGCCTACCTGGTCAGCAAGGCCATCAAGACCGCCAAGGTGGTCGGCTTTGAAGACCTGGGGATGGAAGCCATCTACGAGTTCGACGTGGTCGACATGCCGGTGACCGTGGCCGTCGATGCCGGCGGCACCAGCGCCCACGTCACCGGCCCGGCCGAGTGGGAAAAGCGCATCGCCTCGGGCGAATTCAAGGGCATCTCGGTCGCGGCCGCTTGAGCTTGCCGCGCCACAGCGTCGACCGCGCCGCGCCCATCGGCGTGTTCGACAGCGGCATCGGCGGGCTGTCGGTGCTGCAGGCGCTGCGCGCGGCCTTGCCGGGCGAAGACCTGGTCTACGTGGCCGACAGCGCGCACACGCCGTATGGCGAACGCAGTGACGCGTTCATCACCGAACGCACCAGTGCTATCGCCCGGCACCTGCGCGACGCGCACGGCGCCAAGCTGCTGGTGATCGCCTGCAACACCGCCAGCGCGGCCGCCGCGCACGTGGTGCGGCAGGACAACCCGGGCTGGCCGGTGGTCGCCATCGAGCCCGCGCTGAAACCTGCGGCACACCACACGCGGACCGGCCACGTGGGCGTGCTGGCCACGCGCAGCACCCTGGCAAGCCGCAAGTTCGCGGCCTTGCGCGCGGCGGTCACGTCAGCTCACCAGGAGGTGCGATTCAGCGAAGTCGCCTGCGACGGCCTGGCAGCTTCCATCGAGCGCTGGGCGCAAGGCGGCGACGGCAGCGCCAGCCGCGACCTGCTGGCGCGCTACCTGGGACAGCTGGGCGAACTGGGCGCCGCCGCCCACGCGATCGACACCTTGGTGCTCGGCTGCACGCACTACCCGCTGATTCGAGAGCAGATCCAGCAGCAGTTGCCGCTGGGTGTCGGCATCGTCGACTCGGGCCTGCCAGTGGCCCGCCATGCCCGGCGCCTGCTGCATTCCACAGGGCTGTTGCGCGCCGAGCCGCTGGGCGATGAAGCACCACTGTCGCCGGCATCGCTGCGTCTGCTGGCCACCGGCTCGGTGCACACGCTTCACGCTGCCGCGCAGCGCTGGCTCAGACCGATGGCCGCGCCGCTGCCCGACGTGGAAACGCTGGCGCTCTGACAGCGCCCTGCTGCGCCGTCAGTGCAGATGGCGTGGCCGACGGCCGCTGCCGTGGCCCGACGAGCCACCGCCACCGGGCCCGCGCGGCGGCTTGCCCAGTTCCAGCGAACTGGTCAGCGCCGAATAGCGGCCCTGGAACAGCTTGTCGATCTCGGCCACCACGCCGCCCAGTTCAGCGCCGTCGAAGTGGCGCTCCATCAGCGCCACCACGTCTTCGACCAGCAGGTTGCGCTGCGCCTGCATGATCGCCTCGGGCGTCGGGCCGACGAAGAGCAGCACGAAGTCGTCGCGCGACTCGCGGTTGTCGTCTTCGTCTTCCTCGTCGTATTCGGCGTCGTAGAACGTCACCTCGATCTGCGTGCCCTGGGCCGACAGTTCGTTGAGGTTCATGCACAGGTCGTCGAGTTGGTGGCGAAAATCTTCGTCGCCCTCGAGCGTCCAGCACATCTGCAGCAGGTGCTGGTGCGGGTCAAAGCGAATGCCCGGCTCGTCGTCGTACAGGCTCGCCGCAGCGTCGGCCAATGACCGGGCGCCGATGTACTTCCAGAGGGGCTTGAGGGCGTCCTGCAGGGCGTCGAACCCCACGTCGGAGCGCAGTGTCACGTCGCCATGCACGTGAATCTCGAAGGGTGCTGCTTCATGGCTCATGGCGGTTCCTTAACTGTCTGGTGCCCCGGGCCGGGATCGAACCGGCACGCCCCTTTTCAGGAAAGCGGCGGATTTTAAGCCAGAGCATGGCATCCGCACCGGGCTAACGCTGGACTTGGATGTGGCTTGCTGTAGCAGGTTTTCCGCCAGACCAATGCCTTCGATCATATCCCGGTGCGCGATGCAAACCGCCCCGGTTCTCCTCCGCCTGGCTCCTAGCCGGCCCCTGGAATCGGGGCCTTTCAGGAGCACCTCATGGCAAAGATCAAACTCACCAAGTCCGTCGTTGACACGGCGCAGGCGCAAACCTGCGACATGGAACTCCGGGATACGCTCGTTCCGGGCTTCTTGTGCAAGGTTACACCAACCGGCCGCAAGGTATTCATGGTTCAGTACCGCACGAACTCCGGCGTGCGGCGCAAGCCGGCAATCGGCCAGTTCGGCGAACTGACGGTCGAACAGGCCCGATCGCTGGCGCAAGACTGGCTGGCCGAAGTCCGGCGCGGGGGCGATCCCGGACTCGACAAGGCCGAAGCCCGCAAGGCGCCGACGGTCAAGGAGCTGTGCGGCCGGTTCATGGACGACCACTCCAAGCCGCACAACAAGCCCAGCACGCAGGCCGGCTACCAGTACCAGATTGACAGCTTCGTCATCCCGGCCTTCGGCAGCAAGAAGGTTCATGAGATCACGCGCAACGACATCACTGCGCTGATGAAGCGCATGGAGAAGTCGCCCACCCAGGCCAACCGCGTGCTGTCGCTCGTCCGAAAGATGTTCAACCTGGCCGAACTGTGGGGCTACCGGCCCGATGGCTCCAATCCCTGCCGCCATGTGCCCAAGTACCCGGAAAAGGGTTCGACCCGGCTCATTACCGACGACCAGATGACCAAGCTGTTCGCCTATCTGGAGAAGGCCGAGGCCGAGGGCTTAGAACATCCCATCCACCTGCTGGCCGTCCGGCTGCAATTCGAGTTCGCGGCGCGCATGTCGGAAATCCTGCTGTTGCAATGGGATTGGCTCGACCTGCCCAACGGCCGGGTGGTCTGGCCGGACAGCAAGACCGGCGATATGTCCAAGCCCCTGAGCGCCGAGGCTCGCCGCCTGTTGGAGAGCGCCCCCCACTATGGCGATTCGCCCTACGTTTGCCCTGCGATCCTCGATCACAAGAAGCCGCTAAGCCCCCACTCCTACTATCAGGCGTGGCGGCGCATCCTTGACCGTGCCGGTGTGCCGAAGGTCGGCACCCACGGCATCCGCCACCGCTCGGCGACGGACATTGCCAATTCGGGCGTGCCGCTCAAGGTCGGCATGGCGCTGACAGCGCACAAGACCGTGGCGATGTTCATGCGCTATGTCCACACCGAGGACGATCCTGTGCGCCAGGCGGCCGAGCTGGTGGCGACCCGGCGCCAGACCATCACGAAGGCGCGGCAACGCCAGCCCCAGGAGGCCACGGCATGAGCGCCCGGACGCCCAAAGCAGTAAAAGGCGCTGCCGTGCCTGCCGGCTACGCCGGCATCCACGGCGGCATCGTGGAACTGCTCGATGCCGCCCGCCAGGCGGCGGCGCGCAGCGTCAATGCGCTGATGACGGCCAGCTATTGGGAGATTGGTCGCCGCATCGTGGAGGCCGAGCAACAGGGCAAACGGCGCGCAGGGTACGGCGAACAGTTGATTGCCCGGCTGTCCGCCGACCTGACCGCGCGCTTCGGGCGCGGGTTCAGCCCGGACAACCTGGAGAACATGCGGCGGTTCTTCGCCGCCTATCCCCGGCCGGTGATTTCCGAGGCACTGTCTCGGAAATCGGGCGACGGGCTGCCCGCCGAGAAATCCGAGACAGTGTCTCGGAAATTGGCCTTGGGCGAGCTGGCGCAGGTGTTCACGCTGCCGTGGTCGGCCTACGTGCGGCTGCTGTCGGTCAAGGACGAGCACGCCCGCCGCTTCTACGAGGCCGAGGCGCTGCGCGGCGGCTGGAGCGTGCGCCAGCTTGACCGGCAGATCGGCAGCCAGTTCTACGAGCGCACCGCTTTGTCGAAGGACAAGGCGGCGATGCTGGTCAAGGGCGCTGCGCCTAGGCCGGAGGATGCCGTCAGGCCGGACGATGCGATCAAAGACCCGTATGTGCTGGAGTTCCTGAACCTCAAGGACGAGTATTCGGAATCCGATCTGGAAGCAGCCCTGATCCAGCGGCTGGAGGATTTTCTGCTGGAGCTGGGCGAAGGGTTCACCTTCGTCGGTCGGCAGCGGCGCTTGCGCATCGACCAGACGTGGTATCGGGTGGATCTGCTGTTCTTCCACCGGCGGCTGCGCTGCCTGGTCATCATCGACTTGAAGCTGGGCAGCCTGACCCATGCGGACGTGGGCCAGATGCACATGTATTGCAACTACGCCAAGGAGCATTGGGCGTATCCCGACGAAAACCCGCCCGTGGGTTTGATCCTCTGCGCCGACAAGGGCCACGCGCTGGCGCGGTATGCCTTGGAGGGCTTGCCGACGAAGGTGATGGCGGCGAACTACCGTACCGTGCTGCCGGATGCCGAACTGTTGCAGAAGGAGCTGGAAACCACGCGGCGACTGCTGGAGTCGCGTGCGGCGAAGCAGCTCAAGAAGCTGCCGCAATAGCCGGGCGTCCCGGCGTGCCGCCGTCGGGTTCGCGGGCTGCGCCCCGCGCTTCGTGCCGAATCGCGGCCATTCGGCTTTGACCCCTGACGCCTCCGGCCCTCTCGGGCCTGCGCGCTCCGCTTGCCCCAAAAGCCGACTGTGTGCAGTGGGCGGGTGTGGGCGGTCTTGCTGTTCCCTTCACCGTATCACGGCGTTCTCGCCGTCAAGGGCGGCGCGCGCCATGCGCGCTTGCGTCCTGGCGGCCGTCTGCGACCCCTGACTGCTTGCGCTGCGCCGTGCTGGCGCCGGTTCCGGGCAATTCCGCCCGAGCAACCGGAGCACGATCATGTCGCAACTTTCCCTCTCTCTCGATACTCCGCTGATGGTGCGCGATGGCCGTGGGCGCTATCGGCCGGCGGACGCCGACCAGATTCTGGAAGCCGCGCGCCAGGTCATCGAACAGAAGATGCAGCGCGGCGCCGAGTTCACTTCGCCAGTTGTGGTCAAGGACTACCTGCGCGCCAAGCTGGCCGGCTTCGAGCACGAAGTCTTCGCGGTGCTGTTCCTCGACACGCGCCATCGGCTGATCGACTACGTGGAGATGTTCCACGGCACGATCGACGCGGCCGAGGTGCATCCGCGCGAGGTGGTGAAGCTGGCGCTGCGGCTCAATGCGGCGGCGGTCATCGTTTCGCACAACCATCCGAGTGGGAACCCCGAGCCGAGCGCGGCCGACAAGGCGATGACCGCGCAGCTTCGGCAGGGGCTGGCGCTGGTGGACGTTCGCACGCTGGATCACGTCATCGTCGCGGGAAGCCGTACCACGTCATTCGCCGAGCGCGGCCTGCTTTGACCCTTGGGGGCTTCGGCCCCCTTTTTGCTGCGCCCGGCCGCGCGACTCCGGCCCTCGCGGGCCTGCGCGTGCTGCGCACTTGCCGAAAACCGGGGTGCGTGGAGGTGCGAGAGAGGCGGTCTTGCTGTTCCCTTCATCGTGCCACGGCGTTCTCGCCGTCAAGGGCTGCGCGCCGATGGCGCTTGCGTCCTGGCGGCCGTCGTTGACCCCTGACTGCTTGCGCTGCGCCGTGCCCCGGAAGGGTCGGGCAATACCGCCCGGCATCCTTTCAGGAGTTCACCGTGAACAACGCACTCATCACTGACGAGCAGCGCATCGTGCTGCTGGCCAACGGCCGCGAATCCTTGGAGAACCCGGACTTCGATCCGGCACCCGTGGTCAAGCTGTTTACGCCGGACGCCGGCGCGACCTGGCTGCTGACCGAGATTGATCCCGATGACCACGACCACGCCTTTGGTCTTTGTGACCTGGGCCTGGGTGCGCCAGAAATCGCCTGGGTCAGCCTGGGCGAGCTGGCGACGGTGCGCGGCGGGCTGGGCCTGCCGATCGAGCGCGACCTGTCTTTCCGCGCCGAGAAGCGGTTGAGCGCCTACGCGCGCGATGCGCGGCTGGCCGGGCGGATCGCTGTCTGAGCCGGCCCTCGGAGCGCCGCAAGGCGCTCCTTGCGCTTTTCCAACCTTCGCAGGAGATCAATGCCATGAGCAGCCATCACGACTACATCATCGAAATCACTGCGCAGCACGATGCGCTCAAGCCGTTCGCGCCGGAGAACGGCCAGCCCCTGCGCTTCAAGATCGGCGACGCGGTGATCTACACCAACGAGTTTGGCGCGCAGTTCCGGCGCCGCGTCACCGGGTTCTACCAGCCCACCGGGCTGTCGGGTCTGTACGCGCGTGGTGCGCGCTACCTGCTGGACTCGTCATCGCCGTGGATGCCGGTATCGGAATCCAGCCTGCGCCCTGACGACTCGGCGTGATGCCTACGCGCCCCTTGTGGGGCGCTGCGCGCTTCGCTTGCCTCCAGGGAAAGCCCTGCGGGCTATCCCCGCCGCGCGGTGCTTGGCGCCCCTCAAAGACCGCCGAACCGGCTGCGCCGGATCGGCCAGACCACAGCAGTCGTTGTCGAACCTGTTTCCCCATGACTGACGCATGAGCTTGTGCATCGAGCATTGAATGCTGTGCGTCCCCGGCCAAGAAACATGGCCGGTCGCGCTGTCGTGCGCGCTGCGCATCGAGCCGCCTGCGGCGTCTCGCCCCTTCCGGGCTTCCATCGTTCCCTCGCTCCGCTCGGCTGACGCCTCAGGCCCGGATTCCTAGATCCGGGCCTGCGCGCTTCGCTTGCCGTGCGGTCGGCGTGTGGGGAAGGCCGTTGCCTTGTCCAGCCGTCTTCCCTGACTCCATCACCTTGTCCGCGACTGTAGCCCGCGGCCGTGTGCCGTCAAGGCGCGCAGGGCCGTGTCCTCGCTTCGCTGCGGGCCGCACCAACCCTGCGCTTGCCTCCTTGACGACCCCCGTCCGCGCGCTCCTGACCGTCGCGGGCGATGAACTCAGGAAAGACGGTGGCAACAGGGCCAACCGGGTTCCTCGTGCCGACCGCACCGAACAGCCGAAAGGCTGGGCTTCCGAATCTAGGAATCCGGTGTGCGGTGAACAGCAAACCCTTTTTTCTTTGTCAGGAGAAATGCCATGCAACTCGCATCCCGCTTCGCTTCCCGTTCCCCGGTGCTGCGTTCGGAACGTCCCTTGTCCGACGACCAAATCCGGGCCGTGGCCCCGTCCATCTTCGCGGACGCGCCGCACGAAAGCCGCTCCGAGCGGTACAGCTACATCCCCACCGCGACCGTGCTGCAAGAACTGCGCGGGGAAGGCTTCGAGCCTTTCATGGTGACGCAAACCCGCGTGCGCAACGACGACCGCCGCGACTACACCAAGCACATGATCCGGCTGCGCCACTCCAGCCAGATCAACGGCCGCGAGGCCAACGAAATCATCCTGCTGAACTCCCATGACGGCACCAGCAGCTATCAGATGCTGGCCGGGATGTTCCGCTTCGTTTGCAGCAATGGCCTTGTCTGCGGCGACACCGTGGCCGACGTGCGCGTGCCGCACAAGGGCGACGTGGCGGCGCATGTGATCGAAGGCGCTTACGAAGTCCTGCACGGCTTCGACCGGGCGCATGAATCCCGCGATGCCATGCGCGCCATCACGCTGGACGCCGGGGAATCGGAAGTGTTCGCCCGCGCTGCGCTGGCGTTGAAGTACGACGAGGACAAGCCCGCGCCCATCACGGAATCGCAAATCCTGATGCCGCGCCGCCACGACGACGACCGCCGCGACCTGTGGAGCGTGTTCAACCGCACGCAGGAGAACTTGACCAAAGGCGGCCTGTCCGCCCGCGCCGCGAATGGCCGCCGCCAGACCACCCGGCCCGTGCAGGGCATCGACCAAAGCGTGCGCCTCAATCGCGCCCTGTGGCTGCTGGCCGATGGCCTGCGCCAGTTGAAAGCCTGAATCCCCACGCGGCAGGGGCAGGCAGCAGCCCTTGCCGCTTCTCTCGCTGCTGCATCCCTAACCGCAAGGAGTTATCACCATGAACGCCGTACTCAAAACCGAAGCCGTCGCCATCGAAGCCGCCGCCCCGCTGGAAATGGCCGACCCGTCCAAGAACCTGATTCTGGTTCCGCTCTCGCAGTTGCTGCCGCGCCGCTCCAAGCGCAACGCCCGCAAGATGCCGCGCCTGTCCATCCCCGAACTGGCCGCGAGCATTGCCCGCATCGGCCTGCTGCAAAACCTGATTGTCATCCTCGCCGCCGATGGCGAGCAATACGAAGTCGTCGCAGGCGACCGCCGCCTGACCGCCTTGAAGCTGCTGGCGAAGAAGAAGCGCATCCCCGCCGACTACGAAGTGCCGTGCCTGCTGGTGGCCGATGCTTCCGCCCGTACCGTCAGCCTCGCGGAGAACGTGCAGCGCGAGAACATGCACCCCGCCGACCAGTTCGCGGCCTTCGCCGCGCTGGTCAAGGAAGGCCGGCCCGTCGAAGACATTGCCGCCGACTTCGGCGTGTCCCCGCTGGTGGTGCAGCGCCGCTTGAAGCTGGCGAACGTCTCGCCGCGCCTGATGGCCGACTACCGGGCCGGTGGCGTGACGCTGGAACAGTTGATGGCCTTGACCATCACCGATGACCACGCCGCGCAGGAAGCCGCGTTCTATGGTGCGCCGGAATGGCAGCGCAGCCCGTCCAAGCTGCGCGAGCGCCTGACCGAGCGTGAAATCGACGCCACGCACGCGCTGGTGCGCTTCGTCGGGCTGGACACCTACCGGCAGGCAGGCGGCGGCGTCCGCCGCGACCTGTTCGCCGAAGGCGATGCCGGAACCTACCTCACCGATACCGCAGTGCTGGAAACGCTGGTGCGCGACAAGCTGGCAACGCTGACCGAGGACGTGCGCGCCGAGGGCTGGGCATGGGTGGAGGCCGTGCCGCATCTGGCCTATGAGGAACGGCAGGCGTTCCAAAACGCCCCGCGCCACCGCCGCGAGCCGACCACCCGCGAGGCCCGCCGCATCGCCTCGCTGGAAACCCGCCTCGAAAAGATCGACGCCGAACTGGAAGAGGCCTACCAAGGTGAAAGCAGCGAGGACGAGGCCAAGGCCGAGAAGCTGGAACAGCGGCGCGATCAGGTGGTCGGGGAACTGCAAGACGCGGAGGACGCCTTGCAAGGCTACGCCCCCGAGGTGCGCGAGGTGGCCGGTGCCATCGTCACCATCGACCGCAACGGCGAGGCCGTCATTCATCGCGGCCTGCTGCGCGAAGCCGAGGCCAAGGCGCTGCGCACGCTGGAAAAGCTGCGGCGCGGTTTCGGCAGTGCCGAAGGCGAAGCCGCCAACGACGAGCACGAGGACGCCGACGACGCGCCCAAGGCCGCGAGCCTGTCCGACCGGCTGGCGCAGCGGTTGAGCGCCCACCGCACGGCGGCGCTGCAAATCGAAGTCGCGCGGCATCCGCACGTCGCGCTGGCCGCGCTGGTGCATGGCATGGTGCAGAGCGTCTTGCAACCCGACGCCTACGGCGACGGCCTGCCGCTGGGCGTGCGCCTCACGGCGCAAGACCGGCTAGAAGGCAGGGCCCCGGACTGGCCGGAATCGCCCGCCGCCGTGGCGCTGCGCGAACTGCAAGAGTTGGCGGGCGAAGCCTTGCCGCAGGACAGCGCCGAACTGTTCGCCGCGCTGCTGGCGAAGTCGCAAGACGAACTGGTGCGGCTGCTGGCCGTGTGCGTGGCTTCCACGGTGGACGTGGTAACGCCCCGCGCCACGCCATACCAGCCCGGCGAGGAACTGGCGCAGGCCGTGGGCCTCGACATGGCCGCATGGTGGAAGCCGACCGCAGAAGGCTACTTCAAGCACGTTTCCAAGGCCGTGATTCTGGATGCCGTGGGCGCATTTGCACCGGAATCCGTCACCCGACTGGCGAAACGCAAGAAGGCCGACATTGCCAGCGAAGCCGAGCGGCTGGCCGATGGTACGGGCTGGATGCCCGCCATCTTCAAGGCCGAAGGCCCGCAGCAGGCAGTACGGGAAAGCGCGCAGGAGGCAGGCCCGGAGCAGGACGCACCGGAGGATGCCGAAGCAAGGGCGGATGAACCCGCCGAGGCGCTGGCCGCTTGACCCGCGCCGAAGGCAAGCGCCCCGGCCTCGACCGGGGCGCTTCGCTGGAAGGAGAGGCCCCATGACCCACATCACCAACAGCCGCCCGCGCATGGCGGCGATCTACGCCCCCGGCAAGGCACGCGCCCGCCGCTGGCACGGCGCAGGCGACGTGCGCGGCTACCGCCCGCCCTCGGGCTGGTCGGCTTGCGCCGACCTCACCGACATTCATCCCATCACGGGCCACGCCTTGCCGCGTGCCGTGTGGTGGCTCATCGAGACGAAGTAATAATCGCGTTCAGCACCGCGTCCAGGCCGTTCCGACCTGGACGCGGTGGACGCAAAATCCGGGCGCGGCAGTGGCCGCGCCCGGTGTTCCAAGCGCACAGCCGAATCGGAACGCCGTCGCCATCACCACAGTTCAGGCGGCGGCGTTGACGTGACCGGGCTTCCCGCCCGGCAATACCAGGCCCGCATGGACCTGCAAGCCGAAGCGCCCGCGGTGCGCAGGAATCACCAGCAGTTTTCGGCTTGCCGCGTGCATACCCCGCAGCGTAGGCCGCGCCCATTTCATCAGAGGCATGTCCGCGTTTCCTGTTTGGAAATCTGGAACTGCCTGGGCGTGTCGGCGCACTGCGCCGCCGGGCTTTCGGGCTGCGCCCCGTGCCGACTTCGCTGTCACGGCCATTCGGCTTCAATCCCTCACGCCTTCGCGCCTGCGGCGCTGCGCTTGCCTCCAAGGGAAAGCCCTGCGGGCTATCCCCGCCGCGCGCAGCTTGGCGCCTCTCGATGCGGCCAAACCGGCTGCGCCGGATCGGCCCGGCCAGCGCCCCGCCGCGATGAACGGAGCGCTGGCGACCACGCTGGCGCTTGCTGCGGCAGGTTGTGCAGGTGCGTGCCGTCCTCAACGCTGGCGGTTCCTGCCCATCACGTCACGATGGACGGTTCACGGACAACCCGCCCGGCATCGCTATGGAACTTCCACGCCACGCCTCAAGACCGGCACCGCAAGATGTGGCGGAGGCGTTCTCGCCTGTCGTTGCGGGGCTGACCTGGCCCGCGTCAGCGGGCGAGCCGGAGAAGCCTTCGGGCGGGGATGCCGAGTTGGCCCCATCTCCTTTCGGAGCGGTTCGGCCCAAGGCGTCCTTGTCTCGTTATGAATCCTGGCGGGGGCGCGGCTGCGCCTCGGGCTTCATGGCTGCAACCGTCCGGCGAAAACAATTTCCCCGCCGCTGCGCGGCTTCCTCGCGCAGCAAATTCTTTTCGCCTCCCGGCTCTCCACTGCGTTTCGACCGCAAGCGGTGCAGCCAGCCCGTCCCCCGCCGGCCGGATCACAACAAGGACGCGATGGGCGCGAACCTTGTTCAACCGAAAGGAGAAATCATCATGGCCAACATCGGCACCTTCACCGCAGACAAAGACGGCTTCACCGGCACGCTTCGCACCCTGACGCTCAACGTCAAGGTCAAGCTGGTTCCCAACGACAAGGGGGACAGCGAGAAAGCCCCGGACTTCCGCGTTCAGGCCGCCAGCCACGATATCGGCGCGGCGTGGAAGAAGACCAGCGAGGCCGGGCGGGACTACCTGTCCGTGACCCTCGATGACCCTTCGTTCCCGGCTCCGGTCTATGCCCGCCTGATTGAAGGCGAGGACGGCACGCACGACCTGATCTGGTCGCGCAGCAAGCCCCAAGCGGCGTGACCGCCGCAGCGCCCCGCCCATTGCGGCGGGGCGTTTTTAGCTCACGGCCCTAGTTTGAGGAATGGCTTCATCAGGCACTGTCAAGTTCTGACTGAAGAACATTACCTCATTACCAACATATCGTCTTTGTGCGGTGTAGTTCAGACCATAGCTCAACGATTGGCTCATGCGATACATGGCACAAATTTCTTCCGCGTTGTCATAAGAAACAACCCAAGGCCATTTGAACTTCTTCTGTTGAATGACTTTGGCAATGGCCGCGTGGTCATCATGCTCGTAGTAATTTCGATACAACCCCTTTCCCTTAACGTAGTATGGGGGGTCGAGGTATATCAGAGATTGTTTTGGCAGAAAATCCGAGCAGCGATTCAGAAGGCGCAATGAATCTTCACGATACACCGATATGTCACTCTGTCGCCGGGCGATTTCACGAATGCGTGAAGCAACAACGTCCTTCTTAAATCTAGCATCCAGCTTGTAGTTCCCGTTCTGACTCTTTCCGCCAATGACGCCTGCCTTGAGAATTCCAGATCGATTCGTCCGATTCATGAATAAAGTCGCAAATCCTTTCTCGACTAGGCTGGCAACGCAATCTTCGCGCAAAATGGTTCGCCATCTAAACCATTCTTCAATGGTAATAGGGGTGGATTCGAGTAAATCAAGAAGCTCAGTTGAATGCTTTGTTACAGCAACCCAAAAAGCGTATACGGCAGGATCAGCATCGTTGATATGGATATGACTTGCGTGCCCATGAAAGAGTAGATCAAGTGCAACGCCTGCCCCGCCAGCGTATGGCTCCAAGTAATGCCCTCCCGTGACACCATTCGTTTCCATTATTTTTGCAATGAATGGAGCAAATGGCGCCTTCCCGCCAGGGTAGCGCAGAGGGCTATACAGTCTGTTTGAGAACATCGTTATACCTTTCTTGGCTTAACTTCCAAGGCGGCCAACTTGGTGACGTCCACAGCATACCCTATGCTCATCACACCGTGAACAGCCGTCTTGAAATTTTCCAAGAATTCGTTAATAAGCACTGGATTGTTATCTGCCCAATGCTTCCAAGGATTGTAGGGCTTGGCTCCAGAGGTGAGCAATTTCTGAAATTCGACACTCTTATAAAAACGCTTAAAAACCTCTCTCGGCTTCTTGGTTCCAGTGTATGCAGCCACCCGCTCCTTCACCTCAACAGAATCCCCGTTGATTGAAAACTCGTTCAAAACCTCGCGAGCTGCATTGGTGAAAACATCTCTTGTGAACTGCAAGTCATTTTTCCAAAATGGATGTGCGGCAGGGAGATTGTACAAGTGCTCGAATACAAGTTGGTCAGGCGGGAGATGCCCGGGCAAGAGAGTCACTGTCTTATAGCTCTTCCCTGTAACTTGAGAGCCTTGATCTGCATCCAGACAGACGATGCTTCTTTCCGAGAACTCAGGGATTTTCTTCTGGATCAACTGAAGATAGTTGGAGCATCCGAGTGACACTTCCGACATCGGGTTTGTGAACTTCTTTATTGGCTGCCTGTACAGCAAAGTTGCAAAAAAGTCTTCAGCCTCTTTATCTTCGAAATAGATATTGATGCGAGGCAGTGAAACTCCAGACGATGTATCGATGGTCTTTGTGTTGATGTCTGCACTAATCTGCGCCCATGACCAGTCTTGCATCACCTGGACATTGCCATAGGTGTTGCTCAAATAAATGGTCTTGTACTTTCTTCTGAACTGGCGACTTTGCTCATATGCATACTCAATCAGAACTGGCGAATGCGAAGTCATGACAACTTGAAGATCCAAGTTCTTGCACTCGCGATCAAGCATCTTCAGTAGATTTACTTGTGCAGTCGGAAATAGCCCAGCATCAGCCTCGTCGATTAAAAGCAAACCGCCTTTATAGTCAGCATAATCTTCCTTCAGCTTTCTGAAAGACATCAAGGCCAATATGATCTGGCCTGCATTGTCCTCACCCGCCGAAACAGAGTCTTGGTCGTAGTTCTCCCCGTGCGCCACCGCAGAACTGATTGTTCCATCAGTCCCTGTTGCAAGCGATGCGTTGCGATTGAGAAGTTCGTTCGTTAGCGCAATGAAATCTTTCTTGTGTTGCTCTAGATAATCAAAGTCGCCTAGCTTGTAGTCTCTGGCCGCGATAGGGTAAAGACGCTTCAAGCTAAGAAAAATCACCGGATGAGTAAAATTCCTGCTCGTGTTGCTGCTTCCGGCCGCTGTACTATTATTCCTAACCACAGGCCTGGGTGACTTCCCTCTTTTCATCAGCTCAAGTTTGGCGGTCGCAGCCTGATTTGTATATCCATCAAGCAAATCAATGTTCACGGACATGGAGCCGGGGACATCAAACTTTTCGGATATCCTGAAATGGTCACTGTATTGAGACTTGAACATCCCTCCTGCAATCTGCCGGAATGCAAGGGACTCATCCTTGACGTAATCTTTTTCAAAGCTAAAAATTTGCGCAGCTATGCCCAGTATCGAGGACTTTGATGTGCCATTTTTCCCGCAAACAACAGTGATGTAATCGCCGAACTCAACCGCCACATCGTTCAATGCGCGGAATTTCTCGATTGTTAGCTTTTTTAGTTGAGTCTTAGGCATGGTGTGCGGAGTTTGTTTTTAAGTCCCTTGAAGAAACCTATCTTTGGCCGGAATCATCCACAGCCAATTCTTTGAGTTCCTGTCGAACTAACATTAAAAGGTGATCGGCTTTCTGTTCGCTGTCGCCGGAGTACGCCAAGGTCAGCAACGTGAGCGGGTGGATCTTCATCACTTCGCACAGTTCGGCCAGCTTGTGCAAGGTCGGGCTTTTCAGGTCGCGCTCCAGGGTACTCATGTAGGTGCGGCTAGACACGTCAGAGAACGCTTCCTGGCTCAAGCCGCGCGCCTTCCTGACCGTCTTCAATGCCTTCGCCAGCGAGTAAGTTGTTGCCACCTTGGGTTCCCCACAAATACCAAGATGACACCCCATTGCATCCTATAGAGCTACAATCTATAGTGTTCATTCAATGCCTGTGCTTTTACGGAAATCCGTATCGGCGGGTTCCTGTAGAGCCACGGAACCGCATCCGTGCTTGCGCACGAAGGCGCAAATCCGGTTTCGCGGTTCTGCGCTTCGACGTGGAACCGCGTTCGTGCACCATTGGATTTGTGGGATTGCCGACCATGCCGCAGCCGCTCACCACCGCCCCGGAACGCGCGCAACTGCTCGCCAACGGCGAGGCCCGCGCCGCTGGCCGGGCCATCGACCCGGTGCCCGTGGTGCGGCTGTTCACGCCGGACGCGCATGTGACCTGGCTGCTGGCCGCACTCGATCCCGCCGATGGCGACACCGCCTAGGGACTCATCGACCTGGGAATCGGGATGCCGGCGCAGGGAACCGTCAAGCTGTCCGAGCTGGCCGGCATCGTCGGGCCGCGCCAGCAGCCCGTGATGCGCGACCTCTATTTCCGCCCCACGCGCACGCTGTCGGAATACACCCGGCTGGCCGAGCGCGACGGAGCGATCCCGGACTGAATACGGCTTACTGTGACTTTTTCAGTCTGGTGTCATACCGGGTAAGTCTCAATCGGGATTCTTGCGGCGTAGCCCCACCAGTCTGACCCAAATAGACAGGATGCTTGGCGCGGGTCGCGGCAGGCTGGCTTGTGCAGTGTCCCCGGTCGGGGCGCTGCCGCCGCAGCATTGAGACGAATACCGCAACACATCGGAGCCAATCGGTCTTGACAGCCCCATCCGCCTTTGTAACCCATGACGTTCCGACGAGGGCGATGTAGCGCGTAGTTCTTCCGTGGCGGCGAGTCCTGTTCGCAGGAGGAGACGTCATGGTCAATCCTCATCACCTCGCGCATTGGTATCCGACTGCCGCATACCTGTATGTCTTTTGGCTGGATGCGCTCGCGCTCGCTTGGGAGTACCTGCGCAGGCATCCCGACTACCGGCTCGACTGGCTGCGCCGTCATGGCCGGCCTGAAGCAGCGCATCGCTGGGGCTTGCGCCTGCTGGAAGATCCGATGCTGGATGCGCGTGACGCGCATCCGGCCTGGCTGCCTGGTCATGCCGCCGTGGTGCAGCTCTACCCCGACGCTGATCCGCCGCAGGATGCCACCGCCTTCGCGTTCTGGCGCATCCCCGGCCACAAGCAACTGTTCCACGACGGCAAGAAGCTGGCGCTGATCGCGCGCAGCCCAGGCCATTGCCTGCGCTTTGCGCTGGCGCCCGGCCTGGAAGACGGCATGGCCGTGGCCTATGCCCAACGGAGCGGCACTGCCGCGCCTGTGCGCGGTCATGCACGCGGCGCGACCTTCGCTGCCACCACGCCCAGGCCAACACCTTCCGCGCTGCTGGAACTGCACACCTTGCAGGCGCTCGACGCGACCCTCGCGGGCGCGTCCTTGCGCGATGTGGGCGAAGGACTGTTCGGTGCCGACGCTGTGGCCGATTGGTACAGCGACGGCGGCCTGCGCTCGAAGGTGCGCCGCCTGGTGCGGCGCGGCGATGCGCTGATGCGCGGCGGCTATCGCCACCTAGCACAGCTTCCGCCGCTTGAGAAGGGTCGTTTTGATGTGGACGCAAAACGACCCTGAGTAGAAGGGCCGCGTTTTCTGAGACTGCCTCCATCCGGTCGCGCTGTGTGGCCGGGCGCTTTCAACCGATGGAGGTTCACACCATGCGTCCCGCTCCCTTGCGGCCTGCCGCCACTGTCTCGACCGCTGCCGCGCAGCCCCAACGCTATCTCACCAACGACGAAGCGGCCGAATACCTGCGCCTGTCGCCGCGCACGCTGGAAAAGCAGCGCGTGATCGGTGGTGGTCCGCGCTTTCGCAAGTTCGGCCGGCGCGTCATGTACGCCGTGGCCGACCTCGATGCCTGGGCCGCCGACCGCAGCTTCGAGACGACTTCCGATCCCGAATACGCCGAGCACCACTCGGCCGACAGCCGTGCGCGCTGATCGGCGGTGCGCGGCAGGCCATCGCCATGTCCAGCACCGCGCTGCCATCCCGGCAGCGGCCGTTGCAAGAGCGCGAACAGCTCGACCTGTTCCGCGCCTTGCCGGGCGAAGGCATGGCACCGCGCGACAGCCAGGACTTGATGGCCTTTCCCTTTTCTCGCTGGCGAAGTCGCGGCGCACGGCGCCGATCGACTTCCGCGCCGGCAACGTCACGATCCGCGTGGAAGGCACGCAGGAGCATGGTATCGCCACCATTTGGGATGCCGACATCTTGATTTGGGCCGCCAGTCAGATCGTGGAAGCACGCGACGCGGGCCTGCGCCCGTCGCGGCTGATGCAGGCCACGCCCTACGAGATCCTGCGCTTCATCGGTCGCGGTACGTCGCTGCGCGACTACCAGCGCCTCAAGGCGGCCCTGGATCGGCTGCAATCGACCACGGTGGCCACGTCGATCCGCGAAACCACGGGAAGGCGGCTGCACCGCTTCTCGTGGATCAACGAATGGAAGGAGCTGGCCGATGCCAGCCGCACGCCGCTGGGCATCGAGCTGATCCTGCCGGACTGGTTCTATGGCGGCGTGCTGGATGCGGCACTGGTGCTGACCATCGACCCGGCGTATTTCCGGCTGACCGGCGGCATCGAGCGGTGGCTGTACCGCGTGGTGAGAAAGCACGGCGGCCGACAGCCGGGCGGCTGGCAGTTCGATTTCCGACACCTGTATCGGAAATCGGGCAGCGCCACGCGCTTCTCGGACTTCGCCTACGACCTGCGCGCGCTCGTCGCGCGGCAGTCGCTGCCCGGCTATGTCCTGGGCATCGAGCGGATGCCGGACAACGAGGCCGAGCTGCTGACCTTCCGGCCCGTGCCGCACACGGCACGGGGATAACTCCGGGAGAACCTGTGGATGGAATCGTGCTATCAGGAGTACGGGGTATCGTGCTATCGGGAGTACGCCTATCGTGCTATCAGGAGTACGAATCGCCCGCAAACCCAATAACGGCGCGGGTTTGCGGCCCCTCTAACTTCCCTAACTTAAATTCTCTAACTTTTAGTAGAGAAACGCCGCTGCGGTGGACAACCACCACGCGGCCACCAACGGCAGACAAAACCAGCCACCAGTTGGCAGGTTTTGCAGGCAGATCAACGCCAGGTTTTCCAAGCAGGGAGGCCAGGCCATGATCGTCGCTCTGCTCAACCAGAAAGGCGGCGTGGGCAAGACCACGCTCGCCACACATATCGCCGGCGAGCTGGCGATGCGCGGTCAACACGTCGTCCTGCTGGACGCCGACCCGCAGGGTTCATCGCTGGACTGGACGCAGCGCAGAAGCCAGCAAGGCTTGCCACGGCTGTTCAGCGCCGTGGGCCTCGCACGCGAAACGCTGCATCAGGAAGCGCCGGAACTCGCCAGACGGGCCGATCACGTCGTCATCGACGGGCCGCCCAGAATCGCCGCCTTGGCGCGCTCCGCGCTGCTGGCGGCCGAGCGCGTGCTGATCCCCGTGCAGCCCAGCCCCTACGACTTGTGGGCCAGCGCCGAGATGGTCGCGCTGATCCGCGAGGCGCAGGTGTTTCGGCCTGCGCTACGCGCGGCCTTCGTCATCAATCGGCGCGTCAGCACCACCGTGATCGGGCGCGAAGCACGCCAGGCGCTCGCCGACCAGCCGCTGCCTGCGCTGCGCGCGGAAGTGCATCAGCGCATCGTGTTCGCCGACAGCGTGGCCGCTGGCCGGCTTGCACGCGAGACGGCGCCCGACAGCGCCGCCGCGCGCGAAATCACCGCGCTGGTGGACGAACTGCTGCGGTGGACGCCATGACAGCGAAGCCGCCGCCCCGCGCAAAGCGCGTCGGCATCGGCGCGCGTCCGCCTGCGAATCCGCACGCCGAGGCGTGGATTCGCCAGGGCGACGCCGATGCGCTGGGCAAAGGCGACCTCTACACGGCTCGCCTGACCCTCGACATCACGCCCGCGATGCGGGCGCGCATCAAGGTCTCGGCCTTCACGCAGGGCGTGACCGTGGCCGACCTGCTGCGCGGCCTGCTGGAGCGCGAGTTTCCAGAACACCGCAGGGAGAACACGCCATGACTGCATCCGCTTCGTCTGCCCTCGCGCCTGTTGCCATCGCGGCCACGGCTGCGCTCGCAGCAGCTTCCGGCCAGCCCGCCAGCACGCCGCTGACGCGCGTGGCGCTGGCCTACATCGAGGCCCGCTTCAAGCTCTACCTGCGCTTCGGCGAACCCGCGCGCACGCACCAGCTCGACCGCTGGCGGCGCAGCGCGGTGTTCCTGCCGGGCGCCGTGTTCTGCCGCATCCGCTGGCAGGCCAACGACTATGGCACCGTGCGCTGGCAGCTCATGGTGATGCAGGCTTGCACGCCGCTGGACGTGGCGCAGCGCATCCCTGGCGTGCAGCCGGGCGCGCGCCTGCTGCTACACGCCGAGGGCGACGGGCAAGTTCGCGCTGTGCTGGAACGCATTGACGCCATCGAGGCGCTGGGCATCGCGCCCGCCGCCGTCTCGCCCGCGTACTGGCGCACGCTGGGCAACCGGCTCGCCGCGCGCCTGCCGCTGCCCGAATACACCGCCGAGCGGCACGCCGCCTGGCTGACCGGGAGGGCGCTGTCATGACGCTTCCATCCGCTGCTGCCGGTGCAACCGGCATTCCGCCGCGTCCTTGCTCGCGCCTGTACGCTCGCCTCGTGCTCGCGGGCCTGTCCGCCTGCGGCCTCGCTGCGGTGGCTTGGGCGTCCTTCGTGCATCCGTTGCCGCGTCTGATCTACAACCCGTCCGACAGTGTGGCGGTCGGCTGGTATCGCGTCGATCCGCTGGGCCACGGTGCCGGCTCGCTGCCACGTCCGTTGTCCGTTGGCAGCATCGTGCTGACCACGCTGCCGCCAGAGGCTGCCGCGCTGGCCGCGCAGCGCGGCTACCTGCCGGCGCGCGTGCCGCTGCTCAAGCGTGTGGGTGCGGTAGCTCCGCAGACTGTGTGCATCTTCGATGCGCTGGTCTGGATCGACGGCGTGCCAATGGCCGCCGTGCTGCCCGCCGACCGGCTGGGCCGTCCGCTGCCAGCGTGGCCGCAGTGCCGTCGCCTTGAACCCGGCGAACTGTTCCTGCTCAGTGAGACCAATCCGGCGTCATTCGACAGCCGGTATTTCGGGCCGGTCAGCGCACCCGCCGTGATCGGCGTCGCGCATCCGATCTGGCTGGAGTCTCGCCCATGATGGCCGCCGATTCGCTGCACGTTGCCGTGCATCTCATCGTGCCATCGGACGTGCCGCTCCGGTGGCTCTCCGCATGTCGTCGCGCGTGCAGTGCCAGCGCATCCGCGCTGCACTTCGCGCTGCCTTCCCATGTGCAGGCGTCTTGCCTCGAACGCGCCCAGCCTGCGGCCCTCATCGCGCTGGTTCGCGCGTTCACCGGCGCGCTGGCTGCAAGCAGCGCAGCGCCGCCGGGCCGCCGCTGCACGGAGCGTCAGCGAGGGGCAAAGGCGGAAGGCAAGACAAAAGGGTGCGGCACCTGTCGGCCCGCAAAGCCAGTCTGCACGTGGGGGGTTGCGCGGCACGGAGCGGCTTCGCCGCCGTGCCGCTTGGGGCGCGAAGCCCGCGCCAATGCAGGCATGTCCGCGTGCTTCGCACGACCGGACACGCCAGAGCTTGCAGGGAGCGCAGCCATGACCGACCGCCGCGACGATGATTTCCGCATCCGCCCCAGTGCCCCGAAGAACCGGGGCCAGGGCTTCGTCTCCAAGGTGCTCAAGCAGGCAGGCAGGGCCAGCAGCGGCAAGTCCTCGGTGCGCCGTCCTGGGGCGGCTGGCGGCGCCGGGAGGGGCACCGGCCAGCGGCCCGGCTCGCGCCTGGGACGCGGCCACACGGCAGCGCGCTTCGCGGGGGCGAAGCTCACGCCCATGTCGCGGCGCGTGGCCATCAAGACGCTGCTGGTCAATCAGCAGCGGGCCAGCCCGCAGTCGCTCGCCAAGCACCTGCGCTACATCGAGCGCGATGGCGCGGGCCGCGATGGCGAGCCGGGGCAAGCCTACGGGCCGCAGACCGATGCCGCCGACCTCGAAGCCTTCAAGGAGCGCTGCGCCGACGACCGGCATCATTTCCGCTTCATCCTCTCGCCCGAGGATGGCGCGGAACTGGAAGACTTGCGCACATATACCAGGCACCTCATGGGCCGCATGGAGGCCGACCTGGGCACGCGGCTGGAATGGGTGGCGGTCGATCATTGGAACACCGACAACCCGCATACCCACCTGATCGTGCGCGGGCGCGACGACACCGGCAAAGACCTCGTCATCGCCGGCGACTACATCGCCGATGGCTTCCGTCATCGCGCCGCCGAACTGGCGACCGAATGGCTGGGGCCGCGCACCGAGCTGGAGATCCAGCAGACCTTGACGCGCGAGGTGGATCAGGAGCGGTGGACGAGCCTGGATCGGACCCTCAAGCGCGAGCTGGGTGACGATGGCCTGGTGCATGTCGAACGCTTCAATGAGCCGAGATTGCAGCGCCAGCGCCTGCTGCTGATCGGTCGTCTGCAACGCTTGCAGCGCCTGGGCCTGGCCGACGAGATGCAGCCCGGCACCTGGGCCGTCCATGCCGACGCGGAGAAAACCTTGCGTGCTCTCGGCGAGCGCGGCGACATCATCCGCACCATGCAGCGGGCCATGCGCGGCGAACCGCGCGAACTGGCGGTATTCGAGCCTGGGGACGATGGTCGAACCATTCTCGGCCGCGTGGCCGCGAAGGGGCTGGCCGACGAACTGCGCGACCGGGGGTATCTGGTCATCGACGGCGTGGACGGCAAAGCCCACTACGTCGCGCTCAATGCCCGTGACGAGCTGGCGAACTATCCGACGGGCGCCGTGGTGGAAGTGAAGGGATCGGCTGACGTGCGCGCAGCCGATCGCAACATCGCCGCGCTGGCGAGCGATGGCCTGTACCGCGCCGACCATCATCTCGCCATCGCGCAAGGTCAGGCCACGCCCGACCGCGACCCGCACGAAGTCGTGGCGGTCCACGTCCGGCGCCTGGAAGCCCTGCGCCGAGCGGGCATCGTGGAGCGCGTGGCCGAGGGGCTATGGAAGGTGCCGGACGACCTGCCCGAGCGTGGCCGCCAGTACGACGCGCAGCGCCTGGGCGGCGTGGCCGTGGAGCTGAAATCGCACATACCCATCGAGCGGCAGGCCCGCGTGATCGGCGCCACCTGGCTCGACCAGCAACTGATCGGCGGCGGCAAGGGCCTAGGCGACCTGGGCTTTGGCGGCGAGGCCAAGCAGGCGATGCAGCAACGCGCCGACTTCCTGGCCGAACAGGGGCTGGCCGAGCGGCGGGGGCAGCGGGTGATCCTGGCACGCAACCTGCTGGGCACGTTGCGCAACCGGGAACTGGCGCAGGTTGCCCAGGACATTGCCGCCGAAACCGGCCTGGCGCACCGCCCCACGGCAGACGGGCAGCGTGTGGCCGGCATCTACCGGCGCTCGGTCATGCTCGCCAGCGGACGCTACGCCGTACTCGATGACGGCATGGGATTTAGCTTGGTGCCGTGGCGGTCGGTGATTGAACAGCGGCTGGGGCGGCAGATCGCCGCGACGGTGCGCAGCGGTGGGGTTTCATGGGAAATTGGGCGGCGGCCTGGGCTGTCCCGAGGCTAGTCAGGCCGACCCCAACGATCCCATAAAATGGATTCAACGCAGTCCACTGCAATCCCAACTGGGGGGGCCATCAACCCCGGGAGTAGAAACGCAGGCGAGCATTGCGTTCGGCAGGCGATTCGTTCTGCAATTCGTTGATCACCTGTGCTCGCGTCTTGCCAGAGCCTGCGTCGGGTGTGGGTGTGCCGATCGGGTAATTACTTTCACCGTAGGAAAGGCGGCCTTGCTGCATGGCAGCCTTGGTTTCCGCAATCACCTGTGCTCGCGTCTTGCCAGAGCCTGCATCGGGTGTGGGCGTGCCGATCGGGTAATTACTTTCACCGTAGGAAAGGCGGCCTTGTTGCATGGCAGCCTTGGTTTCTGCAATCACCTGTGCTCGTGTCTTCTCGCTCTTGAAGTGCTCCGGGTGAACGATGACTCCGGTTTCGTTGTTGGCAGGGTGCTCGTATGCGGCCGAAGCCATCCCCGGAAGGCCCAGGGCGGCCACTGCGGCCGCGGCGGCGATCATGGAGGAGAGGGAGAGGCGTTGTTGGGTCATGGTCAAAGCTCCTGACGAGGTTGGATGAAACTTGCATCTCTAATGCCTTGGGCGGGCGTTGAGGAGATGTGTTCATGGTAGAAACCCCTACCCAACAGAACCCAGACAACCCGATGACATTGTTGTCAGCTTCGGGGCTTGGCAACGCGATGCGGAAACACCAGAGCGAAGCAGGTTCGCCCCCTGGCCCGAGGTCGCCGTGACCTGGCCGGCATGGGCCTCGGCGATGGCCCGCGTGATGGGCACACCCAGCCCGGAGCCGTCGGAATCCGGATGGGCCCTGGAAGCATCGGCGCGGTAGAAGCGGTTGAACAGCCGGGGCAGGGTCTTGGCATCGATGTCGGCGCCGGTGCTTTCCACGGCTATTGGCCTATAGGCGCATTCCGTTGGATGAAGTTCTGCGCTTCCCATTGGCATTGGGTGACCCGGCAAACTGCGAAGGGTACGCGCGCCAAGTGGATCACTTCCAGCGCCAACAGACCGCGCTGGAACCGTTGATCGCGCACCGGGTGGCGACATTCGATGTCATGATGACACTGGTTTCCGTAGGGCTGGCCCTGGGACTGGTAGGCGCTGCGCGCATTGCATCCAGCCGCAGCAGTGAGGCCGGTATGCCGGGCATGGCTTGACAAAATCAACGTCGAGTTTTGACGGTGCCATTTCAAACCCTGAAGTCAACGCAATGTCAAGCAGATGTGCTGCAACCGACTCTAGCCCTTGGCCGAACCGCGATGACTGGCCCAGATGGCGACAGTCTATGCGCCGCTGTACCCCTCAGTGCGCGCCATGCACATGACGTCGCCTAGCTAGCTCCGGCCCCGCCGCAGCCGCGGTGTCGAGGCCACTGAGGATGCCGCATTCGGTGACCGCATGCGGTGCGATGCAGCGCGCGCGCAACGCCTTGAGGTCTGCCTCAAGCGCGCGAAGTTCCCGGATGCGCTGCGCGACGTGGCCGATGTGTTCGTCGAGCAACGTGTTGATGTCGCCACAATCCTGCGCGGGTGATTCCCGCAGCGCGAGCAGCGCGCGGATTTCGTCGAGGGTCATGTCGAGGTTGCGGCACTGCCGGACAAATGCCAGCCGCTCGACATGGACCGGCAAGTACATACGGTAGTTGTTTTCGGCACGCGCCGGAGGCGGCAGCAGACCTTCGCGCTCGTAGAAGCGGATGGTTTCAACGGGCGTTCCCGTGGCTTCGGCCAAGATTCCAATCTTCATCAGCAGCCCCTTTCCGCCTGTCTTCAAGGCAGTATGGGCTTGACTCTACACCGACTACAGGGTTTGCAATATGGGAAAGGTTAAAGGATCGTCCATGAAAAACACTCACACTGACCAAGATTATGCGGACGCTCGCAGCAACGATTGCTGCGGCGCCTGCTCCATCGACACGGCACCTATTTCCCGTGTTCCGACCGCCACGCGCGGCCGCAGTTTTCGTATCGCCACGATGGATTGCGCGGCGGAAGAGTCGGAAATCCGCCGAGCTCTCGACGGAGTTCCAGGTATCCGTGGGCTGCGCTTTCAACTCGGCCAGCGGATGCTGACCGTCGATGCTGACGAACCGTCCATTGCGCCAGCGCTGGAGGCCATTCGCAAGGTGGGGTTTGACCCCCAGCCGG